>NZ_JCABZI010000002.1:0-673766 GCF_059499825.1 Pseudorhodoplanes sp.
CAGACCGGAACTCCTCGAGCAGCGACTTGGCTTCGATCCACATTCTTTTGTTGGCGGGATTGGTGAAGCGTTGCGCCTTGGAATCGAAAGACGCGCTGGTCGCTTCAAGCTCCTTCCACATCGCTTCGCGATCTTTCTTGCCTTGCGGGTTACCCGTCAGCAGATACCCACGTAGCGTGGCTAGCGTCGAGTAGACGTTGCCGACGAGCTCGGTACTGTCGAGAGCTACCGGAACTCTAAGGTTGGCCATTCGTTCGACGGTTGTCGAGGCGCTGCTCGCAACATAGAGAGTGAAACCAACCGCTACCGCCAATACAGCGCACACAGCGGCAAAGCCTGTGAACAACTTGGTACTGATTCGACGGTCGGCAAAAAAGCCGGCGCCCGCTGTGACCGCGGCCTGGTTCGAAGGCATCATGCCTGTATCCTCGAAGATTAGACTGACCCGCGCGTCGGCTTCGCAGGCCTAGCGTGTCTTCCGCTATCTACATCCGACACTCGCTGGCACGGCGCCGTGGTATGAGATTCGAGGAAGCCCGACGAAGACTGCTTAAGGCAGCAGCATTGATTTTCGGTAAAAGTCGTCTGGTTTTGACTAAGAAGTAATCAGCGCGCCTATAGACTGCGCAGCACTCAGTACACAACTGAAGCTGGCAACCCTCCCGCTCAAGGTAAGGTTCCTCGCTTTTTGGGTGTCGGTTGCCTCGGCGCGTGAGTTTAATAATCAGGGCAAAGCCTTCAGTTCGTCGGCGTTTGGCACGATATCAGTGACATCCGGGTAGCAAGCATCCGCCCTCCGTTGGGAAGGACAGCGCACTGCATTCGGAAAACTTCACCGTTGGACTGACGCAATTTGAGTAGCCCGGGATTGCCGAGTTTAATATACGCGTCGTCCTCTCTGCGATGTATGTTTCCAAAGACCCTGCTGGCAGTTGATAAGCTCCGGTATCTCGGCCGTGATACGTGCGCAACAAATGGCGGTTTCGCGTCAGCTTTGTCGTCCGGAAGACGCCTGCGACGAGAGAACACATGCTCGTGGAACGTTGTCCCCGGACAAAACTAGCTTGAATTGAGGGGAATTGCCGACCGCACTTTCAGCCGTAGCGCTTGCACCGAAATTGGACATTTCGCGCACAATGCAATCGCAGACTGACCGACCCGAGTGTTTCTCAGCAGCTGTACCACGAGGATTTTGTCATCGCCTCGCGCGCCCGTCATCCTTTCACAAAATCGCCCACGTTGGGAACATTTTGTGCTGCGCAGCATCTGCTCGTGTCCCAAAGCGGCGACAGCCACGGGTTCGTGGACAAGATGCTTGCCGAGCGCGGCCTCAGCCGACGCATCGCCTTGACCGTTCCGAACTTCATGCTTGCCCTCGCGGTAATCGCTGAGACTGATCTCATCGTGGCGATCCCGAGGCACTTCCTGTTGCTGTCAGGCTGCTTGACGACACAAAGCCGCCGGCGACACCCCGGCCGTCGCCGCCCGCGACGAGCCGCCGGCACGGACGGATCAAATAGCGGGACCCGCTCCCCTTATTGATGCGCCAGTCGCAAGCGAGCAGGACATCATTGAATATGTCGAACATTGCCTCCCGCTTCGACAACCTCAGCCCAATCTGCGTTCCACAGCCTCTCGGCCAACAATCCTGCCGTTTCCGACTTTGACACGCGTCGGCCCGCCGCCTGCATCTCCCGCCAAGGGCGCTGTAGCTGAAGGAGCGAGCCTGCAGCGGCTTGCCGTGGCACCATCGGCGATTGTGAGCTGGGTCAAAACGATTTTGATGGCGATCGCAGCCCCCCCGAGCCGACCGGAGCGGTGGACCTCAGCAGGGTTACGCCTCGAGGTGTTCCAACTTCGCTCGGCTTTCTGGCGTTGCTGCCAGATGAACCTCGGTCATCACACGACTATGCTCCCGCGAAGCGTCTGATCGCCGCATCATGCCTATTTCGGGGTATGCGTCGCGTCGCGGTGTTTTGCCTCAACTGCAATCACCACAGCAATGTCGGAAGACCACCTAGTCCAGATGGGATTTCGGCCAGACGAGAGTCATGGTTAAGGTAATAAAGAGGCTCATCTAGTCGAGCTACGACGATAAGGGCGATCGCTAGTAAATTTTGGACCAACATTTCCTGGTTGGCCCAACGCGTCACCGCCGCTATGGACTTCTTTAGAGTGTATCTGCGTAAGCTGCAGATGGGCGGGCGGGAAGATGGCCGGATTGATCCCCCGGCCATGATCCATTCGGAGCAAACCTCCTCCGGCCCCTGCCACTCAGTTCGCCTTCACGATCTGCGGCGGCGACCATGTGCCGTCGAGGATCGATGGATTGGCTTCCTTCGGCCAATACATTCGCAGCATCGGAAGGAATGCTCCCTTCGGCGCCGGCAGCCAGTTCGATTCCTTGTCGGCGCCAGGCGACTCGGCCTGGAAATAAAGCGTGACCGATCCGTCCGGATTGGGTTTGAGGTTGTTGCGTGGGCTGACGGTGAATTTGTTCAGCGCGTTGGGCACGAACCACCAGCCCTGGTCGATCTGGTACATCGTGATCGACCAGAAGCCATTTACCGGCGGCTCCTGCCCTTTGGCGAAGGTCAGCGTGTACTTGTTTGCGCCGCTGAGCGGTTGTCCGGAACTGTCGACCTCGGTATACGGATAAACCGCATCCGCTTGCAGATTTGCCGGCCAACCGAACGCCGCGACCAGCGCGCGCTTCATGTAATCGGTCCCGTACTGGCCGAGCCCCTTGGTGAACAGCCAGCCTTTCACCTCTACACCCATCGCGGCCTTGTTGGCGTTGATCTTGTCGAGCGCCTGCTGCGGGAGGTCTTTCAAGGCCGCCTGCACAGCGGGATCGAGCGATGACAGCGCAAAGTCCTTACACGCGGTGATGCCGATCTTGGCCATTTCGGCGAGGATCGGCGCGTCTTCGGCTGCCGGCGGTGCGTCTTTGCACATCAGCCTGGCCATCATCTTGAAATAGCCCTCGGTTCCAAGGCCCAGGATCACCTCCTGAGGCTTATCGGTCATCGAATAGCCGGGGTTCGGATCGACTGGGGGAGCCGTATAGGTGTAATCCTTGCCAACGGCCGAAAGCGGCCGCAGGTCGTATTGTGCCTGCAGCGCGTTCACTGCCTTGTAGTCTGCCTCGGTGCCGTCAGCGTAGGTGCGCCCTAGGATCAGCATGTACCGAGTCGGGAACTTGATCTCGGTCATGCCGGCCGGGACTGCGCCTTTCCAACCCGGTCCAGTCAGCAGGAAGGTCTGCGCCTTTTCCCCGGTAGTGCGGCTGCCCGCCGAATGGATAACCGGCATCCACAGGCTGTACATAGGAAAGAGATAGTATCTCTTGCCCATGTCTGGATGACTGAAAACGGTCGGTTCCTTTTCGAGGTCGATCCAGGCTGCGGAATACAGCGTGTCGGCATTCGGTGCTGAGACACCACGGTAATCGGCTGGCGGGTAGCGCGGGATGTTGATGAACTGACCCATTGGGCCCCGCGTCCCCGCCACTTTGTCGACATTGGTCATTTGGACCCGCGTTACTTCGGTGGTGATCAGCGAATACCCGTAGATATAGGCGTCCATCGCGATCGCCTTCGCCTCGTCCGGCGTAAGCGCAAAAGACGACCCGCTCCCACTAGCGACGGTCAGACCGCCGGCCAGGACAAGGCTGGTCAGAAAGTTGGCCTTCATGAGTTCCCTCCAAGCAATTGATCTCTAGATCCGCAACTCGGCCGCCACCGCTCTTAAAGCCGAATGAAATGTGGCATAGCGTGAGTCCGCTCAACCTTGTCCCAGACCCTGCGACGCGCACTAGATCACCCCATGCCGCAACCGACGAACCATTTTGCGCCAGCCCCGCTCAAAATTTCGCGAGGCCTCAGTTCCACACCGGTAATTTCCGTGACCGCACTCGCCGGCGTCCCGGCATTCGTGCGCCGCGCGTTCGGCCAGCGCTTGCTCACGCGCGCCAACCGGGCCGCAATGCTCGATATTGAAGCAATCGAGGATCAGGACTGCTTCATCCCGCACGCGACTATGACGACCTTCGTTGAATCAGTCGCGCGGCTTTCGGGAGATGAGCATTTCGGCTTGCTGGTGGCGCCCCACCTCTCGATCGCCAGCTACGGCTGCTGGGGCCAGCATCTGCTCGGCGTACCGACTCTGGGCGCCGCGATCCGGCGCGGCATCGCCACCATCGGCTTTCACAGCAAGGGCGATGCGCTCTCAATCACGCTCGACGATGACCGAGCGCAAATACATTACATAAGCGCCGCCAAGGGTCAGGAGGGATATCGGCATGTAGCCTGTGGCGCCGCCGGCGTCATCCTGAGCGTGTGCAGACAATATCTGCCGCCCGACTGGCGGCCCCAACTCATCGCGCTTGACTTTCCTCGGCCAATGCGCGCCGCAATTTACGAAGACACCTTCCAATCCCCGGTCGTCTTCGATGCTCCGCGGATTTCGGTGCAACTCGACGCCAGAGACCTGCGCGCAGAACCCAAGCGGCAACCCACGTATGTGCTGGTCACGGCCGAGGACGTGGCGCGCGCACGCGTAGCATGTGGCGAGATGAACTACCTGCGAGACGTCATCGCCCAGCAGGTCTGGTCTCAGGTACTGGCGGGACATGTCTCCATCGATAGCGCCGCACGCTCGATCAATACCAGCGTGCGAACGCTGCAGCGCGAGCTCAATCGCGAAGGCACTGACTTCCGCAGCATCGCGAACATGATGCGCAGCAGGCGGGCACTGGAGCTCCTGCGCGACGGCGGCGTGTCCATCACCAAAATCTCAACCGTGCTCGGTTATTCCGCACCGGCGCATTTCGCCCGCGCGTTCCGCAACGCGACAGGTTTGAGCCCTCGGGAATTTCGTCTGCAGGGACGCGCTGTTCCTCTATAAATAACTGGCGCTATTAGGCCGCCACGCTCTTTTTTATGTAACGGATATATTCTGCCGCTGCTCGCTCCACTCCACCGGAAACGGCCTCATCAGGCCCTCTAGCTGCAGTTCTGCCGGCTGTCGCCCGGCGATACAATGTCGGGCGCTAGCAGCGTAAGCCTCAGGACGCGACCCACGTACGACTCGTTGATCTTCTCCGAATTGGCGATCTCACGAATGGTGGCGTAGTCTCCACTGTCTAGCATTTCGCGTCAGCGGAACGCCCGGGCGATCGCCTTGACCATGGCGTTGTCGACATGCCGGGTGACGGGCGCACTGGTGAGTTCGGCGCCGTCGGGCGCAAGCACGAGCTTTCGCCCACCGCGCCGGCGGATCGCACACGCACGGTGACAGTGCGGGCATCGACGCTGGGACGGGGTTCAGGCATTACGCCGCCCTCCGAGATGCCGGTCTGAAAGCGCGCTAAGTGGACCACGGCCCACACAAACTCCTGTCCGCTCGTATGAGTTCAAAGCACGGGATCTCCACCCCACGGCGTGGTCCAAGTTACGATCTCTATTCTGATTTCGACTGCGATCTTTCCGCGTCCAGAAAACGCATAACAGGTGTGACAGTTAATCCGTGGATAAAGATTGAAGCAACGATGACCAGTGTCACTGCACTCCACAGCACACCCTCTGAGTAAAAGCTTGCGTGCCCAAGGCCATAAGCCAAATAGTAGATGGAGCCCATTCCTCGAATGCCAAAAAAGCTGATGACTAATCGCTCCCGTACCGGCTCGGCCCTGCCCCACAAACTTAAGTAGGCAACGGCCGGGCGAACAACGAAGAGTGCCAAGCCAGCGAAAAGTACCACCGACCAAGTCACCTCTTTCAGCAAACCGCCTGCCGTTATCGCCCCTCCCAACAGAATCAGCAGAACCGCCATCAACAAACGTTCCAACTGATCTGTAAACTCGTGCAGCTTGGCATGAAAGTCATGAGCACGCTCTTTGGCTCGAAATGATAAGGCCGCAACGAATACGGCCAGAAACCCATAGCCGTAAGCTAGTTCAGTCACGCTGTAGGCTATGGCGGTGATCCCGAGCGCCACAAACCCGTCACCTGTGCGAGACAAGCGAGCGCGCTGCGGCAATCGAAAGGTGATCCAGGCGAGGACATAGCCAACTGTCACGCCTATCATCAAGCCAACAACCAGCTTCCAAATGACATCAAAGAAGAACCATCTTGCCAACCACTCGCCGTCGGAGGACGTAGATAAAGCAATGGCGATAGCGAAATTGACAAATGGAAAGGCAAGACCGTCATTCAATCCAGCTTCTGACGTAAGCGCGTACCGGACCTCATCTTCTTGACCCTCGTGTGGAGGACCGACTTGAACGTCGCTTGCCAAGACCGGGTCCGTAGGAGCTAGCGCTGACGCTATAAGGACAGCGGCGGCTGCACCTAGCCCCAAAAGGCTGTATCCAAGAATCGCGAGCAGCAGGATGGTGAGAGGCATAGCGAACGCAAGAAGTCGCCACGTGACGCCGCCCGTGCTCCACGTGAGGGCCCGGTCGAGCTTAAGGCCCGCTCCCATTAAAGAGATAATGACGACCAGCTCGGTCGTCCGCTCCGTGAGCTTTAGTATCTCTTGCGGATGCGGAATGACGCCCGGAACAATTGGCAGTGCAAAGACAGCTGCACCGACAACAAGACATGCGATCGGCAACGATAGTGGCAGCTTTTGCAACAGCAGCGGTAACCAAGCACTCAGCAACACAAGTATGCCGAACGCCAAAAGTACAGGTATGTAAGGGTCCATTGAGATTTAGTGCCCGGCTTGGCGCGATGACCGAGGGGTGCGAAGTAAAAGGGCCAGCATCTAAGTGAATTGGCAAACTGCGTATGCAAAAAACGCCGATTAGCGCTAGATCAAGCGAGCAACTGCGACCTGTCAGCTGCAAGTCTCCGAGTGGGTAGCGCTGCGACGCAGTTGACTGATGGCTTGCGCGCTATGTCGGCCCAGACGCCGACCTGCTGCCCAGATCAACGAGTCAAAAAAGTGGATATGATCCGTACGGCAGCAGACATCAATAACCCGAATATTGCCCAAAGGATCCTCACAGCGGACCACCGACTCGCAACACCGCCCCGATCTTCACTTAGAACGGGGCCATGTTACCGTCATTAACGATACAATTCACGCTCTTTTCTAATTTGTTCCGGGGTGTAGGGGGCCGCGGCCGGATCGAAGGACTTCCATCCGCTAGCTCGGTAGGCCGCCGCGCGATCCGTCACCCGTACCGAAGACCGATCCATGATCGATTGCAGACGCGATGCGTTGTTGTCTTCGACGCGAGCGCTTACCAGGGCGCCACCACGGCGGAGGGCTTCAGCATAAACATCAGCGTCTTCTTTCGAAACGCCAGCTTGCGTCAAGGCCCCAACCAAGCCGCCGGTTGCAGCGCCAGCAGCCGCTCCTGTCAGGGTGGCGACTAACCAACCTGCCGCGACGATAGGACCAACTCCGGGAATTGCCAGTAGACCCAGGCCGGTCAACGCACCCACCGTACCACCAGCGACCGCGCCAATGCCAGCCCCAGTTCCGGCTGCCTCAGCGCGATCATCGGTTCCGTCCAGATCTCGGTCAGGAAACGTACCCGTTTTCTCGTCGTAAGAGCTGTCTGCATTGCTTACGAGGATACTGATGTCGCCGTGGTCGACTCCGGCTGCTTCAAGGTCGCGCACCGCTGCGCGAGCCTCACGGTGAGAATTATATAGCCGGGAAATAGTTGTCGTCATTGTCGCATTCCTTCTTAACGAGGCGTGATATTGCCCTGATAGTCGACACTCACGTCGACAGATTTGCCGCCCTTGCTGCCCTTGCCACGCCAGACGCCGTTCTGATCTTTTGTCAGGTCGCTGACGTTCGAAAAGCCGTTGTCTTCGAGGCGCGACTTCGCTTGACCTTCGGTAAAGCTGTTAGCGCCGGCCGCGGGGGCGCCAGGGTTATTCGGTGAGTTAGGTGTTGTGACCGCCGGCGTTGCGGGATCAGAGTTCGCCGGTTTAGGTTGAGCATGGGCCGCTGTAATCAGCGCGACCGACGCTACGAGAATAAGGAAAGCTCGCATGGGCGTTTCTCCAAGTTGTTGAAGCTATCGGAAACGAAAGTGAGAACGTTTAGTTCCTCCACACGCGGCGGTTCATCGGAGAAGCTACCAACCCAACTGGAGGTGCAGGCCCTTACCCGGCCCCGGAAGCGAAGATGTTCGAGTATGCTGAGCACATCATGAAACGGTTGAAACGAAACCCTACCCGGCCAGGCGAGCGCGCCGAGCTGCACCCCGAGCCGTTTCCAATGACGCCAAATCTTCCGCCATCAGGATTATCCGCAGCCTTGCTTTCGGCGGTAATTGAGACTTGGTTGCTTCAAACAAGCCTAAGATTTCTTCGTATTTGAAACCAGCTTAATCTACGAGCGAAGGCCGCCCACGGAGCGCAGCTCGAGAAAGGTTGCAAGCTGAGACCGATAATGAATGCGCGGTCCGACCCCACCCAGCTCAAAGATTGCGCTGTTCGCTGGTGAAAGCTCGTAGGTCCTGCCACCCGCATGAACAAAATATGCAACCTCACGCAGGATGAAGCAGACAGACTGCTGTCCAGCAGCGTGCTATTGCCGTGGGCTTCTCGCAGTCACTGTACCTCCAGCGCGACTCGGCAAACGACTCGATCGCCCGCTCCGCACCGCGCTGGGAATTCCGCCCCGTCGGAGCGCGTTACAAAGAATAAAAACGTCAAGGCAGGCCGTTGTCATCCTGCGCCGCGGCGATTCCTTGTCGAATGAAATGAACTGCTTGATCCGCTGATCATCTAAAGTAAGTATCGACGAGCCGGGCGCCTCGCCATAGCTCAGCGCTCTCTCCGTTCAGCTGATCCCGAAACTGTCTGATCGCTTCAGCCTCGCTGTTGGCGACAACCATATCAAATGCGATCGGCAGCCCGTTCGGGTCCAGCCGGATGACGCGATAAGCGGCGCCGGCCGCTTCCTCGTTCCTGTTGCGCAGCGTGCTCAGGACTGAGCCCCAGACACCTGCGACCCTCGTAATGGCCTTGTGAAGCAAAGCGGCACCGTTTCCCTTTTGAAGGACGGCCCGCATCGGAGTGGTTTTCCCATTCGGTGCAGGCCGCCGCCATATAGGTCGCGACTGGATGGCAAAGCCAGGATAGAGCATCTAACAAGTTCCTTTTTGAGCCATCGCAAACGCGGCGCACATCGCGGGCGGTGAAGCGCATGTCGTCTGAACGAGGTGAAAGAATCACTCTCGCGCACGTCAAGCCGATCGTAAAATTAAGTCCGGTAGACCTCGCGTAATCAAGACAGTGAATATGCCAAGAACAATCAAAAACCCGCTGGTTGAGCTTTCGCGGCAGGAAGTTCAAGAGATCAATCGTAAAGCAGAAAGAGGAAGTAATCAGTCCTGTCCCAGGGTCCGTGTTGAAATTCGAAACAGGACTGAGGACGGCTTGCGCAGCAACGACATGCGCCCGGGCCCTTCGATCGCGTTCCGCTTGTCCTTTTTAGCCTGGCAGCGTTGGCTGCCACTTGCGATAGCATTCGATGAAGCGTTTCCGCCGTGCGCGAGAATGGAGCGTACGTCAAACGCAGCTCCGACCTCTCTATAAACATCACAATGGTCGCGGATATGTCTATCCGTGAGAGCCGTATGTTAAATCACACGGATTATGAGCTCGGCACTTTGGGGCGGCCGAGCCTATTTCGTGTCGCGGAGGCGGCCATCGGTGGTCGATTAGACAGTGTTAACCTCGATGAAACAGCACGCCCCGCCGTCCTCCACTAAATTCGGGGAGATCAGTTGTTCCAGGAGTTGCAGTCCGCAAAGCGGCCATAACCCAGATCGACGGTGCAGGGCGAATAGAAGTTTGGTCGATAGGGTCGCCCGCGGCGATCGAGGGATGGGTCGGGCCATGCGTGGTTACGATACGCTGACCGAGCGGGTGCGGACTGATGACTGCGGACAGCAGGGCCCTTCCGAACCTTCTGCTTTTGAACGCGCTGATGTTTGGAAACTCCATCGCCGGGCGCTGCTGACACCGGAGCTACGAGAAGCGGCAACGCGCCGATAAGAGACATCGCAACGAGACTTTTCAATTTCCAGTTCATTCCAACCTCCAGTAGCTCCTTATCTGGAGATAAGCCACGCACTTAAATGCGCCATTGTAAAAAGACATGATGGACTGACCGTAAGGAAGGCTCCCGAAGGGCCGTTTGCGCATCGCGTGGCTGTACTTTGTATTGCCAAAAGAAGGGGCGGAACATTTCAGAGAGGGAGTTGTTCCGGATTCAGCGACGCTCCATCCGGCGTCGCATCGCTTCCTCCCTCCTCTTTGCTAGAAGCAAATTGGGCGGGCTTTCTGGAGTAAACAGTGCGCTTCCATTTTCAGGTTCGAACGGACACCCACGTCATGTTGACCGAGGTGTCGGAACTCCGGGACTCGAACGAAGCTCGCCTTGATGCCGCTAAGCGAATTGGACAATTACTCCAGCAGCACGCAGGCAACTTATGGGCTGACGAAAGCTGGCAGATGGACGTGACCAATGACCAAGGTCTCGTTCTTTTCGTCATATTTGTTCAAGCACTGAGGTCGCCCGGGACCGCTGACATGGATCAAAATGGAGGTGGATGAGATGCCCCGATACGTGCGGGGAACCATCAATGATCACGTGTTGTGGAGGATGACTAAAGTATGTACCCCGGAAGAAGACGCGGCGCTCTGTGAAGCGACCCGTCTGGTGTCAGCTTGCGCGCGCCTATCTGTGCGCTTTAGCGCCCGATGAGCCGGCTCCGGTTTCTCGGATCAGAGCAGGCCTAAAGGCTTTCTATTCCGATTTGTTTGTGCGCGCTTAGCGGCCTTCTTATGCACCCGCTCGAACACGCGCCTTTACGCGTTGGACCTGAACCGCAGACCACTCTCCTTCACCGCGCGCCGTTGGGATGCCAGCCGCATTGAGGCCCGCGGCAAGCTCACGCAGCGAGTTGGCGCCCTGCATTTCAAGTTCCTTGATCTTCTCCGCGATGTCGGCCGCCCGTACATTTGCACGCTGCTGAATTGCCCGCCGCGCCTGCGCGCGTGCCTTGTCAGACGGGGCAACGCCACGGTTACCACCAAGCTTCACTCCGCGGCGCCTCGCAGCCGCCAGAGCCGCCCTCGTGCGGGCTGAAATCATGCCAGCCTCCAACTCGGCTACCGAAACCATTTGCTGCAGCAAGAAGCGCCCGGTGGCTCCTTCGATTTGAGGTAAATCGGCAAAACGCACGTCCACGCCAGCCTCAAGCAAACGGCCCAGGAAAGCCACAGATCGCGTCAGGCGATCTACCTTAGACACCACCAGCGGACAACGGTGCAAACGTGCTGTAGCAAGCGCCTTTTCCAATTGGGGCCTATCAGAGACCTTTCCGGACTCGACTTCGGTGAACTCCGAAATGATCTGCCAGTCACCACCGTTAAGATAGCGGGCAACCGATTCACGCTGCGCTTCCAGGCCAAGCCCCGAGCGGCCCTGACGGTCGGTTGACACGCGAAAGTAAGCAATAAACTTGCCGCACGTTGCCATTTGCTGCCTCCGGTTTGAGCTTACTCCTTTCATGTTTTGTATTGGCCATGTTACGTTTCAGTCAACCAACGTTGATTGAAACGTGACACTAGTTGTGCGGAGGTGTACTCTTTTCAAGCCGAGGCAAACGCTACCGTAGGTGACTTCACAACACCGCGCCGGCGTATGCGGCCCCAGCTTTGATCTCCCGAACGGAACGGCGCGCTAGAGATCCGATGATTTTGCCCAGGAAATTTTGCGACGCCCTCACTGGATGACTTGTTCTGCCGCTATAGCCAGGTCTGTCTCCATCAGGTCGGCGCTCCGACGGTAGTGGCGGTCGGGTAAGGCTTTGCCTATCGCTAGGCATGAACACCGCGAACCGTCCCGCCTGTAGCCGATATCATCAAGTTCTCGGGCCCGGCACTGGCGCAGATTTGCCAAGGAAACAACAAGTTCGGGCCGAGCCTCAAAGCTGGAGAATATCGAAATCAGTTGCCGAACCGGAATCCAGACATTGATTGAAAAGGAGAATTACTTCAGCCAGCCCCGCCGCTGAAATTTAGTAAGTAGCTCTGCGAGGCCCTCCTCAAGCATCTCATCGTAGGCATCAAAACGCCGTTCGGCACGTTGGTAGGTGGACCATCGCATCCATTTCGGCTTAGGGGGAAAGTCCCAATCATCAGGATCGAAGCCCCCAACTCGACATAGATCCGCATTGATCTTGGCCTTCCCACGGTGCGCTCGGTTGTCGCGGTCGCAGAACTGCGAAGCGTAAGCTACCTGGCGGCCCCACCGTTGCCGAGACGCAAAATGGCGCGCGCCTGGTGGCATCCATAGCACCATGCAGCGTTGATTGAGATAGGGGCAGATGAAAAACCATTGCCGACCACCGAAATGGCGAGGCCGAGCCACGACTATGATGCGTTGATCGAGGCCGCCGTCGATCTGGATACGGAACCAACCTTCGTCGGTCCCGCTCAGATCGGCGGTGATGACTCCGCTAGCAACGTCGCCCCAATAACTGTGCGTCCAAATTATGCCTCGCGGCCCGGTGGCTGCGCCGGGCCGGATAGTCCCGCGTCGAGCTAGTGAGTTGAGATCGAGTTTAAGTCCGCTTTCAAGTCGAGCACGATAACCTCGTCGCCCCATCTTTCATTTCCTCTTTGTCCCCTTTTCCCTTTTTCTAGTACGGGCTCCGCGCTGGTCACCACGCTCTCTATTTGTGAGTTCCTTGGCGGTGCATTTAGAACCCAGTGGGGAATTACCCACCTTGTTCGGTGGTGAAATGCACACCGGACAGAAGGGAGGCGTGGTGTGAATGCCCACCACTATGCGGCCCTGGTTTCGGTGTGAGTTTCCACACTACTTTCTATATCTTCCCTGCTGTACGCGAGGAACGTCACCCGAGGCTTGGACCAACGCTTGAGCCTGGCCACCCTCACGCGCTTGATCTTGCCCTTGATTGCCTTCGCTTCTTCGATTGTCTGAATCTTGGACCACTCGTTGGTTGGCCCCATTGGCGGCACGGGCAGATAGGTCAACCGGAAAGCGTTCGGCTTCCTAAACTCGCCGACGCCGGAGCGGCCTTTTTGCGTGACCTCGACGAAGCCTAGGGCTACGCACACGCTGATCGCAGGCTTGATTGCGTGCCGATCGATCCCGAATTCCTCAAAATCTTGATATGTCACGATGAGGCGACCGTTATCGACGCCGCCATGCATGCCGTGTTCGCATTGGATACGATCCAGAACGCGACGTTCGGCCAAGCCTAAGACGCGGAAGGGTGGAGACCCCATCATTTCGTAGGGCAGCGGACAAAACTGCCAAGTGATCTTGCCACGTTTGCCGGTGCGAAGAGAGCCGGTTGCCCGGCCCCTTCTGTCGAGTTTGCGTGATGCAACAACCGTCATGGCGCCTGCCTACGCTCGGTACCCATGCGAAAAAATGAGCTGTCGTGGTCTTCAACGACGAGACGCGGCTGCCCCATTGCCAGGATGGTGATCAGGAAATCTGCGCCCCCGGCGGCTGAGAACCGCGTCGCTCATGCCGCCACCTGTCCATCAAGACTCAGAACTCGGCGAAGCCACGCCGTCGAAACGCGGTATGACCCGCCGACCTCGATAAGCCCGCCGATCTCCCCTGCCCGCGCCGCCGCGTAGATTTTGTCCCTGCTCCAGCCCAGGGCTTTGCCCGTGTGCGGCCATAGCGGCACCGTCACACTCTCGCGGCACATGCGCACCGCCTCCTCCGTTGTCATCTCTGAGGGTTTCGCAGCCCCCCTCGGCTTCCGTGCCATCGGCAGCTCTCCTTTTCGTACGGGATTAACCGTCTGTTTTATCTATTCCGCCTTTGTTCTATTGTCAAGTTAAGGTGCGGCATATACAGTACGAAAATAGTGCGGAGGAAGTCGATCGTTGCCAAAGTCCGAAAAAACGACAGCAAAACAACGAGGTAGGCCAACACGCCATGCCGGTGGAAAACTATCGAAGAACCGCACCTTTAAGATTTATCCCGATCTCGACGCGAAGCTGATCGCAGCAGCAGCCGAAACCGGACGCACCGTCAGCGAGGAAATCGAACGCCGGTTGGATCGCTCTTTCACTAACGACGAGATGTTGGGTAGTCCCGAAGCATCGAGCCTGTTTCACTTGGTCGCTGCCGTGATGGCGACAAACAAAACAAGCGAGCGCTTTGATGACGAGTCGAGTGACCTCGCCGCCGCGCTCGTGCGTGCGACAGCCAAGTTCCTCGCGAAAATCGTTCCGGACATCTTATGGGTCAAGATCGGCCGAGGGGATGACAAGTGGGACCCTGACAGCGTCACCACCGTGTACGCACGCGAGGTATCTGACGTCGAGATCGACGGCGAAAAAATTCCGGTCTGGCACACAATAGGATTCAACGAGCGCTCCACCGACGAAGACATGAAGGATCGCATCAGGCGCGGCCGGCCCGTTGGCTTGAGCGGACACGGACCGGACGCACTGATGATTATCAAGCCGGCACCGGCCGATCCGAGCAAGCGACCCGCCGCACTCACCCCTCAAGAGATTGAAGCATGGAGACGTGAATATCTACGGCAACATCCGAAATTGGAGGATGACCAATGAAGGGCTCGATCGTAAAGAAGGGCGCGACCTATTTCGCCATCGTCGAGACGAGCACCATCGATCCCGTTACCGGCAAGCCGAAGCGTAAGCGCAAATGGTTCAAGGCCGATGGCGCAAAGAACAAGGCCGAGGCGCAGACATTCCTCCGCGCGAAGCTGACTGAGCTTGAGGGCGGCATCCTGATCGATGCCAAGAATGTCAGCGTCGCCGGCTATCTGGACCGGTGGCTCGACACAGTGAAGCCGAACGTCAGTCCCAAGACCCACCAGCGGTACACGGAAGTATGCCGCAAGACTATTGGTCCCCGCATCGGAACCGTCATCCTGTCGAAGCTTACGCCGCCCCAAATCTCGGCTGCCTATGCCGAGGCGTTGACGAGCGGTCGCAGGAAGCACGGCACCGGCGGTTTATCGCCTCGCACGGTCCATCACATGCACACGATCTTGAAAGGGGCGCTTGCCCAAGCGGTCGAGTGGAGCCTGCTGGCCCGCAATCCATGCGATGCCGTCCGCCCTCCCAAGGTCGAAAAGAAGCCGATGATGACCTTCGACCTACTGCAAACAGCGCAGGCCATCGAAGCTGTCCGACCGTCACGGCTGTTCATCCCCGCCATGCTCGCCCTCCTCTGCGGCATGCGGCGTGGTGAGATTGCCGGCCTGCGCTGGCGCAGCGTTGACCTGACCACCGGCAAGCTGTCCGTCGTCGAGAGCGCAGAGCAGACAGGCAACGTCGTGCGCTATAAGGAACCGAAGACCGGCAAGGGGCGCAGCATTGCCCTCAGCTCTACGATGATCGAAGAATTGAAGGCGTGGCGGCTCCGGCAGGCTCAGGAGTTTCTAAAGCTCGGCATGCGGCCGGCTGACGATACATTCGTCTGTACCCAGGCGGATGGCAGCCCGCACCAGCCGAACAACCTGACCCACCGCTGGTCCCTGATCATCGCAGGCACCACCCTGCCCCGCATTCGGTTTCATGATCTACGGCACACGCACGCCACGCTGCTGCTACAGCAGGGAGTGCATCCGAAGGTCGCCAGCGAGCGGCTGGGACACAGCAAGATCGGGATCACGCTCGATCTCTACAGCCATGTCCTGCCGGGAATGCAGGAGGACGCGGTGGCCAAGGTCGATGCCGCCATACGGGCAGCACAGAAGGCGCCGTAGGCCGGTTCTAGGAGTCAATGACGAGTCGGACTGATGCGGTGGCAGGATCGGCCCCCGTTTTCTTTTTGACGAAATCCACGGGGCTGCTATGGGCACAGCCGCGCGGCGCCAGGAGAACAGACTGACGACAGAATCCATCAGCTCCCGCCAAAAATGGTAGAAGATCGGTAGACATTCGGGCTTGAGCTTCGCATTTGATTTGCTAAGTGACTGTTCCGAAACGGAATGCCGGCTTAGCTCAGCGGTAGAGCAGCGGTTTTGTAAACCGAAGGTCGGGGGTTCAATCCCCTCAGCCGGCACCACTCTGCTAACGGCGTCTTAGATTGCCTCTCTCCGGACTGGCCCGCAACCGGCGCGCGGAGTTTCCGGTAGGCCTCAATCGCCGCGGGGGCTTCCTTCAGTTACGCCGGATCGGACTCCGCAATTCTCTGCGCGAGCGCTCGCCTCGGCTAGTCGCAAATGCATCTTGTCATGCGAGCTAGCGTTTGCGGCCGAGACCTGGCTGCGGATGAAGGTCGGGACAATCAGCCCGCCGTGGCGTCGTCGTTTTTCCCCGGCCCTGGAAGCGTACCCGCCCCCGGCGTCTTCTCGTAGTCCGTCAGCTCGGGTTTGGCTGTACCCACTTTGGTCTGGGATTTCTGTTGAGCCCGCTTCTTGTCCTCTGGCTGGTCCTGCCCGCGCTCGTCCTGGACTATGCCGTGTGTGTTCATGGGCAGACAACCACCCCGGACCTCAGGTGTTCCTCATCATGCGTGGGGCTCGTTGCTTGCTTGGTAAACCGAAGGTCGGGGTCTCAATCCCCTCGGCCGGCACATCAACATTGCTTGGCGACGCTGGCCGTCCTCCGCGCGGACGAGATGCCGGCTGCGCCACCTCACCCTGCCAGACGACCTGGAACCGTCGCCGGACGACCACGTTCGGTCACTGACCCGCAGCGACGAAGCCGAGGCGCATGACCATGAAAATTCCTGTCCTGCTGATTGCCCTCGTTGCGGCGCCTGTTGCAGCCGCTCAGAACAACCCGGCGGACGCCAAAGTCGACTGCTCCCTGTTTTTGAGGAAGCCGAACGGCTCATGGTTCGTGACCGCCCAGACGAAGATCGAACTGGGGGATTCTCAGATCACGATCGCGGCGGGAGACCTCGGGCCCAGGATGATGAAATTCGGCATGGCCGATCTGTACACCGTCCTGGATAATGCCTGCCCCGACAAGAAGGGCCAGCCGGCGCCGCAACTGCCGAGACCCGAATAGACGCGCCCCATATCCGTTGCGGCCCGCCGACTGCGCATCACTCCTCCGCGCCGTCGTCCGTCTTGCGCGTCATGCGCCCCTTCACCCAGCCAGCGACCGCGACGAAGGCCGCGCCGATCGCGGCGAACACCACCCAGCGCTTGTCCTTGTAAACGCGCCCATTCGGGCCAACCCATCCCATGAATCACCTCTGGGCTGGCAATGTCCGGCACCCGATCAGGTTGCATCCAACGCCGTTTCACGAGGTGTCACGCGCCGCAACAGCTTGTGAGACGACATTTTCCGCGCCGCGGCGATAATTGAGGGGCAATCGGCGGCGTGAACCTCCCTATCCGATTGGACCAAGTCAGCCCCGCGTCGGAAACGGCGTGGGGCTTCTTTTTGGTTGGCACCCGATCGAAGCGTTATGCGCAGAAGGCGCTGACGCCTGCCGCTACCGCTCGCTCTGCATGCGGATATAGCCGCCGATCTTCACGCAGGTCCCGGTCCCCTCAATCGGCTTGAAACCGGCACCGTATTCCTCGCATGACTTGGCCCGCTTTTCGGACTGCGCCTTCGGACCGGCGGGCTGCATCTCGGTGGTCGGCCGGGTGGCAAGCGCCTTGGTGGTCGCAGCCTTGCTCTGGGCGAGCGCGGACGTCACCGGAGACAGAGCTATCAGGAGGGCGATGGCGATCGTTCTCATCGCGCCATCCTAATGCGGATCGCGCCTGTTGTCTCGTGGCCACGGTGCGCCAGTTAACCGTCTTTCTTCAGCCGGCGTTAGCCCGCCGCGCCCACCATTGTTCCGGATCGCATTGGGAGATGCGGGTTTATCGAGGCGCGCAGGAATGCGCGCTCCGGATTGCGCGACGGGGGTCGCGCCATCCCGGCACCATGGGGAGATGCGGATGACCGCAATGGATCTGGTGGGACTGCTGTTGATCGTATTTCTGGTCGCGCCGATGGTCACGGCACGGCCGAGCCGGTTCTAGCGCGGGACGCTCAGTCGCTGTCCCGGCCGTATTCGCAACCGCGCGCGGCATAGACGTATCGGCCGACGCCATAGGCGTCACGGCGCAGCATCGGCTGGCAGCGCTCGACCCAGCGCATCTCGCGCTCACGCAATTCGGCGACTTCCTCGGGGATCGGTTCGCGCAGCGACCGGATTCCGCTATTGCCCGGATCGCCATAGCGGTATTGCCGCACGCAATGCGAGCCGCCGCCGCTATAGACGCAGCTTCCCACCACCGTATCGGTCGTGCGCTGCTGCGCCAGGGCCGGCGTTCCTGCCGCACCCAGGGCGACGGCAATCATTGCAAAGCCCACGGCCGTTCTTTTGGTCATGGCATGCCACTCCCTTCCGGCACATCCTGGCCGGTGACTTCATCCCGTGACGGGATGTGCAACCGCGATGCCACGAAAATCGTGCCGAACCGGGACAGGACCGCGTTCGCCGTCAGTTTTTGCGACAATGGAACCCATTCGCTTTTTCGGGATTGTTCCGTGCTGCGCGGCAAGGGGCCGGCAACGCGACGGGGCAAGACATCTTGAATATGATGCGAAACACCCGGACGGGACAGCCGGCCGAGCCCCGGGAATCAGGTGGACGCCCACCCGCACCGCCTTCCGTGACGGCGGGCCGTGTGCGGATCGGCGCGATGGACCCGACCCCGTTCGAGGATACCACCGCGTTCTGGCAGATGACGGCGCAGCTCGCCACCATTCTGATGGCGACGATCATGTTCGGCGTGTTCCTCTATCTCGCGCGGCCGTTGCTGGTGCCGCTGCTTGCCGCGCTGATCGTGGCCTTCACCATCGGACCGCTCACCGGCTATGCGGTCAGGCACGGCCTGCCCGCCTGGGTGCCGGCTCTGGTGATCGTGGCAATCATCGGCGCAATGTTCTATTTCGCCGTGCTGCTTCTTGCCGATCCAATTTCCGATCTGATCGCGCGGTCGGGCGAGATCGGAGCCAATATCAAAGAAAAATTCCGGTTCATGGAACGGCCCCTGACCGCGCTGAAGGAGCTGTATTCGACTTTCGCCGGATCGTCCGGGGTGACGGTGGACGTGTCACAGCCGACGCAAGTGATCGGTAGCGTGGTCGGCACCATCACGCCGGCGATGGTGCAATTCATTCTTTTTTTTGCGACGCTGTTTTTCTTTGTGCTCGGCCGCGCGGCGATGCGCCAGTATGTCGTCAATATTTTTGCCACTCGGGACGGACGGCTGCGCGCCCTGAAGATTTTCAATGACACCGAGCGCAGCCTCAACGGCTATCTGCTCACGGTGACGATCATCAATGCCGGCGTCGGGCTGGTCTGCACGCTCGTGACCTGGTCGCTCGGATTTCCGGCACCGCTCTTGTGGGGCGCGTTGGCGTTCGCGCTGAACTACATCCCCTATGTCGGCCCCGGAGTGATGCACTTTGTCCTCTTCATGATCGGGCTTCTGACCTTCGATACGCTGTTGCCGGCGCTGATCGCGCCAGCGCTGTTCATGTCCTTCACCTTCATCGAAGGGCATTTCCTGGTGCCGACCATTATCGGCCGCCAGTTGCTCCTGCATCCGCTGGCGGTGTTTCTGTCGCTCGCCTTCTGGGCATGGCTGTGGGGGCCGATCGGTGCGTTCCTGGCCACGCCGATCCTGATCATGGTCAAGGTCGCGGCCGACCACCTCTATCCCCGCCCCAAGACCGTGCTGCCGGATTAAGGCGCGTCGCGCCCGCTGTTGGCGCCAAACGACACCCGCCGAATGCTACCGGCACTCGCCGATGCGTTCGGCCGAAATCGACACCATCCCCTGCTGCACGATCTGATCGAGCATGCTGGCCCTGGTGGTGACCATCGCGCTGTATCGCGTCGGGCTGTCGAAGATGAACTGCCCGGCGACGTCCATGTTCAGCTGGCCCTTGCATTGCAGTCGCCAAGTCAGGCCGGTGGGCTCGAGCGTGAATTCCGTTCGCTTGCATTCGGAATTTTCGGTCTTGACCTGCGGTCCGAATGTCTTGCCGAGGTCGGCGACATCCTCGGGCGTGAGGCACCGGGTTGCGACCTCCGGTGGCGTCATAGGCCCCGATAGGGTCGTGGTCATCACCCGCCAGCGCCCGGGCTCAAGGGTCTGAGCCCATGCGGACGTAACCAATGCGGACGATGCAGCGACGAGTGGCAGCAGCGTCACGGCACAACGCAACGTCACGGCACAACGCAACGCCACAAAACAACGCAGCAATGCCTTCATGCCACAGACCTCAATCCGGCATCGGCGTTTCGGCCTTCGGGAATCCCGCGAAGGTCGAAGCCGGGACGCCGAAATTGGTGGCCAGCAATTCGGGCGGATTGGCCGCGAACCAGGCGGTTGCCGAGATCGACTGGTAGTCGCCGTTGTTGAAAGCGAGCACGAGTTCGAGTTCGTCGTCGCCGATATTCTCGATGTAATGGGCAAAGCCTTGCGGCGCGTAACCTACATCGCCGGGGCCGTATTCTTCGGTGCGGGCGCGACCACCCGATCCGAACACAGTCATCCGTGCCCTGCCCTTGATGTAATACTGCCACTCGTCGGCATTGGGATGCCAATGAAGTTCACGCAATCCGCCCGGCTTCACGCGCATCAGCGCGCCGGTCATCGTCGTCGAGATCGGAAACTCCTTCTGCGAGACCACCCGGAGCGTGCCGCCGGGATATTCCTGCGGCGGACGCTGCGCCAGCATGCGATAGCGGTGGGTCTCGGCCGGCGCATTGAGCGATCCGGGCGCGGGATTGTCCGGAAGGGGCGGCGGCACCGGCCCCTTCACCAGATAAACCTCCTTCTTCGGAAAATTCGCGAAGGTGGATTCGGGCACCGCAAAGTTCTTGGCCAGCACCTCCGCCGGCACATGGCCGATCCAGTCGGTGATGCTGAAGGTGCCGAACTCCGAAAAATAGCCGTTGTCGAAGATCAGGATGAATTCACAGGGCTCGGTCCCGATGCCCTGGATCGAATGGCCGTGCCCGCGGGGGAAGTACCAGACATCCCCCGCACCGAAATCGACGATTTCGCATTGCCCGTTCGGATCGATGGTGGTGACCCGGCAGGCCCCCTTGATGACATAGGCCCATTCGGCGGCGTTGGCGTGCCAGTGCAATTCGCGCAACGCCCCTGGATCGAGCTGCATCAAAACGCCGGCCAGCTTCTGCGAGACCGGAAAATTCAGCGCCGTGGCTTCCTTCGACCAGCCGCCGTCGCGCGGGATGTTCGGCGCGGCGCCCAGCGCATAGCGCAGCGACGGCAATTCCTTGCCCTGCAGCGGCACCGGCATCGGCCCATAAGGCGGCTGACCCGCGTAAGAATCTCCGTCTCCAGCCATCGCCACTCCCCCTATCGCCGCCGCGCCGCCAATCACCGTCCGCCGGGATACGTCCGTCACGATCAATCTCCCGCGATCACAGCGCGTTGTGCGCGTGATACCCGAGCACATCAATGCTCGATTCGCGTTAGCTTAAGGACGCAATTGGCCGGGACACAAGGCGTCTTCGACGGCTTATGCCCGGCCAATGATGGCGATAGTTGCAATATGGTTTAGGATCTGCGGCGGATCAGGGCTGCGGGATTTTCGCCCGTTCCACGATCGGCTTCCACTTGTCGTAATCGGTCGCGATCATTTTCTGCAAATCCGCTCCGGTAACGCTCATCGGCGTCACGCCGAGCCCCTTCAGGCGTTCGATCATGGCCGGATCTTTTGCAATCTCCCGCAACTCGGCGGCGAGCTTGTCGGCGATCTCCGGCGGCACCTTGCTGGGGGCCACGAACACCGCCGTCCATGTGACCTCGAGGCCGGGTACCGTCTCGGCAAGCGCCGGGATCGACGGGTCCACGGCATAGCGCTCCAGCGAGGAAACCGCGATGGCGCGCGCCTTACCCCCCTGCACCTGTGGGTAGGCGGTGGAGAATTGATCGCAGGTCATCTGGATCTGGCCGCCAATCAGGTCTTGGATAATCTGGTTCGATGCCCGGTAAGGCACGTGTGCGATCTTGGCGCCAGTATGCTGGACGATCAATTCCATGCACAGATGTTGCGACGTGCCGATGCCGGACGAGCCGTAGCTCAGCTTGTCCGGATTGGCCTTCATGTAGGCGAACAATTCGGCCGGCGTTTTCGCCGGCACCTTCGGATCGACGATCAGCATGTTGGGCTGATACGCGACCATGGCAATCGGCCGGATGTCCTTCAGCCCGTCATAGCCGAGCTTCTCCTTGTAGATGTGCGGCAGGATGAACAGCGTCCCCGCCGATACCACCGCCAGCGTGTAGCCATCCGGGTTGGCCTTCGCCATCGCGCCGATGCCGAGGCTGCCGCCGGCACCGCTCTTGTTTTCGATGACGAATTGCTGGCCGAGCCGCGACGACAGCCGCTCGGAGAAAATGCGCGCGGCGGCATCGACATTGCCCCCGGCCGCAAACGGCACGATCACCGTGACCGGCTTCGATGGCCATTGCTGAGCGGCCGCCGGCATAGCAAACGCTGCCAGACCTGCAGCAACACAGACGGATAGGCCCGTGAATTTCAGTCTCATGACGTTCCTCCCGTAATTTTTCTAGTTCGACAGCTTGGCGCCGGCCTGCTGAACGGCCTTTGCCCAGCGGGCGAGTTCGGCCTCGTTCAGCTTGCGCAAGTCCTCGGGCGAACCGGCCACCGGATCGATCCCCTGCGTGAGCAGATTCTTCTTCACCTGCGGTGAGTTGATGATCTTGAGGATGTTCTCGTTCAGCTTGGTGACGACGTCTTTCGGCGTGTTGGCGGGCGCCCAGACCCCGAACCAGGCCGAGACAACGAAGTCATCCATGCCGGCTTCCTTCATCACCGGCACATCCGGCAATGCATCGATCCGGGTCGCATTGGTATTGGCGATTGCGCGCAGCTTGCCGTCCTGAATATGACCGAGCAGCGGCAGATAATGGTAGAACATAAATTGAATTTCGCCACGCAGCAGATCGGTGATGGCCTGCGCGCCGCCCTTGTAGGGGACGTGCGTCGCGTTCAGTCCGTTGCGGGCAACGAACATCGCGCCCGACAGATGGTTGGACGTGCCGTTACCGGACGAGCCGTAATTCACCTTGCCCGGATTGGCCTTGATATAGGCGATCAGGTCGGCGACGCTTTTGATCGGCAGACTGGGATGCACGACGAGCACGTTCGGCGCGGTGCCGAACTGAATGATCGGCTCGAAATCCTTGATCGGATCGTAGTTGATCTTGGCGTAGACGGCCGGATTGATCGAATGCGTGCCGATCGTCCCCATCAGCAGCGTATAGCCGTCGGGCGCCGAGCGGGCGACCGCTTCGGTGCCGACGCTGCCGCCTGCCCCGCCGCGATTGTCGATGACCACGGTCTGGCCGACCGCCTTGGCCAGTTCGTCCTGCAGGATCCGCCCGACCAGATCGGTCGTGCTGCCGGCCGGGAACGGCACGATCAGCGTGATCGGCTTTGACGGATAGTTTTGCGCCTGCGCGGAGGCGGCGAAACAGACAGCGACCATCGCGGCGAGCAGAGTCCGAGCCCAGCCAGAAAAAGGCCTCATGAATTCCTCCCGTTATCCGCCCTTCATGGGGCGGGTATTTATGGGCGGCAGAGTAACGGGGCATGCTGGCTGAAAACAAGGTCGGGCCCGACTTTTCCGGGGTTCCGGAATAGCGTCGGCCCTGCGGTGTTGATGCTCAAATAAGCCGAAATTCCAACGAATCACCAACGAGGGAGAATGCGTGATGTCAGACTTGTCTCGCCGCCACCTGCTTGCCGGCACCGCGATAGCCGCCGTCGGCGCCGCACTGCCGCCGCAAGCCGCCCGTGCCGCTGCGCCGCAAAGCGGTCAGCAAGGTCCTGGCTTCTACCGCTTCAAGATCGGAGACTACGAGGTGACCGCGATCAACGACGGCACCTGGTACCGCAAGCTCGATGCGTCATTTGTGCGCAACGCCGAATTGCCCGACGTCCAGAAGGCGCTGGCCGACGCCTTCCTGCCAACCGACGTGGTGCCCATTCCGTTCACGACCTTGATGGTCAATACCGGCTCCAAGCTGATCGCGCTCGATACTGGCACCGGCGGGATGATGGCAGCTGGCCCTGCTCCGCAATCCGGCACCTTCGCCGGCAATCTCGCTGCCGCCGGCATCGATCCGAAGTCGGTCGACGCCATCTACATTTCGCATTTCCATCCCGACCACATCAACGGCATCAAGGGGAAAGACAATGCGCTGTTCTTCCCGAACGCCTCGATCAACGTGCCCGAGGCCGAATGGGCGTTCTGGATGGACGACGGCAACATGACGCGGGCGCCGGAAGCCGCCCAGGGCTCGTTCAAGAATGCGCGCCGCATCTTCGGCGACATCGCCGGCAAGGTGCAGCGCTTTACCCCCGGCAAGGAGGTCGAGCCCGGCATCGCCAGCATCGCCGCCCCCGGGCACACCCCCGGTCACACCGCCTATTCGATCGCAAACGGCAACAAGTCGATGCTCTATGTTGCCGACGCCACCAACAATCCGTGGCTGTTCGTGCGCAATCCAACCTGGCAAGCGGTGTTCGACGCCGACGGCAACAAGGCCGCCGAAACCCGCAAGATGCTGCTCGACCGTGCTGCCGCCGACAAGATGCTGGCACACGGCTATCACTGGCCGTTCCCCGCCTCCGGCTACATCACCAAGACCGCTACGGGTTATGACCTGGTGCCGGCGATGTGGTCGCCGTCGCTATAGTCTTGCCACCGCTGCAACGACAAAGGGCCGCCCTCGCCGGGTGGCCCTTAGTCTTTCGTTCCTAGCAGCCTACCACTTCATGCCGGCGCGCAGCATGAAGGTGCGGCCAGGCAGCGGATACGCATTATAGACGCCGACATTGGTGAGGGTCGCGCTAGCGACCGAGTAATTGTAATACATCTCGTTGAAGAGATTTTCGATCGACGCCGCCCAGAAGAACTGGTCGAGTTCGCCGCCCAGCCGCACATCCACCAGCGTGACCGCCGGGATCTGCGGCTGGAAATTCGCCTGATCGTTGTCCATCCGCCGCTCGCCGACATAACGCACGACGCCATCGAACATCAGGTGACGCTTGAAGATGTTCCATGTCACGCCGATGCTGCCGGTCCAGGGTGACACCAGCGGCACCTGATTGCCGGCATACTGACCTTCGCGGAACGTGGCATCGATATAGGTGAGGCTGCCCTTCAGCCGCACATCGTCGGTGATCTGCCATCCCACGATGGTCTCGACGCCGCGCCGCTGCGTCGGATCGAGATTGTAGTTGATGAAAGTCACCGGATTGAACATCAACTCGTTTTCAAGCTTCATCTGATAGACGCTGCTCTGCAACGCGAACCGTCCGTATTTAAACCGCACGCCGGCTTCCATGTCGTGTGAGGTCTGCGTCTTGAGATTGAAGTTGGTCGGCGTCCCGTTCGGCGCCATGCCGACCCGCTCGTCGACATTGGGCGTCCGAAAGCTCTGCGCCGCGCGGCCGAAGACCGAAAAGACCGAATTGAAGCGATGTTCGAATCCGGCGTGATAGGCTTGGTTGGTTTCGGCCTGATCGAGCGGAATTCCCTGCGTATCGCCGAAGCAGCCGAAAGGCGGAAAGCAGACGACCGGTGAGGCACCCGGCGCATTGAGATCGAGTTGGTCTCTGGCGTTCACGCTCGTGCGCTGCACGCGTATGCCGCCTGACAGGTCGGTGGTCGGAAGCACCGACACGGTCTGTTGCCAATAACCACCGAGCGAGCTTTGCCCCAACCTGTATTGATGGATCGGCGCCAGGCCCGAAAACTGGCTGCGATCGGAATCGTAACTGGAATCGTAATAATCGAGACCGGTGATGATGCGCGACGGCAGGCCGAACAGCGGCGTGTTGATTTTCATGCGCGGCGTCAGCGAATAGGTCGACAGCGTGGTGTTGACGTAGGCTTCCTGGAACGGGGAAAAGAATCCCGCCTGCTGATCCTTGCGTCGCCAGCCGCCGTCCACAATCAGTTCGATGTCGGGTGCCAGCATATGGGTGAAACCACCGGTCGCGCTGTAGCCCTGCTTATCACCGTAGTCATAGGGCTTATCGGTACCGCGGCGGTCCGTGGTCATCTGATCGATCCCGAGGAAGGGATTGACGCGGCGCTCTCCCGGAAATCCGAGCCGCTGGTTGTCGCCGGACAGGTTGAGAAACCACGATCCCTGCTCGGTCGTGTAACGAAGATCGCCGACCGCATTTTGCTGATTGAGGTGGTTGTTCACGCGGTAGCCGTCTGACGTGACGGCATTTCCATAGACCGACGCGGAAAAGGGTCCGGACGATGTGCTCCCGGACACCCGCCCCTCGCGATAACCATAGGAGCCGGCCAGTGCCTCAACCCGCGCCGAGGGTGGCAGGTTGACGCCGGACTTGGTGACGATGTTGACCACGCCGCCGACTGCATTGTCGCCGTACAGGACCGCGCCGGAATTACCGCGGGTAATCTCGATCCGCTCGATCCCGTTCTGTGGGATCGACGACAGATCGACCGCCGCCATGTCGACGTCGTTGAGCCTGCGGCCGTTGATCAGGATCAGCGTATTGGATTGCGCGGTCGCACCGAAGCCGCGCAAATCGATGGTGCTGCCGGCGCCGTTGACGCTGCCGTAGAGGCTTTGGACCTGCACGCCCGCCTCGCGCGCGAGGATGTCCTGCACCGTCATGCTTGGGGACTGCGAGATATCCTCGGCCGTGATCACGGTGGTGGACGCACCCGTGATCCCCGCCGCGCCGAACAGGATGCCGCTCACCGCCTCGGCCTCCTGCACGGTTCCAGGAGCCGGTTCTGACGTCGTCGGGCGGCCGATGCCCCCGACCCCCGTCAACCGGCTGCTCGTCACGTTGATATCCGGCAGCGTGACGCTCTGCGCCATGGCCCCGCCGAAGGCCGCCGACGACAGCAGAGCGGCAAGTGCCGTCGCCCCGCTTCGCCTTGCCGCTCGGCCGCGACTTGTATTGGAAAAAGCCCCCATCATTACGATCCTTCGCCGCCCCGGCAGAGCCGGAGCCTTGGGTGAACACACCCGACGCGAAGGACACGCGAACCCCGCATTACCACCGTCGACGGCATACATCGCCACCGCGCCGGTCAGCGCCGCTCACGCCCTATGAAAAAGTCGCTGGGAGACCCCAGCGGCCTTCGCATCGGCATTTAAGCGTCACCGCTGCGAACAGCCGCTCCGTATGGACGCCCCGCCCACCGGTTGGGTGACTGCGCTGGCAGGTCTCCTGGCTCGCGGGTCGTCACCTGCATCCGGCCTTCCCGGTTTCCCAGTGGCCATGAATGGACGCAAATTCGCCGCTTACAGTTGCGGGGGCAGCCACGGCTTCGGTCGAAACGGACCGTTCCGCGTTCCCTCTTGCCTCTCCGGCCGGACCGGAGAACCAGTGCGGTAACCATGATCCATTCCGGCCGCCGGGGAGTCAAGATCACGCCGTTGTGAGTAACAGGCACCGGATTGACACGAAGAATCTGTATGTTTGATCAGGTGCGAGGGATGGCGCGATGTCCGTGCGAATTGTTTTGAACTATTGTCGCTGCTGCACCGACCAACACTCGAACACAGGGCGATAACCCGTATGATCAAACGCTTCCTTCTTGTTGCCGGTGTTGCCGTTCTGGCGACCGCCATGGCGGGTCAGGTTCACGCCATGGGTATCGATGAGCCTGCCAAGCCGGCCACCGCTCCCACCGACAAACCGGGCGAGAAGAAGGACGCCAAGCCAGCCGCCGACAGCAAGGCGCCCGACACCAAACCCGCCGATTCCAAGCCTGCCGATGCCAAACCGGCGGACAAGAAATCCGACCTCGAATTTCGCAACGGCTACAAGCTCGCCTATGACGCGGTCTACACGCGGCAGGATTATGCGCGCGGCATTGCGATCCTTGCAGCGCTGGGACACGACGGTCACCCTGATATCGCCAATCTGATCGGTTTTGCCAGCCGCAAGCTCGGCCGCACCGAAGACGCCCGCGCCTGGTATGAGAAAGCCCTCGCTTCTGATCCGAACCATTCGCGCACCTGGCAATATTACGGGATGTGGCATCTCGAGCGCGGCGACCGGGCGAAAGCCGAGCAGCATCTTGAGCGCATCCAGTTGATCTGCGGACAGGGTTGCGAGGAATACACGTCGCTGCGCGACGCATTGAACGGAAACATGACCTACTGAGCTGGCGAGCAGATGCTCTCCACAGACCGTGAGGCCGCGATGCAACTGCTACGTTCCACGTTTCTTGCGGCGGCATTCACCGGCGCCATCGCCTTATCGGCAACCGTTGGGTCAAATGCGCATGCCGCCGGGGTCGAAAATCCCGGCGCTGGCATGAGCCTGCAATCGGCGGATCCCGCCGGTCAGGCCAAGGACCCAAAGGTCAAGCGCAAGCCCGCACCGCGCGAAGGCAAGCAAAAGGCGCCGGAAAAAAAGTCCGAGCTCCCCTTCATCGAAGGCTATCGAAACGCCTATGCGCTGATCTACAGGCAGCAGGATTATGAGCAGGCCATCACCGTGTTGCGCTCGCTCGGGCGCGATGAGCATCCCGACGTCGCCAACCTGATCGGTTTTGCCAGCCGCAAACTCGGCCGCACCGAGGATGCCCGGACCTGGTATGAGACCGCGCTTGCCGCCGATCCCAGCCACACCCGCACCTGGCAATATTACGGGATGTGGCATCTGGAACGCGGGGACCGTTCGAAGGCCGAGCAGCACCTGGAGACCATCGCTTCGATCTGTGGCACGCAATGCGACGACTACACGTCGCTGAAGCTGGCGCTCGCGGGCGACGGTCTGGTCTACTGACGCCGGCGGGCCTGCCCTAGTCGCCGGCCATCGCCATGCGATCGGTCTCCGCCATGATCCAGCGCAGATAGGTGTCCTCGACCGACTCCACTGGGATCACCATGATCGCGGGCGTCTTGTAGGGATGCCCGGCCTTGATCGCCTTGCGCACCCGGTCGGCGAAAGAGGCGCGCGTCTTGATGAACATGATCACCTCTTCGCCGCGCTCGAGCTTCCCCTCCCACCTGTAATGCGAAACCATCCCGGGCAGGATGTTGACGCAGGCCGCAAGCCTCTGCTCCACCACTGCGCGTCCGGCCTTCTCCGCCTCGACAAGCGAAGGATAAGTCGTATAGACGAGCACTACGCGTTCCATAACGTCCTCTCTTGGGGGGCAACTCTTTGGGGACAGGCGTCCCCGGGGCAAGTGTCCCGGTTCCAGCTTGTACCCCGTTCGAACATCCAGATTCAAAGCCGCTCGCATACCGGGCGCGGCCGTTATAGCAAGCACGACACGATGAGCGAGCCGGTTTGATGAGCCGCCGATACGATAAAATCGCCTTCGTGGCGAGCCCGGCCCCGGAGGCCGTCGAGGCGCATGCACGCCTCGTCGCCCGGTATGGCGACTGCAAGCCCGAGGCCGCGGACGTTGTGGTCGCGCTCGGCGGCGACGGCTTCATGCTGCAGACGCTGCGCGCCCTGATGCGATCCGGCAAGCCCGTTTACGGGATGCATCGAGGCACCGTCGGCTTCCTGATGAATGAATTCAACGAGACCGGCCTGCAGGAGCGGCTGGCGGCGGCCGAGCCGACGGTGATCCACCCCCTAGTTATGCGCGCCAGCGACCGGGCGGGTCAATTGCATGAGCATTATGCGATCAACGAGGTGTCCGCATTTCGCCAGAGTTATCAGGCGGCACGCCTGCGCATCATGATCGACGGCAAGGAGCGTCTGCCGGAACTCGTCGCCGATGGCGTCATGGTGGCGACACCTGCGGGCTCTACCGCCTACAATCTCTCGGTCCAGGGCCCGATCATTCCGATCAAGGCCCCCTTGCTGGCGCTGACCCCGATCAGCCCGTTTCGTCCGCGCCGCTGGCACGGCGCCCTCCTCCCCGATTCCGCGCAGGTCACCATCGAGGTGATCGACCCGGACAAACGGCCGGTCGCAGCCGTCGCCGACCATTCCGAGGTGCGCGACATGACCCGCGTCGAAATCGCCATGGATCATTACATTTCCATGCACATGCTGTTCGACACCGGGCACAGCCTCGACGAGCGGATCCTGCGCGAGCAGTTCGGCTACTGATCTGCCGATTGCGCGGCGATTATCCTCAATCGTTCGTTAACGGCGAAGGCCGTACCCTCGCCCGCTACGCCCGTGGATTGTAGTTCAATCGCTCATGTCGCGCATCGATTTCAGCCGCCTGCGCTTCGTCGTGGTCGACGATAACGCCCATATGAGGCGGATCGTGCGCACGCTCCTGCAAGGCTTCGGTTCGCGCGAAGTCCATGAAGCCGAAGACGGTGCCGCCGGACTTGAAGCCTTCAACGCCAACGTTCCCGATATCCTGATCACCGACTGGGCGACGCCGATCTTCGACGGGCTCGAACTCACCCAGATGATCCGCCAGCCCGGCGCCAATCCCAACCCGTTCGTTCCGATCATCATGCTTACCGGCCATTCCGAAAGACGACGGGTAACGGCCGCGCGCGACGCCGGGGTGACCGAGTTTCTGGTCAAACCGCTTTCGGCCCGGGCGCTTTACGAACGCATCGTCAACGTCGTGATGAATCCTCGTCCGTTCGTCCGGACCAAGACCTATTTCGGTCCCGACCGGAGACGCTCCGCCAATCCTGGCTACAACGGCCCCGAGCGCCGGCGCGGCGGCCATGCCGATTTCATCACCCAACAGTCTTTGCTCGGAAAGGCACAACCGGCTGACCCGAAAGGACCCTCCCATGGCTGAACCGAGGAACAATCGGTGCGAAGTGCAGCTGTTCGGCGACCACGAGATCATCACTCCGGTCAACCGGCTCGAAAAGCTGAAGGTCAAGTTCGTGGCGCCGGGAGACGATCCGCTCGCGCGCGCCGAGGAAGCGCTCGCGCAATTATCGAGCGAATTCGGCGAGTGGATGACCGCGGAATGCGACCGCCTGGATGCGGCGCGACGGGCGGTGAGAGAACACGGCTTCACCAAGGGAAGTTTCGAAGAACTGTTTCATGCCGCTCATGACGTGAAGGGCGATGCCGCGACGTTCGGCTATCCGCTGGCCGCCGGCCGCTGAAAGTCTGTGCCGGGTGCTCGAACATTCGCCCGACAGGGATCGGATACCGATCGCCCTGATCGACCAGCATGTCGATGCGGTGCGCGCCATCGTTCGCGAATATGCGAGACCCGATATCGCGGACATCGCGACGGCGTTGACCGGCAAGCTGCGGCTCGTCTCCGACGAATTGCTGGTGCATGAAAACCGCCACCGCCCGGGCTACCTTGACGGGCTGATCTCGCCGCCGCTGGTGCCGGACAGCTTCTGACGCCGGCTCGAGGCTGAGCCCGGAACCGGAGGCCGCAGGCCGCGTTCTCCCCGGCAGGAGATCATCAATGGACGAAGAACGCCGCTTTTCACTCGCGCTCGGACAGGCTGTCATCTCCGCATGGGGCGACCTGCCGCAGGAGATTCAGCAGCGGCTGTTCGAGGATGCCGTTGTCGCCGGTCATCACACCGAGCGCGACGAATCCCTGCGCGAGCAGCTGGCGGTGTTCCTGCATCAGCACCATCCGCGGACTCAGGACTAGCGATCAGGCAACATGCCGCGCAAGCTGATCGCATTTCACCCCGAAGACATGCGGGCCCTGAGCGAGCTTGCGGAAGACCGCGCCACTACCCTTCAGGAACTGGTCGATGAAGCGGTGCGCGATCTTCTGAACAAGCACGGCCGGCCCACTGACCTGAAATCGGCGTTGCGCGACAGCGCGGAACACGCCCGCGATCCGGCCAGATCGCGTTAGTTCTTCGCTTCAGGAAAGTGGTTGCGTGCAGATCAGGCCGCGATCATCCGATCGGCGGGATCGGTCTGAAGCCCGTCGACCAGATCTTCGCAGAACATCCGCGCTTCTTCGCGGGCAGCCTCGGTCGCGAAGCGTCGCAACAGCATGATGAGCGGTGCAATCTCTTCGGCGTCGGCGCTGGTGCAGCGCGTCAGCACCCGCTCGATCATGCGGCGTTTCAAGCGGGCGGAACCGGACGGATCGCCGAGGAAACCGTCTTCCTGCATGCTCGCGATCGCCTCGCGGAAGGCGGGATAGGCGCTCGCAGGCAATCCTGCCGCCTCATAAACGGCGCGGAATCCGGCGCCCCGGCGGTCATGCACCAATCGCGTCACCCGCGACAGCGAGATGCCGGACAGATCGGCAAGGGATTCTTCGAACATCGTAACGTTGCCCGACAGCAGCGCGCGCAAGATCAGGCCGGCGGTTAGTTGCCCGCTCTCGCGCAGATGCCGGATCAGCGGCCTCACCTCAGCTTCCGGCGTGCCTGCGGCAAGCACCACGGTGGCCTTCTCGCACGCCTCCTTGACGACGCGGCGGGCGCGATCTTCGTTCAGCCAGTCGCGCGCGACCACGAATTCGGCCAGCGTCTCCGACAGTTTGGCGACCAGTGCCTGGCGCGTGGAGGCGGAAAGCCCCTCGCCCGCCAGCAGGATTTCCCGGATCGGCGCGAGATGGCCGAACCGTTCGACAATGCGGTCGATCGAGAACGACGCGATGTCGACGCCGTCGTTTTCCAGCAGTTCGAGACATGCCTCGGCGGAACCGACTTCTGCGATGGCGGCGGCGACAGAACGCGGCACATACGCGCGCCGCGCAATGGCACATTGCGCTGACGGCCCCTGCGTCGCCACCGCATCCACGAGGTCGGCGTCGACCAGAAGCGGCGAGCGCTCCAGAACGACAGCTGCGATTTCCGGCTGATCGGCGGCGAGCGCGTAGATGACGGAGGCCGGCGCATATTCGCTCGCTGCGAGCACGTCGGCCAGCGCGCCGCGCACCAGCGGCGATGCATCGTCGAGCAGCATCGTCATCGCGCCTTCTGCGGCCGCGAGATCGTCGTCCGACAAATCTGAATAAAGATAGGCGCGGGCCAGTGCAGCGGTCGCATCAGCCCGTTCGCCGGCGGGGGCACTACGCAACCAAAAGAGAAACTGTCTCACAATCATGTCTGGCTCAACACGCTGACGCGACGATATCCCCGCCGGCTGATACCAAGACTAGCGCGCGGCCCTTAACAAAGAGTTCACCATAAATCTTTGCGAAGATTGCCGGGGTGTTAACGCGCGCACTGCCCGTCCGCGCCGGCGCGTGACTGCGCCTAGCCGCGCACACCATGCGTGAAGAGCGAACGCACGTCGGGCCTCGTATCCTGGAACAGCCCGAGCGCGCCATAGCTGGCGGTGCCTTGGGCTTCCGAAGTTTGCGCGGCCTGAACCGGCTGGGTCGCCGGCATGCCTTGCGCGACCTGCGCGACTTGCGCCTCAGGCTGCGTCGACCGGGGCCGTGTCCTTTGCTCCAGGTCACGGGCGATGTGACGCGCCTGCTCCTGCTGCGTGGTCCGCGTCTTCGGAGCCCATAATTCGGTCACCGCGGCATTCACCGGTTGCGGACGCTGGGCCGTGCGATACGGATTGTGGAAGACCCGCTCACCCGGCACTGCGTTCTGCACCGCCTGTACGACATTCGGCGCCGCGGGGATGGCAGGGACCGCAGCCATGGCGGGGACGGTCGCGGTCGCTTCCGTCATCTGATAGGCCCGTGCAACGCGCGCCGTTTCCGCGACATTGCCGGTGCTCTGAACCGCTTCACCGCCGCTCAAACCGGCGACGCGGGACTTCGCCACGTCGAAGCGGCCGGCAAGATTTTGCGTGACCTCGGCGAACGAGCGGGCACGGCCGCTCTTATCGAAGAAGATCGAGCGATTGGCCCGCGCGGCGGCGGAAAACGACTCCGCCGCGACCGCGCCTGGATTGCTCTCGGCGGCCGATATCAGACGCGCCGCCCCGTTCGCGCCCATGAAATGGGCCATGTAAAGCTCGCCGTCCGTCGGGGCGCGTCCGAGCTTGTTGGTCAGGTGCTTGGCGTTGGAATTGGTGAATACGCCGGCCATCAGCGCATTCGCGGTCGGATCCTGACGCAGCGCCATGATCTCGCGCCGCATCGACTGGTCGGAAATCACATAGCGACCATCATCGGTGCGGGTGATCGCATCGGCATAGCGCGAATAGCCGAGATGCGGGCCGGCCTCTTTCAGCGTGCCGATCCAGGTCCGATCGATGAACTGGAACAGGCCGCCGGCCGAGGAGGTCTTGGCGGCGGCATTCGGATTAAGGTTGGATTCGACCTTCGCGGTTGCCAGCAGATAGCTGAACTTGGCGCCGGTGACCTGCGACGCCTTGCGAATCGCAGCGGTGACCGGTGTGGCCCCCGCAGGTCCCGCTGCCGTCGTGGCTTCGACCGCCATGCTGCTTAATCCTTCTCGGCCCGACGGCTGCGCTTGCCTGCCCGACCGTCGCGACTTTCGCGAATTATGGTAAATGGAGGGTTAAGACGGATTTTAGTCCGCGCCCTGCGCGGCGGGAGGAACTTCATGAGCGACGACAGGCGGCACCCGCGCGGCGGATTGTATTTCGAGGATTTCGAGCCCGGCCGCACCTATGAGCACCGCTATTACCGCACGGTGACTCAGATGGACAACATGCTGTTTTCCAACATGACGCTGAACCCGCAGCCCTTGCATATCGACCGGCATTTCTGCGCCACCGAAACCGAATGGGGCCAGCCGTTGATGAACTCGCTGTTCACGCTCGGACTGATGATCGGCATGTCAGTGAGTGACATCTCGACCGGCACGACCATCGCCAATCTCGGCATGCAGGAGACCCGATTTCCGCATCCGGTCTTCGAGAACGACACGCTGCATTCCACCACCGAAATCATCGGCAAGCGCGAATCGAAGTCGCGCCCTGATGCCGGCATCGTCGAATTGCTGCACCGTTGTTTCAACCAGGACGGCAAGCTGGTTGCGGAGTGCAAACGTCAGGCCTTCATCAAGAAGCGGCCGGTTGCCTGAATGCGCTCGCTCCTGTTCGTCCCGGGCGACTCCGACAAGAAGCTCGACAAGGGCGTGACCAGCGGCGCCGACGCGCTGATCGTGGACCTCGAGGATTCCGTGTCGACGGATCGCAAGGCCGCTGCGCGCGCGACCGCCCTCACCTTTTTGCAGGGCGCCAAGCGCGGCGGGCAGAAGCTGCTGGTACGTATCAACGCGCTCGATACCGGGCTGACCGACGACGACCTCGACGCCATCGTGCCGGGGCGGCCCGACGCGATCATGCTGCCGAAGGCCGCCGGCGGCGAGTCAGTCACGCATCTGCATGCCAAGCTGTCGGCGCGCGAGGCCATCGCGGGCCTGCCCGACGGTGGCATCGCCATCGTGGCGCTGGCGACAGAGACCGCGGCCTCGCTGTTCACCACCGGGACTTACTCCGGTTCGAGTCCGCGCCTGACCGCGCTGACCTGGGGCGCCGAGGACCTGTCCGCCGAACTCGGCGCCGAGGCCAACCGCGACACGGACGGCCGCTTCCTCGATCCCTACCGGCTGGCCCGCACCCTCTGCCTCGCCGGCGCCGCGGCGGCAGGGGTCGCTGCCATCGACACTGTCTATGTCGATTTCAGGAACGACACTGGCCTGCGCCGCGAATGCGAGGAAGCGCGACGCGACGGTTTCACCGCCAAGATGGCGATCCACCCGGCGCAAGTCGCGGCCATCAACGAGGTCTTCACCCCGACGCCGGACGCGATCGCGCATGCCCGCAGCATTATCGACGCGTTCGCAGCGCAGCCCGGGGCCGGCGTGGTTGGGATCGGCGGCAAGATGTACGACCGGCCGCATCTGGTGCGGGCCAGGGTGCTGCTCGCGCGAAGCGGAAACGGCAGCTGAGACTCGCTTCGGCGGTTACCGCTTATACGCGTCCGCCGGATCGAACGCCTTGTCCGCGTTGCGAAACTCGAGCGTCGCCTCGCCCGATTGCCCGAGCGGCACCGCGCGATAGAAGCACGAGCGGCGTCCGGTATGGCAAGCGCCCGGCCCCGTCTGCTCGACCCGGAGCCACACCGCGTCCTGATCGCAATCGACGCGGATCTCGATCACGCGCTGGGTGTGGCCGCTCTCCTCGCCCTTGCGCCAGAGCTTCTTGCGCGAGCGGCTGTAATAATGGGCGTCACCCGTCGCGATGGTTTTGGCCAGCGCCTCTGCATTCATGTGCGCGACCATCAGCAGTTCGCCGGTCGCGGCATCGGTTGCGACCGCGGTGATAAGTCCGTCGGCGTCGAATTTGGGGAGGAGACGTGTGCCTTCCTCGATGTCGCTTTTTTCAGCCATGGCAAATCCGGCAACAATCTCCCCGCGTCCCCGCAACGGCGGGGACCCAGCGCAAACAGGCAACGCGGAAAGGCATTAGCTGGATTCCCGCTTCCGCGGGAATGAGCGGAGTTCGAGGCGACCCGCGTGCTTAACGCTACCGCGAACGGACCGAATTCATAAAGCGCAGTTGCTCGTTCGGATCGTCCCGGAACGTGCCGCGGAATTGCGTCGTCACCGTCAGGGCGCCGGGCTTGGTGACGCCTCGGATCGACATACACATATGCTCGGCCTCGATCATCACAGCGACGCCCGCCGGCTTCAGGATCTCGTCGATGGCGGTGATGATCTGCGCGCTCATATGCTCCTGCGTCTGCAAACGCCGGGCAAACACGTCGACGAGGCGCGCGAGCTTCGACAGCCCCACCACCCGGCCGACCGGCCGATAGGCAATATGCGCCTTGCCGAAGAACGGCATGATGTGATGTTCGCAATGCGAATTGAAGGTGATGTCGCGCACCAGGACGAAATCGTCATAGGCCTCGCCCTCGGCAAAGGTCTTGTCGAGAACGTCAGCCGCGCTTTCGGTATAGCCGCGGAACATCTCCTCATAGGCCTCGACCACCCGCGAGGGGGTCTCCAGCACGCCCTCGCGGGCCGGATCGTCGCCGGCGAATGCGATCAGGGTGCGAACGGCCTCCTCGGCCTGTTCGCGGGTCGGCCGGCTCTCCAGCGGCGCGGGTGCGGCGCGCGCATGATCCGGCTGGGCCTGCGACGAGGCTGCGGGATGCTTTGGCCAGGGCTTCACGATCGCGTCCATGGTCTCTCCGTTCGACCGGCGCCCTATCGGCGGCGCCAGGCTCTGTCAGGGGTCGGCAGCGCCGGTATTCGCCCGGACGTCTCCCCGGGCTTGGACGCTGCAGTCCCGAGGCCATATATAGACGGTCACCCGATCAAGACAAATACGGTTTCCTGGTCCGAACCATCGGCTCTTTTCATGTTGAATGACGTCTATAACACCCGGATTCTTGAGCTTGCGGGGTCGATCCCCCGGATCGGACGCATGCCTGACGCGCATGGCAGCGCTACCGCCCACTCCAAATTGTGCGGGTCGACCGTCACCGTCGACCTGAAAATGGACGGCGATACCGTCACCGACTTCAGCCATGACGTGAAGGCCTGCGCGCTCGGCCAGGCCTCCTCCTCGATCATGGCCCGGAATGTGATCGGCTCGCAGGCCGGGGAATTGCGCTCGCTGCGCGACGCGGTCCGGCGCATGCTGAAGGAGAATGGCGCCCCGCCGGAGGGTAAATGGGCCGATGTGGCAGTCCTTGAGCCCGTCCGCGACTACAAGGCGCGCCATGCCTCCACGCTTCTGACCTTCGACGCGGTGGTCTCGGCGATCGACCAGATCGAGAAAAAACGCGCGGCCACCACCGAAGCGGCGGAATAAGGCGCCGGCCTACGATTGCCCCGACGTTTGGGCTAGCGCGATCCGGCCTGCAGCACGGCGTGCTCCGCGCGCGCCGGGTGCTGCGCGCAGCTGGCCATGAAAGGCGTCACGGCGGCGGCCGCGCCGCTATTGCCGATCCGGATCACCGCCGGGTCGGAAGTCCCGGACGTGGTTTCGATCACGATCGAACGCATCCGGCTCGAGGCAAAATTCTGCAGCATCGAACCCGTCACGGTTCCGCTCGCCAATGACTGCGCCTCGCCTCCATCCCGCGCCGCCCGCGGGACCTCAAGCGACATCGGAACGACAGTGTTGGCCAGCCGCAATGCTACGCTCGTCAGCGGTGCTGCGTCGACACCGATCCCACGCCGGGTCTCGGAATACAGCACGATATACTCGCCGGCATTCCTGCCGCACGTGAACGCCAGGTCGATGGTCCCCAGATCCTCGCCTTCCACCGTCAGAGGATGTTTGCGCGCAAGCGTGGTCACGCCGGCGCGCTCGGCCGTGAACCATCCGCGTTCAGCCTGCGCCGTGAGCGAAATGCGCTTGACCGGAAGCTGCGACGGACTCGCGCTGGTGGTCGATTGCGGCTGCGATGCGCGGGCGTCGGTGACATCGGAATTGTCGAGATTCATCCGCCGCATCTCCTCACGGCTCAGCAGCCGCATCGGCTCCCAGGGGGGAATTCGAAGCGACACCTCCAGAAGCTCGACGCTTCCGCCCATCTCGATGGTGTATTGCGCAAGCTTGCCGATATCCCGCTGCACCAGCACCAGATCCTCGGCGGAATAGTTTGCGGCCGCGGCATCGTCCCGTCGATCACCGAGCCAGATCTGATGCACGCGCACCCGCGCCTCCGGCGGCACGATGCGCTTGGCGCCGGCCAGCAGTACGAAGGCGCACATCGACTCGCAGTCGGCCTTCGGAACGATGCTTGCGATCCGCGGATCGGATGCGCCTTTGGTGTCGACGGTGCGCCCGACCGTCGTCGTCATGTTCAGCTTGCGGATCGAACGGCCGAGCGCGATCGCGCCATGCACCGATCCACCCTCGGAATTGAGCACAACGGTCGAACCGCGGAGATTGTTCTTGGCGGCGAAAACTTCGAAATCACGCGCGGTATCGGCACGGATCATACCGGTCGCCGAAATCCAGACCTTGCAGTTCGGATCGCAATTCACTGCGTCCTGCCGCAGCGTGAATTGCATAGGCGCCGAACGGGACGGATCACTTTCAGCGACCGGCGCCGCGAACGACACAAAGAGACATCCCAGTGCGACCGCACCGGTCAGGCGCAGCTTCATGCAAATCCCCCGGTTACCCGGAAATCCCGCACCACAAAGGTTCCGGCTTGTTGTCCACCGGTCTTTCGAGATCTCCCGTCACCCTGCGTAATTTTTAATATGCCTGCGGGATTCGCGTCCAGACCTGAGTGCTGCTCTGCAACGAAAGCACGAAAACAAATTCGGTCTGGAACTTTGTCGTAAAGTTCCAGATCGTCCCTATTTCAGGGGCAATTGGCGCATTCAGACATGACCGAACCTGTATCCTCGGCCAGGGCCGCCACCTCGAATATCGCCCGGTGTGTCCGCTCGGCACCACGAAATGCCGGTCGCGGGCTGATTCAACTGTATCGTTATTCGCTGTCGCCATTGATCGGGTTTCATTGCCGGCATCTGCCGACCTGTTCCGAATACGGCGATGATGCGCTGCGGCATCACGGGCTTTGGGCGGGCGGATGGATGACGCTTGGCCGGCTGTGCCGCTGCCATCCCTACGGAACCTCGGGCCTCGATTTTGTTCCGGCGGAGCCGCCAGCCAGGGCGCGCTGGTTCCTGCCGTGGCGCTATGCGCGCTGGCGTTCCACCAACGAGACCCCACCAGCCGCGGACACCTGATCCGCCGCGCTCCGGTCCGGACGGTCGCGCCGTGGCTGCATCCACGCTCGCACGGCATCGAGCAGGCAGACCGCAAGGCCGGCCCCGAGCACATACCACCCGGGCCGGATCGCCAGACCGAAATCGAATATTGTCGACAGTACCGTCATCGGCGAGACCTTGTACCAGAGCGCGATGCCGACGGCCTCGCCGAGGAAGGTCGCAAGCGATACGCAGACCGTCATCACAAAGAGCGCGAGCGTCGACAATTCCGGTCCCTTCCACGCGGCGAGTGCGCGGTAGATCATCAACCAGCCGAACAACCCGGTGATGGTCGCTGGCAGCGTGAAGTCAGCCTTGGTCTGCTGAAAGAAATGAAACAGCGACAGGAATGTCACCGCGTATGTCACCTGATGCAACCGGCGCCAGCGCAGTGCGCCGAGCCGTTTCACCATCGTATCATTGGAGGTGACCGCCAGCGCCACCAGGCCAAGCCAGGCAACGAAGCCGACCGTGAGATAGAGCCGCTTGACGATCTCGAGCCCGACCTTGACGAGATCGAAGCGCTCATCGGCGATGTAAAGGAAAATGTGCAACGTCGCATAGACGAAGGCGCCGACGCCGATCATGCGCCGCACGTCGAGTAGTCCGCCAAAGCGGCCGCTCCGGCGCAGCGGCGTGATCGCAAGCGCGACCAGCATGAAGATCAGCGCCCAATAGCCAGTTCGGTGTACGAGATCGTTCAGCAGCCGCGGCGCCAGCGTTTGCGAGAGCCAGGCTTGCAGCGCGAGCGCAACCGGAACCAGCAGCAGCGCAAGCCCGCCAAGCCGCATCGGCGAAATCCGCCCGCGCCGGTCGCGCCAGAGCTGGTACCAATGCGAGGTCATTGTGGGCGACTAACATATCGGGTGCCGGGCGCGAAGCATGCATTCGGTCTCTGACGCGGATGTGACTTCGAGAATGGCCACACCTGCCGGATCACGCCGTCGCCGCGCGCTTTTGTTGCGGCGGCTTGGCGGTTGCGGCCTGCAGCGCCTTTTTCAGTTCGGCAATGTCATAGGGCTTGCGCACCACCGGCATCCCGCGCGGCAACGGCTTGTCGACCGCGTTGTAATATCCGGTGGTCAGAACCACCGGCAGGCCGGGATATTCCTTGCCGATCTGATGCGCGAGTTCGACGCCGTTCATGCCGCCCGGCATCACCACGTCGGAAAATACAAGATCGAATTGCTCGCCGGCGCGCAACACCTCCAGCGCGGTTTGCGCGCTCGCCACCCGCGTTACCTGATAGCCGAGTTCGTTGAGCAACGCGGTGGCAATATCGGCGACCTCGGTATTGTCCTCCACCACCAGCACCGAGCCTGCATCGACCGGCGCGGCGTCGCCGATCCGCACCGGCGCGGAACGCTGCGGCTGTTCGGGCGAGCGCGGCAGATAGAGCGTGAACACCGCGCCCTGCCCGGCCCGGCTCGCCACCGTAACGGTGCCGCCGCTCTGCTTGGCGAAGCCATAGACCTGGCTGAGGCCGAGGCCGGTGCCCTTGCCGACCTCCTTGGTGGTGAAGAACGGCTCGAAAATCTTCGCAATGGTCTCGGGCGGAATTCCACAGCCGGTATCGCCGATCGACAAGGCGACGAAATCGCCCTCGAGCTTGTCATGCGCCGCGTCGCCGCGCAGCCGCACCGGCCGCACCGAAATCTCGATCACACCGCCATTGGGCATGGCGTCGCGGGCGTTGACCGCGAGATTGAGAACGGCGAGTTCAAGTTCGCTCTGGTCGACACGAACCGGCGCAATGGTCTCCGGCACGTCGATCCTGATTTCGATGTCGCCGCGCAGCGAGGGCGCGAGCAGCGAACGGAAGTCGCGAACGCGTCCGGCCAGATCGATGGTCGCCGGCGACAGATTCTGCTTGCGCGAAAATGTCAGCAATTGCCGCACCAGATTCTCCCCGCGCTGCGAGGCGGTCTCTATCATCTCGAGCTTGCGCACCAGTTTCGGTTCGCTCAATTCGCGCCGCAGGCGATGTACGTTGCCCTTCACGATCATCAGGATGTTGTTGAAGTCGTGCGCGACGCCGCCGGTCAATTGCCCGATCGCTTCCATGCGCTGGGCCTGACGCAGCGCGCCTTCAGCGGCGGCGCGGCGGCCTTCCTCCTCATAAAGCTTGCGCGTGCGTTCGAGCGCCACCCAGATCGCTGCCAGCAGAAGCGCGGTGACCGGCAATCCGAAGGCGAGATAGCCCGCCATGGCGGTCAGCCATTCGGCACGGATGGCGCCGGTCTCGGTCCCCGCCAGCACGAAGACCGGCAGGTCCGGCAGCTTCCTCCAGGCCAGTCGCCGTTCGATCCCGTCCGCCGCCGACACCCGGGTGGTGAAGCCGCCCCAGGGATTGTTGCGCATCGCCTCGGTGAGCGGAGTCGTGACCGGCTGGCTGGGATCGGAGCCGAGCGACGGATGACGTGCCAGCAACGCGCCATCCGCACGGACCAGCGAGGCATATGCGCCGGAATAGGACGATTGCAGCTTGTTGAAAAACTGCTCGAAATAGGACGGCCGGATGGACAGTTGTACGACGCCGCGAAACGCCCTGTCCGGGCTCGGACGCGCACGGCTCACGCTGAAGAAATCCTCGCCGGGATACGGTGCGCGCGGCCGCAGCACCTCTCCAACGAAGATATCGCCGCTGTTGCCGGTATGGGCCTGGAAATAGTCGCGATCGGCGAAATTCAGGCCCGCCGGCTGCGGATAGGCCAGCGAATTCACCAGCGCCCGCCCGTTTCGGTCGAACACCCACAGTGACTTGAATTGTGGCGACTGCGTGAGCTGGCGAAGCCGTTCGTGCAGCCGCGCCTCGTCGGCCACGATCTCGTCGTCCGACATGCCGCGGACGATCTCATTGGTCTCGGCAATGCCGCGCTCGATGGTCTCGAAGACCTTCAGTGCGTGCTCCTGGAGGATATTGACAGTCCGCTCCAGTCGCTCATCGGCGACCTTTTGGAGATGCCGATAATCGGTAACCGCGAGGAAGGAAAACAGAATAACGGGGAGGACAAAGGCCGCCACCATGGCGAGCCGCAACGACCGGATAGCGGAGGCTTGCGCAGTATCCATCAATCGTCAGGCAAGGGTTCCAAAGCGTGGATCGGCCGGGCAAGCAGCGTCGCCCGGCCGTTATACCTGTCTCCGCGCGTTGAACGCCCAACCCGCCCCGAGGTTCCGGCCGCGATGAAAGAATTTTGGAGCCTCAGACCCGGCCGACGCCACAGCGAGGCTGGGCGCCGCCCAGCGCTTCGGACAGTCCTTGCGTCGACAGCCGCGTCTCTCGCGACCAGGAGTCCTGCTCCTCCCGCAGCACGATAACGTCGCTTGCCGCTGCCCGTGCCAGCGCATCGGCGGCCACCGGCTGAACCCGGAGCTCGGTCGCCGCGTCGGTCCGCCGTCCCTCGTTAAACATCAGCACGAAGGCCTCGCCCGAGCTGATCCGCATCGCAACACGGCCCCCCTGCTCGGTGGAGGGCAGTTCGCGCCGCAAGGTGACCGACGGACGCTCGCCGGCAATACAGTCGATGCCGATGATCGTGGTCCGGTACTCGTCGCGATTGGATTGCGAGGGCTGGGTCACCGATTTCACGATGGTGAACTTGCCGTCCGCCACCGGAATGCGCAGCCAGCGGGTTTCGAAAGAATCGCCGGGCACGACGCCATAGAGGGTGAGTTCCCGTTCCGTCAGCCAATGCACGCGATTATGAGGCGTTTTTATCGCCAGATCGATCAGCGCGGGATCGACTCCGGCCAACGCCACATATTGCCGGAGCAACTCGTAGGCGCGCAGTTCAGCTTCGCGGGTCATTGCGGCATTCGCCCGCTGATTTGAAGCGTCGGCTGCACGGACCGGCACCAGCCGGTTCGCATGGACGCCGAATTTGGCGCCCGGACCGATCAGCCGCGCGGACGCGCCGATCAGGGCATAGCCGCAGCCCGACGCGCAGACGCCGCGATCGACCTTGAGCGCGGCCTTCAGCACCCGTCCCGAGGCCATCAGCTTGCGGCAGGCCGCATCGGCGCGCGCGCGAACCCGGCAGCCCTCGGGCAATGTCTGGCCGATCCCCGCGGTCATGCGCCGCTCCCGCAAAAGGTTGCCGGTTGCGATCGAGGGTTGCAATTCGCCGCCCGGCGAGTGGAAGAAGATCGGCAGCCTGCGGCGTGCCGGGACTTTCAGGAATGCGCTCAACCGCTCATGCACAGCGGGATCGAACGTGCCCTCGGCGGCGATCCAGGTGTCGCAGCCCGGACCGCAGGCATCCGCGTCGCCCTTGGCGACGAAGAAAATCATCGGCTCGTGCTTGAACCCGCCACGCGATTTTTGTGCGGGCTGCGCGAATGCAGCAGTCGCGGCCGGCAGCAGCAGCGCGCAAAGGACGGAGAGAGCAAGTCGCGGAGAAACCATCGGAGATATATGCCGGCGGCGAACACTTTGCACATAGGGAGCAAATCAAAGCGGCGGTAGAGTGGCGCGGTTGTCCGCGACGCGCAGGAGCTGGGTCTTCGGTGGTATCGGTAGCCTGGCGCGCCGCATCGCGGCAACAGCGAAGGAGCGCTTCCGCAAGTCCTCCGGTCGAAGTCGGGAACGTACGGTTACGTGCCTGGTCTCCGCCGCGACCCTCGTTTGGAACGAGCCCATTCGCCGCGATTTCGCTGAGGACCGCGAGCTGCGCTACCAAGCCGATTGCCCTTCCCTCACCCTTTGCTATATGCCTGACCGACATCCGCTTACCCGCGCTCGTTCGCGGGAGTGAGCAACAGGAGCTGACATCATGGTCGCGCTGACCTTTCCCGACGGCGCCCGCCGGGAGTTTCCCGCCGGCATTTCCGGCGCCGATATTGCCAAGGGCATTTCGCCCTCGCTGCTCAAACGCACGGTCGCAATGGCCCTCGACGGGGTGGTGACCGACCTCGCCGACCCGATCACCGCCGACGCCAGGATCGAGTTTCTGAACAGGGAAGACCCGCGTGCGCTGGAACTGATCCGGCACGATTGCGCGCATGTGCTCGCCGAGGCGGTGCAGGCCTTGTGGCCGGGCACCCAGGTCACCATCGGTCCGGTGATCGAGAACGGCTTCTACTACGACTTCGCCCGTAACCAGCCGTTCACGCCGGAAGACCTCGGCACGATCGAAAAGAAGATGCGCGAGATCATCGCGCGCGACAAACCCTTCACCAGGGAGGTCTGGACGCGCGACGAGGCCAAGCGCGTGTTCCGGGACAAGGGCGAGAACTTCAAGGTCGAACTGATCGACGCCATTCCCGAAGATCAGCAGCTCAAGATCTACAAGCAGGGCGAGTGGTTCGATCTGTGTCGCGGCCCGCACATGACCTCGACCGGAAAGATCGGCAACGCCTTCAAGCTGATGAAGGTCGCGGGCGCCTATTGGCGGGGCGATTCAAACCGCGAGATGCTGTCGCGCATCTACGGCACCGCATTCGCCAAACAGGACGAACTCGACGATTACTTGCATCGCATGGAGGAAGCCGAGAAGCGGGACCATCGCAAGCTCGGCCGCGAGATGGACCTGTTCCACTTCCAGGAGGAAGGTCCCGGCACGGTGTTCTGGCATCCCGCCGGCTGGACGATGTTCCAGGAAATCGTCGCCTATATGCGCCGTCGCCTGAAGGGCGATTATGCGGAAGTGAACGCGCCGCAATTGCTCGACAAGTCGCTGTGGGAGACCTCCGGCCATTGGGGCTGGTTCCGCGAAAACATGTTCATGGCGAAATCGGCCGGCGATCACACCGAGGACGAGCGCGTGTTCGCGATCAAGCCGATGAACTGCCCCGGCCATATCCAGATCTTCAAGCACGGCCTGCGTTCGTATCGCGAATTGCCGTTGCGGATGGCCGAGTTCGGACTGGTGCATCGCTACGAGCCGTCCGGCGCCCTGCACGGGCTGATGCGGGTGCGTGCCTTCACCCAGGATGACGCGCATGTCTTCTGCACGCCCGAGCAGATGGCCGAGGAATGCCTGAAGATCAACGACCTGATCCTCTCGACCTATGCCGATTTCGGCTTCGAGGGCGAGATGACGGTGAAGCTCTCCACCCGCCCCGAACAGCGCGTTGGCTCCGATGAGGCGTGGGATCATGCCGAAGCGATCATGCAGGACGTGCTGAAGCAGATCGAAGCGCGCAGCGGCAACCAGAAGATCAGGACCGCGATCAATCCGGGCGAAGGCGCGTTCTACGGGCCCAAATTCGAATACGTTTTGCGAGATGCAATAGGTCGCGACTGGCAATGCGGCACGACGCAGGTCGACTTCAACCTGCCGGAGCGGTTCGAGGCCTTCTATATCGCGCCCGATGGATCCAAGCAGATCCCGGTGATGATCCACCGCGCGATCTGCGGCTCGATGGAGCGCTTCCTCGGCGTGGTGCTGGAGCATTATGCCGGTCACCTGCCGCTGTGGCTCGCGCCCAAGCAGGCGGTGATTTGCACCATCGTGTCGGATGCCGACGATTACGCCCACGAGGCGATGAAGGCGGCGACGGCGCTCGGCTTGCGGGTCTCGACCGATCTTCGCAACGAGAAGATCAACTACAAGGTGCGCGAACATTCGCTCGCCAAGGTTCCGGTCCTGCTGGTGGTCGGCAAGAAGGAGGCCGCGGAAGGCACGGTCTCGATCCGCCGGCTCGGCAAGGAGGGCCAGCAGATCATGCCGCTCGATCAGGCGCTCGCCATGCTGGCCGAGGAGGCCCTGCCGCCGGATCTCCGGCGCGCACGCTTGGCGAAGGCGGCCTGATGTCGCTGGAGCTGTTCAAGCTCGATGGCAAAGTGGCGCTGGTCACCGGCGCGGGGTCCGGGCTTGGCCGCGAAATGGCGTTCGGCCTCGCGGCCGCCGGCTGCGACGTGATCTGCGCCGATCGCGACAAGGGCTGGGTCACCGAAACCGTCTCGATCATTCACTCGACCGGCGGCAAGGCCTCGCGCATCGTGTTCGATGTCGCAAACGAGAGCGAGGTCGCCCATCTCGGCCGCGCGGTGCAGTCGTCGCATGGCAAGCTCGACGTGCTGGTCAACAATGCGGGGGTCGCGCCCTATCCGAAACGGCTGCATGAGGTCGAGTTCGCAGACTGGCGGCGGGTGGTCGACGTGAACCTGACCGGGCCGTTCCTGGTCGCGCGCGCGGTCATCCCGCTGATGCTGCAGGCGCGCTCGGGCTCGATCATCAATGTCGCATCGCTGATCGGGATCGGCGGCTTCTATCCGGGCATGCCGGTATCGGGCGTGGCCTATGCAGCCACCAAGGCCGGTCTCATCGGCATGACGAAGCAGATCGCGGCCGAATACGGCGCCGACAATATTCGCGCCAATGCCATCGCCCCGGGCTGGCAGGGCGCGGGCACCCGTCTTGCCGATCATTTCAAGGCGGACTGGAGCGACGAAAACAAGCAGCGCTTCGAACAGGCCATCGCCGCCGGCACCCCGATGGGCCGACGCGGTGCAGCCAAGGAATTGCAGGGACTGGTGATCTATCTCGCCAGCGACGCCTCGGCCTATGTGACCGGGCAACTGATCGCCCATGACGGCGGGTGGACCGCCGTCTGAGCAAAAGCGACGGCGGCTGGACCGCCGTCTAGTTACTTCGCCCCGTCCTCCCCCGTCAGCGTCTGCATGAATGCGACCAGATCGTCGCGCTCCTGCTCCGTCAGTTCGAACGGATTGATCATCGGCGAACGGCTTGGCCGGTCGATGCCGCCCTTCACGTAAAGATCGACGACATCGCGCAAGGTCGCGGCGCTGCCGTCATGCAGATAGGGTGCGCGCAGCGCCACCGACCGCAGCGTCGGCGTCTTGAACGCGAATTGCATCCTCGGGTCGTGCTTCAACTCGCGTCCGCGGCCCGGGTCGGTCGTACTGGTCCCGACGTCGTGAAAGGCATCGTCGGTGAAGCGCCAGCCGTGATGGCAGCCGGCGCAGGCGGCCTCGGTGTGGAACAGGACGAAGCCGCGCTTCGCCGCTTCAGGGATGGCGGTCTCGTCGCCCTCGATCCAGCGGTCGAACGGCGCCTGGCCCGGCTCGATACTGCGTTGGAATGCAGCGAGCGCGATCACAACATTGTCGAGATTAATCGGCGCTCCCGGCAAAGCCTTTGCGAATTGCGCCACATAGCGATTGTTGCTGCGGAGACGCGAAACAATATCGTCCACCTTCACTTCGTTCGGGGTCGCGAACATCGACATCGAACCGGTGCCGATCGACGACACAGCCTGCGCCTCCAGCGTCGCATGGCGCCCGTCCCAGTCGAAGGGCGGCCGGGCGTGACCGATCCCGAGCAAAGTCTGGGTCTTGCGCTGGGTCGGACGTCCGGAATCGGCGATGCTGCGCGGCTCATTCGCGGCCCAGCCGAGTTCCGGCCGGTGGCACGTCGCGCAGGACGTCTTGCCCGTCGCCGAAATGATGGGGTCGAAGAACAGGTCGCGGCCAAGATCGACCAGCGCGGCGTTCTCGATGGCCCGTGCCGGCGGACGCCGGTACTCCGCCTTCATCCGGGCGATGTCGTCGGCGCGCGGGCCATCGGCAAAAGCGGTCCCTGAGCCAGGACCTGCAAGCGCCAGCAGCACAAGCGTGACACAAAGAGCGAGCGGACGATGCAAGATCGCCTCCGAATGGCGCCGCCGTCAGGGCGTCCGGCGCAACGCCGTCACCGCGCGATCACCTCGATTTCGCGATCGACGCCAGGGACAACGTTGAAGTCATGCTGGAACGAGCGCCCCTCGTTGCGCGCGATCACGCGATAGTCGCCCTCCGCCAGAACCACGCGCGGGAAGGCACCGATCGATTCCTTGATGACGTCGCCGCCGGGCGTCAGCACCGACCATTGCGTATTGGCCAGCGCCTCGCCGCCATTGCCCGACACCAGCTTGAGTGTGACGATCGCGGCGCGATGATTGACGGTCACGTCGGTGACGCGCGCGGCCTGCACGCGGATATCGGAACGCACCACCGCGTTGCCGTCGCCGTAATGCGAAATGATATGATAGGTGCCTTCCGGCACCAGCATCACTTCGCCGGTCAACACGTTCTGGGTGAGCGGACGCTTGTCTCCGGTCTCGAACTGGCTGCCCTTGTAGACATCGAAATGGATTTGCGACGCCGGAATGCGCGCATCGCCGACCTTGCCCTCGATGCGGATGCCGCCGGCCGGGATGTCGAACACCTCTCGCACGGCCTCGGAACGCAACTGCACCTTCTTCAGCGTATGCGCGTGGCCCATGCTGGCGTGAACGATGTAGCCGCCCGGCGGCAGCAAGATGGTGGGCGCGGCAGACTTGTCTTCGCGGATCGGCCGGATCACGCCTGCGGCATCTGCCCTGTCGGGGAAAACGCGCCAGAGGATTCCACCGGGCACCTGCGGCATATCGCTGCCAAAGCGCGCACTCAGATTGAGCGCGACCTGCCCGGGCGGTGCGACAGGTGCCAATGCCGGAGCGGGAGACGGGATCGCCAGTGCCGGCGGCCGCTCGATTTTCTCGGGCGCCACCAGCGGCGCGACCGGTAGCGGAATCGGCGCCGGTGGACGCAACACGTCGGAACCGGGCGCGACCAGGCTGGCACCGGGTGGCGCCAGACTCTGCGGTTCGCCGGGTGCGGCGGAGGCCGAGGGCACGCCGATCGGCGCCGAGCCACCGCTGGTGAATGGCTGCGCCGAAGCCGGCCAGACGCCCGACCAGACGCTCGCAACAAGCAAAGCGACGGCGAATGCCGTGCCTGAGCCTGCCCGCGCCGCCATTGTTCCCAACGCCCTCATGCGGTTGTTTTCAGCGGAAATCGCGGCGAATTCAAGCCTGCTCGGGACCCGCGGGCATTTGTGCCGCCATGCGGCCTGTGGTAGCGGCAACGGCATGACCGATGCCCTCTCCCTGCTCACGACACGCCGCTCCGTCAAGCCGATCGAGCTGAACGGCCCTGCCCCCACACAATCCGAAATCGACACGATCCTGACCATCGCCTCGCGCGTCCCGGATCATGGCAAACTGGCGCCCTGGCGCTTCATCCTGTTCGAGGGCGATTCCCGCAACCTCATCGGCGAATCGATCGCTGATATCTTCCGGTCGGACCGCCCGGACGCGACCCCCGACCAGATCGCCTTCGAGCGCAACCGCCTGGCGCGCGCGCCGCTGGTGATCGCCGTGGTCAGCCGGGCGGCGGCGCATGCCAAGATTCCGGAATGGGAACAGGTCCTGTCCGCCGGTGCCGCCACCATGAACCTGGTCACCGCCGCCCATGCGCTCGGCTATGCCGCCAACTGGATTACCGAGTGGTACGCCTACGACCCGCGTGTCCTGAAGGCGATGGGGCTTGCGGATGGCGAGCGCATTGCCGGTTTCGTGCATATCGGCAAGCCGTCGCGGCCGCCGGAGGATCGCCCGCGTCCGCCGCTGTCGGAGATCGTGACCCGCTTTGGCGGCTGAGCGATGTTCTACGACGCGCGCAAGAACGATCACGGTCTGCCGCACGATCCGTTCAAGGCGGTCGTGGCGCCGCGCCCGATCGGCTGGATCACTTCGATGAGCGCCGGCGGCGCGATCAATCTCGCGCCCTATTCGTTCTTCAATGGCGTCTCCAGCCGACCCCCGGTCGTGATGTTCTCCAGCGAGGGACAGAAGGATTCGTTCGCCTTCATCCGCGAGACCCGCGAGTTCGTTTGCAATCTCGCCACCTGGGACCTGCGCGAGGCGATGGACCGGACTTCGGCGCCGATGCCGCGCGGTGTCGACGAGATGAAGGACGCCGGACTCGCCGCCGCGCCATCGCGGATCGTCAGGCCGCCACGCGTGGCGGCGTCACCCTGCGCGCTCGAATGTGTGTTGCTGCAGATCCTGCCGCTCGCGGATATCGACGGACGCGATCTCGACACCCATGTGGTCTTCGGTCAGGTGGTCGGCGTGCATATCGACGATCGCTTCATCCGTGACGGGCGGCTCGACACCGCCGCCATGAAGCCGATCGCCCGCAACGGCTATCGCAACTATGCCGTGGTCGAAAGCGAGTTTCAGATGGTGCGACCGTCGACGCCCTGATGTGATGAGTCGCACAGCCGCAATTTTTTCCGCGCGCTCTTGTCTCGGCCCGGCGATGCCGCAATCATCGGGAAAAGGAACCAACCTTGCTGCAGGACCTGATCCGGCGCGCCATGAACGGTGACCGCACGGCGGAAGCAGATGCGGAGAAAGCGGTGCCACCCAGACCGAGCATCGGTCTTGCGTTGGGCGGCGGAATCGCGCGCGGCTTCGTCCATATCGGTGTTCTGCAGATCCTGGCGAAACATGGCATCAAGCCCGATGTCGTGGTCGGCACCTCGATCGGCGCCGTGGTCGGCGCGTGTCATGCCGCTGGCAAGCTCGATGCCTTTGATCAATGGGCGCGCGGACTAACGACGCGCGGCGTGCTCGGCTATCTCGATGTCAGTCTCGGCGGCTCGGGCCTGATTTCCGGCAATCGGCTGGCGCAGCGTCTCGAGGACACATTCGGCGGCGCGCTGCTCGAAGATCTTCCGAAACGCTGCGCCTGCATTGCGACCGAGCTGGGCACCGGCCACGAAATCTGGCTGACGCGCGGGCGGGTCGCCGATGCCGCGCGCGCATCCTATGCCCTGCCCGGTCTGTTCACGCCGGTGCGCCTCGGTGGCCGCTGGCTGGTGGATGGCGCGCTGGTCAATCCGGTGCCGGTATCGGCGGCGCGTGCGCTCGGCGCGCGGCTGGTGATCGCGGTCAACCTGAATTCCGACATGCTAGGACGCGGCGGCACGATTTCGGATCACGGTCCGGACGCGGACGACGCCCGGATTCTGACCGAGATGCGGGAGCGCCCGGCCGGGCTGGGACGCTTCCTCAGTCCTGAATTCCTGCTCAAGCGGCAATTGATCGGCGGCCGGAGCAGCCCGAACATCGCCAGCATCATGGTGGATTCGTTCAACATCATGCAGGATCGTGTGACGCGGTCACGCCTCGCCGGCGACCCGCCTGACGTCATGATCTCACCACGCTGCGGCAAGATCGGATTGTTCGACTTTCATCGCGCCAAAGAAGCGATCGAGATCGGCGTCCAGGCCGCTGAACGATCGCTCCCCGATATCGAGGATGCGCTCGCCGCCCTTACCTGAGCGGCGATAACGCGTCCCGATCGGACCGCGGGCTACGCAGTCTGGATGTAATCGCGCATTGCGTCCTTTTCGAATTCAAGCTCGGTCAGGCGATACTTGACCACGTCGCCGATCGAGATGATGCCGACGAGCCTGTCGTCATCCATCACCGGCAGATGCCTGAATTTTCCGGCGGTCATCTGCTCCATCAGCATCGAGACCGTATCGGTCGGCGTGCAGGTCTGCACCTTGCGGGTCATCACGTCGGTCAGGGGAAGCTGAAACGCCGCGGCGCCGTGCTGGGCAAAGGCGCGGACCATGTCGCGCTCCGAAACGATTCCGGTAATACGGCCGCCCGCACCGGTTACGACCAGAGCGCCGATCTTCCGTTCCGCAAGAACCTTGGTAGCCTCCGCCAGCGTCGCCGTTGGTGCGATCGTTGCCACATCGCGGCCTTTGGCGGAGAGGATCGATTTCACGATCATATGCGCCTCCCTAGGAAGCACGGCATTCCCGCAACGGGAAGCCCCGTGCATTCGCATCTCAACCATACGATGCGGTCGAGTGTTCCACGGCGTTGACACATTAGCCAGCGCCAAACGTGCTGCAACGCATCAGGCAGCGTAGCGATCGTTGCGTTCCGGTGCCGGTCCGACCGGATCGAACCAGCTGAAAAGAACAAGTCCGGCCACAAACCCGCCGACATGGGCCTGCCATGCAACAGGTTGCTCGTTACCGGTCAGCGAGACTGCGCCAAGGCCGAAGAGGAGATTGAGGCCGAACCACACCGCGAGAAACGCAAGCACGCGCGGATCGCGAAACGAATCGACCAGCGACAACGCCGGCACCCGATACGAATGCGCAGAACCGCCGAATGAAAGCGGCCCGCCGCGCTGAAACGCGAAGCGCATGGCGCCCGACATGGTTCCGGAGATAGCACCGGAAGCGCCGACCATCGGAATCATCTGACCGAAATGGGTCATGAGATGCGCCAGTGCGCCCGCAGCCGCCGTCACCGCGCAGAAGGCCAGAAACCGCGCCGCGCCGAACCGGCGCGCCAGTGGCGTGCCGAAAGCAAGCAGCCATACCGAATTGAATAGCAGATGCATCCAGTCTGCATGGAGCAGCGCATAGCTGACGAAGGTCCAGACATCGGCGGCGACGCCTCCGGGCCACGCCGCATTGGCGAGGATATTGCTGTCGTAGCGCGCCGGAATGAACGCGAACAGCAACAGGATCTCGATATCGGCCGCCTGCGACAGGAACGAGCGCAGCAGGTGGATCGCCACCAGGACGCCGAGCGTCGCAACGAGTACGGTCGGGACGTTGAAGATCGGTTCGCGGGCGCTGACGGGATGCATGGGCTGATATTGTCCGGCGCCCTCCTCGCCCGCCCGCCTCGCGACTTCAAGTCAAATCGGAGTCAGGGGAGAAAATCGGCGGGACCCGTCGCAAAAATGCGATGGGGAGAGCTTTTGGCCCTCCCCATCCGCTGTCCCGGACGCTGTCGGACCTTTCGGTACCGGTCACGTCCCCTCGTCTGATTCTTGAGGCTCGAGAGCCTGCCGTCTGGTTCGCAGCAACCCTAACAGCGTGGCGACGTCCGCCAAGCGCAAGCTCCGGTTAAGGCTAACGCGCCGGCCCGGCGGCAGGCACGCGTCCTGCAACCTTGCTCTCATCGGCAATTTCCGGGCCGCAATCTGTCCCGCTTCGGAACAGACCAGCGTCCGGTAGCGCAGCAACGGCACACCAGCGCGATGAAGCAGGACGCCACCCGGGCCTTGTTCGAGTATTGGGACGCGCTGCGTGGCACGCGCCCGGCGCCCGAACGCAGCGATATCGAGCCCGGCGCGATCCGCTCATGCCTGGCCAATACCTTCGTTCTGGCCTTCGATCCGAAACAGGGCCATCCGTTTAGGATCGCGGGAACCGAGGTCTGCGCGCTGTTCGGATCGGAACTGACGCGGAAACCTTTCGAGACCCTCTGGGGCATCGACGACCAGCGCGCGATCCGCGACTTGCTGCAGACGGTCACCCAGGACATGGAAGGGGTCGTCGCGGGCGTGACCGGTCGCAATGAAGCGGCGGAGACCGTCGGCATCGAGATGATCCTGTTGCCGCTTGCCGGCAGCGATGGCGCCGCGGGCCGCGTCCTTGGTGGCCTCACCGTCGCCGCACCGCCCTACTGGCTCGGCACGCGTCCGGTCCAGTCGCTGCAACTCGGCGAGTTGCGTTTCACCAACGCGGCCGGCGCCGCAACAACGATCCCTGGCCGCGACGCGCCGTTGCGCGGACGGGGTTTTGTCTTCTATCCGGCCGCTGCGAGCCGCATTTCACGTTTTTTTCAAGGCTAACCCCGCGTTAACGCCGCCCGAATAGGTTTTAACCGCCGCGTGCAATCGCGCGGCGTGCAGACTGATCAGCGCGTCATGGCAGCAATTTTCGGCAATCTGGCTCAGGTAAATCAGCGCATTCTTCCACACAGCGAAGAGCGCCGCCGCTTCCAGCGTGTGAAAGTCAATCTGCTTGGCCGTTACATGCTGTCAGACCGGCGCGAATATCCTTGCCAGGTGGTGAACATGTCACCCGGCGGAATGGCGGTGTTCGCGCCGACATTCCCGCAGATCGGCGAACGGGTGATTGCCTATATCGACCATGTCGGCCGGCTCGAGGGCGTTTGCACCCGGCATTTCGACAACGGCTTCGCCTCCACCATCGCCGCCACCTCGCGCAAGCGCGACAAGCTCGCCGCCCAGCTGACCTGGCTCGCCAACCGCCACCTGCTCGACTCTCCCGAAGACCGCCGTCACGGACGCTTCGCCCCGCGCAATCCGATGACGATGCTGATCCTGCCAAACGGTGTGAATATCGGATGCCGGCTGATCGACGTGTCGCTGTCGGGTGCTGCGGTCGCGACCGACCAGCGCCCCCCGCTCGGCGCGCTCGTCACGGTCGGAAAGGTACAGGGCCGCGTCGTCCGTCATCTGGACGAAGGCTTTGCCATCGAGTTCGTGCGCCACCAGCACCCGGACTTTCTGGAAGAAAGCGTCAACAGCGGATAAACGCCGTTTCCGGCCTGCCCGGCCCGTATGCCCGCGCGGCATCGGCGCAACCTTGCCCCACAATTGCAGGCCATTCCGTCCGTTCGCGATCCCGCGAAACGCGCATTTCATCTTTGGAATTCAGGCAAACCGTACCGCGCCGCAGGCAACCGCATTGCGCGCGCCGGAGCGATCGATTCAAATTTTAGATAAATGCGATTCAAGTGAGGTTCAAATTCGTCGCGCTGTTTAGTCGCTTTCGATTCAAATGCGAACACGCGACTTAGCGGCACGACAAAAGCTTTGTGCGAAGTGTGACCCAACAAGAAGGGAAGGGGTCACGCGGTGCAACGAGTTCTGCTCAACATACGCAACAGCGTACGGATTGCAGCGGCTGGCTGCGTCATTGTATTCGCCAGCGCGGCTTCGGCAAGCCCCCACGCGCTTTTTGTTTCCACCGGCGAGTCATCGCGTGCTCCGATCGGATGGATCGAGTTCTGCGCAGAGAACCGCCGTGAATGCAACGTCGCACCGTCGATGCCGCGCGATGTCGTGCTGACCACCAAGGCCTGGAAGGATCTCGTGCGCGTCAACAAATGGGTCAACGACACGATCAAGCCGATCACCGACATGGATCAGTGGGGCGTGGTCGAGAAGTGGTCCTATCCCGACACCGGCCGCGGCGATTGCGAGGATTATGTGCTGCTGAAGCGCCGCATGCTGATCAAGGCTGGCTGGCCGCGCGAGGCGCTGCTGATCACTGTGGTGCGCGAGCGCAACGGCGATGGCCATGCGGTGCTCACCGTGAAGACCGACAAGGGCGAGTTCATTCTCGACAACCAGCATCCCGACATCCTGCTCTGGTCGGATACCGATTACCGTTTCGTCAAGCGCCAGTCCCAGCATGATCAGAATGTGTGGATTTCGCTCGGCGACCCGCGACCGACGCTCTCGACCGCAACCTCACGCTAGCTCAATCGATTAGAGCTCAGGGAACCAGAGAATAGCGAACACACGATCCCGGTCACGTCCCCACCCCTCCCCGTCCCAGACCGGGCTCGTGGCGGCCGGCTCTCCCCCCAAGAGCCGGCCGCACCTTTTTTTGGCGGAGCGCGCCACGCGCGAACGCGGGAATCGCAGAAGCTGCCACGGACCCGCGGCAGCAGGCGCGGCTAATGACCGTTGCGGCGAAACTTTCGGCGACCTCCCTTCGGTTTCGGCTCAGATGCACATAGAACGCATCCCGGCCGAATGCGCGATCCAGCCGCCCGAGAAACCAGCTCAGGCGATTGTCGACCTCGATGTGTCTCGCCGGATAATTCAGACGGGCGGCACCGTTTGTCGCGATGCGGCTTTCATGTGCAGCGGTGAAATTGCTGATGTGCGAGCACGCCTTCGCGAAGGTTGTCGAGCCGCACCGCCCGGTGCAAAGCACAATACATTCATCCGGAGCTCCGTCGCGACGCTGCCTCGATCATCGCAGCCGCAACGACCTAACGGAAGCTCTCCCGCGTCCAGAACCTATCGTCCACCGCGTCCGCGCGATCAGGGGATCGCCTGAAACGCAAATGATGCCGCCCGAGACCGGTTGCCGCGCCCGGCCTTCTCCCCGAAGCGCCGGCCTTACTTTTTTGGCGGAGCGCGCCACGCTCCAAAATGCCGATAAGCCGATCCAGGGTGCGGGCGAGTCCGACATGGGACGGTCTGCGTGCCTCGCGTCGTGATTGCGGGGTCGGGACACCCATCTCAGCACCGCTACGGAAAGACGGTGGACCTCATACCCAACCGCAACCGCGATGCAATTCTCGCGCGGCTTCTCTCCAATGCGAGCGGACACCTCCATTTCGATACCACTGGCTGCGACGAAATGCGCACCCAACTGTTGGATTTTAAGCATGATTTTACCACCGGTTGCGGCTATGAAAATTTCCCGCACGGGAGGGTTGCGTGTGATTACTCTTGAATACGGCCAGCCATTTGTATGGCGCTTGAGGTTTCTCAGGCCCGAGCCGGGCCACTGGCACATGGTCTGGACATGGTTCGCGATCGCCTACAGTCGCGGCAGCGTTTTCGACTTTGCCAAGAAGATCGAAGACACCGCGATCAAGCGTCATGCCAATAGCCTGAGGCCCGCTGTGCCGCCTGCGAAGGTCGAGGCAGAACAAGCGCGCAAGGATCGCGACTCGATAATCGCGCAGACGCCGAACAGCGCCGAATTCCCCTGCTACCCGTTCCCGCCATGGGAAAAGTTGACCAATGCAGAACGCGAGATTTGGCGCGAGGCGGCGGCCAGCGGAGAGGATGAATGAGCAAGCGTTACGTGGTCGTGGGCACCGACGAGGACGGCGACACCGGATCGTGGAACGACCGCTTTGCTGACTGGTGCGCCCCTTGGGCCGTCTACGATACTGAAACAGAAGAGTATCCGATGACGGGGATCCGGTGGAAATGGCTCGCACGCTTCTGCGCTTGGGCACACAACCGCTAGAAGGCGTTTGCCACAAATAGGCTGCTGAAAATCTATCCCGCCTGTCTGGCCGCTCATTCCGTCGCGATCACTGCGGATGCAATCTTGCATCTCAACGGCAGGCTCTTAGCGGGAGGTGCGGCTAGTTTTCAGCGGGAGAGCATGACGCCATTTTCCAAGATTCCCGCGCCCGCCGGCACGACCGGCCGGCGACGAATGCGGGTAAATGCTCGAACCGGGATGGCGGGACGCGCTTTCAGCGCCGGCGCATGAACTCGACGCCGACGCGGCTACCGGCCTGCCAGGCGACCCGGCACGCGCGGCGGATATATTCCGGCTTGATCACCATGGAAAAATCCCTGGGTAGGATCGGCCGGCAGGGAAATTCGAGACAGGCGCCTGCGCTCGACATGTTGCGGATGGTGCAATCGACGATCGCCACCACGCCGAAGCTGACGGCGCCGGTTTTCAGCGTCTTCATTCGCTGCGCTCTGCGGCGTTCGACCATGTCAGCCCCCGGTCGCGAAGCGAATTCCGACCCGGTAGGCGGATTGCCACACCATTTGACAGCGGCGTCGCGACTGATCGGACGCAACGGCCAGCGAGAATTCCTCCGGCAATGCCGTGCGCCGGTTCGCGAAGACCAGGCAGGCGCCCTCCTCCGATACATTGCGGATGGTGCATTCCAGCCCGCGGCCAAATCCGGCTTTCACCGTTCCGGCGAAGAGAGCGCGCGTTCGTTCGGTTTTTCGTCGTTCGGCCATGGGGCGCCTCGATAAGTTGAGCGCACCGTAACCGCGATCGTTCTAACTCGATATAAATTGCCATCCCGAAACGGCGGCGATCGCGGTCAGGACTCGTTAACCCTGCCGGGCTGGAAAGCGGCCGCAGGACAGGCTGCAATCAGCCGACCCGCTTCAGCCCTTTGGCATATTCGCGCGAACGCTGGACATAGATGTCGGCGCCGGCACGGATCTGCGCGGTCGCCTTGTCGTCGAGCGTGCGGATCACGCGGGCCGGCGATCCAACGATCAGCGAATTGTCCGGAAACGATTTTCCCTCGGTGACCAGCGCGCCGGCACCGACCAGCGAATTGTTACCGATGCGCGCGCCGTTCAGGACGATCGCGCCCATGCCGATCAAGCTGTTGTTGCCGACGGTGCAGCCATGCAGCATGACCTTGTGACCGATCACGCAATCCTCGCCGATGGTGATTGGAAAGCCGGGATCGGTGTGGAGCGTCGCGTTGTCCTGGATTTGCGAACGCAGCCCGAGTTCGATCCACTCATTGTCGCCACGCAGCACCGCGCCGAACCAGACGCTCGCATCGGTCTTCAGCCGCACCTTTCCGATCAGCACGGCGGTCTCGGCGACCCAGTATTTCTTGTCGGCCGGAAATTCCGGGGCCTGCCCGTCGAGTTCATAGATCGGCATGGTCGCACTTTCGAGAATGAGCGCTCAGTTCAGTCCGAGCGCCGCAATCGCGACAATAACGAATTTTCCGGACAACAGGCTCCAGCAGCCTGCGACCACCGTCGCCACCATCGCGGGAAAGAAGTTTTCGCTCCCCGGCCGGCGCAGCACGATCGCATCGCGAAGAATGATGAAGGGCGCGGCGAAGACCAGGAACGGCACATGCGCCGCCGCCGCGGCGCCGGTTCCATCTCCGAAGATATTGAAGGAGGCAGGCCGCGCCGTCAGAAGCTGGTAGCCGGTGGCAAGCGCGCCGGCCACCGAAAAGCCCAGCACCAGAACATAAAGCGAATGCAACGAGCCCGCGGACACGATCCTTAACTCCCGGCGTTTCTCAACGAATCATGTGACAAACGGTGCCGCCGGACGCCAGCGCTTCGTTAAGAAAGGGTAAACGCCGGTAAATTCATATCGTGGGGCCGGTCCGGGCGCTGCCCCTATACTCGGGTGATTCGCACCAGCGCCGCCCGGAGAGCCGTCATGGCGATGACGCAGACCCATCCCGCGCCCTACCCGCAAACCCGCAAAAAGCGGCGCCAGCGCCGTCCCCGCGGCTTGCTGTGGCTGCCGATCGCCATCTTCGTGGCCGGCGTGATCGCGGCCGGCAGCTGGGTGACCTATATCCTGTGGCCGCGCTGGCCCGCCGCCGATCTGACGGTCGACGCGCCGACGCTCCCGATCACCGTGAACGGCGTCAATTTCAACATCCCGCCCGCAGCGATCCGCAACAAGGTCCAGCGCAAGCCGGGAACGCAGGAGCGCGTCGATGTCGTGTTCCTGTGGCCGTCGCTTACGCCGCCAGATCCCGCCGTGAAGACCGGTCCCGTCTCATCGCCGCACGCGATCGACCGGGTGTTCGTAACCATCGCCGCGTTCGGCAACACCCTGCCCCCGCTGGAGCGGTTCAACACCATCTACCCGCGCTATCTGGAGCCGAGCATCTCGACCACGCCGGATGCGCTCACGCTCCGGCCGTTCCGTGACGGAACGCCCTATCAGGGCGAAGACATCATCTACAGCGACCGCAATCCCGGACGCTTCATGGTCCGCTGCACGCGCGACAGCGCGACCGGCTCCGCCATCGGCATGTGCTTGTACGAGCGGCGGATCGACCAGGCCGATGTCACCGCCCGCTTCCCGCGCGCATGGTTGTCCGAGTGGCAGACGGTGTCGGAGGGCCTGGAGAAGCTGATCCGGCAGCTCGTGGGAGCACAACTCCGGACATCATAACGCTCGCAAGCCGGATCGATGTCCGAGCTCGCCGAGCATCGCTCGCTCAGCCGCGAGCTTCCGATGTTCTACGAGCATTGAAAATCGGCACTTTAGAATATTCTTCCAGGATGCCGATTTCGCAGGCGGCGCGGCCTTACGGCTCCAGATCCGTCTCCAGGATCGCCATCTGGAAATTATAGGACTTGTCGTCGTCCTCATCGTCGACGAACAGCACGCCGATGAATTCCTCGCCGATATAGACTTCGGCGGAATCGTCCTTCTTGGGACGCGGCACCACGCGGATCTTCGGGTTGTCAAACAACCGCTTCAGATACGCGTCGATCTTCTTGATTTCCTGGACGTCCACGATCGCCTCACCTGCATGTTTTCAAACGCAGGCACTCAGCCCACGCAATCGAATGCTCAATACGTCAGGCTGCGGCCGGACGCAAAGCCGTAAATTCACGGGGTCTTAGCTGCCGACTTCGAACAGCATGTCCATGCGGCGCGACGGCTCGGCGCAGCCGGCGGTGCCGACCACGCGCGCCGGAACGCCCGCAACCGTCACATTGTTCGGCACCGGCTTGATCACCACCGACCCTGACGCGATGCGCGCGCAATGTCCGACTTCGATGTTACCGAGGATTTTCGCACCGGCTCCGATCAGCACGCCGCGCCGGATTTTCGGATGGCGGTCGCCGTCTTCCTTGCCGGTACCGCCAAGCGTGACACCGTGCAGCATCGACACATCGTCATCGACCACGGCGGTTTCGCCGATCACGATGCCGGTCGCGTGGTCGACGAAAATGCCGCGTCCGATCTTTGCCGCCGGATGAATGTCGCACTGGAAGACGGCGGACGAGCGGCTCTGAAGGTAGAGCGCGAAATCCTTGCGGCCCTTGCCGTAGAGCCAATGCGCGAGACGATGCGTGACGATGGCGTGGAAGCCTTTGTAATACAGCACCGGCTCGATGAAGCGGTCGGTCGCCGGATCGCGGTCGATGGTGGCGACGATGTCGGCGCGGAATGCGTCGCCGATCGAGGGCTCGTCCTCCAGCGCATCGGCATAAGCCTGGCGGATCATCTCGCCCGATACGTCCTGATGGTCGAGCCGCTCGGAGGCGCGATGCACCACCGCCGCTTCCAGCGTGTCGTGATGCAGGATGGTCGAATAGATGAAGGTCGCCAGCGCCGGCTCGGCGCGCACGATTGCGTCGGCCTCCTCGCGGACTTTCGTCCAGACCGGGTCGAGCTTGCCGACGGTGGTTGCCGGCCTGACCTGATAATGCGCCATGGATACGTCTCGCTTCCGATCGTTCGAGGCTAACACATAAAGGTTGAAATTGATCTCCGCCACCCCGGCTTTTCGCGGGCAGCGGGTGGCATTTGCGCATGCCCGTAGAATAATTTTCTACGAGACGTGGCTATCTCATTCCGAACGCAGGGATTTCGTCACGACAATGTCGCCGCCCGCCGCTCTTTCGAGCGGCCGAGAAATTCGATAACCGCGTTTGAAAAATGATCGTTGGCATCCCCCGCCACCATATGCCGGGCGCCGCCGACATCGACATATTCGGCGTGCGGCACGAGTTCGAGGAACTCGCGCGCATGGGCCTCCTGGACCAGTTCGGACGAGCCACCGCGTACCAGCAAGGCCGGCACCTTGATGTTGCGCGCAGCATCGAGCATCGACTCTTCCAGCCGCTTGCGGTCGGGATCGAAGCTCTTGCGCCCCTGCATGAAGCGCGGATCCCAGTGCCAGCGCCAGCGGCCGTCCGGACCGAGCCGCAGATTCTTCTTGAGCCCTTCGGTGCTCTTGGGGCGCGGTCGGTGCGGCAGATATTCGGCCACCGCGTCCGCCGCCTCCTCGATCGTGGCAAAGCCGTCCTCGGCGTGCGCACGCATGAAGCCCTGCACCTTGTCGACACCCTCATAGTCGACCCGCGGCGTGATATCGACCAGCACGAGAGAAGACAGTACATGCTCGCCGCCGTCGCGGAAGCTTTCGCCTTCCGCGAGCATGGATGCGATACCGCCCATCGATGCGCCGATCGCAACCGGCTTGCTGCCGTGCCGGCGCTCAAGCTCTGCAGCGATGGCTTTCACATCGCCGGCGAAATCGACCCACGAATAGGCGCCGTCCGCGACCCATTCGGAATCGCCATGACCACGCTGATCGATCGCATAGGCCGTCCAGCCGCGCCGCGCGAGTTCCGCAGCCGTCGTTCGCCAGGCGTGCCGGGTCTGACCGCCGCCATGCAGCAGCATCACGGACGGCCCCTTGTCGCCGAACACGTCACCGACAAGGCGGTTGCCGCTTGCTCCGGTGAAGGCCGCCTGGGCCGGGGTGACATGCTTGCTCATGGCGTTCCAATCAGGCTTGTTCGTCGAGAAACTGCATCACCGCGGCCTTGAAAACCTTGTCTCCGACCGCGAGCATGTGGTCGCGCCCGGGAATATCGAGCGCGCGCGCGTTGCGCATCACGGCGGCGAGCCGTCCGGCAGAACCCGCCACGTCGTCCTTGGTGCCGACCGCAACCAGCGTCGGCGTCGTGATCTGCGAGACCTCGTCAATGCTCATGACCTGACGCGATCCGCGAATGCATGCTGCCAGCGCACGGCGATCCGATTTGGTCTGGTCCGCAAAGGCGCGAAACGTACGCGCCATCGGATCGGTCACATCCGCGAGCGACGGCGCTTCCAGCGCCTCGGCGATGCTTTCCGGCAAGCCCACGCCATCGATCAGCTTATAGCCGAGACCGCCGAGGATGGCCGAGCGCACGCGTTGCGGATGGGACGCTGCGAGAAAAGCGGTGATCCGTGCGCCCATCGAATAGCCGAACACGTCTGCACGCTCGATCTCGAGATGATCCAGCAAGGCGAGCACATCGTCGGCCATCTTGCCGGTGCGATAGTCGGCCGGGTCATAGAGCTTGGTCGACTGGCCGTGGCCGCGATTGTCGAGCGCGATGACGCGCCGGCCTGCGCCGGTCAGAGTCGAAACCCAGCCCGGATAGACCCAGTTGGCCTCGCGGTTCGACGCGAAGCCGTGGATGAGAACGATGGGGTCACCTTGGCCCTCGTCGAGATAGGCAATCTCGACGGTGCCGTGTCTGAAGCTTGGCATGTCGTGGATATCGGCCTTTCAAAAGCGGCCGGACCCTACCCGTGCTCCGCCGCGATTGCCAAGCGCCGCTGGCGCTGAAGTTCCCGTTTTGCGTGGCGGACCTTCCGCCGCTGCAACCCTCGCCAGGTGGCGCGCTCCACCGCGCCCTTCGCGGCCGAAACGAAGCCAAAAACCGTCAGCGCCGCCCACAGCACCCACAACGAGAGGTCGAAGGCGGCCACGGTGAGCGCAATCGCGCCCCGGCCAAGGAACTTGAGGACGGCGCGGGTCTTGCCGCCCTGCTTTTCGGCGAGCTTGGCCACCCGCGCCATCTGGCGGGGTGAATCCGAAATCTTCAACCCGTCCAGCGCGGCGCGCGTCCCCGCCTTGGCCTGGACCTCGCCCACATTGCGGGTGAGCCGGAACAGATCGTCGGCTTTCTCGAGTTTGACCGCCCCGCGAACGGCACGGACGGTTGCGGCCGGGTTCACCGACGATGCGCCGTCGATGGCGGTCCGGAGCGCCTTGCCATCGACCACCGACCGCAGCGTGCGCCCGACCGATTCCGCCATGCGCGCGGAAATGCGGCCGGTCTTGCGCGCGGCCTTCACCAGCGACAGCCCGACCCGCGCGGGCGCACCGGTGCCGAGCGACGCATAGGTGCCCGCGGTCACGGCAATGCCGACCGCCGAGAGCCCCAAGATCAGAGGATCGACCTCCTGACCCGATGCATAGCGCGAGCCTTCCCGCACCGCGTCGCGGATGTCGCCGAAAACGAACAGATCGCCCAGCGCAGTTCCGGCCAGACTGACAAGATCGTCCGGTTCGCCGACGATCAGTCCGCGGGTAAAATTCTCCGCCGTTCTGATCGCCCCGGAGGCTTTTGCGACTGCGGCATCCACTTTGGCTGCAAGTTCAGGGGCAATCGCAACATTCCGGTCGCGCGCCAGTTCGACGAAGCTTTGCGCAAGCTCCGAGTCGTCCGCCGCCAGCGCCGCCTCGATCTCCCGGGTGGCGGCTTCGCTGTTGAAACTGCGCGCCAGCTTGCGGTCGGCGAGCGCAACCGGATCGTCTTGCACGACCAGGAGCCAGCCGGCCTCGATTGCAGGCGGCAGCAGCGCCAGCGCAGCAATTCCGAACACGCCGGCCGCGATCATCAAGAGCCGCATGCGCACAAAGGCGGCGCGCATCGGTCCAGCCGGGGGTTCAGGGATATGCATCGAAGAGGGTCTCGTTGACCGCGGTTCAGCGCTAACGGAGATGTTGCAATTTTTTGGTGTTTTTCAAGGACTCACCAAGGCATTGCCGGGATCAACCCGCAAAGCCGTTTCGGGTTGCGCCGCTCGGCCGTGGTTGGTTAATGCTGGCATTGATTACCGGGCGAGCGGCGCTATTGTGCCACGCAACACGATCTCAACCGGACAGAATCGAAGGCTGAGCCGACCATGGCCGATCAGGGTGTTCCACATTTCCAGAACGAGGCCGGCGTGCCGGTGATCGAAGTCGGCGCCAAGGAGTTCATGTGCATCGGCGCGCGCCCTCCTTTCGATCATCCGCATATTTTCTGCGACATGGGCGCCGATAACGAGATCATCTGCGAATACTGCTCGACCCTGTACCGCTACAATCCGGCTCTGGGTCCGTCCGAATCCCGCCCCGCCGATTGCGCCTGGATCGATCCGCAAGCCGCCTGACCGACTGCAGCCCCGCCGGTGGCCTCATCGCGGACCATCCTGATTGCGGGTGCCGGCATCGGCGGGCTGACAGCGGCGCTGACGCTGGCGCGCCGGGGCTACCGCGTGGTGGTCGCCGAACAGGCGGAAATGCTGACGGATGTCGGCGCCGGCATCCAGCTCTCTCCCAATGCAACCCGCATCCTGCAGGGGCTCGGCGTCGCGGAACGGCTGATCACGAGTGTCGTCGTACCTGAGGGATTGTCCGTCCGCAGCGCCGGATCCGGCGCCGAGATCGCTTGGATGCCGATCGGGCATGCGATGGAATTTCGCTATGGCGCGCCCTACTGGATGCTGCACCGGGGCGATCTGCAGTCAGCACTGGTCGAAGCGGTCGCCGAACAGCCGGACGTGGTTCTGACACTCGACACAAAGGTCGAAGACTTCGCCATTCATCCCAAGGGCATCACCGCGCAATTGCGCGATTCAAGCGGCACCCGCGAGGAACGGGTGCCGGCCCTGATCGGCGCCGATGGCATCTGGTCGACCGTCCGGACGCAGCTCGGCGACAAGTCGAAACCGGAATTCCGCAACCGCACCGCATGGCGCGCGTTGCTGCCGGCATCAGCCGTGCCGGAAGAGTTTCGGCGGCCGGTCACGCGGCTCTGGCTCGGACGCGACGCGCATCTGGTCCATTATCCGGTGCGCGGCGGCACGCTGATCAATATTGTCGCGATTGTCGCCGACCGATGGAAGTCGCCCGGCTGGACCGCGCCGGGCGCGCGCGATCAATTGTTGCGTCACTTCCCGCGCGGAAGCTGGACGAAGGCCGCGCGCGACCTCGTCGGCACGCCGGAAAACTGGGCGAAATGGGCGCTGTTCGATCGCAGCGACAACCGCTTCCCCGATCACGCTCCAGTCACGCTGATCGGCGACGCAGCGCATCCCATGCTGCCGTTCCTTGCTCAGGGCGCGGCGATGGCGATCGAGGACGCGGAAATTCTGGCCCGGTGTCTGGCCTCGCCCGCCGCCGATCCCGAGCCCGGCCTGCGGCGTTACGAAGGCTTGCGCCGCGCGCGGGTCGCGAGGGTTCAGCAGGAAGCCCGCGCCAACAGCCGCACCTACCACATGTCCGGTCCGGCGGCGCTCGCTCGTAACCTCGCGATGCGCCTGATGGGCGGAGAGCGGCTTCGCGCGCGCTACGACTGGCTCTACGATTGGCGGCCCGACTGATCCCGTCCTCGCCGCCGCGGAGAAACGCCATGTTCGAGACCACCATCGCAGGCAGTCTGCCGAAACCGTCATGGCTTGCAGAGCCTGAAAAGCTATGGGCCGGCTGGCGCCTCACCGGCGAAGCGCTCGACGAAGGCAAGCGCGACGCCACCATCCTGGTGGTCAAGCTCCAGGAGGATTGCGGCATCGACATCGTGACCGACGGCGAACAGGCGCGACAGCATTTCGTGCACGGCTTCCTGGAACGGATTGACGGCATAGACTTCGCCAACAAGGTCGAGATGGGAATCCGCAACGACCGCTACAAGGCGATGGTGCCGGTGGTCGTTGCGCCGCTCCGCCTGAAGGATCGCGTCCACGCGCTGGAAGCGCAAGCCGCTCGCGCGCATACGACGCGCAAACTGAAAATCACCCTGCCCGGCCCGATGACGATTGCCGACACCATCGCCGATCGTCATTACAACGACCGCGTGGCGATGGCCTTCGCCTTTGCCGATTGCCTGAATGCGGAAGCACGCGCGCTCGAAGCCGACGGCGTCGATGTGATCCAGTTCGACGAGCCGGCCTTCAATGTCTTCATGCGCGAGGTGACAGACTGGGGCATCGCGGCGCTGCATCGCGCGATTGCCGGTCTCTCCTGCAAGACCGCGGTGCACATCTGTTACGGCTATGGCATCAAGGCCAATGTCGACTGGAAGAACACGCTGGGCGCGGAATGGCGGCAATACGAGGAGATTTTCCCGGCGCTCGCGGCGAGCCGCATCGATCAGGTGTCGGTCGAATGCCGCAACTCGAAAGTGCCCTTGTCGCTGTTGTCGCTGCTCGAGGGCAAGGACGTTCTGGTCGGCGCAATTGATGTTGCGACCGACGATATTGAGACGCCGGAGGATGTCGCCGCCACCATCGAGGCGGCAATGCGATACGTGCCGAAGGAGCGGATTATTGCCTGTACCAATTGTGGCATGGCGCCGATGAAGCGGAGCATTGCGGAAGCAAAGCTGAAGGCGCTGGGTGACGGCGCGAGACTGGCGCGGCAGCGGTTCGCCTAAGCAACCACAATCTCCGTTCATTCCCGCGAAAGTCGGAATCCAGATTTACCTGACGCTGGGTCCCGCTTTCGCGGGAACGAGCGGAGAGTCTTTTTGCGACGACGCCTAACGATCGGAACGCCCCAGCACGTCCATCAATTCCGCGATCTTCTGCCGCTGATCGGCGCGGTTTCCGGAGGCGATGGCGCCTTCCACGCAATGAGCGACGTGGTCGCGCAGCACTTCTTCCTCGACGCGCCGCAAGGCCGCACGTACGGCCGAAATCTGCGTCACGATATCGATGCAATAGCGGTCCTCGTCGACCATGCGCGCAAGACCGCGCACCTGGCCTTCGATCCGCTTCAGTCTTTTCGACACCTGGGCCTTGGCTTCCGCATGCATGACCGCTATATACCCCCCTAGGGTATAAAACGCAAGGCCGGACCCATGGTGCAGGATTCCCACGCCAACCACTCGCACGCTGGGTGCTGCCATGGTGGCTCCCACAGCGGTTCCACGCCACACGAAGCCAAAAATCCTTCGAAGGCGATCGATCCGGTCTGCGGGATGACAGTCGATCCGCACTCTGCCAGGCACCGCCACGATCATCTCGGGCGCACCTACTATTTCTGCTCGGCCGGCTGCCGCACAAAATTCATCGCCGATCCGGACAAGTATCTCTGTCCCAGGGAACACCACGCCGATCCGGTCCCCGAGGGCACGATCTACACCTGCCCGATGCATCCGGAGATCCGGCAGGTCGGCCCCGGCGCCTGCCCGATCTGCGGCATGGCGCTCGAACCCGATCTGGTGACCGCGGACAGTGGCCCCAATCCCGAACTCGCCGACATGACGCGGCGCTTCTGGATCGGTCTTGCGCTGGCGATACCGGTCTTCGCGCTGGAGATGGGATCGCATCTGGTCGGCGGACACGGCCTCGTGCCGCAGCCATGGTCGAACCTGATCCAGTTCGCGCTTGCGACCCCTGTCGTGTTGTGGGCGGGCTGGCCGTTCTTCGAGCGCGGCTGGCAATCGATTCTCACCCGCAACCTCAACATGTTCACGCTGATCGCGCTCGGTACCGGCGTCGCCTGGTCCTACAGCGTGGCCGCGACTTTCGTGCCGTCGCTTTTCCCGGCGGCCTTCCGCGGCCATGACGGATCAGTCGCGGTCTATTTCGAATCCGCCGCCGTGATCACGGTGCTGGTGCTGCTCGGACAGGTGCTCGAGTTGCGGGCGCGCGAAGCGACCTCCGGCGCGATCAAGGCGCTGCTCAACCTCGCGCCGAAATCGGCGCACCGGATCGGCGACGACGGCAATGAGCACGAGATCGCGATCGATGAGATCGCAGTCGGCGATCGCATCCGGGTTCGGCCGGGCGAGAAAGTGCCGGTCGACGGCGAGATCGTTGAGGGACGCTCCACCATCGATGAATCGATGGTGACGGGCGAGTCGATGCCAATCAGCAGGGAGATCGGCGGAAAGGTGATCGCGGGGACGATCAACCGCAGCGGCTCATTCGTGTTCCGCGCCGAACAGGTCGGGCGCGATACGCTGCTCGCCCGCATCGTGCAGATGGTGGCGCAGGCGCAGCGCTCACGCGCACCGATCCAGCGGCTCGCCGATCAGGTCTCCGGCTGGTTCGTGCCTGCAGTGGTTGCGGTTGCGCTGATCGCTTTCGGCGCGTGGTCGGCTTTCGGACCCGAACCGCGCTTCGCCTATGGTCTCGTTGCTGCGGTATCGGTGCTGATCATCGCCTGCCCCTGCGCGCTCGGACTGGCGACGCCGATGTCGATCATGGTCGGTGTCGGCCGCGGCGCGCAGGCCGGCGTCCTGATCAGGAATGCCGAGGCGCTCGAGCGGATGGAAAAGGTCGATACGCTGGTCATCGACAAGACCGGAACGCTGACCGAAGGCCGGCCGGCGCTCACCGGTCTGGTCGCGGCGAGCGGTTTTGACCAGAATGAGGTGTTGCGCCTTGCCGCCAGCGTCGAGGCCGCGAGCGAGCACCCGATTGCAACAGCGATCGTCTCTGCGGCGAAAGACCGGGCGCTGCCAATGTCGCGGGTCGGAGCGTTCGACTCGCCGACCGGCAGAGGGGCAATCGGCAATGTTGACGGTCGGCAGGTCGCAATCGGCAGCGCGTCGTACCTCGCCGAACTCGGGATCGATAGCACGTCCATGCAAGCCGATGCAGAACGCCTGCGCGGCGATGGCGCGACCGTCGTGTTCGTCGCGGTGGGCGGCAAGACCGCGGGTCTGATCGCGATCTCCGACCCGGTCAAGGCCGAAACTCACGCTGCGCTTCAAGCGCTGCGCGCGGAAAACATCCGCGTGGTCATGCTGACCGGCGACAACCGGACGACTGCGCTGGCAGTCGGAAAAAAGCTCGGCATCACCGAGATCGAAGCCGAGGTTCTGCCCGACGGCAAGGCCGCCGTGGTGCAAAAGCTCCGAAACCAAGGACGAATCGTTGCGATGGCCGGCGACGGCGTCAACGATGCCCCGGCACTCGCAGCGGCCGATGTCGGCATAGCGATGGGTACCGGCACCGATGTGGCGATCGAAAGCGCCGGCGTGACGCTGCTGAAGGGCGATCTCACCGGCATCGTGCGCGCGCGACGCCTGTCGGAGACGGTGATGCGCAACATTCGCCAGAACCTATTTTTTGCCTTTGTCTACAACGCGGCGGGGGTCCCGGTCGCGGCCGGGCTGCTCTATCCCGCCTTTGGCATCCTGCTGTCGCCAATCGTGGCGGCAGCAGCAATGGCCTTGTCTTCGGTCAGTGTGGTCGGAAATGCGCTCAGGCTGCGCAGTATCCGGCTGTAAAGCTCGCTATCCTCAAAAAACGGCGAGATATTTCAGCAGCGACAACACGCCGATGATGATGACGATGATGCGCACGATCTGCTTCGCGCGGCCGTCGATCGGCAGCATGTTGACCAGATAAAGAACCAGAATGACAACAAGAAACGTGATCAGGATGCTGATCAAGGGGCCCATGGCTGGCCGATCCTTTCAATGATGGCGGGGATATGCTCGTGCGACGGACCGATAATACGCGGTCCGGAAAAAAGTTCCATCCGCTATTGGACGGCGCGCTCGCTCACGGTTCTGAACTTCAATGCGCAATTGCGCTCCGCCGCGGTGGACTCGAGCTCGCGAAGATCACCGAGCACTGTATTGTACTCATTCTGATACGCGATCGCGATTGCGATCTCACCGCCCGCCCCCTGCCGGGCCTTCTGCATCAACTGGTTGAGCTCCCGCTCGCGCTTGACCAGGTCGCCGCCGCGCTTGTCCATCTGATCGCAGCTGAAGACGCGGAATTTTCCGGGACGGCTCGCATTCATGGCCAGTTCGTGACTGGCGCAGCCGGTCACCGCGAGCAAGCCAGCAAGGGCAACAAAGAAGACGCGCGGATTGCCGTAGAGGATCATGAGGTTGGTTAGAGAACAATTGGGGCAAAAGCCGGATGCGGTGCCTGCGTTGCCTGCTGGTGCGGACGGAGGGACTCGAACCCTCACGAGGTTACCCTCAACGGATTTTAAGTCCGTTGCGTCTACCATTCCGCCACGTCCGCGGGGGCCCCGAAGGCGCGCCGCACCATGGCGCAGCGGATGCGTCGCGGCAAGCCGCTTACCCGCCTTCGCGGATCGGCGGCATGAAGGCAAGACCCGTATCCCACGGAAAGAAAATCCAGGTGTCCTGCGACACCTCGGTGACGAAGGTGTCCACCAGCGGCCGTCCCATCGGCTTGGCATAGACGGTGGCGAAATGCGCCTTCGGGATCAGATCGCGCACCACCCGCGCGGTCTTTCCGGTATCGACGAGATCGTCGACGATCAGAACGCCCTGCCCGCCGCCGTGAGCGCCGCTGGTGACAGCGTCGGCGATGCCCTTAAGAACCCGAAGCTCGCCCTGCCGGCCGACACCCGAACCGGCATAGCTCTCCACGCAGACCGTCTCGATCAGCCGCACATTGAGCTCTCGCGCCACGATCGCCGCCGGTACCAGGCCGCCGCGGGTCACGCATACGATGGCGCTGAACGGGCCGGCCGCGGCCAGCCGCCAGGCCAGCGCCCGCGCATCGCGGTGAAACTGGTCCCACGATACGGGAAAATGTTTCGGCGCATTTGGATGCTGTTCGGCCATCATCATCGCTTGTCCCCCGGCGGCAACGCTCCCGCCATGCCTTGGCAGAGGCAGGCTGCCAACGCCAGCACGGCCCGGTCCACAGGAAAATCAAGCGAGTTGCGTCAGGCCCGGTCGAGCACAAAATCGAAGCGGGCGTCGGACGCGCCGGTAAAGGTCATGTCCAGCTCCGGCCGGTAGATCGGGTCGCGGCGGTTTCCCGGGTCGCCCGGGAAATAGAGCTGGGTGGTGAGGACCGGCCCGTTCGCCGCCTGAACCTTCACATGATAATGCGGCGTGCGCCCGGTATAGCGCGCCGGCCGGATCGTCAGAAAGCGGTAGCGTCCCCGCGTGTCGGTGAACTGGTGGCCGCGGCCGCGGAAACCCCGGTTGTCATAGTCGCCATCGGCATCGGCGTGCCACAGATCGACCAGCGCATTGGCCACCGGGCGGCAGTCGCGCGTCAGCACGAGACCGGTCAGCGTCACCGGGGTCCCCTTGAGTTCGGCGCGCAGATCAGAGCGCAGCGGCGATCTCGGTTTGAAGAACGGCCCCTCGGTCTGCGGGCGGGTTGCCTGTGCGTCGGCACTGCATTGCGGGGTGAGCGGCAATTGCTGGCCAGACGCAAGCCTTGGCAAAGCCAGCGCCGCAATCGCGCCGGCGCCGAGCCCGATCATCCGGCGGCGCGGAAAGGTCTGCTGGCTCATTTCAACCTCCGGTTCTGCCCGTCGCATCGGCGGCTTTGATGCGGCCGACCACAATCAGCCGGTCCGGGTTTCCCGGATCACGGCGCACCGCCACGATTTCTCCCTGTGACGGCATGACACCCGCAAGAAGCTCGATATTGTCGCCATGCGTCACCACCACCAGGAGCCCCTCACCGTTCCAGCCGGAAAGGGTCTGACGGGCGGCAAGCGTCAAGTCGGCGCGCTGTCCGTACAGCACGTAGGCATTGTTGAAGGCCGATTGCCGCTCGACGGGTCCGAGTTGCATCAGGGTCGCAGTCTCGATCGTCCGGCACCATTCCGACGCCACGATCTTCTCGGGCGCGATTGCGTTGGCGCGGAAGGCGTCGCCCAGAGCACGCGCCTGTTGGCGCCCGCGCTCGCTCAGATTGCGCTGCGTGCTGCAATCGTCGAGCCGCCAGCCTTTCGGATCGCCGACACCCGGCGCATCGGCATGCCGGATCAGTGCGATCGTGCCGGGCGCCTTGAGGACGGACCAATCGGCCGCGCCTGCGATGGTCGCAGACGCCATAATGGCGATGCCGGCAACCGTCCGAACCAGAAGCATCCACATGCCAACGCAGGTAGCGCGGGCACGGCGCAAACGGGAATCACAAGAGCGTTGGAACTTCAGGACGCCTTGAGCTTGGCCTTGACGCTCGCCAGCATGTCCTCGACCGCAATCTTTGCCACCGCCAGCACGTCCGGGTCCCGCGAGCGGACCACCACATTGGTATTGGGTCCGGACGCATCATCAAAAAACGGATAGCTGCCGAAGCTGGCGTCCGGATGGGCCTTTGCAATCTCGCCGAGTTCGGTGCCGATATCGCCCTCCCGCGCATCGGCGCGGATCGATACCGACAGCATCTGCTTCCCAGTCCGGAGCTTCGGCCCGACCTCGTCGAGCATGGCCTGCATGATGCTCGGCACCCCCGCCATCACGATCACATTGCCGATCCAGAATCCGGGCGCCAGCGAGACCTTGTTGGTCACGAGGTCGGCGCCGTGCGGGATCCGGGTCATGCGCATGCGCGCCTCGTTCAGGTCCGGTCCCTTGAAGCGCTGCTGCAGCAGTGCGACCGCGCGTGGATCGTAGTCGATCGGCACATCGAAGGCCTTGGCGACGCTGTCGGCGGTGATGTCGTCGTGGGTCGGCCCGATGCCGCCGGTTGTGAACACGTAGGAATAGCGATGACGCAACGCATTGAGAGCGGCGACGATGTCCTCCTCGACATCGGCCACGACCCGCACCTCCCGCAGGTCCACGCCGATCGCGGTCAGATATTCGGCGATGTAGCCGATATTCTTGTCCTTGGTCCGCCCGGACAGGATTTCGTCGCCGATAACCAGAATCGCGGCGGTGACCGTCGCGTCATTGTCCGCTTCGCTCATCGGCATTAGACTCCTCTCCTGCTTTGGTACCGCGAGCGCCTCGCGGGCTCAAGCAGGTGAACGAAAAGGTGTCACCGGACAGGCCCCGCGCCCTTTCCATGGGCAAAAAGGCCGAACCGGTCCCCCTTCCATTCTGACGGAACTGGCGCGAAGCTTGCAGCGTTCACGGCTGCTGGGGAAGGACCTTTGGGGGACATGGCGGTTGCGTTCGACGAGATGAGCGGTGTGGACGGCCAGATCCGACCCGCCTATTCGCAATTGTCTGCCTGGCTATCGCATGTTCGCCCGGACGAACTGGATTTGCGGCGGCGCGAAGCGGAGGTGCTGTTCAGGAGGATCGGAATCACCTTTGCCGTCTATGGCGAGGCCGATGCGACCGAGCGGCTGATTCCCTTCGACGTGATCCCCCGCATTCTCTCGGGGACCGAGTGGCGCACGCTCCGGCTCGGCCTGGAGCAGCGGGTCAAGGCGATCAACGCCTATATCCGGGACATCTACGGCAAGCGGGAATGCCTGCGTGCCGGAATCATTCCCGACGATCTGGTGTTTCAGAATCCGGCGTTCCGGCCGGAAATGAATGGGCAGAGGGTGCCGCACGACATCTATGTGCATATCGCCGGCATCGATATCGTGCGGGTCGATGCCGACACCTTCTATGTGCTGGAAGACAACGCCCGCACCCCGTCCGGCGTCTCCTACATGCTGGAAAACCGGGAGATCATGCTGCGGCTGTTTCCCGAACTGTTCTCGCGCCACCGGGTCGCGCCGGTCGACAATTATCCCGACGATCTGCTGGCGACGCTGCAATCGGTCGCGCCGATCGGCTCGGCGGCCGAGCCGACGGTCGTGCTGATGACCCCGGGCGTTTTCAATTCGGCTTATTACGAGCACTCGTTCCTGGCGGACAAGCTCGGCGTCGAACTGGTCGAGGGCCGCGACCTCTTCGTCAAAGGCGAAGTGGTTTACATGCGCACCACCCAAGGGCCGAAGCGGGTGGACGTGATCTACCGGCGCATCGACGATGACTTCCTCGATCCCCTCGCCTTTCGGCCGGATTCCGCACTTGGCGTGCCCGGCCTGATGGCTGCCTACCAGTCGGGCAATGTGACGCTTGCCAATGCCGTCGGCACCGGGGTGGCCGACGACAAGGCCGTTTACAGCTACATGCCCGACATCGTGAAATTTTTCCTCGGCGAGGAGCCGATCCTGAAGAACGTGCCGACCTGGCGATGCCGCGAAGAGGAACATCTGTCCTACGTGCTCGACAATATCGAGCAACTGGTGGTGAAGGAGGTTCACGGCTCCGGCGGCTATGGCATGCTGATCGGACCCGCAGCCGACAAGGCAAGCATCGCTGCCTTCCGCGCCAAGCTGAAAGCCGCGCCCAAGAACTTCATCGCGCAGCCGACGCTCGCGCTCTCGACCTGCCCCACCTGCGTGGATTCCGGGGTGGCGCCGCGCCATGTCGATCTACGGCCATTCGTGCTGACTGGCCGCGACAAGATTAGGATCGTGCCCGGCGGGCTGACGCGGGTCGCGATGAAGGCCGGTTCGCTCGTGGTCAATTCCAGCCAGGGCGGCGGCACGAAGGACACCTGGGTACTGGACGGCTGATGCTTTCGAGAACCGCCGACAACCTCTACTGGCTGGCGCGCTATGTCGAGCGCGCGGAATATCTCGCGCGTATCCTGGAGGCGACCCAGCGCTTGACCTCGCTGCCGATCGCCTATATCGGCGAAAGCAACGAATGGGAATCCGCTTTGCAGACGGCGGGTTGCGCGCACGCTTTCTTCGAGGCCTATGAGGAGGCCAACGAGGAAAACGTCACCGACTTCCTCGCCTTCTCGACTGCGAACCCCTCCTCCATCCGCTCGTGTTTCGAGGTCGCCCGCACCAACGCGCGCGCGGTCCGTACTGCGCTCACCATGGAAATGTGGGACGCGATCAACGGGACCTGGCTCGAACTGCGCCGTTACGGCAACGGCCCGACCTCGCGCGAGGAATTGTCGCGCTTCCTGCGCTGGGTGCAGGAATCGTCGCTGCGGTTCGACGGCTCGGCCTACCGGACCATGCTGCGCAACGACGCTTACTGGTTCTCACGGCTCGGACTGTATCAGGAGCGCGCCGACAACACCGCGCGCATTCTAGACGTCAAGTATCACATGCTGCTGCCGGCGAACGAGCATGTCGGCGGGCCGCTGGATTATTTCCAATGGGCCGCGATCCTGCGTTCGGTCTCGGCGCTTACGTCCTATCACTGGGTCTATCGCGAGAATGTCAAACCGTGGCTGGTCGCCGACCTCCTGATCCTGAAGGAGGAAATGCCGCGCTCGCTGGCAAGCTGCTACGAGAATCTGGTGCGCTATCTCGATGCGATTGCGGTCGCCTATGGGCGGCAGGGTCCTTCGCAGCGGCTCGCGCGCGGCGTCCGCACCCGGCTGCAGAATGCGAGGATGGAGGCCATCTTCCAGAACGGCCTGCACGAATTCATCCAGGAATTCATCGCCGACAACAACCGCATCAGCACCACCATCACCCAGCAATATCTGGCCTAGCCCTCAGGCCTTGTAGCCAGTCGATCCAGGAAGCAATCGTGACAAGACTCAATCCAAAAGCGCTCCTCACGAACACATTGGCTGCCGCTGTGGTTCTTGCCAGCGTCGGTTTTGCGCATAGCCAGGCGTATCCTTCCAAGCCCATAACACTCATCATTCCGCAGGCGCCGGGGGGCGGATCCGATACCATCGGGCGTTACATCGCGGATAAACTGAAAGATCGGCTGGGGCAGCCCGTCGTCACCGAGAACCGGCCCGGAGCCGCCGGCATGCTTGGCGCGGCGGCCGTCAAGCGCGCGCCGGCCGATGGTTACACGCTGCTGCTGGGCGCAATCGACACGATCGTGACCCCGCTCGTCAGTCGCAATCCTCCGATCGACGGCATGAAAGACTTCGTGCCGATTACCCAGCTTGCGACGTCGCACAACGTCTGGCTGGTCGGACCCGGCTTCCAGGGCAATTCCTTGAAAGATCTGGTCGCGGCCGCCAAAGCCAACCCCGGTTCGATCGACTACGCCTCATCGGGCTTTGGCAGCATGCAGCATCTGGCCGGCGCAATGCTGAGCGCCCAGGCTGACATCAAGCTGGGACACGTGCCGTACAAGGGCGGACCGCCGGCCTTCGCGGATGTGATCGGTGGCCGCGTACCCGCAATGGTGTCCGGCTTCCAGGGCGCGCTGCCGCAGGTCAAGGCGGGCAAGGTGCGTGGCCTCGCCGTCACCGGAAAGCAGCGCTCGCCGGCTTTGCCGGATATTCCGACGGTGTCGGAAGCTCTGGGGCTGCCGAATTACGAAGCCCTGAACTGGCAAGGCTTGTTCTTCCCCGCCGGGACGCCCGAGCCCGTCGTCGAGCGCATCTCGAGCGAGGTGAGGAAGATCATCGCCGAGCCCGCGACGCGCGAATGGCTGGTGAACAATGGCTACGAGCCCTCCGGCAATACACCGGCCGAATTCGCCGCGCTGATTGCCGCAGACCACAAGCGATGGGCAGATATTATCAAGGCCTCCAATATCAGTTCCGACTGATCGAAGGCCCATCGCGGCAATAAATCGGGAGACAACGATGCCCATAAAGCGAGGCAATCCGCCCGGCATGAAAAATGTCCGGGCGACGGTTTACAACCATTTCGTACGCGTCGACCATCCAAAGTCGCTGGTCTTTATCTCCGGCCAGGTCTCGCGCGACGACGACGGCCAGCAGGTCGGTACCGGAAGCATGCTGGAGCAAACGCGCCAGTGCATCCGGAACATCGAGAAAAGCCTTACGGCGGCCGGGGCGACATTGTCCGATATTGTCTGGACCACGGTCTATACGACCGACATGCGCGAGTTCAGGCAAATCGTTGCTGCGCGCGAAGAGTTCTTCAAGGAGAACCTGCCGACCAGCACGATGGTGGAAGTCGTCCATCTCGCCGATCCGGGGTTGATGGTCGAGATCCAAGTCATCGCCGCGCTCTGAGCCACGCCAACAAAATGTCCCCTCGACGGGCTCCGGAGCGCGTACCGGTTCAGGGCCCGTTTGCTAAGCCCCCGAGCTGCGGCACTGGCGCAGTCACCCAGTCGCCGCGGTCCAGGCTTAACGTCCCCAAGGCTCTTGCCTTTGCGGCGGGCAGACGCCAGCATCCGCCCCACCCATGCGCATCCGAATTTGGCACGATACCATCTACCGCTATTCCTGGCCGGTGACCGGGGTGATCCAGACGCTGCGTCTGACCCCGCGCAACACCGACAGCCAGTACATCATGAATTGGCGCATCGACGTGTCGGCCGATTGCCCCCTCACCTGCCATGTCGATGCCTTCGGCAATAGAACGCACACGCTGACCGCCGAGGGTCCGCTCGACCATCTGATGGTGCATGTCGAGGGAGAGGCCGAAATCGAGGATGCGAACGGCGTCGTGAAGGGCACGGTCGAGCCGTTTCCACCATCGCTGTTCCTGCGGGAAACACCTCTGACGCAAGCCAACGAGGATATCTGCGCCTATGCCCGCGAGGTCGCCGGCAACGGCGCGCAGGACCCGCTGCCGAAGCTGCATGCGTTGCTCGACACGCTGCCGCAAACGATCGCCTTCGACACCGATCCAACCCACGCTCACACCACCGCGGCGGAGGCCTTCGCGTTGAAGCGCGGCGTCTGTCAGGACATCAGCCATATCTTCATCGCGGCTGCCCGCAGTCTCGGCATTCCGGCGCGTTATGTGTCGGGCTATTTTCACCGCTCCGACGGCATGAACGAGCAGCAGGCCGCGCATGCCTGGGCGGAGGCCTATGTGGATGGGCTCGGCTGGGTCGGCTTCGACGCCACCAACGGCATGTGCCCGACCGATGCATATCTGCGGGTCGCCGTCGGGCTTGATTATCTGAGCGCGGCACCGGTCCGCGGATCGCGGATCGGCGGCGATGGCGAAGGTCTGGATGTGCGGATTCGCATCCAGCAGGGGCCGGACCAAAGTCAGGAATAGGTCCGCCTACCCGCGTGCGGCAAATCGGCCGGTGATCGAGGCAAATGTCCGACATTGGGCTTTTGCTGTGCGGCGGAATAAGGATAATGCCGCCGCCGGGCCGATCGCGGCCGCAAGGATGGAATGCTGACACGATGACCTATTGCTGCGGAATTCTGGTTCGCGAAGGGCTTGTCATGATCGCGGACACGCGCACCAATGCGGGGCTCGACAATGTGTCGACCTTCCGCAAGCTGCATGTGTTCAAGCAGCCGGGTGAACGGATCATGGCGATCGCTTCCTCCGGTAACCTGTCGATGAGCCAGTCGGTCGTTTCCACCATGATCGAGGGAGTGGAGAATCCGGATACCGGCGAGGTCGAAACGCTGATGAATGCGCCGACGATGTTCCAGGCGGCGCAGCGCATTGGCCGCGTGGTGCGCTCGATTTCCGACACCGAAAGCCCCGCCCTCGCCGCAGCGGATGTGAAATTCGACGTGTCGTTTCTGTTCGGCGGTCAGATCAAGGGCGAGCGCATGCGCCTGTTCATGATCTATTCCGCCGGTAATTTCATCGAATGCACCACCGACACACCGTATCTGCAGATCGGCGAACACAAATACGGCAAGCCGGTGCTCGACCGCGCCATCACCTACGGTGTCGACCTCTATGATGCGCTGAAGATCGGGCTGATCTCGATGGATTCGACGATGCGCTCCAATCTCGGCGTCGGCATGCCGATCGACATTCTGGTGGCGCGGCGCGATGTCTGCGATGCGGAATTGTCGTACCGCATCGAGCCGGGCGAACCCTATTTCCACGACTTGCGCGAGCGCTGGTCGGCAGCGCTGCGCGCGGCCCACAACGCCATCCCGCGCCCGCCCTATGCCGGGACGGCATAGGGCGGCGCGATACCGGCGTCAGCGTCCCCAGACCTCTTCGCTGATCGCGACGACTTCGCGCATCTTCGCCCATTGCGCGTCTTCGGTCAGTTCGTTGCCTTCTTCGGTCGAGGCGAAGCCGCATTGCGGCGACAGGCAGAACTGCTCAATCGGCGCGAATTTCGCCGCTTCCTCGATGCGCCGCTTGATGTCGTCCCGGCGCTCGATCGTACCGCTTTTCGAGGTGATCAGGCCGAGCACCACCTGCTTGTCGCCTTTGGGCAGAAACCGCAGCGGCTCGAACCCGCCGGCGCGCTCGCTGTCATATTCGAGGAAATAGCCGTCGTAATTGCATCGGCCGAGCAGCGTCTCGGCGACCGGCTCGTAGCCGCCCTCGGAGACCCAGGTCGAGCGGAAATTACCGCGGCAGATATGGGTGGTGATGGTCATGTCGGCGGGCTTCGCCGCCAGCGCGATATTGATCATCTCCGCATATTTGTTCTGGAGGCCATCGGTATCGTCGCCGCGCTGCCTGGCTTTTTCGATCTCGACCGGCGAACAGAGATAAGCGAAGGCTGTATCGTCGAACTGCAGATAGCGGCAGCCGGCGTCGTAGAACGCGCGTACCGCTTTCGCATAACCCGCACCGGCATCGGCGAAAAACTGCTCCATCTCGGGATAGACCGTGTTGCTGATCGCCCGGCGTCCGCCCCGGAAATGCAGCACCGTCGGCGCCGGGATCGTCATCTTCGGCATGACTTTCGTCGTCGCCTTCAGAAAGCGGAAGTGGTCGAGAAAAGGATGATTGGCGGGAAAATCGACTTTGCCCGTCACCTTCAGCGTCAGCGGCTTGGTCTGAACGCCGGCAAACTGGATGCCCTGATCGGCCTCGACCACGTTGACTCCATCCAGCAAACCCAGAAAATCGAAATGCCACCACGCGCGTCGAAATTCGCCGTCCGTGGCGAGTTTCAGCCCGCAACTTTCCTGGTGACGAACAAGCGCTTCGATCTCCTCGTCTTCCACCGTCCGGAGTTGTTCGGCCGTGATGTCGCCGGCGCCGAACTGGACACGGGCAGCCTTGAGCCGCGCCCGACGCAGGAAACTCCCGACATGGTCGGCGCGGAAAGGAGGCTTCGTTCTCGTCGTCATCGCTTCTTATTCGCCCAATCTAAAGATTTTGCTTCGTCTGAGTTGTAAAGTTGGGCGATATCCCATCAAGCGCGGGATGACAAGTTCCGAAAGCCCACGATTTCCTACGGGCGATGCACCTCTGGTTAACCACCCGCCCGGAAAGGCGCCGGTGTTCCGCTCCGGCTGCACTTGGAGCGATGCGCGCAAGTTAATCGCAAGCTTTGTCTCCTAGGTTTTCCGCATCGTAATCCGGCACTTAGGGGTAATCGCGGTGGCCGAAACCAATGCGCGTTTCGCTGACAAAGGCGCGCAAGGAAACTGGGACCGCGCCCGGTTGAGCATCGTTATTCCGATCAGCGTGATCGTCGCGATTGCCATCCTTTGCGTTGTCGTCGCCGTCGTCACGTCTGCGCGCCGCGCCGACGAAGTCTCGCTCGATCATGAGAAGCGGCTGCTGTCGCGCGCCATCGCCAATCACGGCGAGCAACTCCTGCGCGAACTGGAAAGCGTCAGCGCCAACGAGGAAGCGGCTTCCCGCATCCGCGACCGGTTCGATCGCGAGTGGGTGCATAACCGTGTCGGGCTTTGGCTGAAGCACTATTTCGACCACGATTTCGTCTTCGTGGCCGACGGGTCCGACCAGCTGACCTATGCCATGCTCGGCCGCAACAGTGTCGAACCGCGCTGGTTCAATTCGATCGTTCCGGAGCTCGCGCCGACCATCGACTATCTTCGCGGCCGCACCGGAGACGAACCGAAGGGCGCGATCCGCATCTCCGAGCCGCGACGCAGCACCGACGTCGGAAAACCGACCCGCGTCACGCTGATCCAGCGCTTTCTCGGCCGCCCGGCGGCGATCGCCGCCTCCCTGATCGCACCGACCGAGCAGATCGCAGGCGAAGCCGCGCGGGAGACCATGCCGCTCGTGATCGCCGTCAAGTTCGTAGACGAAGGCCTGCTCGCGGAAATCGGGGGACGTCTGCAACTCAACGGGTTGCGCGTTACCGAAAAGGAGCTCGCCCCCGCCAATGAACACAGCCAAGACCTCAAGGACTATGACGGCCACACCGTAATGAGCCTGACCTGGCTGCCGAAGCGCCCGGGCTCCGAGATCGTAACCAGTGTAATTCCGTTTATCACGGTCGCCTTTGCGGGCTTCGCAATTCTGGCCGCGCTCATCCACGGTTACATGCGCAGGACGGCAGCGACGATCGCGCAGGGCGAGCAACGCCTGCGCTATCTGGCCCTGCACGATCCGCTTTGCGGCTTGCCGAACCGGAATTTTTTCGGCGAGCGTCTGGAACAAGTGCTCGTCGCGGTACAGAACGGCGCACCGTCGGCTGCGGTTTTCTACATTGACCTGGATCACTTCAAGGATGTGAACGACACGCTCGGCCATCCTGTCGGCGATGAGCTGATCCGCGAGGTCACGTCACGCCTGTCCGGATTGCTGCGCCCCGAGGATCTGGTCAGCAGGCTCGGCGGCGACGAATTCGCGGTGATCATCACCGGCGGCGCCGAGGTCACCGCCCTGCATCGCACGGCGGAGCGGATCATTTCCGCCATCTGTGCTCCCTATACAATCGGCGGGCACAACATCCTGATCGGTGCGAGTATCGGCATTGCGACGATCGACCGCCGGTCCGGGCTCGTCGCCGCCGACGTCATGCGCTATGCCGACATGGCGCTCTACCGCGCTAAAAACGAAGGCCGCAACCGTGCCTGCATCTATGATGCGGCGATGGATGCCGACCTTTCGGAACGCAAGCAGCTCGAAAGCGATCTGCGCGATGCGATCAATTCCGATCAGCTGCGCATTGTCTATCAGCCTATCGTCAACGGCAGCGGCGACACCATGCTCGCCGTTGAAGCGTTGTCGCGCTGGTCGCATCCGACGCGCGGCGATATCGAGCCGGCCCGCTTCATCCCGATCGCCGAGCATTCCGGGCTCATCATCGAACTCGGCGAGTGGGTGTTGCGCCGGGCCTGTATGGAAGGAAAGTCGTGGCCGGGTCTTATTGTGTCGGTGAACGTGTCCGCGCTGCAATTCCGCCGGCCTGACTTTGTAGACACGGTCGAGCGCATCCTGGCGGAAACCGAATTCGATCCGGCCTGCCTCGAGCTCGAACTGACCGAGAGCACGCTCCTCGGCAATGTCGAGAGTGCCGAGGTGGCGATGCACCGGCTCAAGGCTTTGGGACTTCGCCTCGCCCTCGATGACTTCGGCACCGGCTATTCGTCGCTCGCCTATCTGCGGCGCTTCCCGTTCGACAAGCTGAAAATCGACAAGAGCTTCGTCCGCTCGCTGGAGCGCTCGCCGGACGCCGCCGCCATCGTTCATGCCATTGTCGGCCTTGGCCGCGGTCTCGGCATGAAGGTGACGGCGGAAGGCGTCGAGACTGCCGAACAGCAATTGTTCCTGCGCGCCGCCGGTGTGCATTCCATGCAGGGATACCGGTTCGGCCGGCCCGGCTCGCCCAACCTGATCTCGACTCGGCTCGCCATGCCGGCGAGCCACCGCAGCATCGCGCGGGATGCCGCCGCCGCGCTCGCCAGCTGACGCGCGTCCATCATACCGCCACAGCCATTGCAGAGGCGCGGCCAATCCGTAGGATGGCCGCCCTTTCGCTCATATCCAGAAGGACATGAGCCGGATCAGAAGCAGGAGTGACGGGATGGCGGCCAAGGTTGCGCTGGTGACGGGAGCGGGTTCAGGGATCGGGCGCGCCAGCGCCATCGCCCTGATGAAGGACGGCTTCGACATGGTTCTGGCCGGCCGCCGCAAGGAGCCGCTCGAGGAAGTGGCGAAAGAAGGCCAGGCGCTGGGTCGCAAGACACTTGTGGTGCCGACCGACGTGTCCGACCCGGCCCAGATCAGGGCGCTGTTCGCAAAAGTGAAGGAGACCTTCGGCCGGCTCGACCTCCTCTTTAACAATGCCGGTATCGGCGCGCCTCCGGTGCCGCTGGAAGACCTGTCGCTGGACAAATGGATGTCGGTGGTCGCCACCAACATTACCGGGCCGTTCCTGTGCACGCAGGAGGCCTTCAAGATCATGAAAGACCAGACGCCGCGCGGCGGCCGCATCATCAACAATGGCTCGATTTCGGCGCATACGCCGCGCCCGCTGACGGTGGCCTATACCGCGACCAAGCACGCGGTGACCGGCCTGACCAAATCCACCGCACTGGACGGCCGCGCCTATGACATTGCCTGTGGCCAGATCGACATCGGCAACGCTGTGTCGGCGCTGACGGAACGGATGACCCAGGGCATGTTGCAGCCGGATGGCTCCACGCGCGCCGAAGACCGCATGGCGGTCGAGGATGTCGGCAAGGCCATCAGTTACATGGCAAGCCTGTCGCTGGAATCGAACGTCCTGTTCATGACGGTGAAGGCCACGAAGATGCCCTTCGAAGGCCGCGGCTGACGCCGCCACCGGGTCCCGTACGGTCATCTGGTGAGCGGGTCGCCCAAAAGATGTGCGCCCCTCCGATTGGAACACCGGATGGATTTCCGAACGGGAATCTTGCTATTGAGCGCGTGTGATACTCGACATCGCCACGCTGTTCGCCGTGACCACCTTCAGCATGGGGCTTAGCGGTCTGCTCCTGCTTTTTGCCTGGATGCAGGCTCGTAACACCCCGGCACTCGCCTGGTGGGGTACGGCGTTTCTTGTCATTGCCCCGGCGACCGCGCTGTTCGGGCTGCGCGGCATCGTGTCCGACGCCTGGTCGATTCAGGCCGCAAATGCCCTGATGATGCTGGGTTATGGGCTGTTATGGACCGGCGCGCGCGTGTTCGAAGGACGCCGCCCGGTGCCGCTCTCGCTCGTGGCCGGCTCCCTGATCTGGCTCGCAGCATGCCAATTCGACGCGTTCATGCACGCGACGGCCGCGCGCATCGCCCTCGCCTCCGTTCTGGTCGCCAGCTACAGCTTTGCTTTCATCTCGGAGCTGTGGCGCGGCCGGCACGAACGCCTGCTGTCTCGCTGGCCGGTCATCGGGATCGCGGCAATTCACGTAGTGCTTTTTCCCGTTCGCGCACCGTACCTCATGACGATGCCCTTCCCGCTGGAGACGCCCTCCTTCGGCGCCCAGACATCGTCACTGTTTATCTTTGCACCGCTGCTCTATTCGTTTGCACTGGTGTTCCTGTTGATGGCGCTCACCAAGGAGCGCGCCGAGTCGCAACAGCGCTATGTCGCGACCATCGATCCTCTGACCGGCATTCCGAACCGACGTGGCTTCACTGAGCGGGCCGGACGGCTGCTGGCGCGTTCCCAGAAGCAGAACGAAGCCCTTACCCTTCTCCTGTTCGACCTCGACCGCTTCAAGTCCATCAATGACCGGTTCGGACATCGCACCGGAGACGCGGTGCTGGCCCTGTTCACGCACTCGGCGATGCAGTCGTTGCGTCCGCTCGACCTGCTCGGCCGCATCGGCGGAGAGGAATTCCTGGCCTTACTGCCGGGCGTCAACACCGAAACCGCAATCACGGTAGCTGAGCGGGTGCGGAGCAATTTCGCGAGCGCGGCCGGCAGCGTTCACGGCCAGCCCGTTGCCGCGACCGTGAGCGTCGGTCTCGCCTCCAGCATACAGGCCGGTTACGATTTTGACGCGCTATACGCTGCCGCCGACGCTGCGCTCTATCGGGCAAAGCAGAGCGGGCGCAACCGGACCGAGACGGGGTGGCCGACGCCCGATCCAGCCGCCCCGCGACGGGATTTCATCCCGACCGTCGCAGCTCCAGACTTGATCACGCGCGCTTGACGGTCGCGGCCGTGCACTGGCGGAACCAGCCGGCTCCGCCTGCGTTCGTCCCGTATCCAGCATGGAGCGAAGCGATGTCAGCATTCGCCATACGCCCCGCCGTCCGATTGCGCGATGGACACGCGGTTGAGTCGTCCCTGGAGGCGGCAGAAATCGTTCGCCGTCACGCAATGAACCACTGCAGCCTCGCCGCATCCGTCCTGGTCAGGCGTCTTGAGGACGCCCAAAGCCCCGACGAAGCCCAACAGCTCGCACTGGAGTTTCGAGCCTGGGCGGCACGCGAGGGATTGTTGCTCACCCGCCCGCCTATCGCCGCTCGACCTGCGCTTCATCAATGACTTTTCGCCATTTGGCGACCTCTCCCGCCACCCAGGCGCGCATTTCCTCGGGCGTCGACCCGCGAACTTCGTTGCCGATCGCCTCGAGCTTGTCGCGGACCTGCGGCTGCTGAAGCGCATAAAGGATGTCCGCATTCAATCGCTTCACCTGTGACTCCGGCACGCCCTTGGTGGTGGCGACGCCCATCCACGAACGCACGTCGTAGTCTTTGACTGTGTCCGCGGCCGCCGGAATGCCGGGAAGGCTTGGCCACGGCGACAGGCTGGTCACCGCCAGCCCGCGAATTGTACCGGCATCGAGCTGCGGCCGGGTGACCGTGAGGGTGTCGATCATCACATCGATGCGGCCGCCAAGGAGGTCCGTCACTGGTGCCTGACCGCCCCGGTACGGGACATGGACGAGCTCTATGCCGGCAAGCGAGGCGAGCAACTCCCCGGCCAGGTGCTGGGTCGAACCGACACCAACCGAGGAGAACGTAACGGTCTTGGGTTTGGCCTTGGCCTCCGCGACCAGGTCGGCGAGCGACTGGAATCTGTGATCCTTGCGGACCGAAATCACGAACGGAAAATAGATCAGCGTCGACAACATCTGAAGATCATCGACCGGATCGAACGGCAGGGCCTTGTACAGGGCGCCGCCCACCGCATGCCCGCCGGTGAGCACGATCAGGTTGTAGCCATCGGGGTCGGCCTTGACGACCCGATCGGTTGCGAGATTGCCGCCGGCGCCGACCCGCGGCTCCACGATCACTTGCTGGCCCAGGCGCTCGGCCAGAGCCGGCGCGATGATGCGCGCGACAGTATCGGAATTGCCGCCCGCCCCGAACCCGTGCGACAGCGTCACCGGCCGCGACGAATAACTATCCTGCGCGGAAGCACTGGTGGCGGCCATCGCCAGAGCGCCGATCATAGCAGCGAAAGCGTTCAAACGCATTGCAATCTCCTCCCCGATTTTTTCTTGAGTTGAGCATTGAAGGTCTTCATTGAGAAGAGCGCTTGAACGCATGGCTCATAGCCGCGACAATCGCGACGCGGCGGGGCGGACTGACATGCTTGTCTTGCAATCGCTTCTTGGCGCCATCGTCATTCCGGCGATGGCCTTTGCCATGAGCGAGAATCATCGTGCGGTATCGTGGCGGCGGGTGTTTGCGGCGATGGCCCTCACCGTCATTCTTGCTGTCCTGCTTTTCAAAATCCCGGCGTTGCGCGTCGGCTTCGCCGCCGCCAATAGCGCGGTCGACGCCATCGCCGCCGCAACCCGTGCAGGCACCAGCTTCGTGTTCGGCTATCTCGGCGGCGGTCCTCTGCCGTTCGATCCAAAATTTCCCGGCAGCGAATTCATCCTCGCTTTCCAGGCGCTGCCGCTGGTTCTGGTGATGAGCGTGCTGACCACGCTGCTGTTCTACTGGCGCATCCTGCCGCCGATCGTGCGCGGCTTTTCGTGGGCGCTGGAGCGCACGCTGGGCGTCGGCGGCGCGGTCGGCCTGTCGACCGCCGCCAATATTTTTGTCGGCATGGTGGAAGCGCCACTGTTCATCCGGCCCTATCTCGACAAGCTGTCGCGGGCTGAATTGTTCATCGTCATGACCGGCGGCATGGCCGGGATCGCTGGCACCGTGCTCGTGGTCTATGCCACGATCCTGCGGCCGATCATTCCCGAGATCGCCGGGCACCTGCTGATTGCCTCAGTGCTCGGCGCGCCGGCCGCGATCCTGATCAGCGAATTGATGGTGCCGGAAGAACGGGACGAATCCACCGTCGGGGACTATGCCGATCCGCCGCCGGTCGCGACCTCGACGATGGATGCGATCGCGATCGGCACCGGTCAAGGCCTGACGCTCCTGCTCAATATCATCGCGATGCTGACAGTGCTGGTCGCGCTGGTGCATCTCGCTAACGCGATTCTGTCGGTGTTGCCCGAAATAGGCGGAGCGAACATCACCCTGCAGCGCATGCTTGGCCTGGTGATGGCTCCGGTCTGCTGGCTGATGGGGCTGCCCTGGAACGAAGCGCTGCGCGGCGGCGAACTGATGGGGATCAAGACGGTCCTCAACGAGTTCATCGCCTATGTCGAATTGTCCAAGCTCGGACCCGAGGCGCTGAGCGAGCGCTCCCGCCTCATCCTGGTCTATGCGCTTTGCGGCTTCGCCAATTTCGGCTCGCTCGGGATCATGATCGCGGGCCTGAGCGTGATGGCGCCGGAGCGGCGCGACGAAATCGTCGCGCTCGGCCCGAAGACCATTGTCTCCGGCACGCTTGCGACCTGCACCATCGGCGCAATCGTCGGCACCCTCCACTAGGAGGCTTGCGCGGCCTGTTCCTGCGCCATCGCGAGGCGCCGCACCTTGAGGAAGCGGATCACGCGCTGGGCGCCGGCAACATCGACGCTTTCGTAAGTCGCCTCGTCCACGGGCGGGCCGCAGAGTTGCTGGCCGAGTTTGTCGCTGCGCAGTCTCAGCACGCCCAAAGCGGCGGTCGAAGCCACATTCAGCGCCCGCAGCAGCACCATGACGTTATCGGTCCTGCCCTGGGTCACGAGATTGAACCCGTAGTCATGATCGAGATCGAGAGAACTGGCGATCACCGTTGCAACGTCGAGCAGGCGCCGCTCCATGACCAGCACCATCAGGGCATTGTCGAGCTTTTCGGAGCCGGCGCGGATCTGCTGGATGTAGCGGTGAACCTGACCGATATGTTTCTTGCGATAGGACACCCAATTGGTGACCTGCTCCTGCACGACCGCCGGACTGAAAGTCAGATCCGAGCTGCGCAGCTTTGATGCAAGTATCTGCGACACGATCGGGAGCAATTGGCCCACCGCTTCCAGCGACAGATCCGAACGATTGACCAGCAACTCCCGCAGCATTGCGTCGTGCTCGGACTTGTGGATCATCTTGCGCATGCCGAGACGCGAGAAGCGCGCGCCCTGGTTGGCTGCAAGCGTCCGGATAGTTTCGTCGTTGCCGCGTTCAGTGAGGATGTCGGTAATGTCCGGCGCGAGCGTGTGACGGCCGGCGATGGCCTCGAGATGCGCCTGGCTTCCCGTGGACGCGAGGTCGACCAGCACCTTGTCACGCAGCCCGCGGTAGTCGCGGATGATTGGCTGCGCGACCGCGAAGTCGGCGTCGTAAGCGAGAGCGTTCGCCGTTTCTTCCGGGAGACTTGGCATACGCGACAGGATCGATGCCGCGCTCGCGCGATCGCCCCGCTCGAAGTTTTCGAGCAGCTTGGAAACAATTTCTCCAAGCAGGTACTGGACCGTTGAGCTCTCGTTCTGAACGGAAAACGTATCGGAGATGCGCCTGAGCAATTCGAGCCGCTTCTCCGACGATCTCTCCGCCGCGAGAGCGAGCAAATTGTGGGTGGGCGAAATCTCGGTATGGGTCGTAGCAAGTGCGGTCATAGGCGCGTCCTTCTGACCACAACTAACGAGAGTGGCGCTAACAGACTGTGAATTGGAACAGCGAGAAGTCGCGCCATCGCGCTCTTTTCCTACGCCGCAATACGTGTGGCGATGACATGGTCAATCCGACATTAACGAACGGCACTTGCACTGACACGTCGGCGCTCGGACAATACAAACACCAGAAATGCCGTCCCGAAGCACGCGACGGATAAGAATCCGATGGTCCGGTACAATTCGTGCTGGAACAGAATGCCCGCCGCGCCTGAGCCGATTGCCTGCCCGACATACAGGAACGATGTATTGAGCGCGACGGTGGCGCTTGCCAGAACCGGCGCCGCCGTGACGAGCCGCGCCTGCTGCATCGAATTTCCGGCGGTGATACCAAGACCCAAAATGAAAACACCCGCAGCCATGAGCGCCAGGATCCCGGTCCCGAGCGCAAAGACCAGCGCCCCGGACATCATGACCAGGATGAAAAATCCGAGCGTACGCGGGACACCGGCGAATTGCACCATTCGGGTTGCGGCGAGGTTGCCGATCAAACCGGCTATGCCAAGCAGCGAGAACAACAGCCCCGCCGCGGCCGGACCTGCGTCCGCAACTTTCTGGACCAGTGCCGCCATATAGATCGTGATCGAGAATTGCCCCGACATCTGGAGCAGCGTGATCAGCAGGATCAGCAGCAGCGTGCGGTTGCGGGCAATGTCTGCAAAACTGCTCAGCGACAAGCGATGGCCCTGCAATCCGCCGGGCAGCGCTGCTGCGTTCAGGAGAGCACCCATCACCGCAAGAATGCCGATTGCAAGAAAAGTCTCGCGCCAGCCGAATTGCGTCGCGAACAGGGTGATCAGCGGCAAACCGATGGCAATGGCCAGCGACCAGCCGAGAAACACGTAAGCAAGCGCCGCAGCCCGTTCCTTTTCCGGGGCAATCAGAGCCATCGTGCTGGCTGCCTGGGGAGTATAGATCGCCCCGAAAGTCAGCATCGCCAGCCGCAGAGCCAGAATGGCTGCGTAACTGTCGGCCATGGCGGACAACAGATGGCCGGCGGCAATGACCGCGAGGGTGCCGCTCAGCAGCAGCCGGCGGCCAACCCGCGTGGTCAGCCAAGACACGATCGGCGAGCCGAAGCACACGACCACGGCCCCATAGGTCACGAGCAGGCCGATATCGCGCACGGTCACGCCGAGTTCGGCCGACAGTTCGGTCAGCATGCCGGCCGGTGCCAGAACGGACAGCCCGGTGATGAAATTCCCGCTCATGAGCGCAAGGCGGGATGACAGATGGGACATACTGGAGGATGCGGCTTTCGAAGGGCCGCAGACGCTATTGCAAATGCCGGGCGCTGACTATGCGCGCCGGGCGCACATCAGCCATATGTGCGCTGTAGCCATCTGTGCGCCGTTCGCCGGCCGGCCGGAATAACCGACCGACGTCCGCCGGACAGTTAAGCGCAAGCCGCTAGTGCAGCCGGAACACCCCGTCCACCGCCTTGATCTCCGACGGCCGGATCAGGCGCGAATGCGCGACCGTAACGGTATGCAGCACCCCCTCGATCGACTTTTCCCAGAACCGCAAGAACTGGTTCAACTCCGGAAAGTCCGGGCAGAGATCATAGTTCTGCCAGACATAGGTTTGCAGCAGCCAAGGGTGGTCGGGCCGCCGATAAAGGATTTCCGCGGTGGTCAGACCGTATCCATTCACCTGTTTTCTAAAGTCTTCCGATGGCATGTCAGTCCTCTAGGAAAGCGATTCCCACGAACCTTGAGACCGCAAGATTTCAATCCCCGATCGTTTCTGACAAGCCTAAAAATTGATATTCGTTCCTAAAATCAAGGCGTTAGCAGCATAGCCCAAGGGCTGCTGATAATTGTTTCCGAGCGTGGGAGCGGACCGCCAACGCGTGCTAGCAGTCCCCCTTGACGAGTGCCAATTTTTTGGGTCAAACCCCTTGCGCACGGACCAGCCGGCCCTAGATCGCCGGCAACCGGGTTCCAACCCGGGATTCCGTCTCAAAATTTTCGTTTTATCGAGCTGAAGGAGGATACCCATGAAGTTCCGCCCGCTTCACGACCGCGTCGTCGTCAAGCGCATCGAGTCCGAAGACAGAACTGCCGGCGGCATCATCATTCCGGACACCGCCAAGGAAAAACCCCAGACCGGCGAGGTCATCTCCGTGGGCCCCGGCGGCCGCGACGAGGCCGGCAAGCTCATTCCGATCGACGTGAAGGTCGGCGACACGGTTCTGTTCGGCAAGTGGTCCGGCACCGAGGTCAAGATCGACGGCACCGAATACCTGATCATGAAAGAGAGCGACATCATGGGCGTGATGGAAGAGACCGTCGCGCGCAAGAAGGCCGCCTGACATCTAGCCGCCTGAAATCAACAAGAACGAATTGAGGACATAGGACAATGGCTGCGAAGGAAGTAAAATTTTCCGTCGACGCGCGCGACAAGATGCTGCGCGGCGTTGACGTTCTCGCCAATGCGGTGAAGGTCACCCTCGGCCCCAAGGGCCGCAACGTCGTGCTCGACAAGTCTTTCGGCGCTCCGCGCATCACCAAGGACGGTGTGACGGTCGCCAAGGAAATCGAACTCGACGACAAGTTCGAGAACATGGGCGCCCAGATGGTGCGCGAAGTCGCCTCGAAGTCGTCCGACTTCGCCGGTGACGGCACCACCACCGCCACCGTTCTCGCCCAGGCCATCGTGAAGGAAGGCGCCAAGTCGGTCGCCGCCGGCATGAACCCGATGGATCTGAAGCGCGGTATCGATCTGGCGGTCGAAGCCGTTGTCGAGCACCTGAAGTCGAATTCCAAGAAGGTCACCTCGAACGACGAAATCGCCCAGGTCGGCACCATCTCCGCCAACGGCGACAAGGAAATCGGCGATTTCCTGGCGAAGGCCATGGCGAAGGTCGGCAACGAAGGCGTGATCACCGTCGAGGAAGCCAAGTCGCTTGAAACCGAACTCGACATCGTCGAGGGCATGCAGTTCGACCGCGGCTACATCTCCCCCTACTTCATCACCAACGCCGACAAGATGCGCACCGAATTCGACGATGCGTATATCCTCGTCTACGAGAAGAAGCTGTCGGGCCTGCAGGAATTGCTGCCGCTGCTCGAAGCCGTGGTTCAGACTTCCAAGCCCCTCGTCATCATTGCCGAAGAAGTCGAAGGCGAAGCGCTCGCGACCCTCGTGGTCAACAAGCTGCGCGGCGGCCTGAAGGTTGCGGCGGTGAAGGCTCCGGGCTTCGGCGATCGCCGCAAGGCCATGCTGCAGGACATCGCGATCCTGACCGGCGGCCAGGCGATCTCGGAAGACCTCGGCATCAAGCTCGAAAACGTCACGCTCAACATGCTCGGCCGCGCCAAGAAGGTGCTGATCGAGAAGGAAAACACCACGATCGTCAACGGCGCCGGCAAGAAGGCCGACATCGAGGCGCGCGTGTCGCAGATTAAGGCGCAGATCGAGGAGACCACCTCGGACTACGACCGTGAGAAGCTGCAGGAGCGTCTGGCCAAGCTCGCGGGCGGCGTCGCGGTGATCCGCGTCGGCGGCGCGACCGAGGTCGAGGTGAAGGAGCGCAAGGATCGCGTCGACGATGCGATGCATGCCACCCGCGCCGCGGTCGAGGAAGGCATCCTGCCGGGCGGCGGCGTCGCCCTGCTCCGTGCCAGCGAAGCCCTGAAGAAGATCCGCACCCAGAACGACGACCAGAAGACCGGCGTCGAGATCGTGCGCAAGGCGCTTCAGTCTCCGGCCCGTCAGATCGCCACCAATGCCGGCGAAGACGGCTCGGTGATCGTCGGCAAGATCCTGGAGAAGGACCAGTATTCCTTCGGCTTCGACGCGCAGAGCGCCGAATACGGCAACATGCTGTCGAAGGGCATCATCGATCCGACCAAGGTCGTGCGTGCCGCGATCCAGAATGCAGCCTCGGTTGCGGGCCTGCTGATCACCACCGAAGCCATGGTTGCGGAACTGCCCAAGAAGAACGCGGGCGGCGCCGGCGGCATGCCGGGTGGCGGCGGCATGGGCGGCATGGGCGGAATGGACTTCTAAGTCCAGACGCCTTAGTCGAGAAAAAATGCGAAGGGGCCGCGCAAGCGGCCCCTTTTGCTTTTCCGGCCGGGTCGCGGCGGCAGCGTGACTTGACTTCGCACGAAGCCGGTACACTCTCCGTCTCATGCAAGACGGCCTGACCCTCCTCACCCCGCACCACATCCCGGCCGAACGCTTCACAGATGCGAGGGCAGCGGTCGAGCGGCTCGACCATATCTACCGGCGCAACACCCAATTCCTGCGCGAGCATTTCGAGGCCTTTGCCGCCGGCGCACGACTCGATGCAAGGGTGCGCGCGACCTATCCGTTCGTGCGGATCACCACCGACACTTATGGCCGCGTGGATTCTCGCCTCTCCTACGGATTCGTGTCCGGGCCGGGCACGCACGAAACCAGCGTCACCCGTCCCGACCTGTTCCGCGATTATTTCACCGAGCAGATCGAACTGCTGCTCGCCAATCATCGGGTGCCCGTCGAAATCGGCGAGTCGCACGAGCCGATCCCGGTCCATTTTGCCTATGCGTCGGACATCGGCATTGCCGCGAGCCGCGCGTCCGGCGGTCAGGCGACGGAGCTGCCGCTGCGCGACCGCTTCGATACGCCCGACCTCGCGACCATGGACGACTCGATCGCCGACGGCACGCTACATCTGCCGCACGGCGCCCCTGCCCCGCTTGCGATGTTTCGCGCCGCGCGGGTCGATTACTCGCTGCACCGGCTTCTGCATTACACCGGCACCGATCCCGAGCATTTCCAGAACTTCGTGATCTTCACCAACTACCAGTTTTACGTCGACGCCTTCGTGCGGATGTGCCGCGAACGCGTCGCCGCTGGCGATCCGGTCTATGGGGCGTTTGTCGAGCCCGGCAACCTCGTCACCCGCAGGGGTGGCCTGGCGCAGTCTGTCGCGCCGCTCGCGCGCCTGCCGCAGATGCCGGCTTATCATCTGGTGGCGCCCAGGAGCCGCGGCATCACCATGATCAACATCGGCACTGGGCCGTCGAACGCGCGCAACATCACCGATCATGTCGCAGTGCTGCGCCCACATGCATGGCTGATGCTCGGGCATTGCGCGGGCCTTCGCAACTCACAGAAGCTCGGCGACTACGTGCTCGCCCATGGCTATGTGCGCGAGGATCATGTGCTCGACGAGGAATTGCCGCTGTGGGTACCGGTCCCGGCGCTGGCCGAGATCCAGGTCGCGCTCGAACAGGCGCTGGCCGAAGTGACCGGCCTGTCCGGCTACGAGCTCAAGCGCATTATGCGCACCGGCACGGTCGCAAGCGTCGACAACCGCAACTGGGAGCTCGGCAATCATGCAGCCGTCATCCATCGGCTGTCGCTGTCGCGTGCGGTGGGTCTCGATATGGAATCCGCGGCGATCGCAGCCAACGGATTCCGCTTTCGCGTGCCCTACGGTACGCTCCTGTGCGTCTCCGACAAGCCGCTGCATGGCGAGATCAAGCTGGCCGGAATGGCCGCCGAATTCTACCGGCAGCGGGTCGGTCAGCATCTCGATATCGGCTTGCGTGCGATCGAAAAGCTGAGATCGCAGGAATGGGAGCGGCTGCATTCCCGCAAGCTGCGAAGCTTCGCCGAGGTCGCGTTCCAGTAGGCGAAGGCCCGCATTGGCAGAGGCCTCCGGTTTTGCTTGGATCATCCGCCGCTGTTCAAAGCCTTACTGAAGGAGATCACAGCATGTCAGAGATCAAACTCGCGCCGGGGATCACGCCTGCCGGAAAGAGCACCGCGCCGGCGGTGTGGAACATTCTCGGCCACACCTATTATGAGAAATCGAACTGCGCGACCTCGTTTTCGTTCGAGACCCTGGACCCGCCCGGCACCTTCGTGCCGCCGCATATCCATCCGACCCAGGACGAGTTTATCTACATGCTGGAAGGCACGTTCGATCTGTATCTCGACGGTCAATGGGTGAAGGCCGGTCCGGGCGATCTGGTGCGCATGCCGATGGGCCTGCCGCACGGCTATTACAACAAGACCGACAAGCCCACCCGCGCATTATTCTGGGTCTCGCCCTCACGCAAGCTGAAAGAATTGTTCGAGCTGCTGCACAACATGACCGACCCGGAAGAAGTCGTGCGGGTCTCGGCCGCGCATGAGGTCGACTTCCTGCCGCCCGGCAGCGTGCCTGGCGCCTGATCGACCGACTTAAAGGAAGGAGCCGCTCGCGCGGCCCCTTCTTGCCGAACGAAATCCGATCCGCCTCAGCGCAGCGTCATGCTGGCGATCCCGACCGCCAGATTGACGCCGACCTGTCCCTGCAGCGCAGCGGCTGCAGCGAGATGGTCCGGTTGGAGCCGCCGACCAGGACGTTCGCGCCGCCGCCAAGGCCGAGCGAGGCGTCGCCGCTGGCGCCGACATAGGTGCCGGCAAGCGTGCGCGGCGGAAGCTTGGTGGTGCGCGCGAACACGCCCCAGATCATCCGTCCGCCCCCGGTTACACCGAGATCGAGGCCAAGCCGCCCGATATGACCGCTGTAATATTCAACGCGCCCACCCGTGCTGGGGGTGAACGTGCACTGGATCTGCTGGCGCGAGCCGATGATCAGGCCGACCGTGGGCGACAATTTGCAGGACAGCCCGCCGGCGCGGACCCTGCTCTGGGCGTCGGCTGAGGTCGAAGCGACCGACAGCGACACGGCTGCGATGAATGTGGCGATGATAGACAGACGCATGGATGTCCCCCGGCATTGAAAAATGTATCGTTGCCTTAAGCCACGTCTCAGGCTGCCGCACAATCCGCTTTGTACAGACGATAGCGGTAGAATGGTCAGGGTCAATATCCGAGGAATGCTGGAATGGCAGCCAAACAGGGGCGGATCTACACCGGAATCGGCGGCTGGACCTTTGCGCCCTGGCGGGGCGAGTTCTATCCGAAGGGCCTGCCCCACGCCCAGGAGTTGCGCTACGCCGCCAGCCACCTGACGTCGATCGAGATCAACGGCACCTTCTATCGCACGCAAAGCCCGGCGAGTTACCGCAAATGGGCCTCGGAGGTTCCGGACGGTTTCGTCTTCTCCCTCAAGGGCCCGCGCTTTGCGGTGAACCGGAGCGTGCTCGCGGACGCCGGCGATTCCATCAAACGGTTCCTGAATTCCGGCGTCAGCGAATTGGGGGATCGGCTGGGTCCGCTGCTGTGGCAGTTTGCACCCACCAAGAAATATGACGAGGCCGATTTCGGGCGATTTCTGGAGCTGCTCCCGGCCGAGTTTGACGGCCGCAAGCTCCGCCATGTGGTCGAGGTGCGTCACGACAGCTTCCGGGTCCCGGGCTTTGCCAAGCTGCTGCGCCGGTTCGGGGTCGCGGTCTGCTTTTCGGAGCACGCCACCTATCCGGCCATCGCCGATGTGACGTCGGATTTCGTCTATGCACGTCTGCAAAAGGGTCAGGACTCGATCAAGACCGGCTACCAGCCCAAGGCCATCGACGCCTGGGCCGCCCGCGCGAAACAATGGGCTCAGGGCGGCGCGCCCGAAGACCTGCCCTGCGTCGACACACCATCGCCGCCGAAGAAACAGGCCCGCGACGTCTTCTTGTACTTTATCCACGAAGGGAAGGTCCGGGCGCCGGCTGCGGCAATGGCGCTGATCGGGAAGTTGTCCGCCGGAGTTGATCGAAAGGGCGCCGAGCGGCGATAGTGCGCCGGGAGCCGGCAGAGGCAGCCGGCCTGGAGCACGATATGGAAATTCCGCTGATTGCCCAAGCTGCGGCGACCGCAGGCATCGTTCTGACGGTGGTGCAATACTGGATGAAGACCATGATCCCGCTCAGGGTCGTGGGCATCGTGACCAATGTGCTGTTTCTGATCTATGCCGGGCTGGCCGGTATCTGGCCGACGATCGTGCTCAATTGCATCGTGCTGCCCCTGAACCTGTATCGGGTGCACGAGATGCGCCAACTGATCCGGCGGACCCAGCGCGCCGCGCGGTCCGATCTCGACATGACATGGCTTCAGCCATTCATGACACGGCGCAAGACGAAAAAGGGACAGGTGATCTTCCGCAAGGGCGACATCGCAGAGGCCATGTATCTCGTGGTGAGCGGCCGCTACCAGCTGCAGGAGATCGGCATCATGCTCGAACCCGGAGCCGTGGTCGGCGAACTGGGGCTGCTCTCGCCGGACGGCGTGCGAACCGCGACACTGATATCGGTCGACGACGGCGAAGTGCTGTCGCTCGCCTACGAGAAATTCGAGGAGCTCTATTACCAGAACCCGGAATTCGGTCTCGGCTTCCTCAAGCTCACCAGCAAGCGGTTGTTCGACAATATCGCACGGTTGGAAGCGGAACTTGCGACACGGCCTCCCCGCATCGTTCCCGCACCATCACCGATGACGAAGCACTGATGCAATGCGCAGCAAAAAGCCACGAAATGAGCGGGTGCGCGTACATCCGGCGTCACCTGCAGCATTCGTGGCCCTCAGCAGCGGAGCTTTCACTCAACGCTGTTCGACGTCATATGGTGAGCCCGAACGGACATTCAAGGCCACCATGACTTTTCTGTAGCTGCCCGCCGCCAAAAGGTTCAAATGCCGTCCCCGCCGAGCGGCATCGCTCTGAAATAGGGCGTCAGCGCTTGGTCGCAACCGTTACGGCCTTTCCCTCCGGGACTCTGGCCTTGCCCCCCTGCCCACCACGACAAGATTTTGATTGAAGTCGCTACCGAAGGCCGCCAGTTTATCGCGCCTTTCTTGCACCCCGCCTCCCCGCCCTTTCCCCGTACTCCGGAGCTCACAGATGGCCGACCTTATCGGCTACCTCACCCATATGCGCTTTGCCGAAGTCATCGGCTATGTCGCCGCCGCGCTGGTTTTTGCCACCTTCTCGATGAAGACCATGGTGCCGCTGCGGATCGTCGGCATCTGCAGCAACGTCTTCTTCATTGCCTATGGCTACCTGAATCCAGCCTATCCCTTGCTGGTGCTGCATTGCCTGCTGCTGCCGCTGAACATCCTGCGGCTCCGGCAGATGCTGTCGCTGGTGACGGAGACCAAAGAGGCGTTCGAGGGCGACCTCGATATGAACTGGATCAAGCCGTTCACGACCACGCGCGCCATGGCACCGGGTGAAGTGCTGTTTCGCAAAGGCGACCCCGCCGACGAAATCATCTTCATCATGTCGGGCAGCCTGCGCATTCCGGAGTTGGGCATCGCCATCCCGCCCGGCGAAGTCGTCGGCGAACTCGGCATGCTGTCCCCCGACAAGGTCCGCACCCAATCGGCAATCTGCGTCGATGGCGGGCAAATCCTGGTCATAACCTATGATCAGGTGCGCCAGTTGTTCTTCCAGAATCCGAAATTCGGATATTACTTCATGCAGCTAAGCGCGCGCCGCCTGTTCGACAATCTGAAACGGACCCAGGCCGAAAACGAAGCCTTGCGTGCCGCGCGAGACGCAAACACATTCCAGCCCGCCGAGCCGTGACCCTGTAGCGCAGCCGGCAATTCACTGGGGCCGCCCGGATAGCCATCGCGCTATGCGACGGCCGGCTGGCGCAAATTCCCATTGAACGGCGCCCTGAAGGCGGTCAGGTTTGTCCGACCTTCAGGGGATTGCCATGACTCTTGCAGATATCGTCAGCCATTTCGGAGGGCTCCGACCCAGCGAATGGCTCGGTTATTTCGCAGCGGCTCTGGTCTTTGCCACCTTTTACACCAAGACCATGGTGCCGCTGCGCATCGTCGCCATCGCAAGCAACTTCCTGTTTATCGCCTACGGATACCTGCATCCGGCCTACCCGGTGCTGGTGCTCCACGTCGCATTGCTGCCGCTGAACATCTGGCGATTGCGGCAGATGCTCACGCTGGTCCGCGAGGTCGAGGCTTCGAACGATGGCGACCTCGACATGAACTGGATAAGGCCGTTCACGACGACGCGCGACATGAAGCCCGGCGAAGTGCTGTTCCGGAAAGGCGATGCCGCGAACGAGATCATCTTCATCATGTCCGGCAGCCTGCGTATTCCGGAGCTCTCGATTGAGATCCCGCCGGGCGAAGTCGTCGGCGAACTCGGCATGCTGTCGCCGGACAAGGTTCGCACGCAATCCGCCATCTGCGTCGATGGCGGGCAAATCCTTGCCATTTCCTACGACCAGGTGCGGCAGCTGTTTTTCCAGAATCCGAAATTCGGATACTACTTCATGCAGCTCAGCGCAAAGCGCCTGTTCGAGAACATGAAGCGCATGCAGGCCGAAATCGAGACCCTCCGCCGTGGCAGCGGCGCGGACGAATTCCGTCCGGCGGAGCCATGACTATTCCGCCGGCACCGCAGCCGGTTTGCGTATGCTCGCGCCCGACACCATGGCAGCGAGCCCGAGCGTCGCCAGGAAGAACACCAGGCAGACACCAGCGGTGAAAAGCAGCACCAGATCGAACCCGCCGCGCGCATGCAGGAATGCGATCGAAGCGACCGCGATCCCGGCGGTGACGAAGACCAGAAAATAGCGCACCGCGTAAACCCGCCCGCGCCAGGCATCGGCGGTATAACGGGCCAGCACGATGTCGTTGACCGTCACCTGAGCGTAGACCCCGGCCATCGCCAGCGCGAGCGCGACCAGCAGCATCGGTCCGGTCGCGACCACCGACCATGCAGCGCCGGTGAACAACATTAGCGTGACGAACACGAACAGGATATGCGGCTGAAACCATTCGACCAGTCGCCCAATGACAAGCTGCGCGATCCCGCCGACCACGAACACCGCGGTCGCAATGCCGCCGACCGCAACCAGCGACAGTCCCTGTCCCGCGCGCTCATCGATCACCTTCGGCAGCGCGACCGTGATGACGTTGAAGGCGAGGCCTGCACCGAGCGCGATGACAATAAACAGTCCGAAGACGATGAAGGTGGCGGTGCGACCGAGACGCACGTCCGGATTGGTCTTGCGCGCGCTCCTGCCGGTGATGTCGCCCCTCTCCGCCCACATATAGACGAACCCGGTGACGATGCAGACCGCGCCCGGAATGAAAAAGGCCATTCGCCAGCCGAGATAGCTCGCGATCAGCGCGGTGATCCCGGCCGCCAGCGCGACGCCCAGATTGCCGCAGACGCCGTTGAAGGCCAGCGTGCGGCCACGCGCCTTCGAAGCCTCGATCAGCATCGACATGCCGACCGGATGATAGATCGCCGCGAACATGCCAAGCGCGCCAAGCGCGATCGCGAGCGTGACCAGGTTCGGAGCCAGGCCCGCCGCAAACAGCGAGACGCCGCAACCGAACCAGAACAGCACCATCATGTTGCGGCGGCTCCAGTGATCCCCGAGCCAGCCGGCGGGCAGCGAGAACACCCCGAACGAGATGAAAGCCGCGGTCGACAGCGCGATCAGTTCGCCGTAGGTGCGCGCATAAACCGCCTCCAGCCCGATCACCACCGTCGGATAGATTAGCAGCACGTAGTGATCCATCGCATGCGCCCAGTTGATGAACCCGATCGACACCCGGGTCTCCCGGCTGAACGGCTGATGGGTTGCGGCGATGTCGGTCATGGGCGGCCCGGCGAGAAAGAATCTGACCCCGCATCAATACGCTTGCCCGATGGCGATGTTAGGCCGATTATCGTCGCGATCAGGCCAACCGGAACCAGCCATGCGCCCGGAATACCGAAACAATCGCGACGACGCCCCCCGCCCGATCGCGGCCATGGCCAAGACCTTTCCGGACGGCGATCGCATTCCGCTGCACCTTCACAAGCGCGGCCAGCTCATCCACGCGATCTCTGGCACCATGAAAGTAGAGACCGTCGACGCCGCCTGGATCGTGCCCCCCGCGCTCGCGCTCTGGATGCCGCCCGCCTTCCCGCACGGCATGGTCATGCGCGGCGAACTTGCCATGCGCACGATCTACATCGATCCGGAAGCGTGTCACGGCCTGCCGCAAAGTCCGACCCTAGTCGAAATCGGCGGGCTGATGCGGGAGCTGATCCTCGCCGCGCTGGAGGAGCCGCTCGCCTATGACGAGTCCGGTCGAGGCGGCATGATCGCCGCCCTGATCCTTGCCGAATTGAAGCGCATGCAGGAACGCAAGCTGGATCTCCCGATGCCGCGCGATCCGCGAGCCGCGCGCGTGGCGCGTACGTTGCTCGAGCATCCGGATGCGGACGGCGGCCTCGACGAATGGGCCGAGCGAGCCGGCGCCAGCCGGCGGACCCTGGCGCGGCTATTCCGAAGCGAAACCGGCTTCAGCTTCAATGAGTGGCGCTCACGTCTGCGCGCCATGGACGGCCTGGCACGCCTCTCCTCGGGAGAGCCGGTCGGCAGCGTCGCCGCGGCGGTGGGTTATGCGAGCCCGAGCGCATTTTCCGCGATGGTGCGCCGCAGCTTTGGCGAGTCCCCGCGACGGATGGTGCGGCGCTAGCCTGTTGCAACCTGAAATTGATCCTCGTAGCATGATAATACCGGGTAGTGGCTGCGTATCCTGCCGGCTCGCGTTGGTAGCGGGTTGCTTTCCATGTCATGCGTTCGCGTGGCCCTGCGGCTCGCTGCCGTGGCGGCAGTTGTATGGTCGTGCAATCTTGCCGCGCATGCCGATGGCTTAGCGCGCAGCGATGATACTTTTCTCTATTTCACGGGCACGGACATCTGGCGCCACGGCAGCTTCTCATATGGCGGCGCGCTGTGGTCACCCGATGGACTCGATCGCGGTGGCTTCACCTTCAAGGCGTTGATCGGTGCCGGTTCGTATCAATACCGCTCCGGCGCGCTCGACGATGCGCAGGTTACCGGTACGCAATTCGTAGGCTCAGCACTGGCGGGATGGCGCTTCGTCCGTGACAAGACCTTCGTGACTGTTTTTGCGGGACTGGATCTGCAGCATCACGGTACGACGCCGTACGATCCCGGCAGCGACCTCAACGGAAGTCACGTCGGCATCCGCGGCGCGGTCGAATTCTGGCATGAGCCCGATGCGATGACGATGATTGCGGCCGACGCAACCGTCTCATCGATCGGGCCGAGCTATGTCGCGCGCGCCGCCTATGGCTGGCGCGTGGCCGACGCCTTCTATTTCGGACCGGAGGTTGGCGGTTTCGCAACCGGCGACAGTTACAAGCAGTTTCGCGCCGGGCTGCATATCACCGGCTTCCGCTTCGCCTGGGTCGAATGGTCGGCGGCAGCGGGATGGGCAACCGACAGCGACGACCGCGACGGCTTTTACGCGCGGCTCGGATTGCATGTGAGGCGATAGTCAATCCAGTGTCCGACGGAAGCGCGTGACCGCAATCGTCATCGCGATCAGCATCAGCCCGAACAGCGCGATCGCGTCATAGCGCAGATCCTCGATGGTCGCGCCCTTCAGCATGATCGCGCGAACAATGCGGATGTAATGGGTGAGCGGCAACCCCTCGCCGATCCACTGCGCCCAGGCCGGCATGCCGGCGAACGGGAACATGAACCCCGACAACAGGATGTTCGGAAGGAAGAACATCATCGACATCTGCACCGCCTGCAGCTGGTTCTGTGCGACGGTGGAGAACGTATAGCCGATTGACAGGTTGGCGGCGATGAACAGCGTCGACAACCAAGCCAGTAGATAAAGGCTGCCGAAAATCGGGACATGAAACAGCAACACGCCCGTGCCGATGATCAGAGCAGCCTGGATGAAGCCGACCACCACATAGGGAATGATCTTGCCCAGCATGATCTCCACCGGAGTGATCGGCATCGCCAGCAGCGCTTCCATGGTTCCGCGCTCGATTTCTCGTGTCACCGACAACGCGGTGAAGATCAGCATGGTCATGGTCAGGATGGTGCCGACCAGGCCCGGCACAATGTTGAGCGCGGTTTCCGCCGCCGGGTTATAACGGGCATGCGCGCGAAATTCGAACAGCGGCTGACCGCTCTCCGGCAGCCCGCGGTCGTTCTGCAGCGCGATTCGCACGAGTTGTCCGAGCGCACCGAGCGCGGAGCCTGACGCCACCGGATCGGTCGCGTCCGCCGCGACCAGCAGCACCGGCCGTTCGCCCCGCCGAAGCGCACGCTCGAAGCCACGCGGGATTTCGACACCGAACAGCACGGTCCCGGAGGCGATCAGGCGGTCGAACTCCGCCTCGTCCTCGACCTGATGCGTGACCTTGAAATAGCGGGTGTTCTGCAGCGCCTTCAGCACCGAGCGGCCGAGATCGCTGTGCTCCTGCAGCAGCACCGCGGTCGGCAGGTTGCGCGGCGTGGTGTTGATCGCATAGCCGAACAGGACGAGTTGCATCAGCGGGATCATCACGATCATCGCGAACGACACACGGTCGCGGCGCAGCTGGATGAATTCCTTGATCAGCATCGCCACGGTGCGGCGCCGGAAGGCGGCCCATCGCGGGACCTTGACGCTCGCCGGCGTGCTCACGGGTGCGTTCGCGGGAGACTGCGCGCTCACTGGAAATTATCCTTCGCGCGGCTCATCAGATCGATGAACACGTCTTCCAGCGTCGGCTCCGAGCTTTTCCAGGTCAGCCCCGGCCGGTCGCGATACGGCTTGATTGCGGTTTCCAGGCCTTCGGCATTGCGGCCCGACACATGCAGGCTGTTGCCGAACGGCGCTACCATGTCGACGCCGGGTTTGTTCTGCAATTCGTGCAGCAGACCGTTCACGTCAGGCCCGCTGACGTCGTAGGTGGTGAGCCCCGCCTGCCGCACCACGGCATCGACGGAGCCGTGGGTGAGCAGTTCGCCATAGGCGATATAGGCGATCTCATGGCAACGCTCGGCCTCGTCCATGTAATGGGTCGAGACCAGCACGGTCAGCCCTTCCGCGGCGAGCGCATGAATCTCGTCCCAGAATTCGCGCCGGGCTTTCGGGTCGACGCCTGCTGTCGGTTCGTCGAGCAGAAGAAGCTGCGGGCTCGGCAGCGTGCAGGCGCCAAGCGCGAGCCGCTGCTTCCACCCGCCCGACAATTCGCCGGCCAATTGCTCTTCGCGGCCCTTCAGCCCAAGCCGCGAGATCATGTCGCGCGCCGCGCCGGCGGGATCCTTCATCAGATGGAGGCGCGCGACGAATTCCAGATTCTCGCGCACCGACAGATCCTGATACAGGCTGAATTTCTGCGTCATGTAGCCGACACGCAGCTTGATCTGGTCGGCCTGCTTCCGGATGTCGTAGCCCAGGCACGTGCCATCGCCCTTGTCTGGGGTGAGCAAGCCGGTGAGCATGCGGATGGTCGTGGTCTTGCCGGAGCCGTTCGGCCCGAGAAAGCCGAAGATCGTCCCCTTCTTTACCTGCATCGACAGATCGCGCACGACCACGCGGCTGCCAAACGACTTGGTCAGGCCGTGCACGTCGATGGCGATGTCCGAATTGACGGTCATGACTGCACGCGTCTATTTCGCTGCAACCCGGGGCGTCACCGTCACATCGACCGGCTGCCCTACCCGGAGCGCGGCCGGATCGTTCGGAATCGCCTCGACCAGATAGACCAGCTTGTGGCGCTCCTGCTGCGAGTAGATCACCGGCGGGGTATATTCGGCATATTGCGAAATGAAGCTGATCTTGCCGGTCATCCCAGCCGGACAGCCATCGCAGGAAAAGCTGATCGGCTCGTCGATCGCGATCCGCGCCAGCATCGGCTCGGCGACGTAGAAGCGGACCTTCACGTTGCCCGGCGGCAGCACCGAAACGATCGGACGGCTGGCGGGCACGGTTTCGCCGGCGCGGTAGTAAACCTGCTGCACCAACCCGTCGACCGGACTTAAGCCCCGCCTTCGGTTGAGCCGTGTCTGGGCCGAGGCCAGCCGCGCCTGCGCCTCGCGGAACAGCGCCTGCGTGACGTCAAAATCCTTCTGTGTGCCGGACTTGGTTTGCAGGAGCTGCTGTGCGCGATCGAACGCCTGCTTGGCATTGGCCAGCGTCGCCTCGGCCACGCCGAGATCGGCCTCCTGCAACTGCGTATCCAGAACGAACAGAAGCTGTCCCGTCTTTACCGCATCGCCCTGCCGCACCAGCATCTGCTCGATGCGGCCCTGTTCGTCGGGACTGACGAAAATGAAATCGCCTTCGATCCAGCCTTGCATGACGTTGTCGCTGCCATTGCTGCAAGCGGACAACAGCGTTCCGAGTGCGAGAGCAGCCGCACCGATCCATTGCCGGACGATCATGACCCGCCTCCATCGCGGTCCAGGAGAATATCGAGATGCGCGTTGAGCATCGCCCGGATGTCGAGCGGAGCGTGCTTCTGGAACAGACTCTGCCAGACCACGGCTACCAGCACCGGCGCGCCCAGCAGTTGCGGAAACGCAACGAGGCCGCGATGACGCAATTCGCCACGGTCGAGGGCGCGCTGGAGAATTTGCCGCAGCGCCGAGAACACCCGGCTGAGCACTTCGCGATAATAAAAGTCGGCAATCGCCGGAAAGCGCGTCCCCTCCGAGATGATCAGCCGAATGATGTCCTTGCGTCGCGAGCCGACCAGTTCGTCAGCCACGACAGCCACAAGCCGCTCCGCCAGCACCGGAAACGGCAGATCGACTGCCGCGAGCGTCTCGATATTCCCGATCAACGGCGTCAGCATCGAGCGCGCCAATTCCTGGAACAGCGTCTCCTTGTCCGCGAAGTAGAGATAGACCGTGCCTTTGGCGACGCCGGCCCGCTTTGCCACGTCGTCGAGCCGCGCCGCTTCGAAACCACGCAACGAGAACTCCTCCAGCGCGGCGCCCATGATGGATTGCCGCCTTGCGGCGCTGCGGATGTCGCGCGCGCTGCGCGGGGGTGATGCCGCCGCCTCTATGCTCGGGGCTGGCGGCTCAGCCGGACCTGGCGCGCGCGCGGATCGCGGCCGCGGCTTTCGGGGTGGTCCGGCAGGCATCAGGCGCTCCAATTATGACTGACCAGTCAGTCATAATTATCCGCCGGAGGAAACGCAAGCGGGGATCGGCGCACGATCACGTGACGCCGAAAACCATCATTGCTTCAGATAGATGGATCGTGCCGCAGGCGGCACGCGGTGGCGCTATTCAGCCGTTTTCGAGTTCGGCCCGCACGGCCGCGAGCGCGGCGGGGGTGTCGACATCGACCAACGCGCCCGGCCCCGTCATCGGCACGTCGACCACCGCCTCGCTGTACTTGGCGATCAGGTGCCGGGCGCCGACGTCGCCTGTCACCGCCATCAGTTCGGGGAAGAAGCGCCGCGACCACAGCACCGGATTGCCGCGCTTGCCGTCGGTCACCGGCACCGCAATCAGCGCGCCTTTTTCCGGATCGTAAGCCGCGATCAGCCGGTCGATCAGCGCAGCATCGACCTGCGGCATGTCGGCCAGCATCACCACCGCGCCATCGATATCCGCCGGCAGCGCGCCAAGTCCCGTCCGCAGCGAGGTCGACAGACCGTCCGCAAAATCCGGATTATGGGCGAATTGCAGCGGCAGGTCGGACAGAGCATCTGCAATGGTCTCGCTTTGGTGGCCGGTTACGACGACCACCGGCCGCGCCTTCGACGCCAGGGCCGCTTCCGCCGCGATCCGCGCCAACGGCTTGCCCGTCACCTGCGCCATCAGCTTGTTCGGTCCACCCATCCGGGTCGAGCGTCCGGCAGCGAGGACGACGGCAGCGAAGCGTCCGCCCTTGTCGATCTCCGGCTCCTCGCGCGGCTGCGGACGCGTCACGATTTCCATCAAGAGGCCACCGACCCCCATGCCAGTGATGTCGGCGCGCGTGACCGGCAGTCCCGCGAGCAATCGCATCAACACCCAGTCGAAGCCATTCTCCTTCGGCGAGCGCGCGCAGCCCGGCGCGCCAAGCACCGGGCGTCCGTTCGCCGATCCGATCAGCATCAGGTTGCCGGGATCCACCGGCATGCCGAAATGCTCGATCTTGCCACCCACCGCCTCGATCGCGGCCGGAATGACGTCGCGCCGGTCGGCGATGGCGGAGGCGCCGAACACGATGACAAGCTCCGCCCCTGCCCGCTGCACGTCCTTGATCGCGGTGGCGAGCGCGGCCTGATCGTGCGGCACGCGGCGCTCGGCGACGATGCGCGCGCCCGCGGGCGCCAGCCGCTCCTCGGTGATCTTCAGCGTCTTGTCGACCACCTTGGGCGACAGCCCGGGAAGCAGCGTCGATACGATGCCGACCTTCCGGATCGTATAGGGCGCGACCCGCACCAGCGGCCTTGCCGCCTCGACCGTGCGCATCGCCTGCATGTAGACATCACCCGCAACCGCGAACGGGATGATCTTCACGGTGGCGATCATCTCGCCCTCCACCACCGGCTTGTAGGCCGGCAGCGTCGCGATCGTCACCGCTTCGTCGATCCGGTTGAGTTCATCGATCCGCTCGCGATCGACGACCAGCACGCCCGCACTATCCGCAAACAGATTGCAGCGGCCGGTAAAGGCCTTGTCGGCCCGCACGGCCTCGCCTGATGCGCTTGCGGCGATGGCGGCTGCGGCATCGTCCTCCGACACATCGCCCGGATCAAGGCGGGCAACCACGACGCTGGCGATGCCGGCCTGCTTGAGCGCCGCCACGTGCGATGGCGTGATCACCGTGCCCTTCTTCAGTACCAGCGCGCCCTCGCGGATGGTATGCACGGCGGTGCCGCCCAAGGCGTCGTCGGGCGCGAAAGGGCCGAATTTCATGTGGCCTTCTCCGGCGATTGCCGCAGACGCGCGGTGATCTGGCCCATGATCGACACCGCGATTTCCGGCGGCGAGATGGCGCCGATATCGAGCCCGATCGGCGCATGGATGCGCGCGATCGCATCATCCGCGATGCCCTGCGCCTTCAGCCGTTCGACCCGGCGCGCATGCGTCTTCCGCGAACCCAGTGCGCCGATATAGAAGCAGTCCTTCGACAGCGCATGCAGCAGCGCCGGATCGTCGATCTTCGGATCGTGCGTCAGCGCGACGAAGGCGGTGTACTTGTCGACCTTCAGGCTGGGGAGCGCCTCGTCCGGCCATTGCGCGATCACCCTCACATCGGGGAAACGCTCCTGGGTCGCGAAGGCGGTGCGCGGATCGACGATGGTCACGTCGTAGCCGAGCAGCTTTGCGATCGGCGCCAGCGCCTGGCTGATATGGACGGCGCCGGTGATGACGAGCTTTGCCGGTGGCACATGCACGGTGATGAACACCTTCCCGTCCGGCGTTTCCTCCATGCCGCTCTTGCCGCTGCGGATATGCTTCTCGATCAGGTCCTTCAGCGGATCGTGGAAGACGTCGGCGCCTTTCACCAGCCGCTGCTCGCCGCTTGTGACATCGGTGACGACGACAGCGGCGCGGCGGTTGGCGCGTTCGGTGTTGAGCGCGGTGAGGATGGAGAGTTTCATTTTGTTTCCACGAACTCGGTGGTGTCCCCTCCCCCCTTGCGGGGGAGGGTTAGGGAGGGGGGTGATGCCTGCGCAAGTGTGTCTGAGATTGCCTGTAAAACCCCATCGATATTCGCATGCACATCGTTGTTCCAGAATCTCAGCACATGAAAGCCCTGACCCCGCAGCCAAGCTTCGCGCTTAGCATCGCTTTCCGTACCGTGCTGCCCACCATCAACTTCAATAATCAACCTAGCTTGCAAACACACGAAATCGGCGATGTAACTTCCAATCGGCACCTGCCGTCTGAATGAAGTGCCGTTCAAGCGGTGCGCACGCAGCCGATACCAAAGCCTACGCTCGGCATCCGTCATATCGCTGCGGAGCGCGCGGGCATTTGAGCGTTTCTGCTTCGGCACTTTCCGGTGCGGCATCTGCTTGCCCTCACCCCCCTCCCGGCGGCTCCGCCGCCGACCTCCCCCGCAAGGGGGGAGGTTGCACCGAGATTGCGGCACGACCACCGCGCCCAAAATCAATCAACCTTCTCCACATAGACCCGGATGGTGCCGCCGCAGGACAGCCCGACCCTCCAGGCGGTCTCGTCGGCGACGCCGAATTCCAGCGTCTTCGGCTTGCCGCTGCCGATCACATCGATCGCTTCGGTTACCACCGCGCCCTCGACACATCCGCCCGATACCGAGCCGAGAAAGTTGCCCTCCTCGTCGATCACGAGGTTGGAGCCGACCGGACGCGGCGCCGAGCCCCAGGTTTCGACCACGGTGGCGAGCGCGACGCCCTTGCCGGACTTCCGCCAGTCCTCGGCGGCTTTGAGAATGTCCTCGTCCGTCGCCAGCGATTGTTGAGTCATTTGAATCCTCTCCGCTGTGATCTTGAATCTGTCCCTGAGCCTGCGCGAAACAAATAGCCGCCCCGCGCGCCGCTCATGTTCTACGCGACCTTGTTCAACCAATACTTCGCCTCGGCCTTGCCGTCGCCGTCCGCCGAGAGCGCGCGGCACAGATCCTTCATCGCATTGAGATTGTGAATCGGTCGCAATTCGTCAACATGCGGCAGCATCACCCTGATGCCGCTGGCCTTGGCCTCGAAACCCTCGAACCGCAACAGCGGATTGAGCCAGATCAGCCGGCGGCAGGAGCGATGCAGCCGGTCCATCTCGAAACCGAGTTCGTTGCCGGGCTCGCGCTCCAGCCCGTCGGTGATCAGCAGCACCACCGCACCCTGCCCGAGCACCCGCCGGCTCCATTGCCGATTGAAGGCGGCAAGCGACGGCGCAATGCGCGTGCCGCCGGACCAGTCCAGCACCCCGCCGGAACAGGCCGCCAATGCCTCGTCCGGGTCCTTCTGTCTCAGCGCACGGGTCACATTGGTCAGCCGCGTGCCGAACAGAAACGTGGAGACGCGCTTCCTGTTGTCGGTCACCGCGTGCAGGAAATGCAGGAAGAGCCGCGTGTACTGGCTCATCGAGCCGGAAATATCGAGCAGCGCCACGATCGGCGGCTGACGGGTTTTCGGCCCAAGATATTTGAGGTCGATCACCGCGCCGCCCGCCTTCATGCTGGAGCGAAGGGTGCGCCGCAGGTCGATCATATGGCCGTGGCGCGAGGGCTTCAGCCGCCTGGTCTTCACTTCGTCGAGCGGCAGCACGAGTTTCGCAATCGCCTGCCTGGCCTCGGCAATCTCGGCGGCCGACATCTGCGCGAAGTCCTTCTTCTCCAGCACCTCGCGGTCGGAGACGGTCAGCCGCGCGTCGAGCTCGACCTCTTTCTTCTTCTCCTGCGGCGGCGCCTTGTCGTTCTTGAACATGGCGTCGAGCACGCGCTTGGCCGCGGGCGGCGGCGGCGCATTGTCCGGCTGCGGCACCGCCTGCGGCAGCATCATCGCCATCAGCTGGTCGAAATAGGCGCGCTTGCGGAAGAAGATGGTGAAGGCATGGTCGAACAGGATCGTATGCTCGTGCCGCTTCACGAACACCGCATGCAGCGTCCAGTAGAAATCCTCCCGGTTGCCGATGCCGGCAACGCGCAACGCTTCCAGCGCATCCATCACCGAGCCGGGCCCGACCGGAATGCCCGCCGCGCGGAGCGCACGCGCGAAATAGACGATGTTCTCGGCGAGGCGGCCGGATTGATCGGAATTTGCGACTGGGTCATTCATGTCCGGTCGTCCCCGCGAAAGCGGGGAACCACTTTCCAAAGCGGCGGTTACGTGCCCCCGCCTGCGCGGGGGCGACCATGCTTTGCTCCGGTACGCTCACAAAACTACTCCGCTGCCTTCATCTGCGCGCGCACGTCGTCCAGCAATTCCTTCACCTTGGTGCCGTCGAGCCGCGCGATGTCGTCCTGATACTTGAGCAGCACGCCGAGCGTGTCCGACACCGTCGACGGATCGAGCGCCACCACATCAAGTTCGGACAAGGCGGTGGCGAAATCCAGCGTCTCGGCGACGCCCGGCGCCTTGAACAATTCGAGTTTGCGCAGCCGCTGCACGAAATGCACGATCTCGGCCGACAGCGCCGCGGCGATGCCCGGCACCTTGGTGCGCACGATCGAGAGTTCGCGTTCGGCGTCCGGATAGCCGACCCAGTGATAGAGGCAGCGGCGTTTCAGGGCGTCGTGGATTTCACGGGTGCGGTTCGAGGTGATGATCACGATCGGCGGATGCAGCGCCTTCACCGTGCCGAGTTCGGGAATTGTGACCTGATAATCGGCCAGCACTTCGAGCAGGAAGGCTTCAAAGGCCTCGTCGGTGCGGTCGAGTTCGTCGATCAGCAGCACCGGCGCGCCGGCGGTGTCGGGCTCGAGCGCCTGTAAGAGCGGCCGCTTGATCAGGAAGCGCTCGGAGAACACGTCGTCCTCCAGCCGCCCGCGATCGGCATTCCCCTCGGCCTCGCCGAGCCGGATCGCGATCATCTGCGCGGCATAATTCCACTCATAGACCGCGGCCGAAACGTCGAGGCCCTCGTAGCATTGCAGCCGGATCAGCTTGCGGCCCAGCGTCTCGGCCAGCACCTTGGCGATCTCGGTCTTGCCGACGCCGGCCTCGCCTTCCAGAAACAGCGGCCGGCCCATCTTCAGCGCCAGGAACAGCACAGTGGCAAGCGAGCGGTCGCCGACATATTGCCCGGCGGTCAGCAGCTTCAGCGTGTCGTCGATGGAGGACGGAACGGCGCGTGGGGCGATGGTGGTCAAAGGGCAACCTCAAAACATGATGCGTCATTCCGGGGCGGACGGCGAGCGGAGCGATACGGACGAACCCGGAAGCCAGAGCCGCAAATACCGCGCCCGCAACCCTGGATTCCGAGCCCGCGCTGCGCGCGTCCCGGAATGACGGGATATGCCAGCTTGCCGGCAATGGCGTCCAGCCTACATATAGGCGCGGTTCCCCGCCGCGTGAACGCCACAGCCAAGGACGCAGCCATGTCGCAGACGCCCGCCCATCCGATCGATCCGGGCGTCCGGATCGGGCATGTTCACCTGAAGGTGGCCGATCTCGACCGCGCGGTGCCGTTCTATCGCGACGTGCTGGGCTTCGAGGAGACCTATCGCCGCCCCGGCGCGGTGTTCATGTCGGCCGGCGGCTATCACCACCATATCGCGCTCAATACCTGGGAAAGCCGCGGCGGTCAGCCGCCTGCCCCCGGCAGCACGGGGCTGTACCACATCGCGATCCTGTATCCGACGCGCAAGCTCCTCGCCGACGCGTTGCGCCGGCTGGTCGAGGCCGGGATCATGCTGGACGGGGCGAGCGACCACGGCGTCAGCGAGGCGCTCTATCTGCGCGATCTCGACGACAACGGGGTCGAGCTTTACTGGGACCGCCCGCGCGAGGACTGGCCCCGCGACGAGGATGGCGGGATCAAAATGAAGACCGAACCGCTGAATTTGCGAAATCTGCTGGCGGAGTTGGAGACGGAGGCAGCGGCCGAAACGGCGTAGCGCAGACAGTGCCGCATACTCTCTTCACCTCCCACCTTGCGGGGGAGGTCGACCGCCGTAGCTGAAAGCGAAGGCGGTCGGGAGGGGGGTAAACCACAACGCCAAACCTCGTGGCTTACCCCCCTCCCTAACCCTCCCCCGCAAGGGGGGAGGGAATGAACTGAATGCGCCGCGACTTTTCTCGCGCACAACAAAGCTGAAGAACTACTCCTCGTCGCCGCCGCGCTCGTTCGCCGCCGCCACCGCCCGGCGCGCCATCACGCCGACGATATGCGCGCGATATTCCGCCGAGCCGTGGATGTCGGAATTCATGCCGTCGGCCGACAACGTGATGCCCTCGAGCGACTTCGGCGCGAAGCGCTTCTTCAGCGCCTCCTCGAATTGCGGCACCCGAAACACGCCGTTCGAGCCGGCGCCGGTCGCCGCCACCCGGATTTCCGAGGAGCGCTTCGACACGAACACGCCGACCAGGGCAAAGCCCGAAGCCGGGTGCTTGAACTTCATATAGGCCGCCTTCTTGACGATCGGGAACGTGATCTCGGTAATGATCTCGTCCGGCTCAAGCGCGGTCTCGAACATGCCCTTGAAATAATCGTCGGCCGCGATCTTGCGCTTGTTGGTCACGATGGTCGCGCCGAGGCCCAACACCGCAGCCGGATAATCCGCATTCGGATCGTTGTTGGCGACCGAACCGCCGATGGTGCCGGCGCCGCGCACATGCGGATCGCCGATCGAGTCCGGCACGCTCGCAAGCGCGGGCATGACCTCGAGCAATTCCTTCGAGTTGGCCACGTCGCGATGTTTGGTCATCGCCTTGATGGTGACCGTCCGCGGCGTCACCTCGATGCCGGAGAGCCCATCGATCTTCGACAGATCGACCAGCACCTTCGGCGAAGCCAGCCGCTGCTTCATCACCGGGATCAGCGAATGGCCGCCGGCGAGCAGCTTTGCGTCCTCGTTGGCGAGCAGCGCCACCGCCTGCTTCACACTGGTCGGGCGCTCGATCTTGAATGCGTACATGGTTCCGGTCCTTTCGAAAATCAGGCTGCGCGCGCAGGCGCGGATTGCTTCAGCGCGCGCCAGACCGCAGCCGGCGTGGCCGGCATGTCGATCTGTTCGGTGCCGATGGCATTGGTGATGGCGTTCATGACCGCGGCGGGAGCGGCGATTGCGCCGGCCTCGCCGCAGCCCTTGATACCGAGCGGATTGGACGGGCACACCGTCGTGGTCATGCCGACCTGGAAGGCCGGGAAGTTTTCGGCGCGCGGCATTGCGTAATCCATGAACGAGCCGGACATCAGCTGGCCGTCCTTGTCGTAGACCGCGTGCTCGTAAAGCGCCTGCCCGACCCCCTGCGCGATGCCGCCATGGACCTGGCCTTCCACGATCATCGGATTGATCACGGTGCCAAAGTCGTCGACCGCGGTCCATTTGTCGATCGTCACCGCGCCGGTATCGGGATCGATCTCGACCTCGCAGATATGGCAGCCGGCCGGGAACGTGAAGTTGGTGGGATCGTAGAACGCCCCCTCCTTCAGCCCGGGCTCGATCTCGGATGTCGGGAATTTGTGCCCGATATAGGCCTGCAGAGCGAGATCGCCGAAGCCGATCGATTTGTCGGTGCCGGCGACGCTGAACTTGCCGTCCTTGAACTCGATGTCGCCTTCGGCCGCTTCGAGCAGGTGCGCGGCGATCTTCTTCGCCTTGGCCTCGACCTTGTCGAGCGCCTTGACGATCGCCGACATGCCGACCGCGCCGGAGCGCGAGCCATAGGTGCCCATGCCGAACTGCACCTTGTCGGTGTCGCCATGCACGATCGTCACATTGTCGATCGGGATGCCGAGCCGTTCGGAGACAAGCTGCGCGAAGGTCGTCTCGTGGCCCTGCCCGTGCGCGTGCGTGCCGGTCAGCACCTCGACCGACCCGGTCGGGTTCACCCGCACCTCCGCGGATTCCCACAGGCCGACGCCAGCGCCGAGCGAACCCACCACCGCCGACGGCGCAATCCCGCAGGCCTCGATATAGGTGGAATAACCGATGCCGCGCAGCTTGCCGCGCTTCGCACTCTCGCGCTTGCGCTGCTTGAAGCCCTTCGCGTCATGGATCTCCATCGCCTTCGACAGCGACGCCTCGTAGTCGCCGGCGTCGTAGAGCGAGGCGACCACGGTCTGGTACGGGAATGTCCGCACGAAATTCTTCTTGCGCAGATCGGCCGGATCGACGCCAAGCTCGCGCGCCGCGACTTCGATCAGCCGCTCGACCACGAAGGTCGCTTCGGGCCGCCCCGCCCCGCGATAGGCATCGACCGGCACGGTGTTGGTGTAGACCGAATCCACCTCGCAATAGATCGAGGGGATATCGTACTGCCCCGACAGCAGCGTCGCATAAAGATAGGTCGGCACCGCCGAGGAAAAGGTCGACATATAGGCGCCGAGATTGGCAATCGTCTTCACCGTCATGCCGACGATCTTGTTGTTCGCGTCGAAGCCAAGCTCTGCATGGGTGACGTGATCGCGGCCATGCGCGTCGGTCACGAAGGATTCCGAGCGGTCGGCGGTCCATTTCACTGGACGCGCCACTTTCTTCGCCGCCCACAGGCACACGACTTCTTCCGGATAGATGAAGATCTTCGAGCCGAAGCCGCCGCCGACATCGGGCGCGATCACCCGCAGCTTGTGCTCGGGCGCAACGCCGATAAAGGCCGAGATCACCAGACGCGCCACATGCGGATTCTGGCTGGTGGTCCAGAGGGTGAAATGCTCCCCGCCCGCGTCATATTCGGCGATCGCAGCACGCGGCTCGATCGCGTTCGGCACCAGGCGATTGTTGATGAAGTCGAGCCGCGTAATGTGCTTCGCCTTCGTCATCGCCGCGTCGTTCGCGGCCGGGTCGCCGATATGCCAGTTGTAGATGGTGTTGTTGGGCGCGACCTCGTGGATCTGCGCGGCCTTCTGCGCCTGCGCCGGATCAATCACCGCCGGCAGCACCTCGAAATCGGTGACGACCTTCTCGGCCGCGTCTTTCGCCTGCGCGAGCGATTCGGCGATCACCACCGCATAGGCATCACCGACATGGTTGACCTTGCCGACAGCGAGCGCCGGATGCGGCGCCATCTTCATCGGCGTGCCGTCCTTGGAATGGATCATCCAGCCGCAGATCAGCGGGCCCAGCTTGTCGGTCGCGAAATCCTCGCCAGTATAGACCGCGATCACGCCGGGCATCGACGCCGCCGCTGACGTGTCAATTGTCTTCAGTTTGGCATGGGCATGCGGCGAGCGGATGAAATGCGCGCAGACCTGACCCGGCCGCGCGTGATCGTCGGTATAGTGGCCTTTGCCGGTAATGAAACGCTGATCTTCCTTGCGGCGCACGGGAGCGCCAATTCCGGTGGCAGTCATGGCAGACTCCTTCCCGAATGGTCGAAGAGACGTGTCCTTATTTCGCCATCGCCCTATTTCGCCATCGCCTTGGCGCCGGCGGCGATCGCCTTGACGATATTATGGTAGCCGGTGCAGCGGCAGAGATTGCCGTCGAGCTCGTGACGGATGGTCTTGTCGTCGAGGTCGTTGCCCTTGCGATTGACCATGTCGATCGCCGACATGATCATGCCGGGCGTGCAGAAGCCGCATTGCAGGCCGTGATGCTCGCGGAAGGCTTCCTGCATCGGATGAAGCTGCGCGCCATTGGCGACGCCTTCGATGGTGGTGATCTTCGCGCCATCCACCTGCCAGGCGAAGGTGGTGCAGCTCTTGCGGGCGACCCCATCGACATGCACGACGCAGGCGCCGCATTGCGAGGTGTCGCAGCCCACATGGGTGCCGGTGAGCCTCAGATTCTCGCGCAGAAACTGGACCAGGAGCGTGCGCTCATCCACATCGGCGCTGGTCTGTTTGCCATTCACGGTCATCGTGACGGATGCCATGAGGTCCTCCCTCGGCTTGAAATCGCACTGTTTTTGGCACGAATTCGGCGCGATGGCTCCCCCCGGAGCCGAAATCTCGCCGTTTTCAGCATCTTGGAACAGGAACAAGTCTTAACAGGCCGCAAGCGCCGGTCAAGCGGCGGGTTGGAACCGAGGCGGGGACGGGCCGATTTTTCTAGCTGGACCAATTCCCTATCAGGATATCGCGAAAGCGCATGGCGGCCGGCGACAGCCGGCCGCGGTGACGTTCGACGATGCCAATGGTCCGCGATACCACGGGGTCCGTGATCGGGATCGTCACAATATTCGGATGGCCCTCCTGCGGAGTAGCAAGACGCGGAAGCACCGAAATCCCGATGCCCGCTTCAACGAGGCCGAGCGAGGTGGACAGATGATTGACCTCGTAGAACCAGTTGAGCCTGACCCCGAGATTGGACAACGCGCTGTCGAGAATGGTGCGATTGCCGGAATTCCGGCTCACGCCAATCAGGGGAAATTCGGCCAGATCGGTCCAGCGTAACGATCGTGCTTCAGCCAAAGGGTGGCTTCGATGGCAGGCCAGCACAAACGGATCGTTCATCAGCGGTGCAAAGGTGAGATCGGGATCGGACGATCCCAGCATGCTGATACCGAATTCACACTCTCCGTTCGCCACACTTTTCAGACCTTCGCCGGCCGACAGGTCGAGAATGCGAATACGAATGCGCGGATGGAGCTCCTGAAACTGACGAATGACCAAAGGCAGAAAATAGAACGCGGCGGTGGGTATACAGGCGATCGTGACCTGACCTTCCTGAAGCCTTCCGGTTTCGGCCATAGAGAGAACCGACGTTTCAAGCTCGTCGATCAAACGCAACAGCAAAGGCTTCAGGTCGCGTCCGACCGTCGTCGGAGCGACGCGTCGGGTGGTGCGCTCCAGCAACGGCGCGCCAATGGTTTCTTCCAGCGCCTTGATGCGCCGGCTGAGAGCGGGCTGCGACAGGTTCAAGTGTTCGGCGGCCTTGTGAAAGCTGCCGGTGTCGAGCACTGCCAGAAAAGCCCGCAAATCCAGCAGTTCGAAATTGATCCGCATATCACATCAATCCCAATAATTTTTGCATTTAACACATCAGATGGACTGATTTAACACTCCTCCAATCAGTGATCAAAAAGCCAGATTAATCCATAATTCGGATTAATCGATACTGGGAGGCCAGTCCATGGGGTTTGAGGCTTCGGGCGGTGCCGGACCGACCGTCCGGATCCCCTGCACTCTCATGCGAGCCGGCACATCGCGCGGTCCGTTCTTCCTGGCCGCGGACCTCCCGGAAGACACGGCCGCGCGGGATCAGATTCTGTTGTCCGCCATGGGCTCGGGTCACGACCTGCAGATCGACGGTCTGGGCGGCGGGCATCCGCTGACGAGCAAGGTTGCGATCGTATCCCGCTCGCAGCACTCCGGAGCGGACGTCGATTACCTCTTCGCTCAGGTCAACGTCTCGGCGCGGCGGGTCGATACATCGCCGAACTGCGGCAACATGCTTGCCGGCGTCGGCCCCTTCGCCATCGAGAAAGGGCTGGTCACGGCTCAAAACGGCTCGACCACCGTCAACATTTTCAACGTCAACACCGGCAAGATCATCGAGGCCGTGGTCCAGACACCGAATGGACGCGTGACCTTCGAAGGGAATTGTCGCGTTGACGGCGTTTCCGACCCGGCCGCGCCAATACAACTCAGCTTCGTCGATTCAGCGGGATCCAAGACCGGTTCGCTGTTTCCAACCGGCCGTCCGATCGACCGGATCGATGACGTCGATGTCACATGCATCGACATGGCGACACCCCTCGTCATCATGCGTGCGCACGATCTGGGCAAGTCCGCGACCGAGGAGCCCTCGGCACTCGACGCGGATCGCAGCTTCATGGAACGGCTCGAAGCCATCCGGGTCGAGGCCGGTCGCCGCATGGGGCTCGGCGACGTGCGCGCGCTTGTCATCCCCAAGCCCGTGATTGTCGGCTCGCCGCGCCACGGCGGCACGATCAGCGCCAGATATTTTATGCCGCACGCCGCACATCGGGCATTCGCGGTCACTGGCGCGGTCGGTCTGGCCACCGCAATCGCTACGCCAGGCACAATCCCGCACACCTACCTGCTGTCCGGCTCGGACCTCGACTCGATCTGCATCGAGCACCCCACCGGCACAATCGAACTGGCGCTCCGTCATCACGCGGACCGCGCACCGGTCGCTTCGGTACTGCGCACGGTCCGAAAGATATTCGACGGCGTGGTCTATGCCCGCACGAAGCAGGCAACGCTCGCGGCTAAGTCGCTCATGTCAGCCTGAAACGAAAAAATACCAACGGAGGAAACCAGCATGCGTGTCTCCCGGCGCGAGTTCGCACAACTCGTCTGCGCCCTGTCCATGGCCTTTGCCGCTTCGATTCAGCCGACGCTTGCCTCGGACGCCTTTCCGACGCGTCCGATCAAGCTTCTGGTCCCCTACGCAGCCGGCGGCGGCACCGACGCCATTGCACGCCTTGTCGCACAAGCAGTAGGCGAGACCATCGGTCAGACTATCGTGGTTGAAAACAACGGACAGGCAGGCGGCAATATCGTAACCCAACAAGCCGCCAATGCAGCTCCGGATGGCTATACGATCCTCATGGCGAACCAGGGACCGATGGTCGTCAATCCGCATTTGTTCAAGTCGGTCAAGGTCGACCCGCTCAAGGCTTTCGCGCCCATCACCCTGATCGCCTCGGCGCCATTGTTTGTCGTGGTGCCCAAGGGCTCCAGGTTCAAATCGATCAAGGACCTTGTGGAATTCAGCCGCGCCAATCCGAACAAATTGTCCTACGGCTCGGCTGGCAACGGGTCGGCGAGCCATCTCGCGACGGTTCTTTTCACCCAGAAGGCAAAATTCTCTGCAGTGCATGTGCCCTATCGCGGCGCGGGTCCGGCGATCAACGATCTGTTGGGCGGCCAGCTCGATTTCATGATCACAACGGTCCCGTCCGTGCTCGGGCAGATCGAAGGGAACCTCGTGAGCGTGCTGGGCGTGACGTCAGCCAAGCGCATGGTGCAATTCCCCGATGTGCCGACGGTCGCTGAAAATGGCTGGCCCGACTACACCGCCTCCGCATGGTACGGATTTGCCGCACCGACCGGGACGCCCTTGTCCCGGATCAAGGCCATCCGCGATGCAACGCTGAAAGCCCTCGGCAGCCCGCTGATCAAGAGCCGATTGGAAAAGGAAGGCGCGGAACCGATCGGCAATCTTCCCGAAGACTTTGCCGAGATGATGAAGAGAGAATCGGCGATGTGGGCCGACGTGATCAAGACCGAGGGCATCGCACTCAACTGAAGACGTCGTTCGCGGCGCCCACTCCTTGCGGCGCCGCGCGACACATCATGCGGCTGAAGTTAATGCGGCTACAGTCCTGCCGCGCCGGAAGCGCCGGCCTTCGATCTCCGATTAAGCAGGAAGCCGGAATCGCGGATGGTTAACCCGCGGTGTCCGCCGCGGGTTCGCCGCAATCTCTCCGTGAAAAGTTCCCGATCGGATCGCGCTGTCCCTCCGCCGGTATTGGCGGAGGGACAGCGCGTTAGGTCACTGTTAGCCAAAGCGCTGTAGGTAAGTTTTGGGTTTACGGCTTTGCCTTAAACCGACCGTATTGAGTAACGAGTAAGTGTACATGAAATTCGCTCTCGCCCTCGCTGCGGCGTTGATCGCGACGCCTGCCGCCGCCCAATCCCCCGTCAAGCCGACCGCGCTCCTGTTCAACGGGCTGGCGCAATACCAGCCGGGAATCCTGACACCGCTTGCGGCCCTGGCAAACGACCTTCGCCAGCAAGGCTGGCGCGTCGTGATCGACAGCCATCTCGGCCTGTTCACCAAGAGCGAAGAACCGGTGCTGATCGTCGGACATTCGGCAGGCGGCGCGCGCGCCTACATGTTCGGCAAGAAGATGGTCGAGGAAGCGAAATTCCATCCGGCCATCATCACGCTCGATGCGGCGACGGTATGGGGCGATGTCTATCGCTGCCCGGTCGAGAGCTGCATCAACATCCACACCCTGACCTATCCGAAGATTCCCGGCTCCTACAATCTGAGCGCCGGCAAGGTCACCAACTCGATCGTGACGCATGTCACGATCCCGATGAACGGAGACATCCGCAGGGCGATCCTGCAGCAGGCCGCGGACCTGATGCGCGGCAGTTCGAACCTCAGCACGCTGGTGTCGGCCTATAGCCCCGAGCCGCCGAATGCGGGGCGCTCGCTGGCAGAGATCTGGCGGCGCAGTGTCGGCCAGCCGCGCGACGAGTGATTAGCGCCTGACGACGCATCACACCGCCCGGGTCAGCCCGCCATCGACCCGAATATTCTGGCCGGTGATGTAACCACCACCCTCCGACACCAGGAACGCAACCGTCGCCGCAATTTCCGCCGACGTGCCGTACCGGCGCATCGGCACACTGTCGCGCCGCTCTTCCGTTGCCGGCAGCGAGTCGATCCAGCCCGGCAGCACGTTGTTCATGCGCACATTGTCGGCGGCATAGGTGTCGGCGAAAATCTTGGTATAGGCGGCAAGCCCCGCCCGCGCGACCGCGGAGGTCGGAAACATCGCGCTCGGCTCGAACGCCCAGGCGGTCGAGATATTGACGATCGTACCGGCCTTCTGCGCCACCATGATCGGGGCGACGAGGCGCGTCGGACGGATCACGTTCAGCAGGTAGACGTCGATGCCCTTGTGCCACTGCTCGTCGGTGATCTCGAGGATGGGCGCGCGCGGCCCGTGCCCGGCGCTGTTGACCAGCGCGTCGATACGGCCCCATTTCGCCATGGTGGCATCGACGAGCCGCTTGAGGTCGTCGTTCGACTGGTTGGAGCCGGTGATGCCGATGCCGCCCAACTCCTTCGCCAGCGCCTCGCCCTTGCCGGACGAGGACAGGATTGCGACCTTGAAGCCATCCTGCGCGAGCCGGCGCGCCGCTGCGGCGCCCATGCCGGAGCCGCCCGCGGTGACGATTGCAACCTTGTCGGCCATGTTCGCTCCCCTCAGATCGTGACGACCACGCTGCCGCGCTTGCGCCGGGTCTCGACCCGGGCATGCGCGTCGGCGATGCGCTCGAACGGAAACACCTGATCGATCGCCGGACGGTAGGCGCCCGCTTTGGCAAGTTCGCCGAGAATGATCAGATGCTCAAGCCGTTCCTTCGCCGGTCCGGCAAATGCGCGCTTGCCGTCGCGCTTGCGCCCGATCGCCCCCAGCATCTCGGGCAAACCCGCCGCAAGCAGGAGCAGCCGCCCGTTCGGCTTCAACAGATGTTCGTGCGTTTTCACCGACGCCTCGCCGACCGCATCGAAGATGACGTCATAAGCTTCGCCGCCATGGCGATAGTCCTGTGTCGTGTAATCGACCACCCGGTCTGCGCCAAGCGCGCGGACGAGGTCGACATTCGCAGCGCTGCACACGCCGGTGACGTTTGCGCCGAAATGCTTCGCCAGTTGCACGGCGGCGCTACCGAGCGCACCCGAGGCGCCGATCACCAGAACCGCCTCGCCCGCCTTAAGCTTCGCGCGGTCGCGCAGGAAATCGAGCGCAGTCGCGCCGCCGAAACACATCGCCGCGGCTTCTTCGAAGGACAGAGCGTCAGGCTTGCGGACGATCCGGTCGCTCGCCTTCATGGTCCGGTATTCGGCATGACATCCGTTCGGAAACGACGGATAGCCCACGACGGCGTCGCCGACCTTGAAATTCGTCACCGACGCGCCGACGGCCTCGATCTCACCCGCAAGCTCGGTGCCGAGAATCGGACTGCGTGGCCGCGCGAATCCGAACACCGCGCGCACCATCAGGCCCATGCCGCGCGGTACCGTCAGGCTGCGCACCCGCCAGTCGCCCGACGACACGGTGGTCGCGCGGATGCGGATCAGGACTTCATCGGTCTTCGGTACGGGCTTTTCGACCGTCTCGATCCGCACGTTTTCGGGCGGACCGTAGTCCCGGCAGATGGCCGCTCTCATCTTGGCCATGACGATGCACTCCGATCGTCACGCCGCGATGATTGCGATCAGCCGGCCTTCACCGCTTCGGCGAAGCGGGCGAAGAAATCGTCCGCCATCTTTTTCGCCGCGCCATTGATCAGGCGCTGCCCGAGCTGGGCGAGCTTGCCGCCGATCTGCGCCTCGACATCGTATTTCAGCAGCGTGCCGCCGCCTTCGTGATCGGAAAGCTGCACGCTCGCGCCGCCCTTGGCGAAACCGGCGATGCCGCCGTCGCCCTGCCCCGAAATCTTGTAGCCATTCGGCGGATCGATGTCGGTCAGCTGCACCTTGCCTTTGAACTTGGCCTTGACCGGCCCGATCTTGTTCACCGCCACCGCCTCGAATTCGTTCTCGCCGATGACGTTCAGCTCCTCGCAGCCCGGGATGCAGGCCTTCAGAACTTCGGGATCGTTGAGCTTCGCCCAGACCACATCGCGCTTCGCCTCAAGCGGAATCTCTCCGGTCATCGTCATCGCCATCGGCGGTTACTCCATATTTCGAAAAAAAATCAGGCTGCGGCCACGTAATCGTCGATCGGCCGAACGATCTTGCCGTCCACGATCGGCATGCAGTCGGGCGGAAAATCCTGACGGATGCGCCCGCCCGCTTCACCCACCTTATCAAGGAAGCGCGGCAGATGCGCCATAGCGCCGGTCGGCAAATCGTGCAGCACCATGAGAGTCCAATTTTGCTGCGTCGAAGCTTGCGCGCGGCAATGCGACAATGCGCGGTCGACCCAGCCCTCCGGATCGGCCCAATCCCGCGGGATCGAATTCCACAGCACGCAGGTATAGCCGCCGCGTTGCAGGTAATCGGCGACGGGCCCGGACATCAGCCGCCGGTCGAGATTGCCGCCGCCGCCGAACGGGCGGAAATACCGGTGCGGATGGACGAGCCCGGCCATCGCCTCCTGGGTGCGGCCGATTTCGCGCTCGGCGACGTCGCTGCCGGTCTGCTGACCGAGCGGGACCGAATGGGTCCAGGAATGGTTGCCGATCCAGTGGCCTTCGTCCTTCGCGCGCTGCACGAGCGCCCGGTTCTCCGGAACGACGAGCTTCTGGCCGATGACGAAAAACGCGGTCTTGATGTTCCGGCGCGACAATTCGTCCAACACCGTCGGGGTCACCGCAGGCTCCGGTCCATTGTCGAAGGAGAGCGTCAGATCGAACATGGCGGCGGTATCGCCGATTTTCATGTCCCGAAGCAAGCCTTCGCGACCCCCCGGTTGCTCTTGGCGGCTGTGCGCGCACCGCATAGTGTCCCGAATCCGAAGTTCGCTCAATTTGGAGCGACATCGGGATCGAACTTCGGATTCGAAGGACACTAGCAACTCTGTGATTCTAGTGCGGCTTTGGATTTGACATTCCTACCGCGGACTCGCGGCAAAAACTGGTAGGAACGTCAAATCCGCCGCACTAGTGTGCGGGCCGATCCGGGATCCTGCCGATGTCCACACCGCTTCTGCCATCCACATTGATGTCGCCGCTGTTTTCCAGTGCCGCGATGCGTGAAATCCTGTCCGACAACGCACGGCTCAACCGCATGCTGCGCGCGGAAGCAGCGCTGGCTGCGGCCGAAGCCTCTATCGGCGTGATCCCGAAGGGCGCGGCGAAGCCGATCGCGGATGCCTGTCAGGCCAAGTTCTACGACATCGGCGCGCTCGGGCTGGCCGCGGTGTCGGCCGGCAATCTTGCGATCCCGCTGGTCAAGGCGCTCACCGCCGAAGTCGCAAAGAACGATCCCGAGGCCGCGCGCTACGTGCATTGGGGCGCCACCAGCCAGGACATCATCGACACCGCGTTGGTGCTCGAATTGCGGGCGGTGATCGACGACCTCACCACCGAACTGGATCGCGCGATCCCCGCCTTCACCACACTCGCCGAAAAGCACCGGCATACGGCGACGGTCGGACGCACCTGGCTGCAGCAGGCTTTGCCAATGCCGTTCGGTTTGAAGGTGGCCGGCTATGCGGCGGCGCTGACTCGCTCGCGCGCACGGCTGAAGCGCGTGCGCAACGAGGCGCTGGTGCTGCAATTCGGCGGCGCCACCGGCACGCTCGCAGCGCTCGGCGACCGCGGGCTCGATGTCGCCATCGCCTTTGCCAAGGAACTCGACCTGCCGCTGCCGGACGGACCGTGGCATACGCATCGCGACCGGCTCGCCGAAGTCGCGTCAGCGTTCGCCATTCTCGCCGGTACCTGCGGCAAGATCGCGCGCGATGTCGCGTTGCTGATGCAGACCGAAATCGGCGAAGCGTTTGAGCCGGCCGGCGAGGGCCGCGGCGCATCAAGCACGATGCCGCACAAGCGCAACCCGGTGGCATCGGCGGCGGGCCTGGCCTGCGCCGCGATGGCGCCGCAGCTCTGCGCCACCATCCTTGCCGCGCAGGTGCAGGAACACGAACGCGCCGCCGGTGCCTGGGCGGCGGAATGGCCAACCTTCCCCGCACTCGCGCTTGTCACCTCGGGCGCACTCAATGCCGTGGTCGATATCGCCGGAGGGCTCGATGTCGATGCCGAGCGCATGCGCGACAATCTCGACATCACCGGCGGGCAGATCATGGCCGAGGCTGTTGCCTTCAAGCTTGCGGAAGCGATCGGCAAATCCGACGCCCACAAAATGGTGGAAGAGGCCAGCAAGCGCGCTCACCGCGACAAGACATCGTTGAAGGACGCGCTGGCTGCGGAGCCCAGGGTTACGGCGGTCGTCCCCGCGAACGAACTCTCGAAACTGTTCGATCCGATGAGCTATCAGGGCGTGGCGCAGGCCTTCATCGACCGGCTGGTCGCGACCGCGAAGGCGGGCCGCTAGTGCTGATCATGCTCATCCTTGCTCCGTTTGTCCGCGCGAAAGCGGGGACCCAGGGTCACAAAAACTGGATTCCCGCTTTCGCGGGAATGAACGGAGTTTGAGGCACTCGCGCTTAAAGAAACACCGGAGGAATACCCGAATGCCCGTCATCGAGTCTCACGGCTGCCCCATCGATGTGGAGATCACCGGCCCGGCCACCGCGCCGGTGCTGTTGCTGTCGTCCTCGCTTGGCACCACCAAGCATATGTGGGACCCGCAGATGCCGGCCTTCACCAAGGACTATCGCGTGGTGCGCTTCGACCGGCGCGGTCACGGCAGATCCGGCGTGCCGAAAGGCCCGTACTCCATGGAGATGCTGGGCCGCGACGTGCTCGCGATCATGGACAACCTGAAACTCGACAAGGTCAACTGGCTCGGCCTGTCGATGGGCGGCATGGAAGGCATGTGGCTCGGCGCCAATGCCGGACATCGCTTCAATAAGCTGATCCTTTCCAACACCTCGTCGCATTATGCCGACAAGACCATGTGGCATACCCGCATGGAGGCGGCCGGCAAGGCCGGTTCGGTCGCGGCGATTTCCGACATGGTGATCAACGCCTGGCTGACAAAGGATTTCCAGGCCGCGCATCCGGACACGACCGCGCGCATGAAAGAAATGATGATTGCGACCCCGATCGAGGGCTATCTGGGCTGCTGCGCAGCCGTGCGCGACATGGATCACCGCGAGCTGCTGAAGGATATCAAGGTGCCGACGCTGATCATCGCCGGGGCCAAGGACCCCGCCACCAATGTCGCGGCGGCCGAATTCATCCGCGACCGCATTCCGGGGTCAAAACTCGCGATCGTCGACGCGGCCCATATCGCCAATGTCGAAGTACCGGACGTCTATGCGAAGACTGTGCTCGACTTCCTCGGTTCGAAATAGAGAGCGCAGCCATGGACGAACAGGACCGCTACGACACGGGCATGGCGCGCCGGCGCGAGGTGCTGGGCAATGCCTGGGTCGACAACGCCAATGCCGGCAAGACGCCGTTCAATTCCGAATTTCAGGAGTTCATCACCCGCTACGCCTGGGGCGAGGTCTGGACGCGGCCGCACTACGACGAACGCACCCGCCGCGTGCTGGTAATCGGCACCATGCTTGCGCTCGACAAATGGGCGGAGTTTCGCATGCATGTGCGCGCCGCCCTGGTGGAGGGCGGATTTACGCCGGATGACATCAAGGAGATCATCATCCAGCAGGCAATCTATTGCGGGGTGCCGGCGGCGAACCACGCGTTCAAGGAAGCGGGCGAGGTGATCGCGGAGATTGCAAAGGGCTAATCGGCTCGCGCCGCGGGAGCATGCGCTCCCTTTAAGCCCTATGAGGCGTCGTCCCGCGCGATCGGCGAGACGGCCTGCGCGTCCGCCCGGCTCTGGCGCGCGTGAAGCCTTGAAGCCATCCGCTCGACAAAGGCCGGCAGTGGCGCATCGCCCTCCGGCAGCCGCTCGATCATCGACAACGTCGCCGCGAGTCCGACCAGCCAGAGCGGCAACCGCTCCTGAACCAGAATGTCGGTGGCGCCGCCGAGGATCGCGGGCGTCGCCGCAACGAGCGTCGACATCACCGCGAGGATGAGGCCCGCATCCAGCAGGTCGTGCGAAATCCGGCCGCTGCGCAGCGCGCCGATCCGGCTGCCGATATGCAGCACGAAAACAAGCGACGTCGTCAGATAGACCGCACCGAAAAATGCTGCGAGTTTGACCAGGCCCTGCCCGTTCATGTCGGCAAGCCGGCCGATGCCGTAGACCAGGCTGGCGAAGGCAGGCTTGTCCAGCCCGTAAACCGGGGACGTGAAAATCCGCCACGCCTCAAACCCGAACACCATCGCAAAATCAATTGCGATGACGGCGATCAATATCGGAATGGCTGTGGGAAGCCACCGCATCCGCATCTCCCGCCCCCTGTTCAAACGGGAGGCTTGTGACCTGACGAATGACGTCAGCCGTTTACGACGGCGTCTTCAATTGCAACCGTTTGTTTACCTTAATGCGGCGGCAGGCACCGAGCGTCAGCCCAATTGCTGGGCGCGGAAATCCTGCGGGCTCATGCCGGTCTGCTTGCGGAAGAAGCGGGCGAAATGCGACGGATCGGCGAAGCCGAGCTCGTAGGCGATTTCGTGGATCGGCCGGCCGGTAAAAACCAGCTCCCGCTTCGCCTCGGTCAGCACCCGCTGGCGGATCAGATGGCCGGCGGTGACGCCCGCGGCGCGCTTGACGTGATCGTTCAGGCGATCGGCGGTCATCGCCAGCGCCGATGCATAGAAGCCGATCTGGCGCTCTTTCCGGAAATTGTCCTCCACCAGCCGCTTCAGCGTATCCACGGTGGTATCGGCGGGCACCAGCGTAACCGCACCGGAACGCGCGCGGCTTGCCGATTGCCGTCCGATTTCGATCGCAATCAATGCCAGCAGCGCGCGCATCGCCAGCCGGTATCCGTCGCGCGCCAGAAAGCTTTCCTGATGCAGGTCTTCGCACAATTGCGACAGCCGGTTGTCGCGCGCGTTGCTGAGATTCACGATCGGCTCCGCCGCCAATGCCTTGAGCTGCGCGATCGTCTCGCCGGACCGTTGCCCGAGCATCGCGGCGACGTCCTCGCTGAAACTCATCACGAAGCCGTCGGTCACGTTCGCATGGAAACGAAAACCATGCGCAACGTTCGGCGCAACGATGATCGCGCAGGGCGCGGTGAACGGCTTGATCGAGGCTTCGAAGGTCATCTCGCCGCCGCCGCGTTCGACCAGCAGAATCTGGAACAGGTTGCGATGGCGATGCGCGCGGATCAGCCAGTCATGCAGCGACGATCGTGACACGATGGTTTCGACATGCATGAAGTCGAACGCCTGATCGTCAGGCGGATCGCCATACAGATGAAACAGGGGGAGCCCGGCGCTCATGGTTCAAGATTAGACCCGTTGAAGTTGAGGGCCAACCTCTTCCGGCGCGCCTGCTGCCAGGTCTTATGAACACACGACGAAAAGCCCCACCGAAGTGGGGCCTCTCGCTCGCAGAGTTTGTTGCGATGCAGCGAAACGGGGTTAGCGCTGCGGCTGCTGACCGGGCTTCTGCTGGCCGCCCTGCTGACCACCCTGGCCCGGATTCTGGGTCTGCTGACCGGGCTTGTGCTGCCCGCCCTGACCGCCCTGCTGGCCACCCTGATTCGGGTTGTTCTGCTGCTGCTGGCCCTGATTGCGTTCGTTGGACATTTTGTAAGCTCCTGGTTTGACCCCTGCCCTGTCACTCCAACGCCGCCCCGATCACGGACGTTCCGTGCCACCCCACACGAAGGTTTGACGACGAACCGCCGCAAATCCTGCGGTTCCGACACAATCGCATGGCAGCCGCGTCCCTCGCCCGCCCGGTTCGGCGCCCCTGCTCGGCGCGCGCCCGTGCGTCGCGTTGCCGCCCAGCAACCCCACTGCTAAGACTTTCAAAGTCATTCGGGTGTCTGGCAGGGACCCCGATCGACGGGCCGGGTGCGACACTCTGGGGGAAGGGCGCGTCGACATGGAAGTTTTCGTCCAGCAACTGATCAATGGCATCACGCTTGGATCAATCTACGGGCTGATCGCGATCGGCTACACGATGGTGTTCGGCATCATCGGCATGGTGAATTTCGCGCATGGCGACGTCTTCATGGTGTCGGCCTTCGTCGCGCTGATCACCGTGCTGGTGCTGTCCACCATCCTCGGCATCTCGTCGATCTTCCTCACGCTATTCATCGTCCTGATCGTGGCGATGCTGATCACCTCGCTCCTGAGCTGGGCGATCGAGCGCGTCGCCTACCGGCCGCTGCGCGGCTCGTTCCGGCTGGCGCCGCTGATCTCGGCGATCGGCATGTCGATCTTCCTGATGAATTTCGTGCAGGTCGCGCAGGGCCCGCGCAACAAGTCGATCCCGCCGATGGTGACCGACGTGTTCGTGCTGATGGATCGCGGCAATTACACCGTCACCCTCTCCTACCGGCAATTGATCATCTGGGGCGTGACCGCATTGCTGCTCACCGCGTTCTGGTATCTGGTGGCGAAGACCTCGCTCGGACGCGCGCAGCGCGCCACCGAGCAGGACCCGAAAATGGCGGCGTTGCTCGGCGTCGATGTCGACCGCACCATCTCGATCACCTTCGTGATCGGCGCCGCGCTCGCCGCGGTCGCGGGCACCATGTACCTGATGTATTACGGCGTGGTCAGCTTTGCCGACGGCTTCGTGCCCGGCATCAAGGCGTTCACCGCCGCGGTGCTGGGCGGCATCGGCTCGCTGCCGGGCGCGGTGATCGGCGGCCTCCTGATTGGGCTGATCGAGACCTTCTGGTCGGCCTATTTCTCGATCGACTACAAGGACGTCGCCGCCTTCTCGATCCTGGCCGTCGTGCTGATCTTCATGCCGCAGGGCCTGCTCGGCCGGCCCGAGGTCGAAAAGGTCTGACATGGCTGAACCGGTTCAAGCGCGCGTCGACGTCCCGCGCGCGCTCCGCGATGCGGCGATTGCCGGACTGATCGCGTTCGGCATCCTGTTGCCGCTGATCGGGCTGCAGACCACCGTCAACATCCGCAACGAGCTGGTCCTCAATCCGCGTCCGGTCCTGCTCGCAGCGATGGTCGCATTCGTGGTCGCGATCAGCCTGCTGATGTCGCTCGTGGTGCATCCGCTGGCCCTCCGGCGCGCGGCGATGCGCACCGACGCCGCGAGCCTGAAATCCGCCGAGCGCCGCGCGAAGTTTGAAAAAATCGCGATGCCCTTCGCGCTCGGCTTCGCCTTCCTGTTTCCGGTGATGGTGATCGTGCTCGGCGGCTGGCAGGGCTCGGTCAAGTGGATCGACAATTTCGGCATCCAGATCCTGATCTACATCATGCTCGGGCTTGGCCTGAACATCGTGGTCGGGCTGGCGGGACTGCTCGACCTCGGTTATGTCGCCTTCTATGCGGTCGGCGCCTATTCCTACGCGCTGCTGGCCAAGACCTTCGGCTTTTCGTTCTGGGTGCTGCTGCCGCTCGCCGGAATTCTCTCCGCCTTCTGGGGCATCCTGCTCGGGTTTCCGGTGCTGCGGCTGCGTGGCGATTATCTGGCGATCGTCACCCTCGCCTTCGGCGAAATCATCCGCCTCGTCCTGATCAACTGGGTCGATCTGACCTCGGGCTATGCCGGCATCTCCTCGATCCCGCGCCCGACCTTTTTCGGCATTCCGTTCAATGCCAATGACGACGGCTTTGCGGCGCGGTTCGGGCTCGAATTCACGCCGCTCTACCGCACCATCTTCCTGTATTACGTGGTGCTGTGCCTGGTGCTGCTGACCGCCTTCGTCACCATCCGGCTGCGGCGGTTGCCGATCGGCCGCGCCTGGGAGGCGCTGCGCGAGGACGAAATCGCCTGCCGCGCGCTCGGAATCGACACCACCAAGACCAAGCTGTCCGCATTTTCGATCGGCGCGATGTTCGGCGGTTTCGCCGGCTCGTTCTTTGCCGCGCGCCAGGGCTTCATCTCGCCGGAAAGCTTCACCTTCATGGAATCGGCGATGATCGTGGCGATCGTGGTCCTCGGCGGCATGGGCAGCCAGGTCGGCGTCGCCATCGCCGCCATAGTCATGATCGGCGGCACCGAATTGATGCGCGATCTCGATTTCCTGAAAGCGATCTTCGGCAATCAGTTCGATCCCACGCATTACCGCATGCTGCTGTTCGGCCTCGGCATGGTGCTGATCATGATCTGGAAGCCGCGCGGCCTGATCTCCACCCGCGAGCCCACAGCCTATCTGCACGAGAAGAAGACCATCGCCGCGAAATTCGTCAAGGAAGGCCGCGGATGAGCGCTGCGCACGACGTGCTTCGCGTCGAACACCTGACCATGCGTTTCGGCGGGCTGGTCGCCGTGCACGACCTGACCTTCAACGCGCGGCACGGCGAGATCACGGCGCTGATCGGCCCGAACGGCGCCGGCAAGACCACAGTCTTCAACTGCATCACCGGCTTCTACAAGCCGACCGAGGGCCGCATCGCGCTCCAATACGGCGAGCCGTCGGTCTGGCAGCACCTCGACGGATTGACGGCCAGTTCGGTGCCGAGTCGCGTCGGTCGCAACGGCGGACTGTTCCTGCTGGAGCGCATGGCCGATCATGCCGTGGCCCGGCACGCGCGGGTGGCGCGCACTTTCCAGAATATCCGGCTGTTCCGCGGCATGACCGTGCTGGAGAATCTGCTGGTCGCCCAGCACAACCCGCTGATGCGCGCTTCGGGCTATTCGATCTTCGGCATTTTCGGGTTGCCGCTGTTCCGCAAGGCGCAGCGCTCGGCCATCGAGAAGGCGACGCACTGGCTGGACACCATCGGCCTGATCGAGCGGGCCGACGATCCGGCCGGCGACCTGCCCTATGGCGACCAGCGCCGCCTCGAAATCGCGCGCGCGATGTGCACCGATCCGGTGCTGCTGTGCCTCGACGAGCCGGCCGCGGGCCTCAATCCGCGCGAGAGCGCGGAATTATCCGAACTGCTGATCTCGATCCGCGATCGCCACAAGACCGCCGTGCTGCTGATCGAGCACGACATGTCGGTGGTGATGCAGATTTCCGACCACGTGATCGTGCTGGATTACGGCGAGAAGATTTCCGACGGCACCTGCGAGGAGGTGAAGAACGATCCGAACGTGATCGCCGCCTATCTCGGCGTCGAACAGGAAGAGATGGAAGCGGTCGCCACGGAGGTGGGGCTGTGACTCTTGCCTCCACCAATCCATCCCCGTTCGTCCCCGCGAAAGCGGGGACCCAGGGTCACACACGCAGAACATGCCTCGCGGCTTTTCTGGATTCCCGCTTTCGCGGGAATGAGCGGAGGGTGTTGTGACCGCTTCCTCAACTCCCTCCTCCCCCCTGCTCGCGCTTCGTGGCGTCACCACGAAATACGGCAGCATCGTCGCGCTGCGCGGCGTCGATCTCGACGTACATGCCGGCGAAATCGTCACCCTGATCGGCGCCAACGGCGCCGGCAAGTCTACCCTGATGATGACGATTTTCGGCAATCCGCGTGCGAGTGAAGGCCGGATCCTGTTCGAGGGGCGCGACATCACGCAGATGCCGACGCACGAGATCGCGCGGCTCGACATCGCGCAATCGCCCGAAGGCCGGCGCATCTTCTCGCGCATGACGGTCATGGAAAATCTGCAAATGGGCGCCGCCGTCATCGGCAACGCCCATTTCGAGGAAGACCTCGAGCGTGTCTTTGCGATGTTCCCGCGCATCAAGGAGCGCATCGACCAGCGCGGCGGCACATTGTCCGGCGGCGAACAGCAGATGCTGGCGATCGCCCGCGCGCTGATGTCGCGGCCGCGGCTGCTCCTGCTCGACGAGCCGTCGCTTGGCCTCGCGCCGCTGGTGGTGAAGCAGATTTTCGATATCATCGCCGACCTGAACACACGCGCCGGCCTCACCGTGCTGCTGGTCGAGCAGAACGCATTCCATGCGCTGCGGCTGGCACATCGCGGCTATGTCATGGTCAACGGCCAGATCACGATGTCAGGGACCGGACGCGAACTCCTCGACCGGCCAGAAATCCGCGCTGCCTATCTCGAAGGCGGCCGCCGGGACGCGGGATAAGCGGCCATGCTCAACACCATCGCCCACCTCTTCTACGAAGAGGATTCCTTCTTCGTCTTCCTTCTGGTCACCATCATTTTGGGCGGCGGCGCCGCGTTTCTGAGCGGCCGGGCCATTGCGCTGACCTGGCGGCCGTGGTGGCAGGTGGCGGCCTATATGCTGGTGCTGGGCGGCGCGGTGCGGTTTTTCCACATGGCCCTGTTCGATGGCCACCTTCTGACCCTGCATTACTACGTCGTGGATACCGCATTCTGCATGATGTTCGGCTTCTGGGGCTACCGCATGACCCGGGCCGGGCAGATGGCCGAGCAATATGGCTGGCTGTACAGTCGCGCGGGAATGATCAACTGGGCAAAAAAAAGGCCCGCGCCAAACGCCGCAGCCGCGAAATCCGGCTGACCTTTTCCGCGCTTTGTCGTTAAATCGCCTCCGCGGCGGGCCGGACTCACACGTCCGGCAGAAATCCGCCAAATCCTTACCAGGGGAGTTTCGAATGAAACGGATCACCGCGCTCGGATCGGCGCTGACTTTGGCGCTCGGGATGTCCGTGGCGCTGACGGGCAATGCCTCGGCGCAGATCAAGTTCGGCGTTGCCGGCCCGCTCACCGGATCGAATGCCGCCTTCGGCGCGCAATTGAAAAACGGCTTCGAACAGGCAATCGAGGACATCAACGCCGCCGGCGGCATCCAGGGCCAGAAGATCACCGGCGCGGTCGGCGACGATGTCGGCGATCCGAAACAGGGCGTGTCGATCGCCAACAAGTTCTCGGCCGAAGGCGTGAAATTCGTGGTCGGACACTTCAATTCCGGCGTTACCATGCCCTCCTCTGAAGTCTACCAGGAAAACGGCATCCTCTCGATCACGCCGGCCTCCACCAATCCGCGCGTCACCGAGCGCGGCATGTGGAACGTGTTCCGCACCTGCGGCCGCGATGACCAGCAGGGCGCGGTGGCGGCGGCCTATATCCTCAAGCACATGAAGGACAAGAAGATCGCCATCGTGCATGACAAGACCACCTATGGTCAGGGCCTTGCCGACGAGACCCGCAAGGCGATGAACAAGGGCGGCGTCAAGGAGGTGCTCTACGAAGGCATCAATATCGGCGACAAGGACTTCGCCGCGCTGGTGTCCAAGATCAAGGCGTCGGGCGCCGACATGGTCTATTGGGGCGGCCTGCATACCGAAGGCGGCCTTTTGGTTCGCCAGATGCGCGACCAGGGCGTGAAAGCGGTGCTGTTCGGCGCCGACGGCATCACCTCGGATGAGTTCGCCTCGATCGGCGGCCCGGGCGTCGAAGGAACGCTGATGACCTTCGCGCCGGACCCGCGCAAGCGCGCCGAGGCCAAGGCCGTGATCGAAAAATTCCGCGCCAAGAAGTTCGAGCCGGAAGCCTACACGCTCTACAGCTATGCCGCGGTCGAAGTGATCAAGCAGGCGGCGGATGCCGCCAAGTCGCTCGATCCGAAAAAGGTCGCCGACCAGATCAAGTCCGGCCAGACCTTCAAGACCGTGATCGGCGATCTCACCTTCGACAAGAAGGGCGACATCACCCGCCCCGATTACGTGGTCTATGTCTGGAAGAAGGGCGCCGACGGCAAGATCACATACGAGGAACTGCCGGCGAACATGCAGGGTTCGTAAGACTCTCACCCAATTCAAGCCAGGAAAGCCCGCCCTCGCCGGCGGGCTTTTCGTTTTGATAGGGGGGCCAAATCACTCTACACCCTCCCCATGCCCGATTTCTCCCCGCAGCAGGATTCCGCGCTCCGCGCCGTCGCCGACTGGCTGAAGGCCAAGCCCGGAAAGGGCTCGACGCCGCAATTGTTTCGGCTGTTCGGCTATGCCGGCACCGGCAAGACCACGCTGGCGCGGCACCTGGCCGAGAGCGTCGATGGCCGGGTCTCCTATGCCGCCTTCACCGGCAAGGCGGCGCTGGTGATGCGCGCCAAGGGATGCGCCGGCGCCTCCACCATCCATTCGCTGATCTACAAGGCGCGCGAGAGCAGCGAGGAAATCCCCAGCTTCGAATTGTGGGACGATGCGCCCGCCTCCAAGGCCAAGCTGATCGTCATCGACGAATGCTCGATGGTGGATGCCGAACTCGGCCGCGACCTGCTCTCGTTCGGCATTCCGGTTCTGGTGCTGGGCGATCCGGCGCAACTGCCACCAATCCAGGGCGCCGGCTTTTTCACCGAAGCCGAGCCCGACGCGATGCTGACCGAAGTCCATCGCCAGGCGCAGGACGACCCGATCGTGCGGCTGTCGATGATGGTGCGCGAAGGCGAACGTCTCGAGCCCGGCCGCTATGGCGACACCGAGATCGTGCTGCGCTCCGATTTCGATCCCGACCGCGTGCTCGAAGCCGACCAGATCCTGGTCGGCCGCAACAACACCCGCCGCGCCTATAACACGCGGCTGCGCGAGCGGCTCGGCCGCGAGGAAGGTTTGCCGGTGTCGGGCGACAAGCTCGTCTGCCTGCGCAACAATCGCAAGAAGGGCCTGTTCAACGGCGGGCTGTGGCAGGTGAAGGAACGCGCCGCCGGCAAGTCCGGCGGCATCATCACCATGCGGATCGTGCCGGATGCGGACCTCTCGGGCGCAGCGCTCGGCATCAAGGGGCTGAAGGTCTCGGTGCGCCGCGAATGCTTCCTCGGCGGCATCGAGAATTACGACTGGCCGCAGCGCAAGAAATACGACGAATTCGATTACGGCTATGTGCTGACCGTGCATAAGGCGCAAGGCTCGCAATGGGACGACGTGGTGCTCTTCGACGAGAGCTTCGCCTTCCCCGACAGCCGCGCGCGCTGGCTCTATACCGGCATCACCCGCGCGGCGAAGAAGCTGACGCTGGTGGTGACGTGAGCGCATCTTCGCGGCAAACGCCATGACGAAGGATCCGACTTGAGCGCGCCAAAGGTCTCGCACAGTCCCGCGTCAGGTCGCGGCAGTGAAGCGGTCTTCTACCTGATCGCCGTTGCCGTCGGCGCTGCGGCGGGATTGATCGGGACGGCGTTTCATTTCGGCGTCGACCGGCTGCTGACATGGCCGCAAGCCCTGCGGGCTGGTCTTGGCATCGATGGCGGCGCATTCCTCCTGATCGCAGGCATGGTCGCGGCCGCGATGTGCGTCGCCTCGGTATGGCTGGTCCGCACCCTCGCGCCGGAGGCCGGCGGCTCCGGCGTCCAGGAGGTCGAGGGGGCGATGGAGGGGCTGCGCGAGGTGCGCTGGCGCCGGGTGCTGCCGGTGAAGTTCTTCGGCGGCCTGCTCTCGCTCAGCTCCGGGCTGGTGGTCGGCCGTGAGGGACCGACCATCCATATGGGCGCGGCGGTTTCGCAGGGCTTTTCCGAATGGTTGCGGCTTCCATCACGCGAAGCCCGCGGATTGCTGGCCGCCGGCGCCGCCGCGGGCTTGACGGCGGCCTTCAGCGCACCGCTCGCCTCGATCCTGTTCGTGATCGAGGAAACGCGCCGGCAATTTCCCTATTCGCTGAAGACCTATACCGGCGTGATGCTGGCGGCGGTCACAAGCGCCGTCGTCACCGAAGCGCTGGCCGGCCGCCGACCGTTCATGGCGCTGGCGGTGCCGGACACGCCGCTCCTATGGCTGCCCGCCTTTGTCGTTCTCGGGATCATGCTCGGCGTTCTCGGCGTCGTCTTCAACCGCGCGCTGATCTGGTCGATGGATGCAAGCCTCGCGATCGGCCGCCGCCTGTCCTTTTATATCGTGCCCGCCGTGGTCGGCTTCGCAGTCGGCGTGCTGCTGATCGTGCGGCCCGAGGCGACCATGGGCGGCGACAACCTCGCGGTCCGGATGGTCGGCGAAAACCTGCCGCTTACGGTGATGGCCATCGTCGTGGTCACCCGCTTCGTCATGACCATGGCGAGCTATTCGACCGGCGTGCCGGGCGGCATCTTCGCGCCGATCCTCGCACTCGCGACCGCGGTCGGGCTGCTCTACGGCATTCTCCTGTCGGCGCTGCTGCCGCTTCCGGCGGGGACGGAAGCCGCCTTCGCGGTCGCCGCGATGGGGGGTCTGTTCGCGGCCAGCGTGCGCGCGCCGCTGGTCGGGATCGTGCTGGTGGCGGAACTGACCGGCGCCTGGTCGATCCTGGTGCCGACGATCATTACCTGCCTGTTCGCCAATTTCATCGCCGACTGGCTGAGCGGACGCCCGATCTACGAGGTGCTGCTCGAGCGCACGCTTGCGCTCTCAGGCCAGGCGGATCCTGCGCGCGCCGCGTCAACGGCAGACGGCTCGCAACAGATCGGCGGCTGGGATCAGCGGTGATGTTGCCAGGACGCCTTGAGGCGTCTGTTCAGGCAGCCTGGCGCCACAGCAATTTCGAGGCGATCGCTGCGCCCTCCGCAAGTGCGCGCAGTTTGCCCCACTGGATCGACGGATGCACGCGGCGGCCGAACACGCCCTGGGCGAAGCCGCAATCCGTCGAGGCGATCACGCGCTCGCGTCCAACAAGGTTGGCAAGCCGGATGATGCGTTCAGCCACCAGTTCGGGATGCTCGATGACGTTCGTGCAATGGCTGACGATACCGGGCAGCAGGACCTTGCCATCGGGCAGCGTGACGTTTTCCCAAACGCGCCATTCGTGTTCGTGCCGCGGATTGGCCATCTCGAGCGAGTAACCGCCGGCATTCACGCGCAGCACAAGATCGACGATGTCCTTGAGCGGCACGTCATTCGAATGCGGACCGTTCCAGCTTCCCCAGCACACATGATACCGGATCTTGTCGGACGGCAGCCCCTTCAGGGCGTGGTTGAGCGCTTCGACGCGCAATTCCGCCCACTTGCGATAGGCTGCAAAGCCATCGCGTGGCGCAATCACATCGTAGTAACTGGCAAGGAAAGCATCGTCGATCTGAACGTCGAGCCCCGACTCGATAATCGCCCTGTATTCGTCGCGCAAGGCGTCGGCGACGGCGAACAAGAATTCCTCGTCACTCTTGTAGTATTCATCGACCCGCGACGGCGCGGCGCTTGCCGGCGCAACGACTGGCAGGAATCCGGTCACGCCCGGCGCGCGGGAGAGCGCCTGTTTCAGCCGCGCAATGTCTGACTTGACGCCCGCGTCCTTGTACGAGATCGGCCCGACGATCGCGATGATGCCGATATTCTCGAGGCTCTTGCCGAGGCCCGCGCGTCCGTATGACGCTTCGTATTCCTGGTAGAAGTCCTTGAAGTCCTGCCGGTCCTTGCCGACCGCGGCGCTGCGGCTGACGGAATCCGGCGCGGGCCGGCGCTCGAAGCCCGCGAGCCGCTCGACCACATAATGCGACCAGCTCGTCAGCTTCGGGAACTCTCCGTCGCTGACGATGTCCACGCCGGCGCGAGCCTGATCGCGCACGACGTCATCGACCGCAGATTGCAGCGCACCGGACAGATCGCCTTCGCGGATTTCTCCGTTCCGGAAACGCTCCACTTCGGACAGCAGCGCCTCCGGGCGCACCAAGCTGCCGACATGCGTGGTCAGGATCCGGTCTGCCGATCTCATGCTCGTTCCTCCGCTTGAACTTTTCAGCGAGAGTAGACGTCGGCAAAGAGGGACTCAACCCGATCGGGTTTCGCTGAACTCGTCGCGAAACGAAGCGCGAGGTTGTTGGGCAGAGCGTTCACACGCGGACCATCGCCCACTGTCGCGGGCGATGGCATGGCCGACGGATCGCAGGCGCGAGACTAGTGCTGTACTACTGCATGAACCAGCCGTGGCTGACCACCAGCGACTGTCCGGTCATCACGTTGCTCTTGGCACCGGCGAAGAACAGCACCGCGTCGGCGACGTCGTCGGTCGTGGTGAACTCGCCGTCGACGGTGTCCTTGAGCATGACGTTCTTGATCACCTGCTCTTCGGTGATGTTCAGTTCCTTGGCCTGTTCCGGGATCTGCTTCTCGACCAGCGGGGTGCGTACGAAACCTGGGCACACGACATTGGCGGTGACGTTGTGTTCGGCCCCCTCCTTCGCCAGCACCTTGGCAAGCCCGATCAGTCCGTGCTTGGCGGTGACATAGGGCGCCTTCAGCTTGGAGGCCTCCTTGGAATGCACCGAGCCCATATAGATCACGCGTCCGTAATTCGCGGCATACATGTATTTGAGGCAGGCCCTGGTGGTCAGGAACGCGCCGTCGAGATGGATCGCCAGGAGCTTCTTCCAGTCCGCATAGGGGAAATCGACCAGCGGCTTCACGATCTGGATGCCGGCATTGCTGACCAGGATATCGATCTTGCCGTATTTGGCGATGGTGTCGGCGACGCACTTGTCGACCTGCGCCTCGTCGGTGACGTTCATCGCGACCGCGAAAGCGTCGCCATGCTTCGCCTTGATCTCGTTCGCGGTCGCCTGCGCGGCATCGAGATTGAGGTCGGCGATGACGGGAATGCCGCCTTCGGCCGCAAAGCGGAAAGCGATCTCCTTGCCGATGCCGCTCGCCGCACCGGTCACCATCGCCACTTTTTTATCAAAACGGGCCATCGCAATCGTCCTCTTGTTTATTTAAGATAGTCGTACACGACCTCACCGAGGCCGAGCGTCAGGTCCGCGATGTAATGCGTGCCGGACACCACTTCGCGAACCGGCAGCCGGTTCACGTCGCACATCGCGTGATCGAACAATTGCAGCGCAGCCGGTCCCGACCACGCGCCCTTCAGCGTCACGTCCTCCATGTAATAGCGGACCAGTTCGCAGATGCGCGGCGTGCAATCGACATGCGGGATGATCTTGATCATGAAGGCCGGCTTCGCCATCGCCTTCTTCAGCGGATCGAGCGGCAATTCGCGATGCTTGTAGCCCATGGTCGCGGTCACGCAGAGCACCGAACCGTAATGCAGCGTGCCGACCAGCGTTTCCTGCTCGTGCGAAATCTTCGGCGTCGCCAGCTTCTTCGGGAAGCCCCAGATCTCGCGCCCGCCGGCGATCGGCGAATTGTCGTCGAGATACATGGCGTGGACGTAGCCGCCTTCCTGCACCTCGCCGGACGGCGTCTTGAAGCGCACCGGGATCACCTGCCCGGTCTCGGTATAGTCGCCGAAGCCGGTCGAATCCGGCATGCGGATGAATTCGTAGGCGACCGTGTCGCCGATCACTTCCAGCGGCTCGGGCACAACCTCGCGCAGCTTCTCTGGATCGGTCTTGTAATTGATGACAACGAATTCGCGGTTGTAGAATTTATACGGCGGCTTCGGATAGGCCGGATCGTTCAGCGGCATCGCAAAGGCGTTCGCCTTGACGTCGGCAATCTTCATGGAAACGCTCGCTGCTCAATGGTTGTCGGGATCGTGCGGGTCGCTCTTGTCAAATGTCGCGACACCGTATTTGTCGGACGGACGCTGCAGCACCTCGGAACTGCTCAGGCTTCGCGCGGTATCGCTGTAACCGGCAGCCCAGTGCTCCTCCATCATCGCGCGGGAGAACAGGTAGTCCTTGGACGTGCCTTCGTACTTCTTCGAGCGATAGATCAGGTGCACGATGTTGTAGACCGTCTCGTCGGCCTCGCTGCGCAGCAGCGCCAGGTCGGGATCGTTGTCCAGCACGCTCTGGTCGGGCACCATCTGCACCAGCCGTTGCGCCGCGCGCCGCAGCCGCTGCATCTTCCTGAACTGGTCGGTACTGGCGCGCGTGCGGCTCGAATAGCGTATTTCCTTCTGGCGGACATCGAGGCCGATAATGTCCTGGGGCAACTCGCCGGTCGCGCTCCAGAGATCGACCTGGAATGCCAGCGTATCCATGCGCGGCCGCGTGCTCAGCACCCATTCGAGCGGGGTGTTGGAGAGCAGCCCGCCGTCCCAGTAGAAGTCCTCGCCGATCCGGGTCGCCGGAAAGCCGGGCGGCAAGGATCCGCTCGCGATCACATGATCGGCGGTGATCGGCTCTTCCTCGGAATCGAAATAGCGCATGTTGCCGGTGCGGACATTGACCGCGCCGACGCAAAGTCGCATCGCCTTGGCGTTGATCCGGTCGAAATCCACCAGCGAATGAAGCGTCGCGCGCAACGGACTGACGTCGTAGAAGCTCTCGGTCTCGGGGCGCAGGCCCGACCACATGTAAAATGGCATGGTCCGCGGGACGAAGAAGCCGGGCGCGCCGCCCAGCATATTGCTCATGGCGTAGGTGCGATTGACGGCGAGATGCATCAGGTCGCCGCCATTCGCGAGCATGCTCAGCATCGGCGCCATCAGCGGCAGAGCCGTGGGCGGCGGCTCGGTGACGGTCTCCCAGAATGTCCGCAGCGCCGCGACACGCCGCTCAGGCGCATTGCCGACGATCAGCGCCGCATTGATCGCGCCGATCGAAATGCCGGCGACGCAATCCGGATGCAGATTGGCCTCGGCCAGCGCCTGATAGACCCCGGCCTGATACGAGCCCAGCGCGCCGCCGCCTTGCAGCAGGAGCGCGATCCGCTCGAATGGCGGCCTTTCCTTGACGGGCACGATTCGATGTTCAGTCATTGGCCGCGTTTCGGACGAATGTCAGGGCCGGCGTCGAACCCGTTCCGCGCCTGGCTGCGTTTATCGCTGGTCGCAGCGGCTGCGCGGACCTGGTCCCGCCGAAGTCCGGCACCATAGGTACTGGGGATCAACGATTGGTTTAAGCCCTGGCCGATTCCGGTGACGCGGCGATGTCGCCGCGGATGAATCGGCTCGATGTGCAGGGCGTGCCGGAAAGTGCACGAAAAACGTGCAGATCAGCGAGCGTCGCGCTTTGCCTGCGAGCGCGCAGCGGCCTTGCGCAGACGGCCGCGCTCCATCGGATCGATCAGCTGCTGCCGCTTCTGACTGCGAATGTTGCGCATCCCGGCATGGGCCTGCCGGCTGTTGAACGGCGCGCCGCCATTCCCGCTCTGGCTCGCCTGCTTCATCGCCAGCGCCTTCTTCGCGCTCCCGACCTGGTCCAGCGCCGCGCTCATCCGCCGGCGCCGCTCGATCTCGCTGTTGAGGCGGCGTACCGCCATCGCCAGCACCGCGAGTTTGGTCTTCGAGCCGGCATCGGACGTCGACGGCGACGCACCGCGTGGCGCGGCCTTGCCGCGAATCTCGCGCCGCCGCTGGTTCGCCTGCGTCTTCGCCTTGTCGCGTCGCTCGCGCACCAGCTTCACCAGATCGGCGAGGTCCTGATCCGACAATTCCTGAAGTGCGGGGTGGTGCGATTTCGCGACGAGGTCGCGCTCGTCGGCATCGAGTGCCCGGGCTTCCTCTTTCTGGGTAATTGCCATGACGTATCAGCCTTCCGGGTCGGAGCGCGTATTCCGGCGCGTCATCGCGTGCGTACCACGCGCGCTGACGTGGTCGCGCTCGGATTTATTCGATGATCGGGCGACGTCCGGATGGGAGGGCCTGTCGCCACCCATCCGGACAGCCTGAGGTGGGCTTAGTAATAATAGCGGCGCGGCGCGTAGTAACGCGGCGCGTAATAACGCGGCGCATAGTAATAGGGACGCGGCGCATAATAGCGCGGGGCGTAATAAGGCGCGTAATAGCGCGGCCGGCGATAGCCGTAGTAATACTGCGCCTGCTCGACATGCGGCACCGCCGCGGCGTTGGCGATAACATCCGCACCGAAACGTGCTTCGGCGCCGGTCGATGCGACGAGCGGCGCCGCGGTGATGCAGACGGCGGCTGCGACGATCATCATGATTTTGCGCATGGTGTTCTCCTGCTGGGGAGCGTTCTTGACGAGGTTCGCGACGAGTCTTTGGACACGTCTTGTGACGAGTCCGGGGACGAGTCTTGGGCGTTGCTCCGGATTTATCATAACAGATAACTGAGCTTTTTAGGGGCGACCATGTTTCACGGTTTAGCGAGTAACCTTTTCAACCGGTGAACAAAAAATCATGTTGGTGGTTCCGCGCCGTGGGCGCCGCAACCCAATGACGAGCCGCGCCGCCTCACCCGATCCGGCCCAGCGCGGGAAATGTTTCCAGCAGCCAGAAACTCATCGTGGTGATGCCTCCGGTGAGAAACATGATTCCCGTCAGCACCAGCAGGCCGCCCATCGCCATCTCGACCTTCTGCATGTGCGAACGAAACCGCGACAGAAACGCTGCGAACGGTTCCGCCGCAAACGCCGCCAGCACGAACGGGATGCCCAGTCCAAGCGAATAGATGGCGAGCAGCCCTGCGCCCTTGGCGACGGTCCCTTCCGACGCCGCGACCGCGAGGATAGCGGCGAGGATCGGCCCGATGCACGGCGTCCAGCCGAAGGCGAAGGCCAGCCCCATCACATAGGCGCCCCACAGCCCGATCGGCTTGGCCATGCCGACGCGCTTCTCGCGCAGCAGAAAGCTGATCCGGGTCAAGCCGAGGAAATGCAATCCCATGACGATGATCGCGACCCCTGCGATGGTCGCGAGCACATCGGAATAGGCCCGCAGCAGGCTCCCGATCAGGGTCGCGCTGGCGCCGAGCGCAATGAAGACGGTGGAGAAGCCGGCAACGAACAGACACGCGGCCAACACCGTCTCGCGCCGGACTCGCGGTTCCGGCTCAGCATCGGCCAGGCGTTCCAGCGAGGTGCCCGCGAGATACACGAGATAGGGCGGAACCAGCGGCAGCACGCAGGGCGACAGAAAGCTGATCAGACCCGCGAACAGGGCCGCGAAGATGGAGACGTCCGGCATGGCGCTGTCATGCCCGCCACGCTGCGGCGGCGCAAGCCGGATGGGTCCCCGCTCGCCATGATGTGACCGGTCCGCATGGTTTTGCTATCACGGTCATCGCCGGGCTTGACCGGCGATCCATCACGGGAAAGCGCTGCGGGTACGAGCCTGCGGGCGACCAGCGGAGCAAGCTTGCGCAACCTCATCACCGATGTCGCCGGGCTGAAGGTCGGCCATGCCGAGGATGCCGCCCTCGGGTCCGGCTCCACCGCGATTGTCTTCGATGAACCGGCAATAGCCTCCGTCGACATTCGCGGCGGCGGGCCGGGCTCGCGCGAAACCGAATTGCTGGCGGCGCATTCCACGGTCGAGCGCGTCGACGCGATCGCTCTGTCAGGCGGTTCGGCCTTTGGCCTGGACGCGACGTCCGGCGTGCAGGGATGGCTGCACGAACAGGGCCGCGGCTTTGCCATCGGTTCCGCCCGGGTGCCGATCGTGCCGGGGGCGATCATTTTCGACCTCCTGGCCGGCGGCGACAAGCAATGGGGCCGCTTCTCGCCCTATCGCGAGCTCGGATATCGGGCAGCGGCCGCAGCAGCCGCCGATGTCAAGCTCGGCAGCGCCGGCGCCGGCCTCGGCGCCACCACCGCAGCCCTGAAGGGCGGCATCGGCTCGGCCTCCGCCGTCACAGCGGATGGGGTGACTGTCGGCGCGCTGGTCGTGGTCAATGCCGTCGGCAACGTCACCGTCGGCGACGGCCCGCATTTCTGGGCGGCGCCGTTCGAGCAGAACGGTGAATTCGGCGGCCGCGGCTGGCCGGAGGTCTTTGGTCCCGACGCGCTTGCGATCCGCACCAAGGGCGGCCCGCGCGAAGCCACCACCATCGCGCTGGTTGCGACCGACGCCATCCTCTCGAAGGCGCAATGCCATCGTCTTGCGGTGATGGCGCAGACAGGATGTGCGCGCGCGATCTATCCGGTGCACACGCCGCTCGATGGCGACATCGTGTTCGCGGCGGCGACCGGACAGAAGCCCCTGCCCGATCCGCTCTTCGCGCTCACCGCGCTCGGTGTGCTTGCCGCCAATGTGCTGGCGCGCGCGATCGCCCGCGGCGTCTATGAGGCGACCGCTTTGCCGTTCGACGGCGCGGTGCCGGCCTGGCGCGACAAGTTCGCGTAAAATCCGACAGATAAACCATCCCGGCAATACAATCGAACCACCGTCTTTCGCCGCGCTTATTTACGGAGCAATAATGATTGCAAGGAAACGCAATCATGTCGGCGAACGTACGACGATTTCCGCCCGGACTCCTTTACCGGCAACAACCCGGCCTCGCGGGTATCCGAGACGCGGTGTATCTGCCCGACCGGCGCGAATTGCAGATCACCTTCAGATCAGGGCGCGCCTTCGCCTATGGCGACGTACCGCAATCGATGTATGACGCGTTCCGGGCGTCGCCGTCGAAGGGCGCGTTCTTCAACATCGCCATCCGCGGCCGCTTTCAGTTTCGCGAACTGACGCAGCCCAGGCGACCAACCCGGCATTAAAGCGTTCTCGAGCGAAGCGAGTACAGGTTCGCGCAACGAAAACGCATCAAGGCAAAACCTAGCGCGCAAATCGCGCGGCGCTGTACGGCGCCGGATCGGTGAACGGCACCTCGCCCGTAATCATTTCGGCAAGCAACCGCCCGCTGACCGGCCCGAGCGTCAGGCCCCAATGCGCATGCCCATAATCGAGCCACAAGCCGGGCTGGCCCGGCGCTGGTCCGATCACCGGTTTTGAATCCGGGAAGCACGGCCGCCGTCCCATCCAGGGCTCTGACTCCAGCGGCTTGCCGAGCGGAAACAGCGCGCGCGCCTTCGGCAGCACGCGATCGAACTGCACAGGCGTTGGCTTGGCATTGCGGGAGGCGAATTCGGCGCCGGTGGTGAGCCGCAGCCCTTGCTCCATCGGCACCACGGCGTAGCCAACCTCGGCATCGAGCACCGGCCGGTTCAGACCCTTGTTGCCCTCGGCGCCGAAATGCAGGTGATAACCGCGCTTAACTTCGAGCGGCAGGTTGATGTTCAAGGGTTCGAGTACGTCCTGCGCCCACGGGCCGAGCGCGACAACCGCGGTCGCAGCATCGACCGGCCCTTCCGAGGTGTCGACGCGCCAGCGCCCGTCCGAGCGGTGCAGCGTGCGCGCGTCGCCGGACAAGGAGACACCGCCGAGCGACTTGAACAGTTCGGCATAGGAGCGGGTGACGGCCAGAGGATTGCTCACACTCGCGGCCTGGGGCCAGAAAATGCTGCGCTCGAATACCGGCGACAGGCCGGGCTCCAGCGCTAGCGAGCCATTCACGTCGAGCGGTTCGAAGGCGAGACCGGCGGCCGCAATCGCGTCGAGATCGGGCTTGGCGGCGTCGAAGGCGGCCGTGGTGCGGTAGATTTTCAGCCAGCCATTGGTGCGCAGATAGCGTTCCGAGCCCGCTTCCCGCATCAGCGTCTCATGATCGGCGATCGAGGCCGCAAACAGCGGACGCATGGTCTGGGCAAAATCGAGCATTGCGTCGGCGGTCGAGTGGCGCAGATAGGCGAACAGCCACGGCGCCAGCTTCGGCAGATAGGACAGATGGTAATTCGCCTCCGGCGCCTGCTTGAACGCTATCTTCAGCAACGCGGAGACGGCGGTCGGAAACGGATACGGGAAATACGTGTTGCCCTCGATGATCCCGGCATTGCCGTAGGAGGTCTCCTCGCCCGGCGCGCGGCGGTCGACCAGCGCGACGGAGAGCCCGCGCTTCGCCAGATGTACGGCGGCGGACACGCCGACCATGCCGGCGCCAAGAACGATTGCATCGGTACGCGCCATGATGTCCCCAAATGAACGGCCATGCTGGCCCCGCGATTCGCGGGGTGAATGTCACAGATATATGGATTAGGCGACAGCCGTGCAGTATCACGCGGCATGCCCTTTTTTGACGCAGTGCTTGCGGCGCTGGCATGGCTCGGCCGGCAAGGCACCCGCGCCGTCGCAGCGGTGATCATCATCGGCGTGTCGGTGCCGCCGCTCGGCGTCCTCAAACCGCTTCTGCCCGCGTCGGTGTTCCTGCTGCTGGTGCTGACATTCCTGCGCGTCGATCCGGACGCCATCCGGGCACGGCTGGCCCGGCCCGGCCTCGTCCTTGGCGCGAGCCTGTGGGTCATGCTGGCGCAGCCCCTGCTGCTGATCGGGCTCTACTGGCTGGCCGGTTTCAAGGCCTATTCGCCGGAGCTGTTCGTGGCGCTGCTGCTGCAGGCCGTGAGCATCCCGATGATGTCCGCGCCGGCCATCGCCGCGATCATGGGGCTCGACGCGGCGCTGGTGCTGTCGGCGCTGGCCGGCTGCACGATCCTGATCCCGCTCACCGCGCCCCTGTTCGTGCGCGCCTTCGCGGACGGCGCCGTCAGCCTGTCGCCTGCGGGATTGGGCCTGACTCTGTTCGCGATGCTGGCCGGCGCGGCGCTGATCGCGACGATTGTCCGCCGCCTGACCGGCACGGAGGCCATCGTCAGGAGGCGCGCGGAACTCGACGGCATGAGCGTGCTGCTGCTGCTCGTCTTTTGCTGCGCGCTGATGCACGACGTGGCGGCGCGCAGCTATGCCGATCCGGTGAAGGCGATTGGCCTGTTCGCCCTCGCCTTCGGGGTCGGCATCGCGATGCTGGTCCTGACCCTGCTGGTCTTCTCGGCCGCCGGATGGCGCGACGCCTTTGCGCTCGGCTTGATGACGTCGCAGCGAAATACCGGGCTGATGCTGGCCGCGGCCGGCAGCGTCCTGCCGGATCAGGTCTGGTTCTATTTCGCGATGGCGCAGTTCCCGATTTATTTCGCGCCCTACCTGCTCGGCCCGGTGGCGCGCCGAATCAACAGCCGGATTTGAGCTTCATTGCCCGCCCGGAGGCGGGGTGGTAGGCATTCCGGATGACCCGACCGCTCCTCATTGCGCCTTCGATTCTCGCCTCCGATTTCGCCAGGCTGGGCGATGAAGTGCGCGCGGTCGACGAAGCTGGCGCCGACTGGATCCATCTCGACGTGATGGACGGACATTTCGTACCGAACATCACCTTCGGACCCGATGCGATCAAGGCGATGCGGCCGCATTCGAAGAAGGTTTTCGACGTGCATCTGATGATCGCGCCCGCCGATCCGCATCTCGAAGCGTTCGCGAAGGCCGGCTCCGACATCATCACCGTGCATGTCGAGGCCGGGCCTCATCTGCACCGCTCGCTGCAGACCATTCGCGCGCTGGGAAAGAAGGCCGGCGTTACCATGAATCCCGGCACCCATGAGAGCAGCATCGAGCATGTGCTCGACCTGGTCGATCTGGTGCTGGTGATGTCGGTCAATCCGGGATTCGGCGGCCAGGCCTTCATCCCCGCCGCGGTCGAGAAGATCGCCCGCATCAAGGCAATGGTCGGCGGCCGGCCGATCGATATCGAAGTCGATGGCGGGATCACGCCGGACACCGCCGCAGCGGTGGCCGCTGCGGGCGCCAATGTGCTGGTCGCAGGCTCCGCGATCTTCAAGGGCGGCGCAGAGGCCTATCGCAGCAATATCGCGGCCATTCGCCATGCCGGCGCTCTGGCACGCGGCGAAGCGGCGTGATTGCACCGGCCCATGCGCTGACCCTGCTCTCCGGCAAGCTCGAGCCCGGCGAGCGCGTTCTGTATGCAGTACGGCCGGATATCTGGGTCACGCTGCGCAACAAGATGTTCCTGTGGTGGATCGGCGTGCCCTGGAGCATCGGCGTGCTCGGGCTTTATTTTGCCGGCCGCGCGTCGCCAGTGATCGCCATTCCGCTGGCCATGGTCGGCATTGCCCTGCTGGCCGGCCCCGTCATCATGGCGATCGGCACGCGATACACCGTCTATGCCATCACCGACCGCCGCGCCCTGATCGTGCGCAACGGGATTCGGCCCGACTTCGTGAGCTGCGAGTTCGAGCGGATGGATGCCACGCCGGAAATCATGACCGCGGGCGGTCGGGGCGGCCATCTCTATTTCGCCTCCGGCATGTCCACGAAACTGCGGGACGTCGACTATACCGGCAAGCTCGCCTTCCGCGATCTCGCCGACGTGCAGACTGCGGCGCTGCGGCTGGAAGCCGCACGGAAAGGAGGGTGACGCCGATCGGGCAGACCCTGTACCGAGTTCAAGCCACGACTTATCTGGGAATACGGAATGAAGCAGATCGTATGGGCAGCATGCATCGCGCTGGTGTTCAACACCGCCGCAGACGCAAAAAGCAAACGGATCGACAACAGTCTCGAACATCTCGATCCGATGACACGGCTGGAGCAGCTCTGTGCGATCGAAGCCATGAACAGGGTCAGGAAAGACGACAAGACCTACCGGCCCGACCGCGCAATCACCTATGCCTTGGACAAGCCGACACTCGACGGCCACACGATGTCGGGCAAGGGCGGCGCATTCCGCAGCAAGGGCAAGTGGTACCAATATTCCTTCACCTGCAGCGCCACGCCCGACCACAAGACGGTCTCCACCTTCACCTACAAGATCGGCGATCCGATCCCGGAAGATCAGTGGGAAACCTACGGTCTGTTCCGCTGAGGCCACTGCGGCGCCTGTGAAAAGCCGCGGCTGAGGCCCCGGCAGGGTTTGCCGGCGGGCGGCGCCGTGTTAGGCGACGCCCCGGAACCCTGTCGCGAGTTGCCCATGATCCCGCGTTATTCCCGGCCCGAAATGGCGGCCATCTGGTCGCCCGAGACCAAATTCCGCATCTGGTTCGAGATCGAGTCGCATGCAGCCGATGCGATGGCGGAACTGGGCCTGATCCCGAAGGATGCCGCCAGGATCATCCGCGACAAGGGCAAGGCCACCACATTCGACGTGGCGCGGATCGACGCCATCGAGGCCGAGGTCAAGCACGATGTCATCGCCTTTCTGACCCATCTCGCCGAACTCGTGGGGCCCGAGGCGCGCTTCGTGCATCAGGGCATGACGTCTTCCGACGTGCTCGACACCTGCCTGAACGTGCAACTCGCACGCGCGACCGACATCCTGATCGCCGATACCGACAAGCTCCTCGCCGCGCTCAAAAAGCGTGCGTTCGAACACAAGCTGACCCCGACCATCGGCCGCTCGCACGGAATCCATGCCGAGCCGACCACGTTCGGGCTGAAACTCGCACAGGCCTATGCCGAGTTCGACCGCGCCAAAGCGCGGCTGGTTGCGGCGCGCAAGGAGATCGCGACCTGCGCGATTTCGGGTGCGGTCGGTACCTTCGCCCAGATCGACCCGCGGGTTGAGGCGCATGTCGCGAAGGCGATGGGCCTCACCGTGGAGCCGGTCTCGACCCAGGTGATCCCCCGCGACCGCCACGCGATGTATTTCGCCACCCTCGGCGTGGTCGCCTCCTCGATCGAACGGCTCGCCACCGAAATCCGCCATCTGCAGCGCACCGAGGTGCTGGAAGCCGAGGAATTCTTCTCGCAGGGCCAGAAGGGCTCGTCGGCCATGCCGCACAAGCGCAATCCGGTGCTGTCGGAGAACATCACCGGGCTCGCCCGCATGGTGCGCGCCTATGCATTGCCCGCGATGGAGAACGTGGCGCTCTGGCACGAGCGCGACATCTCGCATTCCTCGGTCGAGCGCATGATCGGCCCGGATGCGACGGTCACACTCGATTTCGCCCTCAACCGGCTGGCCGGCATTATCGACAAGCTGGTCGTGTATCCCGAAAACATGCAGAAGAATCTCGACCGGCTCGGCGGGCTGGTGCATTCGCAACGCCTGCTGATCGCACTCACCAACAAGGGCGTCTCGCGCGAAGACGCCTACAAGATCGTTCAGGACTCGGCGATGAAGGTCTGGCGCGGCGAAGGCGATTTTCTCGCCTTCCTGAAAGCCGATCCCCGCGTCACCGCGAAGATGAGCACAGCCGAGATCGAGGAAAACTTCGACCTCGGCTATCACTTCAAGCACGTCGATACGATCTTCAGCCGCGTGTTCGGCGAGGCGTAGCCGCCAAACTCCCTCACGCCGCGGTCATTCGCGTTCCATCGTGCGGATGTCGATTTCCGACGTCAGCGTGCGGTGAACCGGGCATTTATCCGCGATCTCCAGCAGCCGCTTGCGCTGCTCGGCGTCGAGATTGCCCGTCAGCGTCAGCACACGGTCGATGCGGTCGATCTTGCCTTCCTTGGTTTCGCAGGCTTCGCAATCGGCTGCGTGAATGCGCGAATGCTTCAACGCGACCGACACGCGCTCCAGCGGCAGCCCCTTGTGTTCGGCGTAAAGCCGCAACGTCATGGAGGTGCAGGCGCCAAGACCGGCCAGCAAAAGATCGTAAGGCGTTAGCCCGGTATCGAGACCGCCCTGCGCGACCGGTTCGTCCGCGGTCAGGGCATGACGCCCGGCCCGGACGATTTGCTGGAATTTGCCCTGTCCGGTTTCCGTCACCGTCACCCCGCCGGCGTCGGCTTCGAGATTCTCCGTCGGCATCGGCATATCGAGATAGCGCTCGGCCCAGGCGGCTATGACATTCGCGACATAGGCCGAGTCTTCTTTCCGGCTCAGCAGATGGTCGGCGCCGGCCAGCGAAACGAAACTCTTCGGATGCTTGGCCGCGACGAAAATGGCGGTGGCGTTGTCGATCCCCACGGTCTCGTCGGTCGGCGAATGAAAGATCAGCAACGCCTTGCGCAGATGCGCGATCCGCTCGGTCTGCCTGTGGCTCTCGATGTCGTCCAGGAATTCGCGCTTGATCGTGAACGGGCGCCCGCCGAGCGAGACTTCGAGTTTGCCCGCTTCGCGGATCGCATCGACATGATCGCTGAACAGATGCGTGACATGCGCGGGGTCGGCGGGCGCAGCGATGGTCACCACCGCCCGCGCCGACGCGATGTCACCAGCGGCAGCGAGGATCGCAGCGCCACCGAGACTGTGCCCGATCAGCAGCGCGGGGCCATGCCCCTGCCCTTCCATATGCTTGGCCGCGGCGATCAGGTCAGCGACGTTGGAGGAAAACGTAGTGTTGGCGAACTCGCCCTCGCTTGAGCCGAGGCCGGTGAAATCGAACCGCAAGACCGCGATGCCGAGCGCGGTCAGCCCTGCCGATATCCGCTTGGCCGCATGGATGTCCTTGCCGCACGTAAAGCAATGCGCGAACAGGGCGTAGGCACGCGGCTTTCCCGCCGGACGGTCGAGCAGAGCGGACAGTAATTCGCCGTGGTCGTTGCGAAAATCGAAGCGGTCCGCCGGCATACTGCCCTCCATCTTATCAAGCTGGTCCGGCATGGACCGGGATGATGCCCCGCCCGTCAAGCCACGGCTTTGCGAGGGGCGTGTGCCATGCCACAAACAACTGCCGCAATTGCAAAGCCGGAAAGCGAATAACGATGCGCAAGCCCGCCAAGATGCCCGCTCCCCGCCTGACGATCCCGTCGGAAGATGACCTGACACCCAAGCAGCGGGATCTGCTGGCCGACATCCAGAAGACCCGTGGCAAGGGTCCGCTCGGCGGGCCGTTCGCGGTGTTTCTGGAAGCGCCCGAATTCGGCGACCTCGCACAGAAGCTCGGCGCCTTTTGCCGCTACAAGACGTCTGTACCGCCAGCCCTGTCGGAATTCACCATCCTTGTGCTGGCACGCTTCTGGCGCTCGCAATACGAGTTCTGGGTGCATGCGCCGATCGCGGAAAAAGCCGGCGTCAAGGCTGCGACCATCGAAGCGCTGCGAAACGGACGCGAGCCGCGGCTGACCAAAGAACAGCGCGCGATCTACGATTTCATCGCCGAGTTGCACAAGACCAGGCGCGTCGCGGACAAGACCTATGCCCGCGTCCACGCCCTCTTCGGCGATGCCGGCATGGTCGAGTTCGTGGGCATCCTCGGCTATTACACGCTGGTCGCGATGACCCTCAATGTCTTTCGCGTGCCGCTGCCGGACGGTGAGGCTTACCCGTTCAGGGAGCCGGCCTAGCCAAAAAACGCGCGGACAGCCGCGCGAGCCGAATCTTCCCCCGTTTCCGGTATTGGGCTGCCTCACGTCGCCCAGCCAGGCGGTCAGGTATTCGCAAATTGGCTTTGCAAGGAATCATGGAACCGGCAAAGTTCCATCGGTCATTGCAGTCAGCCGCCGGGGGGCACGCCACCATGAAGAAGCCATTCGCCGAATTCATCGGCACGTTCACACTAGTCTTTTTTGGGTGCGGCGCGGCCGTGATCGCCGGAATGGGGACCGGACCCACGGCGATCGACGTGCTCGGCATCGCCTTCGCATTCGGCCTTGCCATCGTGGCGATGGCTTACGGCATCGGGCCGATCTCCGGCTGCCACGTGAATCCGGCCGTCAGCTTCGGTGTGCTGATCGCAGGCCGGATGTCGGCCGGCGAATTTGTCGCCTACGTGATCGCGCAGGTGCTGGGCGCCATTGCCGGCGCTGCGGTGCTCTATCTCATCCTGTCGGGCAAGTCGGCCGGCTGGAATGGCGGTCTCGGCCAGAACGGCTGGGGCGCAGGCTATCTCGGCCAGTACAATGTCACATCGGCCTTTGTATTCGAGGCGGTGGCAACGTTCCTGTTCCTCGTCTGCATTCTGGGCGCGACCCATGGCCGGGCGCCGGTGCATTTCGCCGGCCTCGCCATCGGGCTGACGCTCACCGCCATACATATCGTCGGCATCAACGTGACCGGCGTCTCGGTAAACCCGGCCCGCTCGATCGGCCCTGCCCTGATCGGCGCCGGCAGCAACCCGGCCGCGATCGGACAACTCTGGCTTTTCATCATCGCTCCGCTGATTGGCGCAGGCGTGGCGGGCATGTTGTTCAAGTCCGGCATGCTGGAGCCGGACAACAGCTAAGCGACCGGTTCCCGAAAGTCTGAAACCTGTTGCTCTCGCGGGCGTTCTTCCGCAAGAGCGCTTCTCGCAGGTTCCCGCTTTTCATCGCGAGATTGCAGGACAGGATTGCGAGGCGCGATAGTCCGGCGGTGTCGGATCGTGCTAAGTCAGTCCCGTACAATGGCAATGGACCTGCGATGCCGCCCAACCGGTCATCCGCAACAGACGACAGGGTTGTTGATTTCCGGACCCGCCGCGCGTTTCAACCCGCCGGCGGCCGATCGGAAAGCCAGCCCGCCGACGACATCGATCGATATGCGCGGGATGCAGCGCCGGATGACTTCCGCCACCGCATGGTGGTGAATGCCATCGCTTTCCTGTTCGTCGCGGCCCTGGTGCTCGCTGGGTTCTGGCTCGCCGACACCATTGCGACCCTGCGCAAGACACAGGATTGCGTTCTGACCGGCAATCGCGGTTGCGCTCCGGTGGAGGCAACGTCGCCCACGCGGTAGACTGGTTCCCCGCTACGCGGTTTCGGACACGCAACATCTGCCCGCGCGCTGCAGGCCGGTGCGATCAATCCTGACGAGGTATCAGAAGCGCAAAGCGGGTTTGGCACCGGCCTCGGAACCGGCCGGGCGACGCTTCGCGTCACTCGTCACCGAGGCCGGACGCGACACCGCAGGCGGGGTCGAAACCGCGCGCGCACCCTCGGTATTGGCCGATGCATTGGTGCTCGCGGTGGTCGCCGGAACGGGCTTGGCAGCCGGCTGAACCGATGCGGCGGCTTCGGCGGACGGCTTGGACGACGTAACGGCACCCTCGCTCGCCCGCGTTGCGGCAGTAACCTGGGCCGATCCAGAAGCTGTCGGCGCCGCCGTGGAGTCGGCACCAGACGGCTTCGACTGCGAACTTTCGGGCTGTGCCGCGGCCGGGCGGACCCGCGGGGCCGGAGAGCCGTCGTCGACGGTGCGCGGAGCCCCGCGCGTCCGAATCACGGACTGAATACGGCCAAGCACCATCGCATGCAGTTTCGGCGACTTGTCGATGTCGATATGGCCGTAACCCTGACCGCTCACGTCGACATTCTGGAGCTGCCCGCGAAAGCCTGCGCCTTTGCGCATATAGGCATAATCGCGCTGGGTGACGTTATAGACCTGACTGACATTGCTCGAGGCAGCGAACGAGCCAGTGCCGTCGAACGGCACAACCAGCGCAACCGGGACGCCCTTCTTGCCGAGATATTCGGCCATGAACATCACTGCATCGGCGCCGAGCGAATGCCCCACCAGCACCACGGGACCATGCTGCTTGGCCTTGTACTGGACCGCGATGTTGTCTGCGAGCCCCTGCCATTCGGAGTGGTTGTGAACGCTCGCGCTGATTCCTCTCGCCTGAATCTTGGCACCAAGATCGTCCATGCCGAGCGAGAAAATGTTCAGCAATCCGCGCAGGAGATAGACGTGACCGTTCTTCTGCGCAGCAGACGCGTTGGAGCGCGAGGAGCGTCCGTCGGTGGAGGCTGTCGGCTTGGTCGAGGCTGTCGTCTGAGCAAATGAGGGCGCCGCCAGCGACACGGCTGCCGCGACGATGGGCAAGAGCAACAAGTTTCGCCTGATCCCCATCATTGGACCCCGATGCTCCGTCTCTTGTTCTGATTCGGGCCCGTCACCGAACCGCCCGCCAATGCCGAACCGGTCTACAACGCCTCGCCAGCGAAACGCCACATTGCTAGAAATTTTTAAACGTGAACATTCGGGTGTGTTGCCGGGATGTCACGCACCTGTGCGTACCCGGGTCCGGAAACCCTTCGCGGCTCGCAGCCGCTAATAGACCCCCGGGATGAGGCGCGCCGTCCGCTTCATGTAGGCGCGGTAATCGTCCCCGAAATTTTCCAGCATCATCTCCTCCTCACGACCCACCCGGAACAGGAACAAGGTCCCGAAACCGACGAGTCCGGCAGGCCCCGCGATCCAGTTCGGCAGCAGCAAAGCCTGCGCCACCGCCCACATGAAAAAGGCGGTGTACATGGGATGGCGCACGTAGCGGTAGAGGCCATCGGTCACGAGCGCATGCTGCTCACGCACCTCCAGCGAATCGGACCAGTTTCGGCCGAGTTCCCGGTGCACGCGGTAGAACAGCCATAACGCCGCCGCGAACATGGCGGCACCGAGCCAGGCCATGATCGGCTGGAACGGATAATCGGCGAAGCGCGGTACGCCCGAAAAAACATACAGGAAGGGAATGATCCCAAGCCCGGTGAAGGAGCAGGTCAGCAAAATCTTTTCGCGGGTGGTGCGCCGGTCGAGACGGGTCTTGGTCTTCCACGACCGCTTTTGATGCGGCAGGCGGATGATGAACCAGGCCACCGCCCCGATGATCAGAATGGCTTTGGCAATGTCGGGGGTCACGATGTGGTTTTCCTTTCCGCAAGAGCGGCGGCGTCCGGCTGCGCGACGAGTGAGCCATCCTGGGCGAAGCTCGGGACCACCGTCTCAGGCCGCAATACACGCGTTTCCAGGCGCAGCGGCCCGCAGCAGATCATATAATAATCGTAGAAGTACCGCTTCTCGTTGCCCATAACCAGTTGGCGATGCAGGCGAAAGAAGTTCGCCTTGAACCGCCGGTAGGTCGCCGCCTCCAGCATATCGCGGATATGCACCCGACGGATCATCGGCCGGCCGGTGTCCGGCAGCTTCAGCACCTTCAGCATGTCGACGTTATAGAAGCTGATCGGGTCAGCCATGGTCTGGTAGTCGATCCAGAAAATCGCCGGATGCGCCGATACCCGCGCAATCGATTCGCGCAGCCAGCCTCCTTTTGGATGAAACGCGATTTTCAGGATCGAGGAACCGGTGGACAAAAGCGACAGCCGTTCGCCGTTCTTGCCGAAATCCGGCACCAGCTGGAGCGCGCGGTCGACCACCGCCACCTTCAACGCACATCCGAGGCTGTGGGCCGCGAAAACCACCTCGTCGTTGTCATTTCGCCGCAACACCTCGGCCAATTCCTGCGCAAATCCTTCCAGCCGGCGGTCGAAACCGGCGCGCGAGCGGTGGACCAGCTCGTGCCCGAAAATCCAGTCATCCATCATATAGGCCAGCAGCAGGAATCGCCCCGGCCAGACCATCAGGAGCGCAAACACCGCAACCGCCGCCAACGGTACCAGCAGATAGGGAAACGGCAGCCCAAGCCCCGGCAGGAACGAGGCCGCATAGATCGACAGCGCCGCGAAGGCCAGGAGCAGCATCACCGGATAGGCAAAGAACAGCCCGTAGCGCCAGTTGACCCTGAAATACCGGAAGGCCGTGCCGGTCAGGATGAAATCGCCGAAAGCCACCACAGCGCGGATCACGCGCTGCCAGGCCGGACGCGCGAAATCCTCGAGCACGATGTCGTGCCACAGGAGCGAGCGATAAGCGGCATCGGTCGACCAGTTCGGCCCACTGGCGGCGATCCGCCAGGTCCCCACCATGCGCTCGGGCGCCATTTCGAGCGGACCGACCTCTGTTTTGGCCTCCCAGACCCTCCCGGAACGGGCAAGTTCACGAATATACCGCTCGCGCTGCCGCTCCGGCGGAATCGGCTCATAGCCCCCCAGAAAGAAAACACAGCGTTTTTTGACCGCAGGGTCGCTCATCATCCACCGGTATCGGGCTTGCGGATTGCTGGTTAGGGAATTGACGCCCGCCGCACAAGGCCGAAGGGTGTCTGCACGCCGTTGAACTTGCTGCCCGCCTTCGCTATACGGCTTCGAAACCCCGCAAGCGGCAGATTTTAGCCGTCCCTCCCTGGGCGTCCGCCGCCTGCCCGTGATCTGAGAGCACCGATGTCCACCACTTTTGACAAAGTCGCCGATATCATTGCCGAAACCTGCGACATTCCCCGCGACAAGATCACGCCGGAGAGCCACGCGATCGATGACCTCAAGATCGACAGTCTCGATTTCCTGGATATCGCATTCGCGATCGACAAGGCCTTCGGAATCAAGTTGCCGCTGGAGCAATGGACCCAGCAGATCAACGATGGCCAGGCGACCACCGAACAGTATTTTGTGTTGAAAAATCTGTGCGCCCGCATCGATGAATTGATCGCGGCCAAGAGCACAGCCTGAGACGCCACCGGATGACGCTACCGGATCGCTTCCAGAGGCCGTTCCGAGCAGGGGCGGACGCCCATGCGGCTTGAATATTTCCAGATGCTCGACCGCTTTGTCGAGGTGAAGGCGGACGAGCGCTGGATCCGGGCGGAGAGCAAGGTTCCAATGGAAAGTCCGGTTTTCGAGGGGCATTTCCCGGGCTATCCGCTTATGCCCGGCGTGCTCCTGATCGAAAACATGGCGCAGACCTGCGGCTGGCTGGTCAGCGCGATTACCGGCTTTACCGGACTACCTGTCCTTGCCGGCGTGAAGGAAGCCAAGGTGCGCGGCGCTGTCTTTCCCGGCATGGAGCTTTCGACCGAGGGCAAGATCGTCCATGACGGGTCTGGATTCGCGATCGCGGACGGAAAGATCCGGTCGGGCGAGACGGCGATTGCGGATGCGCGCCTGACCTACCGGATCATCCCCTATCCCAGCCCCGAATTCCAGAACACGATGGTGACCTGGGCGAAGCAACTGGACTTCCCGCTGGAGAAGTTCCGCAAAGTCGACGCCCAGGGATAGAGAGAGTTTTTGTGAACGAGCGCCAGGAAGTCTGGATTACCGGGACCGGTGTGGTCTCCGCGCTTGGCGAGGGGCTCGATCAGCATTGGGACAGGCTGATGGCCGGCGTCGAGCCGCCCTATGACGACAAGACGTTCGCGCCCTACATCACCTTCCCGACGCCACCGATCAATTTCGACAGCCAGATTCCGAAAAAGGGCGATCAGCGCCAGATGGAAGCCTGGCAGCGCATCGGCGTCTATGCCGCCGGCCTTGCCCTGACCGATGCCGGAATCGCCAAGAACACCGATATTCTCGACAAGACCGATATGATCGTGGCCGCGGGCGGCGGCGAGCGCGACGTCGCAGTCGACACTGCGATCCTGACCGACGTCCGCAACGTCGAGAAGCGAGACGCCTTCGTCAACGAACGGCTGATGAGCGATCTGCGCCCCACTCTGTTCCTGGCGCAACTGCCGAACCTGCTGGCCGGCAATATCTCGCTGGTCCACGGCGTTGTCGGTTCCTCGCGCACCTTCATGGGCGAGGAAGCCTCGGGGGCCGACGCGCTGCGTGTCGCTCATGCCCGTATCGCCGCGGGACAAAGCGACATCACGCTGGTCGGCGGCGCCTATAACGGCACGCGCTGGGATCTCGTTCTGCTGTTCCGGCTCGGCACCCCGCTTCTGGAAGCGCCATTCCGGCCGGTCTGGGACCGGGGACCCGCGGGCGCTCTGGCGCTTGCGGCCATGGGCGCCTTTGTCGTGCTCGAAAGCCGGGCGCATGCGGAGAAGCGCGGCGCCAGGCCGGTGGCCCGGCTGGCGAGCGTGCAATCGAACCGCAATCCGCGTCATCCCGGGGATACCTCCGCCACCCTTCTCGACGAGTGGAAGGCGATCGAGGCTGGCGTCGATCGCGCGGGCGCCGTGGTGATTTCCGGCGCATCCGGTGTCGAACCGGCGACGTCGGAAGAACGCGAGACGCTGAGGCAGATCGGCCTCCCGGTCCGCGCCACGACCACCTATATCGGCAACGGGATGGAGGCGCAGTTTCTCGCCAATATCGCGATCGGCTGTCAGGCGGTGCGCAAGGGAACGCTGTTTCCGCCCTCCGGCAGCGGCGACACGGGCGAGGCGCCCGCAACCGGCATCCGCCAAGCGGTCGTCACCAATGTCGGTCACTGGCGCGGCGAAGGACTGGCGCTCATCGAGCGCGTCGATTGAGGAGAATTCCGATGGCACTGCACGACAAGAAGGGCCGCCCCGTTGTCGTCATCACCGGAATGGGCATCGTCTCCCCGCTCGGCTCTGGCAAGGACGACAACTGGAATCGCCTGACGGCGGGCGAATCCGGCATCCGTTCGATCACCCGGTTTTCCACCGAAGGGCTTCGCACCACGATCTCCGGCGCGGTCGACCACGCTTTCGAACCGGGCATGGTTTCGTCCGAGTTGTCGGAGAAGCTTGCACGGCTCGCTGGCAATGAAGCGATCGAACAATCCGGTCTCGCCAAGGGCGATTTCCCCGGCCCGTTCTTTCTCGCCTTCCCGCCGATCGAGATCGAATGGACGCAGCGCTATGCGCTGGCCGACGCCTCCGGCGCCAACGACAAGATCGAATATGCCGATCTGGTGCGGGTGGCCGCCAACCCGCAATTCGCGCCGTTTTATGAGGAATCGAAATACGGCGTGGTGCCGGAACGCCTCGCCGAGCATTTCGGCACCAAGGGCTCGCCGATCTCGCTGACCACCGCCTGCGCCTCCGGTGCGACCGCGATCCAGCTCGGGGTCGAGGCGATCCAGCGCGGCGAATGCGACGCGGCGCTTGCGATCGGCGCCGACGGCTCGATCACGGCGGAATCGGTGGTGCGGTTTTCGCTGCTCTCGGCTCTGTCCACCAACAACGCCGCGCCGGCCGGTGCCTCGCGTCCGTTTTCGAAAAACCGCGACGGATTCGTGCTGGCCGAAGGTGCTGGCGCCGTCGTGCTGGAAAGCTACGATCATGCGGTGGCGCGCGGCGCGAAAATCCTCGCCGTGGTCGAGGGCTGCGGCGAGAAGGCCGACAATTTCCACCGCACCCGCTCGAGCCCGGACGGCAAGCCGGTGATTTCATGCATGCGCAATGCGCTGGCCGATGCCGGCGTGACGCCCGCCGATGTCGACTACATCAACGCGCACGGCACCTCCACGCCGGAAAATGACAAGATGGAATATCTCGGCGTCTCGACCGTATTCGGCGAGCGGCTGAAGGACATCCCGATCTCGTCCAACAAATCGATGATCGGACATACGCTCACGGCGGCCGGCGCGATCGAGGCGGTGGTGTCGGCGCTCACCATCATCAATCAGCGCATTCCGCCCACCATCAATTATGCGATACCGGATCCCGCGATTCCGCTGGACGTGGTGCCCAACGTCGCGCGCGATGCGAAGGTGCGGCGCGTGATCTCGAATTCCTTCGGCTTCGGCGGGCAGAACACCTGCCTCGTCATCACCGGCGAGCCGGTGTGAGAATCTGACGCTGCAGCAATTCGTCCCGGCGCGGTTGCCATACCGCGTGAGCCATCGTACCGCCCTGTTCGGGGCGCGTATCCGCGCCAGAATCGCACGCGCCAATATCTGAATTGACACGATCGGCGCCGAGCTCATCTCCACCCCCTTTGACGCCGGGAGAAAGCGATGCCGCCCGCTCCATCGGTCAAGGCGCAAATCGGCACGCTCATCATCGCCACCAGCGGGGTCCAGCTCGCGATCGGATTTTTCGGAACCTTCTTTGCCCTGCGCGTCGCGCTCGCCGATTTCAGCCCGATCAGGTCCGGTCTGGTGCTCGCCAGCTATTTCGCCGGCTTCACGGTGGGCGCCTATTTCGGCAAGAACATCATCGAGCGGTTCGGGCATATCCGGGTTTATGCCGCGTTTGCCGGCATCGTCATTGCGGCGACCGCGGTCATGACCCTGACCGAGGCGCCGCCCTCGTGGATCATCCTGCGTGCGACTATCGGCTTCGGCTGCGCCGGATTGTTCGTCACAACGGAAAGCTGGCTGAACGCCAAAGCCGGCGCCGAAGAGCGCGGCAGTGTGTTCTCGATCTACATGGTGGGATGTTTCACGGCGCTCGCGCTCGGTCAGCTTCTGATCGGCTGGGTCCCGCTCGAAGGCGCTGCGCCCTTCAACCTCGTGATCGTCCTGTTTGCCATTGCGCTGGTTCTGGTCACCACAACCCGCGCCGAGGCCCCGCAAATCGTTCCGGCCGAATACCTTCCCTTCGGCGTGCTGTCGCGCGAAGCGCCGGTAGCGGTTGCGGGAGCGCTACTGAGCGGCTTCATCACCGGCGCATTCTATGCGCTCGTTCCAGTCTGGATGCAGGACGAGAATATCGATCCTCAGACGATTGGCTTCTTCATGCTGTCCGCGGTGCTGGGCGGTCTCGCATTCCAGATTCCGGTCGGCCGAATTTCCGACCGTTTCGACCGTCGCATCGTGATCACGATACTTGGCGGCTGCCTGACCGCGACCGCGATCGCGCTGCTGAAACTGCCGCAAACCCTCGTGGTGATTCTGCCGGCCGCGGCGCTGTTCGGCGGGCTGATGTCGACGATTTATCCGGTCAGCGTAGCGCATGCGCATGACCGCATGCCGGCCGACAACGTTGTTGCCGTCAGCGGGCGCCTGATCCTTGCCAGCGGCTTCGGTTCGGTGCTCGGGCCGCTGATCGGGGCCAATCTCGTCGCCTGGTACAGCATCGACGGCGTCTTCTACATGATGGCCGCGGCGGCGCTGCTGCTGGTCGCCATCGCCGCCGCCCGGATCCTGATTGTGGCGCCGCCGGAGCGGCAGGAGCGGACCTTCGACATCCTGGCGCCGCAGGCCCCATGAGGCTGCCGGAAACGCCGAAACCCGGCCCTAGCAGGGGAGTTCAGAGTGAGGTTGACGGCGGCGGCAGGCGGGCGATAGGCAGTCCCCTCATCTCTCCCCGTCCCCAGCATGGAGACCAGCGCCGATGCGTGCGCTCGCCCTGATTGCCGACCGCAAGCTCGACCTGGTCGATCTGCCCAGCCCCCCGCCGCCCGGTCCGGGCGAGGTCCAGATCCGGGTCAAGGCGGTCGGCCTCAATCATCTCGACCTCTGGGGCTATCGCGGCATGGCCTTCGCAAAGCGTGCATTCCCCGTCGTGGTCGGCGTGGAGGCGGCCGGCGAAGTAGTATCGGCGGGCGAAGGGGTGACAAAATTCAAGGCCGGCGATCCGGTGGTGATGTACGGCGCGTTGACCTGCGGCAAGTGCAAGGCCTGCCTCGAGGGCCGTGACAACCTGTGTGAGAATGTCGGCGGCGTGATGGGCTTTCATGTCGACGGCTTCGCCCGCGAACTGCTCAACATGCCGGAACGGCTGGTGATCCCGGTGCCGAAAGGCATTTCGATGCGCGACGCCGCCTGCGCGCCGGTTGCATTTTCGACCGTCCAGCACATGCTGTTCGATAACGCCAAGCTACAGCCGGGCGAGACCATCCTGGTTCACGCCGCGGGATCGGGCATCGGCTCGACCGCGATCCTGATGGCCAAGGCGATCGGCTGCACCGTGATCACCACGGTCGGCGACGACAACAAGATGGAAAAGGCGAAGGCGCTCGGCGCCGATCACGTCATCAATTATCGCAAGGACCGGTTCGAAACCATCACCCGCAAGCTGACGCAGAAGAAGGGCGTCGACGTGGTGTTCGAGCATGTCGGCGGCGAAGGCTTCAACGGCTCGCTGCTGGTGCTCAAGCGCGGCGGCCGGCTCGTGACCTGCGGCTCGACCGCCGGTCCGACCGTGCAGTTCAACCTGATGCAGCTGTTCCAGCAGCAATACAAGATCTTCGGCTCGTTCGGCGCCACCATGAAGAACATCGCCGAAAGCCTGGACAAGATGGCCGGTGGCATGCACCCGGTGATCGACATGGAAGTCCCGCTCGATCAGTTCGAGAAGGGGCTGGAGCGGCTGGAGACGCGGCAGGTGTTTGGCAAGGTGATCGTGACGCTGTGATGCGCCCCACTCTGTCAGGGTCGGTTCTTGTGTAATGCGCATCCGGATTCCGAACGCCGTCCGCGATGCCGTGCTCGGCAATGCCGCAGTCGGCCTGATCAAGATGCTGCGCTGGACCGACCCGAACCGCATGTCGGATTTCGCGGCGAGTGTCATGCGCAAGGTCGGCCCCAAACTCCGCGAGCACAGGATCGGCCGGACCAACCTGCGGATGGCCTTCCCGGAAAAATCCGATGCGGAAATCGAAGAGATCCTGCTCGGCGTCTGGGACAATCTCGGCCGGCTGGCGATCGAATTCGCCCATCTCGACCGCATCTGGGACCACGACCCGGACAACCGCACCGCAAGCCATATCGATTTCGATCCTGCGTCGGAGGAGCGCTTCATCCAGCTCCGCGACGACGGCAAGCCGGCACTGATCTTCGCTGCGCATCTGGCAAACTGGGAGATGCCGGCCCTCCCCGGCCCCGCCCATAACCTGCCGAGCGCCGTGGTCTATCGCGCGCCCAATATCGGGGCAGTTGCCGACATGGTGATGGCGACCCGCGGGGTGCATATGGGCCGGTTGATCAAGACCGGCATGGACGGCGCAATCAAGGCCGCCGAGGCGCTGCAGGACGGCCTGCATGTCGGCATGCTGGTCGATCAGTATTATGTGCGCGGCGTACCGGTGACGTTCTTCGGACGCGAGACCAACGCCAATCCCCTCATCGCGCGACTGGCCCGGCAAGTCGAATGCCCGATCCATGGCGTGCGGGTGGTGCGCAAACCGGGCCGCCGCTACTTCGTCGAACTGACGCCGGAGGTGCCGCCGGTCAGGAGCGCAGACGGCAATATCGACGTCCAAGGCACGATGCAGGCGATCACCACCGTCGTCGAGGGCTGGATCCGCGAACATCCCGAACAATGGCTGTGGCTGCACCGCAGGTGGCGGTGACCGCGCTCGCGTGTTTTACGCGCGACCGGACGCAAAACCGGTTCCCGCTTTTGCTGGTCGCGCTTATTTCCCGGTCTTCACCCGCGTCCACAGCCGGTTGATGACGCGCTGGGTCTTGGCGTCGCGTGCGGTGACGATGTAGAGGCGCTTCATCGTCGCCTCGTCCGGGTAGATGGTCTTGTCTTTCAGGATCGCCGGGTCGATGAGCTTCTGGCTCGCCAGATTGCCGTTCGGATAAGCGACCAGATTGGTGTTCTTCGCTGCCACGTCCGGCCGCAGCATGTAGTTGATGAATTCATGCGCTTCGGCGACGTTCTTTGCGTCTTTCGGGATCGCAAAATTGTCGAAGAACATCTGCGCGCCCGATGCCGGAATGGCGTAACCGACTTCGACGTCGCCCTTCGCCTCGGCGGCGCGCTTCTGCGCCTGCTTGATGTCGCCGGACCAGCCGACCACAAGGCAGATTTCGCCGGTCGCAAGCGCCGTCAGATATTCCGACGAATGAAACTTGCGCACCGACGAACGCACCGAGGCAATCAATGCGGCCGCCTTGTCCAGATCGCCCTGCGCGGTCGAGTTCGGATCGAGCCCGAGATAATGCAACGCCGCCGGCATGATGTCGTCGGACGAATCCAGCATCATCACGCCGCAATCCTTGAACTTGGCAAGGTTCTCCGGCTTGAACACGATGTCCCAGGAATCCGGCACCGCGCCGCCGAGAATCTCCTTCGCCTTCTTCACGTTGTAGCCGATGCCGGTCGTGCCCCACATGTAGTTGACGGCAAAGGCGTTGCCGGGATCGTAGGTTGCAAGCCGTTGCGCGATCTCCGGCCACACGTTGGTCAGGTTCGGCAGATTCGACTTGTCGAGCTTCTGGAACAGTCCGGCCTTGATCTGGCGCTCGAGAAAATAGGCCGTCGGCACGACGATGTCGTAGCCGGATTTGCCCGCCAGCAGCTTCGCTTCAAGCGTGTCATTGGAATCGAAGGTGTCGTAGCGCAGCTTGATGCCGGTCTCTTTGGTGAAGTCCTGCAGCACCTGCGGGTCGACATAATCCGACCAGTTATAGACGTTGAGGACGCGCGATTTCTGCGCGGCGCTAGGCGCAGCCGACAGGCAGATCGCAACGGCAGCCAGCACCGCGACGGCGGGAAATTTGGGCAATCGAAGCATGAATCCGGACCTATCCGGTTTTGGTCGGCAGTCCCGCCTGTTTCCAGGCGATGATGCCACCTTCAAGGTGAGAATCGTGCGGCAGGCCGGCCTCCTGCGCGGCGAGAGAAGCGGTGACCGAGCGCTTTCCGGAGCGGCAGGCAAACACCACCTGCTTGAAGCCGGGATCGGGAATCTGCGCCACATCGAAAGTGGACAGCGGCACCACCGCGGCGTCGGGATAGGCTTCGGCTGCGACCTCGTTCGGCTCGCGCACATCGACGAGCAGGATGCGACCCTCGGCAATCCCGCGTGCCACGTCCTCCGGCTTCAAATCGTGTACCACCGGCGGCTTTCGGCTGAACCAGCTCATGCGTCTGCCTCTTCCCGTTCAACGGCAGAGAGGAACCATCGTACTGCTCCGCCGTCAACCTTCCAAAAACCTATGTGATATAGTCCTGAATCGAAGCGGCCGTTTGCAGCCTTGCACCGGGCCGCTGGGGCTTGGGATGGATTTTGGCTGGCGTTTCCCTGATGGCGCCCCTGATGCGAAGCCGCAACCCCTGCTCCTTATTTTGAGGGGCATGAGGCCGCTCCCCTTGCGCCGGAACCTTGCCCGGCTAGTGTTGTTCTGAAAGCGATGAGGCGGGATACAGCAATGCGGCAGGTCGTTACACTCGGCGTCATTTCGGCCCTCTCGGTCGGTACCGCTACTCTGTCACCGCTTCCAGTACACGCCACCTCGGACACGACAAGTCCTGCTTCGACAAGTCCTGCTTCGACAAATCCCGCTTCGACGGGTCCCGCGGCGGAAACTCCGTCTGCCGCGAGCCCAACGGTGGACGAACCGGTTACTGCTCGCCCGACAGTCGATGAACCGGTCGCCGAAGCCCCCGCTCCCGTCAGTCCCGCACCTGCAGTCGAACCTGTTGCCACCGCCCCCGCCGCCGAGGAGCCAATCACCGCGAGCCCGGCCCCCAGCGCAGACCAGATTTTGGCGGAGGCCATGCGTGCAACGGTCAGCGGTCCGCTCAAGGGCATGGTTGACGATGCCAAGGATGCGGAAGCGTTGCGCGCATTCTATGCAGCGCGGAACAATGCACCGGTTTTCGTCCGCCCTGACGGCGCAACCGAAAAAATGCACGCGGCTATCGCGCGAATCAAGGCTGCCGACCAGGATGGCCTGGACCCTAGCGATTATCCGATGCCCGCAAGTGATGGCAATTCGCCTGACAAGCTGGTTCGCGCCGAGCTTTCGCTGATGGCGTCGGCCCTGAAATATGCGCGGCACGCACAGGCCGGCCGAACCGATCCCTCCCGCATCAGCGTCAACATCGCTTTCACGCCGCCAGTCCCGGACTCGCTGCAGGTGCTCAACACGATCTCGGATACAGCCGATGTCGCGGCTGCACTCGACAGTTTCAACCCGCCACATGCCGGGTTCAAGGAACTCCGGACCAAGCTGCGTGAACTGCGAGCGAGGGGTGCCAGCGCGCATCTCGATCGCGCCAAGCCTGGCAGCACCAAGCCCGTCAGCGCCAAGCCTGATCGCCAAAAACCTGGCAGCCAAAAGGTCGAGCGCACGGAGCCCGGTAGTGTGATCGAAACCGTCATCGCCAATATGGAACGCTGGCGCTGGCTGCCGCGCGATCTTGGCGAGAACCACGTCATCGTCAACATCCCGGACTATACGCTGAGCGTCATGCGCGGCGGAAAGCGGACGTTTCACACGCGCATTGTCGTCGGCAAGAAGGACACGCCCTCGCCGGTTTTTTCCGACGAGATCGAATCCGTTCAGGTCAATCCCACATGGCATGTGCCGCCGGCCATTCTGGCCCGTAATCCGGGGCTGGTCAGCCGCGGCGATTTTGTGGTCTCGCGAAGAGCCGACGGCTCGGTCGGTGCGCGTCAGCGTCCGGGACCTCAGAATGCACTCGGGCAAATCAAGGTCAATTTCCCGAATCCGTTCCTCGTCTATCTGCACGACACGCCGGACAAGCATCTGTTCAAGCTCGACAAGCGTGCCTACAGCTCCGGATGCATGCGGGTCGAAAATCCCGACCAGTTCGCTGCACAGGTGCTGTCGATTGGCGCAGCACAAGGCAACAACTACACGCCGGCCCAATTGACGGGCATGTACAACAAGAGCGAGCGCGTCATGTGGCTCGCAACCCGCGTTCCGATCCATCTGGTGTACATGAACGCCTATGTCGCGGACGGACAATTGGTGGTGAAGCCGGATCTTTATGATTACGACGCGCGCGTGCGGTCGGCCTTGAAGGGCCGCTACATCGTCGTCCAGGAACGCAGTCAGCGCGGCAGCTCGGTCAGCCGCGCAGCTCGCCCAGTGTCGCCGCCTCAGCAGTACCAGATGGGACAAGGGCCGGGCTCCAACGGCCAGAGACGAGTCTTTTTCGGACTTTTCTGAGAGAAGGCTCGAAAGACAACCTCGTTCGGCTCGTACCTCATCGATGAGGCGCGGCTGTCACATGCCGCGCGCCGGGCTCCGGACTTCACATCGTGAACGGCCGGCTGTTTGCAGTTAGACCAGTCCGATGTCCTATTCCGGTAACGGCGAATCAGGACCACCGTCCGCTCCGCCGTCGATCTTGTAACCCATCACACCGTAACCTGCGTTCCGACCTCGACCACGCGGCCAGTCGGGATCTGGAAATAGTCGGTCGCGTCGCTCGCGCTTCGCGCGAGGCCGATGAACAGGAGGTCCTGCCAGCGCGGCAGTTTCGAATTGGCCGCCGGTCGCAAGGTCCGGCGCGACAGGAAGAACGAGGTCGACATGACGTCGAAGGTCCACCCCAGCCTGCGTGCGATGGCGAGCGCCTTCGGCACGTTCGGCCGCTCCATGAACCCGAAGCGAAGGACCACCCGCCGGAAGCTATCGCCGAGCGGTTCCATCCGCACACGTTCGCTCTCATCCACGCGCGGCGTCTCGGCATATTCGACCGTCAGGATCACATTCTGCTCGTGCAAAGCCTTGTAGTGCTTGAGGCTGTGCATCAGCGCCGTAGGCGCGCTGTCCGGATCTCCAGTCAAGAACACGGCCGTCCCCGGCACGCGCACCGGCGGCTTGCGCTCCAGCATCCGGACCAGATCGCGTAGCGGCGTTTCGAGCTTTCGGGTCTTGCGGAACAATTCGCGGCTACCATTTCGCCACGTATACATGATCAGCATAAGTGCCGCCCCGAGTACCAGCGGGATCCATCCGCCATCGACGATTTTCAGCAGGTTGCCGGACAGGAAGACGAGATCGATCAGCAGAAATGGCAGCATGATCGCGAGCGCTGCGGCGAGGCCCCATTTCCAGACCTTCCAGATGACTACGAACGCCATCAGCGCAGTGACCACCATCGTCCCGGTAACGGCGATGCCGTAAGCGGAAGCCAGAGCGCTGGAAGAGCGGAAGAACAGCACGAGCACGAGCACGCCGATCAGCAGCAGCATGTTGACGCGCGGCATGTAGATCTGCCCGAACTGCGACTCCGAGGTGTGACGTATTTCAAGCCGCGGCAGCAGGCCGAGCTGGATCGCCTGACTGGTGATCGAATAGGCGCCGGTGATGACGGCCTGGCTCGCAATCACCGTCGCCGCGGTAGCGAGCGCGACCATCGGCAGGATCGCCCATTCCGGATAGAGCAGGAAGAACGGATTTTCGATCGCTTTCGGGTTGGCGAGAACGAGTGCGCCCTGCCCGAGATAATTGATGATCAGCGCCGGAAGAACGATCGTCAGCCAGGCCATGCGGATCGGCTTTTTTCCAAAATGCCCAAGGTCGGCGTAAAGCGCCTCGGCGCCGGTCACGACCAGAAACACCGCACCGAGTGTGAGCAGCCCGATCATGCCATGGCTCGCAACGAAGCTCACGCCATGAACCGGATTGAAGGCGCGCAACACTGATGGGTTGTCGCCGATATGGTACAGGCCGGCCGCGGCAAGCGCGATGAACCAGACCAGAGTGATCGGTCCGAAAAAACGCGCGACTTTCTCGGTGCCGTGCGACTGTACCGCAAACAGCGCGAACATAATCAGCACTGCCAGCGGCACGACATAGGGTTCGAACGCTGGCGTAACGATCTTCAACCCCTCGACCGCCGATAGCACCGACAGCGCCGGCGTAATCAGTGCGTCTCCGTAGAACAGCGCGGCGCTGACGATGCCGAGCAAGATGATGGTACCGCCCCCGCGGCGAACGGCGCGATGTGCCAGCGCCATCAGAGCAAGCGTGCCACCCTCGCCCTTGTTGTCGGCGCGCAGGAGAATGATGACGTATTTGACGGTAACGACAAGAAAGAGCGCCCAGATGATCAGCGAGAGGATGCCGAGGACCGCTTCCTCGGTTGCCGGGTTGCCGTGGCCAACGGCAGCGGTCACCGATTCTCGAACGGCATAAAGCGGACTGGTGCCGATGTCGCCGTAGACGACGCCGATGCTGCCGAGCATCAGCGCAAAGAAGCCTGCACGCGGCGTTTCGGCCGAATGCAGATTGCCGCCGGACTCGCCGGCGGCGACTGATGAAACCATGGTCGAAATCTCCTTCGGGAAGCTGCTCCGCTGAATGCGGGCGCGGCGCTATAACGCCGTTCAGGGCGCGTTGTCGCGGGCTGACCCACGGCAATCCGGATCGGACAGCCATGCGCGAACCGCCGGACAGGACCGACCAACTATTCGCTATCCCAATGATTCAAAAAGATATTTCTGGCAAGGCCTCACGCCGGCGTGAACCTGCGCGCGGAGCCTTGTCACAGGAAATGTGCGGCAGACCTCAGCGCGCCGTCTCGACCTTACCTGTCGTCAGCTATTTCGCGAGCGGATCAGGCCGCACCTGGATCTGCACGGCCATCGGACGTGCGCCCTTGCCGCGTTCGTTCAGCCACGGCGTGCGGTCGCCGCTCGAACTCCAAAGGCCACGGCCCTTCCAGCCCGCATTGGGGTCGTCGATGCGCGCGTCGAGGCCCTTTGCGTAGAAGCCCATCGGATACGGCACCCGCATCAGGATCATTCTGCCGTCCTTCAGGCCGACGAAACCATCCTGCAGATTGGCGGTCGAGATCGGTACATTCTCGCCAAGCCCGACCGCATTATGCTGGTCGACCCAGGTGTAATAGCTCGCCTCCGCGCTGTATTGCTCAAAGCCATCGAAGCCCGGACCGGGATAGCGATGCAAGGCGAACCCTTCCGGGCAATGATCGCCGGTGGCGTTCGGTCCGTTGAGCGGCGCCTTGCACTTGCGGCGATCGAACGAAATCAGATGGCCGCTCGATCCCGATCCCCAGAGCACGCCGTTCCTGTCGATGTCGCCGCCACGCAGACCGATGGCCTCTTTCGGAACGGCATAGAACTCGCTCAGATTTGTCGCGGGATCGAAGCGCATGAAGCCCGGCCGTCCCGCAAACACGCCGACCGTATACCAGACCGAACCATCGGTCGGATGTGGCATCACCGCATAGGGACCGGATCCCGGATTGAGGCGCATGTCCTTTCCGGGCTCGGATGGCTTGCCGGCATCCGACCATTCATCGAGCTTGCCGTTGCCATTGCTGTCGATCACGAAGGGCGCCCAACCTTGCGCCTTCTGCACGTCGCCAGTCTCGTCCCAGATTTTGGTGTTGACCCAGCCTGCCACCTGTCCGGTGCCGGAGAACCACAGTGTGTTATCGGCGTCGTAGCCGAATTGCGGGTGATGCGTGCCGAAGCAGGTGTCGATGAAATGATATTTCATCGTATCGGGCTCCAGCATCGCGGCCTGGCGGCTGGAACGGTCCAGCGGGAAGACCTTGGCCGAGGGATGGTCCGAGCCTTTCTTGCAGAAATCCGGATTGTCCAATCCGCGCACGCTCGCCGCAAGCCAGAGCCGGCCCTTGCCGTCGAACATCGAGTTATGATTGTTCGCGCGCGTATCCCACAGCACCTCATCGCCCCAATAAGCCGACGGCGTGGTCGGCTCGATCGCCCCGGCATGGCCGGGTCCGAGCGACACCGGCATGTTTGGATCGGCCACCGGCAGTTTGAACGTGCTCACACTGTGCGTTTTCGGATCGAGGATCGGCATCATGTCGGTCGAATATTCCGGAGCGCCATAAAGCTTGCCGTTGGCATTGACCGTGGGGTTGCGCCGATCCGACGAGATCAGGTCGTGCAGATATTTGTTCGGTTGCGACCAGTCCCACGTCGTGACGACGACGTTGCGTTCTTCACCCTGAGGACGCTGCGGCTTGTGTCTGGGCAGTTCGCCCTGCGCGATGCGATCGGTCCAGTCGCCGAAATACTTGTAAGGAACGCCGCCAAGCTGACCGGCGATGCGGTTCGTCATCGACTCGCCGGACTGACCGGCGGCGATGCGGCGCATCCAGGCTTCCTCGCCGGTCTCGAAACTCCCGAACTGCGCAGGCACCGTGCGCGTCGCTTCCTGGCCGAGCTGGTGGCATCCGACGCAATCGACATTGCCCATGCGCTGGCGCCAGATATCCTGCGTGATGTTCTTCGGGATGTCGGTCGATCCGCCGAAATCCGCGGCCGGCGGAATCTTCATCATCGTGTACCAGTAGATCGCCGGATAATAATGCGCGGCCGCCCGCTCGCTCGGCGCCGGCACCGCGGTATGGTTCAGCACCTGGCCGGGCTTCGCACGCACGCGCGGCGAGTCAATCAGCCCATAGCCGCGCACGAACACCTGGTAATTGGCGACCGGGAGATCGGGGATGACATAACGCCCCTGATCGTCGGTCACGACGCTTTTGGTGTAGCGGGTGGGAAGGTCGGTGGTCTCGGCAATCACCCAGACCCCGGGCTCGGGACCGTTCGGGCCTGTAACGATGCCGCCAATGTCGTCAGTGTCGATCGACACGGATTGCGGCTGCTGCGCTTGCGTGCCGGGCGCGAGTGCCGCCTCGCCTGCCATGAACCCGAAAATCGTGACGCCTGAGAGAAGAACGCTGCGCAGGCCCATCGACGAGTTCCTCCATTTTCAGATTGCTTGACTGATAAACAATCGAAATGGCGCCATAGTCATGGAGCCGGAGAAATTTTTGCCGCGCGGGCGCGCAAGGCGCCCGTCTAGACGGTGACCTGGGTTCCGATCTCCACCACACGGCCGGTCGGGATCTGGAAGAAGTCCGTGGCGTCGCTTGCACTCCGCGCGAGGCGGATGAACAGCCGGTCCTGCCAGCCGGGCATTCCCGATTGCGGCGATGGCTTGAGAGAGCGGCGCGACAGGAAAAAGGATGTCGACATGATGTCGAAGGTCCAGCCCAGCCGCCGTGCGATCGCGAGCGCCTTCGGTACGTTCGGCTGTTCCATGAAGCCGAAATTCATCGTGACCGTACTGAAATGCTCGCTTACCTGGGTCATCGTCACCCGATCCTCCTCCGGCACGCGCGGCGTATCGGCGCTGACGATGGTGAGAATGACATTGTGCTCGTGCAGCACCTTGTTGTGCTTGAGATTGTGCATCAGCGCAGTCGGAGCAAAGGCTGGATCGCTGGTGAGGAAGACCGCGGTTCCCTGGACCACATGCGGCGGCTTTCGCTCCAGCGATTTGACCAGCGTCTCGAGCGGTATTTCCAGCTTGCGTGTCTTCTGAGCCAGCAACTGGGTGCCGCGACGCCATGTGAGCATGATGAGGACAACCGCAATACCGAACAGCACCGGCACCCAGGCACCCTCGATAAGTTTGAGGAGCGAAGCAAACAGGAAGGCCGTATCGACAACGATAAAGGGAGTCATCAAAAGCGTGACCGTCCACAGGCGCCAACGCCACAATTTCCAGATCACCACGAAGCCGAGCAACGTCGCCATCAGGCTGGTCGCGGCAACGGCAAGCACATAAGCGTGGGCGAGTTCGCTGGAGGATCGGAACATGAATACCAGCAGCAGCACACCGATCAGCAGCGTCGTGTTGACGCGCGGCATATAGATCTGGCCGTAATGGGTTGCCGATGTGTGACGGATTTCAAAGCGCGGCAGGAGGCCGAGTTGGATGGCTTGCTGAGTGATCGAATAGGCTCCGGTAATCACCGCCTGACTGGCGATGGCGGTGGCCACCGTGGCCAGAACGACCATCGGCACCAGCATGGAATCCGGAATCAATCGGTAGAACGGATCGGCAATCGCGGTCGGATCGGCGAGCACAAGGGCACCCTGCCCGAAATAGTTCAGGAGTAGCGCCGGCAGAACGAGAAATACCCATGCGGTCTGGATCGGTTTGCGTCCGAAATGACCGAGATCGGCGTACAGGGCCTCGCTGCCGGTCACGACCAGAAAGACGGCTCCAAGCGTGATCAATCCGATCATGCCGTTACTGGCGAGGAAAATCGCAGCATAATATGGATTCAGGGCATGAAGCACGCCCGGATAATCCATGATGTGCATTCCGCCGGCGATTGCGATCACGATAAACCAGATTGCGGTGATCGGTCCGAACAGCGCTGCGACACGCCCAGTGCCGCGAGACTGCACGGCGAAGAGGCAGACGAGGATAAGCACCGTCAGCGGCAGCACGAAAGGCGCGAAGGCTGGATTCCGGGTCTTCAACCCTTCGATCGCCGACATCACCGAAAGCGCCGGCGTGATCAGCGACGAACCGTAAAACATCGCCGCCCCGACGATGCCGAGCAGGAGAACCAGGGTCGTGCGGTGACCCAGCGCGCGAAATGCGAGCGCTGTCAGCGACAGCGTTCCGCCCTCTCCGTTATTGTCGGCGCGCAACAGGATTATGATGTATTTTAGCGTGACCACGACGATCAGCGACCAGACGATCATCGACAGGACACCGAGCACCAGGGTCTGCGAGGCAATGGCCTCGCCGCTGGCGGCCGTGACCGCCTCCCGAAACGCGTAAAGCGGGCTGGTTCCAATGTCGCCATAGACGACACCGACACTGCCGAGGGTCAGTTTCCAGAAATGCGATCGGCCATGCCCGTCGGAACCGCTCTCGGTCCCGGCCTCGGCCGTGACTTTCGGAGCTGACGAAGCATCAGGCGTGGTGCTCATGACCTGGCTTGGCCCCGACGGGCCACCCTGCGGCAAGGCGCGGGGCTTATCCTACAGCGCGGGCGCCTGCAATAGGGCAGCCCTCTGTACCCCGGCTCACGGCTTGAGGTTCACCGGCACAGGGGGGGCCTCGCGCATCATGGTGATGGTCACGCGGCGGTTTGCCGCCATATAGGGGTCATCCGGGAATAATGGCTGCGTGTCGGCGCGCCCAGCGACCATGAATATGTGCGATGAGGGTACGCCGGCTTCTTCCAGGATCTGGCGAATGGCGTTGGCTCGGTCGGCTGACAGGTCCCAGGGACCGTAACCCGGCCGTGCGGGCGTGCGAACCGCGGCGCTGTGGCCGGAAATCGACAGCCGATACGGCATCGCCTTGAACTGCTTGCCAAGCGTCTGGACCAGGCGCCGCGTGCGCTCATAGGGGTTCTTCGACCCCTCCGGAAACATCGAGCGGCCGTCCTGATCGACGATCTCGATATTGAGGCCGTCCTCGGTCTCCTCCATCATGATGTTCTTGGAGATTTCCGCAATCTCCGGCATGTCCTGCAATGCTTGGCGAAGCGACGCGGAGGCGAGCGCGAAGGCCGAATCCTTTTTCAGCCGGGTCTCGAAGACCTTGTCGTGATCCTTCTCGTCCGGCCCGGGCGTTGCGGATGAGTCCGCCGGATTGATCTTGGCGGCATTCTTGACCTTGGGGCGGGTCGGAAGCCCGTCGACCTCGATGATCCCCGAATAGCGGACATTCTGCTGGACGCCGAAGGCGTCGCGCATAGAGCCCGCCACAATCTGCATCTTGGCGCTGTCCTGGGTCGAGAACGCAATCAGCATGACGTAGAAGGCGACAAGAAGCGCCATCAGATCGGCAAAGGTCACGAACCAGCCGTGACCGCCATGCACTTCTCGTTTCTTTTTCGCCATGCCAGCGACCCCGGTCTAGGCCGCAGCCAGTTCTTCGCCATGATCCCGATGCTTCTCGGGCAGATAGGTCAGAAGCATTTCGCGCACCAGCGCGGGACTCTTGGAATCGCGCATCATCAGCACGCCATCAATGATCAGCGTACGATTGGTTTCCTCGTCGACGAGCTTCACATGCAGCTTGTCGGCAATCGGCAGGCAAAACAGGTTGGCGACGGTCGCGCCGTAAAAGGTCGCGAGCAGCGCCACCGCCATATACGGACCGAGCTTGGACGGATCGGTCATGTTGGCGAACATCTGCACCATGCCGATCAGAGTACCGACCATCCCGAAGGCCGGGGCGCAATCGCCGATCGAGCGGTAAACCTTGGACCCCTCGTCCAGGTGGGTCAGGAAATTGTCGCGGTCACGCTCGAGATTGTCGCGAATGAAGTCTGAATCATAGCCGTCGGCGACGTAGCGCACGCCCTTGGCCAGAAACGAGTCCGAAATCTCGACCTTTTCGAGACCCATCGGCCCCTGCTTGCGCATGATCTCCGCGAGGCCGGCAATCTCGTCGACCAGATCACGGGGGCCGACACGTCGCACGGTGAAGGCGTATTTCATCCCCATCGGCAGGCCATGGAAGATCGAAGACAGCGGAAACCGGATCAGGGTCGCAGCGAACACGCCGCCGCCGATCACGATAAAGGCGTGCATGTCCAGAAACATGCCGATCGAGCCGCCCATCAGGATGAGCGAGACAAGCACGATTGCGCCGGCGATCAATCCAAGGCCGGTTGCGATATCCATTGCGTTACCCCACGACGCATTCTGCGCCCCAAACCCGAAATGCAGGGCGAGACTAGACGCGTCGCCATTAAGGTTGGGTAAAGCCTAACGACCGGTGCCGGCCTGATTTTCAGGCACTTTGCACCGGCCTGCCCACTGCGCTATCTGAACGGCCAAGCGGCGGCCAATCCTGCCCGCCTGGCTTGGGCCGGACAAAAAACCCAAGCATTTCAATGCGGAGAACACTATGCGCGAGATCGGCCATTTCATCGGCGGGAAAACCGTCGCCGGCACGTCTGGCCGCTTTGGTGACGTCTACAATCCCAATACCGGCGAAGTACAGGCCAGGGTTGCGCTGGCCAGCCGCAGCGAGGTCGAGGCCGCGATCGCCAATGCGCAGGCCGCACAGCCAGCCTGGGCCGCGACCAACCCGCAGCGCCGCGCGCGGGTGATGTTCAAGTTTCTGGAGCTGATCGGGAAGGAGATGGATTCGCTGGCCGCGCTCCTCTCCTCCGAACACGGCAAGACGCTTCCCGATTCCAAGGGCGATATTCAGCGCGGGGTCGAGGTGGTCGAATTTGCCTGCGGCGTGCCGCATCTGCTGAAGGGCGAGTATACCGAAGGCGCCGGCCCCGGCATCGACCTCTATTCGATGCGCCAGCCGCTCGGCGTCGTCGCCGGCATCACGCCGTTCAATTTTCCGGCGATGATCCCGCTCTGGAAATGTGCGCCCGCCATCGCCTGCGGCAATGCCTTCATCCTGAAGCCGTCCGAGCGCGACCCATCCGTGCCGATGCGCATCGCCGAATTGTTCATGGAGGCCGGATTGCCGGCAGGCATCCTCAATGTCGTCAACGGCGACAAGGAAGCGGTCGACACCGTCCTGACCGATCCGCGCATCATGGCGGTCGGCTTCGTCGGCTCGACCCCGATCGCTCAATACATCTATTCAACCGGCTGCGCGCATGGAAAGCGCGTGCAATGTTTCGGCGGTGCCAAGAACCACATGGTGGTGATGCCGGACGCGGACCTCGACCAGGCGGTCGATGCGCTGATCGGTGCGGGCTACGGCTCCGCCGGCGAGCGCTGCATGGCGATTTCGGTCGCGGTGCCGGTCGGCGAAAAGACCGCCGACGCGCTGGTGAAAAAGCTGATCCCGCGGGTGGAGAGCCTGAAGGTCGGCCCGTCAAACGATCCGCAGGCCGATTACGGACCGCTGGTGACCAGGCAGGCGCTCGACCGCGTGAAGGGATATGTCGACACCGGCGTCAAGGAAGGCGCAAAGCTCCTGGTCGATGGACGCGACTTCAAGATGCAGGGCTACGAGAACGGTTATTTCATGGGCGGCTGCTTGTTCGATAACGTGACGCCGGACATGACGATCTACAAGGAGGAGATCTTCGGTCCGGTCCTGTCGATCGTGCGTGCGAAGGATTATCAGGAAGCCGTCCGGCTTCCCTCGGATCACGAATACGGAAACGGCGTCTCGATCTTCACCCGCGACGGCGACACCGCGCGCGATTTCACCGACCGGGTAAATGTGGGCATGGTCGGCGTGAATTTCGCGATTCCGGTGCCGCTCGCCTATCACACCTTTGGCGGCTGGAAGAAATCAGGCTTCGGCGATCTCAACCAGCATGGACCGGATTCGATCCGGTTCTACACCAAGACCAAGACCGTCACCTCGCGCTGGCCCTCGGGCACCAAAGAAGGCGCGGAATTCGTCATTCCGACGATGCGGTAGCCTGAACGTCAATGCTGGTGCGCGTCGCCGCACCAGCGCTGCACGTGGTAGGGCTGGCTCGCCAGTCCCACGCAATAGTCGATCACGACGGGCTCCAGCGCCCCGACGAAATCGCGCGCGCCGCGGTTGACCTCGTCGAGATGGGCGATCGCGTCCCTGGCGGTGGATGCCAGTTTTGGCATATCGACACCGATCACTTTGCCGCCGTCCACCACCATGGCAGCTCCAATCATCACCCGGTCGATGCCGGTGCCGTCCTCGCAGAACACGACGTTGAGCAGCGGGTCGTTCATCGGAATGTAGTTGATGCTGGTGAGATCGAGGAACACGATGTCGGCCTTGTAGCCAGCCTCTAACCGCCCGATCGTCTTCTCCATTCCGAGCGCCTTGGCACCGCCGATAGTTGCCGCCTCGAAAGCATCCGCGGCCGTCAGCCATTGACGCAGATCCGGGCCTTGCACGCGAGAGACGCAGGCTGCCAGCCGCATGGCCTCGAACATGTTGAGGTTGTCGGACGACAGGCAGCCATCGGTTCCGACCCCGAACGCGATACCCAGGTCTCGCATCTTGCGGGTGGCGGCAATCCCGGAGCCGAGCTTCAGGTTACTGCCGGGATTGTGCGCGACCGTGCAGCCATGGTCCGCCAGCCGGGCAAGATCGTCGTCGTCGAGCCAGATCGCGTGTGCGGCGGTGAAGTTCGGGCCGAGCAGCCCGACCTCGGCGAGGTGGCCGACCAGCGTGGTGCCGTAGCGCTTCAGGCCGACCACGGCCTGTGCCTTGGACTCGGCGACATGCATCTGCACGCCGATACCGTGGTCGCGCGCGAGGTCGCGGCAGGCCCGGATGAAGTCGTCGCTACAGTGATGCGGGATGGTCGGGCCAAGCGCGGGCCGAATCTGGTCGCGGTTCCATTTCCAGCCGTCGATGATGGTCTTGCAGGTGTCGACGCTGACGTCATAGGGCTGCATCCGCACGGCTTCGGCGCGCTCGCGCAGGTGCGGCGGGAACGCGTCCAGCAGGCCAGGAATGGCGCGATAAAAACTGGTGTCCGCCATCATCGGCGCGATCACCGCGCGCATGCCGATATCGTGATAGGCACGCGCCACTGCATCGATGCCCTCGACCGTCGGCGCCGGAATTTCCGCGGTCAGGTCGTAACAGGCGGTGCAACCCTTCCGCACCATTTCGACCGCACCGATATAGGCCGAGAGATACTTCGTATCGATCGTACGGCCGCCGCCGGTCCAGGGATAGGCATTGAGAAGGAGTTCAAGCGACCAGCGATCTGCGAGCCCCTTGCCGAGCTGTCCGGTGGCATGCGTATGCGTGTTGATCAGACCCGGCATCAGCAGCCGGTCCGACGCATCGATACGGCGGGCGTCCTCGGTCACCGGCTCTCCCGGCTTCAGCACCGCCGCAATGGTGTCGCCGTCAAGGAGAAGATCGGCATAGGCGCCGTCGAGACGGCCTGCCGTGAGCAGGCGTCCACCTGTGATCAGTTGCTTCACGCTGCGTCCGCCGTCTCGAAAATTGCCGCATCCTCGATGCGGAGCATCGATGCGGTCCCGCCTACAATCCGTAAACCGAAATCCAGCCGCCCGACGACGCGGACCGGCCGCGCCCCTTCGCGTGGCGTCATGGCGATGCCCGGCAACGCGATCACCGCAACCGGCACACCGGCGCAATCGGGGCAAAGGCCCGGTTGCTGGACCAGCGAGATGCTGCGATCGAAACCGTGCGAATGCGACAGGAAGCCCTCGACCGCAACCCGGGAGCCGCTCAGGTTCTTCGCGCCGGCCCCGTAGCCAAGCGCGTCAGTGCCAAGAGCGTCGAACAGCTCCGCAAAGGTCACCTCACGGGCATGAGGCTTGTCCGCGACGCGCTCACGCGGCATCGGTCAAGCCTCCCACCTCTTCGTTCGCGTAGGCCCGCATCACCTCATCCTCCAGCAACAGCGTCAGCCGGGTGCGGTAGTCGTTGAATGTCGCGTCGGTGATCTTGCGCGGGCGCGGCAGGTCGATCCGCACATCGTCGATAATGCGGCCGGGTCCGGCGCTCATCACCACGACACGGTCTGCGAGCAGCACGGCCTCGTCGATGTGATGGGTCACGAAAATAATGGTGGGTTTGAACTCGAGCCAGATCTCCAGCAGAAAATGCTGCATCAGCACGCGGGTCTGAAAATCCAGCGCCGCGAACGGCTCGTCCATCATGATGAAGTCGGCCTTTTCGACGAGCGCGCGTGCGATTGCCACCCGCTGCTTCATCCCGCCGGACAGCTGGAACGGCCGATGCTGCGCGAAACGCGAAAGCCGCACCCGCTCCAGCACCTGAGCGACCCGGCGCTGGCGCTCCGCCTTGGGCACATGCTTCACGGTGAGGCCGAAGCCGACATTATCCTCGACCGACAGCCATGGAAACAGCGAATGATCCTGGAACACCATCACCACGCCCGGCTCCGGTCCGGTCACGGTCTTGCCGTCGAGGGTGATGCGGCCCGACGAAAGCGGCTCAAGACCGGCTGCGAGTTCGAGTAGCGTGCTCTTGCCGCATCCGCTCGGACCGAGGATGGCGATGAATTCGCCCTGCTGGACGGTCAGGTTGATATCGCTCAGCGCGGTGACGGACAGCCCGCCCGGAGACGCCCAGACCTTGCCGACGTGATGGCAGGCGAGCGTCTTCATCGCACCGGCTCCCACCACAGGATGCGGCGCTGAATCTGCACTAGCAGCACATCGACCAGATAGCCGGTCACGCCCACCATGCACATGCCGAGCAGGATCAGGTTTGTGTTGAACATCTCCCGGCCGAGAATGATCATCATGCCGAGTCCGTTCTTCAAGCCGACCATTTCCGCCGCCAGCACCGCCATCCAGGCCGCGAAGAAGTTGATCCGCAACATGGTGAAGACCTGCGGCAGGACCGCCGGAAAAATGACCCGAGTCCAGACCTGGAATTTGGTGGCGCCGAAGCTCTTCGCGGTCTTGATCAGCTTCTGGTCGACGCTTCCGACCGCCGCCACGGTCGAGATCGTCAGGATGAAGAAGACGCCCATGAACACCACGAAGATCGCGGTCGGGTTACCGATGCCGAACAGCACGATGCCGAGCGGGATCCACGCGATCGGCGCGATGGGGGCGAGGCCGCGCACGATCGGCATCAGCATGTCGGACACCGTGCGCGAGGCCGAGATCAGAATGCCAGCACCGATCGCCGCCACGAAACCGAGGGCAAGACCGGCCAGCACCCGCAGCGCACTCGCGACAATGGCGAACGGGATGGTCATCGCCTCACGGCCGAACCCGACCTGAAAGTCGCTTTCGACCGCATAACTGAGGAAGGCGGATGGCGGCGGGAACAGCACCGCGCCGCTCCAGCCCCGTGCCGACGCCAGCTCCCAGATTGCGACCACAACGATCCACGGGGCCAGCGCCTTGGCGACGCTGATGCACCAGGGCGGCAGGATACGCGGAGCGCTGACCGGCTCCGCCGCGGACACTGCCTTGAGCGCGTCGGCGCCGCTCATGACCTCAGACCACCTTCTGAAGCAGTGTAGTATCGATGATCTTCGGCGCGGTCTTCAGGTAACCGAGCGTAACCATGTCGGCGACTGCGATTTCCATCCCCTTGTCGCCACCCTTGGTGATGTCGACCTGCGGCTTCTGCCGAGGCAAGGCCTGGGTCAGCACCTCCTTGTTGACGCGATAATATTTCCCGGCGTCGAGAATTTCGACCGCCTTCGGCATATCTGCCTTGATCGCGGCATCGGCACGCATAATTGCCTTGAGGTACTTCTGCAGCATCTCCGGCTGGCTCTGGATCACACGCGTCGTGGTATTCGTCACACAATCCGGGCCGTGCTCGCCCCACACATCGAGATTGCTGGCGAGCGCCACGCCGCCCATCTGATCGACGAGCCTGGTCGAGAACGGTTCGACATGCGTCACCGCATCGATTGCTTTTGCCTCGAAGGCCGACGCCATCGACAGCACGTCGTTGAACCAGACGATGTTGTAGTCGTCGTAGGACAGCCCGTTCTTGACAAGATTGCGGTACAGCGTGAGCTCGAAGGTGTTGAAGCGCATGGTGCCGATCTTCAGGCCCTTGCCCTTGCGGGCGGCGAGATCGGCCATGCTCGTGATGCCGGAGTCTTTCTGGGCGATCAGGAACAGTCCACCCGCCCCGCTACCGGCGATGATGCGGATCGGAGCGCCCTGCCCCGCCGCCACATAGGCATTTGTGAAGGGGTTATGGATGATGTCCATCGCGTTGCTGACGAGCGCGGTGATGGCGTCACCCGGATTCGGCATGAATTTGAGCTGGACGTTCAGGCCTTCGTCTTTGAAATAGCCTTGGGCATGCGCATAGAACAGCGGCGACATGCAGATGCCGACCAGATGCCCGACATTGACGACCGGAGCCTGTGCGCGCGCGATCAGCGGCGCACCGACGAGAGCAGAGCCCGCGACTGCGGCGGTGGTTTTCAGAAAGTCTCGGCGCTTCATGACAATCTCCCAGACCGGCAACGGCGAAAGTGCATACGAAATTGCATGCAATCCGTATGCCACGCGGCGGCAGGGAGTTTTTCGATACTACACAAACACGCACTTGCACCCTTGCCTATTCGGCAAGCAAATGCTGCCGTCCCAGCGAGCCCCTGCTAGAATGTCGCAGGTCTGCGCAATCCATCCATGGCGCGTGACTCCCGCCAGTCCCGAGCCGCCGCCGCGTCCGTCTGTCTGCCCCAACGAAGGCATGCCATGTCCGATTTCACGCTTCACTGCTTTGCCCAGTCCGGTAACGCCTACCGCGTCGCGCTGATGCTGAATTTGATTGGCGCCGACTGGAAGCCGGAATTCGTCGATTTTTTCGCGAAGGGGCTGCCACGCACACCGGAATGGCGCGCCGACGTGAACGAAATGGGCGAAGTGCCGGTACTGGATCATAACGGCAAACGGCTGACGCAATCGGGCGTAATCCTTACCTATCTCGCGGACCTGACCGGCAAGTTCAAGCCGCAGACCGAGGACGAGCGGCTCGAGGCATTGCGCTGGATCATCTTCGACAACCAGAAGCTCAACGGCTATCTCGGCCCGTATCGTTTCCTGCGCAATTTCGCCAAGCCCGCCGGAGATCCGGCAGCGATGGCCTTCCTGAAAGGGCGGATCGACAACTCGCTGCGCATTCTTGACGGAAGGCTTGCGCGCGCACCATTCGTGATCGGCGACCACCCGACCATCGCGGACATTTCACTGGTCGGATATCTTTATTACCCCGCCGAGGAATTCGGTTTCGACATCGCGGCGACCTATCCGAACATCGCTGCCTGGCTGGAGCGCATGAAGGCCCTGCCCGGCTGGGCGCATCCCTACGACCTGATGCCGGGGCACCCGATCGCGGCGTAATCAGGCCCCGCCATATTTCGCGAGCAGCGCCTTGGCGTCGGCCAGCAGTTTCTCGCCACCGATTTTTTTCGATGCCTTCAGCCAGGCGTCGGTGACCGGTTGCGTCGCCTTCTGCCAGCGCTCGGCCTCCGCCTTGTCGATCTGGGTAACGGTGTTGCCGCGCTCCCTGACCGCGTCCGCCACCACCAATGCCTGATCGTCCCACATTCTTCCGGCGGCTCGCGCGGCGGTCTGGCCGGAATTCCTGTCGATGACCGCCTTCAGATCGGCCGGCAGCGTGTCGTATCGCTGCCTGTTCATCGCCAGAATGAACGTTGCGGTGTAGAGCGCGGGCGGAGCCGAAAACTCGGCGTGAAACTTCGCGTAATCTCCGACCTTGATCGCAGGCAACACCTCCCACGGCACGATGCAGCCGTCGATCGCCTTCAGTGACAGCGCGTCCGGCACCTGCGAGACCGGCATCGCAATGCCGTTCGCGCCAAGCGCCTTCAGCGCATCGGCCGAAAGTCGCGTCGGCGCGCGCAGCCGCAGGCCCTTCATGTCCGGTAGCGTGCCGACCGGCTTAACGGTGTGGATCACACCCTGGTCGTGCGCCCATACGCAGATCGGATGCACCTCCCTGAACTCGTCGCGAAGCTGCGCCTCATACAGCGCCTGCACAGCCTGAGCATTTGCGACTGCTGACTTGTTCGCAACGAAGGGCAGTTCGAACACCTCGATCTTCGGAAACCGCGCCGGCGTTAAGCCCGGCAGCGTCCAGACGATATCGGCGACGCCGTCGCGGGCCTGATCGTAGAGCTGGGCCGCGGTGCCACCGAGATGCATGTTGGGATAGAGGTCGATCCGGATGCGGCCGCCGGAGTCCTTTTCCACCCTGCGCGCCCATGGCGTCAGGAACCGGACCTGCGCATTCGACGTCGGCGGAAGAAAATGGTGCAGCTTGAGCACGACCTGCGGCGTCTGGGCGCCGGCGAAGCGGGTCAGCGCCGGTGCGGCCAGCGCGGCACCGGCTGCGGTCAGAAATGTGCGACGGCCATAGCGAATCATGAACTCTCAGCCCATCTCAGGCGTACCGACGTCAGGCGCCGGATGCCTCGTGATGATGATCATTCGCATGGTGATCATAGGCGCCACCTTCAGGCTCGAACGGCGCTTCGATGCGCCGCATGGTCACATCCAGACTACGCAGCAAGCCTTCCGCCGAATCCGTCCGCAGAAGACGCAAATACCGCGCGTGAATTTCGACCGTAATATGGTGGTCTCCGAGCAGCCAGGCCGCGCGCGAGAGCGTCGCAAGGTCGCCGGCACGGACCTCCAGCAGCGGTTCCGTACGAGCCACGATTTCGACCGCACCGCCATCGTCTAGCAGCAGGCAATCGTCGTGACGCAAGTGAGTCCCTGCCGGAAGCGCGAGTTCGACCGCAATCCCCCGCAATCCGGTGACCGGGCCGCGCGGCGTGCGGCGCTGTTCGTGGTTCAGCAACAACGTATCGCGAATCCGCATGTCGCCGCGGGTGCCGACCGATACCGCGCGCGCCATCACGACCGCCCCATTCGAAAGCGAATGTTCAGTTCAGGCGGCTCGGCCGGTCTTCGCCATCCGATTGCGCTGCAACAGGATGAACCGGCGGGGTCGCTCCCGACGTCGTATGGGCGGCAGCATGTGCTGCCTTGGCGGCCGCCGCTTCAGCGTCCTTGCGCATGTACTGACGATAGGACATCCAGCCGAAAGGCAGCGACGCGATGTATGCAAGCGATCCGATCGTCAGCACGTACCAAGGGTAGCTGAGCAGCAAAGCCACGAACAACACCACCACCAGGAAGACCGGCAGAACCATGTTCGGCGCGACCCGGGTGCCGAGTTTCTTGCCCGACAAAACCGGAAGCGTCGATACCAGCAGGAACGCAATAGCCAGCGTGTAGATACAGGCCAGCGTGGTCAGCCGCGGCATGCCGAGAAGCGTCACGTAGATCGGCAGCAGTACAATGATGGCACCGGCCGGCGCCGGAACGCCAGTGAAGAAATTGCCGGCCCAGACCGGGCGGTTCGGATCGTCGGCCATCACGTTGAAACGCGCCAGTCGCAGGCTCATGCAGATGGCGAAGACCAACGCCGCTATCCAGCCAATGGCGCCGAGTTCGTTCAACCCCCAGAAATACAGGATGAGGCCCGGCACGACGCCGAAATTGACGAAATCGGCAAGGCTGTCGAGTTCGGCCCCGAACCGGGACTGCCCCTTGAGAAGCCGGGCCACCCGGCCGTCGACGCCGTCCAGCACCGCCGCGAAAACGATAGCGCCCAGCGCCCATTCGATCCGCCCCTCGAGCGCCAGACGGATCGCCGTGAGCCCCGCGCAGAGCGACAGGAGCGTGATCATGTTCGGCAGGAGCAGGCGGATCGGAATGGCGCGGAAGCGCCGCCGGCGCGGCTCTCGGCCCTGGGGATCGACGGGTGTGAAGACCATGAGCGGCACCCTACCAGACTATCCGGCACCCTGTCATCGCGGTGCCGCTAACGACGACCTCAGCCCACCTTGAAGTTGCGCGGGCCTTCCGAGCCCTTCAGATCGGCGAGCACGGTTTCCCCCGCAATCGCGGTCTGCCCCTCCGCCACCAGCGGACGCGCCCCCTCGGGGAGATAAACGTCAAGCCGCGACCCGAACCGGATCATGCCGAAGCGGTCGCCGACACCGATCGGCTCGCCTTCGCGCACGAAACAAAGGATACGCCGCGCCACCAGACCGGCGATCTGAACCACGCCTACCCGCCCGGAGGCGGTTGCGATGACCACCGAGTTGCGCTCGTTATCCTCGCTGGCCTTGTCGAGATCGGCATTCAGAAAGCTGCCGGCACGATACACGATCCGCTCGACGCGTCCTGCCACCGGTGCGCGGTTCACATGGCAGTCGAAGACGCTCATGAACACCGATATCCGCAGCAACGGCCGATCGCCGAGATCGAGTTCGGGCGGCGGCACGGAATTCACGACAAGGCTCACGCGCCCATCGGCCGGCGACACCACGATGCCCTCACGCACCGGCGTGACGCGCGGCGGATCACGGAAGAAATAGGCGCACCAGACCGTCAGAATGGTGCCGATCCAGCCAAGCGGCGACCACAGCCAGAACAGGATCAGACTGACCAGCGCGAAGGCGCCGATAAATGGCATCCCCTGCGGATGGATCGGCACAAGCTGCGAAGAGATCGATCGAACGACCGACATTATCTACTCCAGTGCATCCACGGGTGCGCGCGACAGCGACCCGTTGGCGGTTGCGGAAATCTCATCGTTTATCGGCGGCGGGTTACGGTTCGGCGCCACATCCTCGCCAACGGCTGCAAGCTTTTCACGCGCGGCATCGGCCTCGCGCTGACGATTCCACATGCTGGCGTAAAGACCACCATGCGCCAGCAAATGATGATGCGTGCCCCGCTCGACGATACGGCCGGCATCAAGCACGATGATTTCGTCCGAATTCACGATCGTCGAAAGCCGGTGCGCGATGACGAGCGTGCTGCGGTTCTTCGACACCCGCTCGAGCGCATCCTGAATTTCCTTCTCGGTATGGCTGTCCAGTGCCGACGTCGCCTCGTCCAGTACGAGGATGGGAGGGGCTTTCAGGATCGTCCGCGCGATGGCGACGCGTTGCTTCTCGCCGCCCGACAGTTTCAGCCCGCGCTCACCGACCTCGGTCTCATAACCCTTCGTGCTCAGACGGATGAAACCGTCAATCTGCGCAAGCCGCGCCGCTTCCTCGACCTCCGCATCGGTCGCCTCCCAGCGGCCGTAGCGGATATTGTAGCGCAGCGTGTCGTTGAACAGGACCGTATCCTGCGGGACCATGCCGATGGCAGCGCGGACCGACACCTGCGTCACGTCGCGGATATCTTGCCCGTCGATCAGGATGCGGCCACCGGTCACGTCATAGAAGCGGAACAGGAGCCGCGAAATCGTTGACTTGCCGGCACCGGACGGCCCTACGATCGCAACCGTGCGGCCTGCCGGCACGTCGAAGCTGATACCCTTCAGGATCGGCCGCGACGCCTCATAGGCGAAGCTGACATTGTCGAAGCGGATCGCGCCCTCGCGGACATGCAGCGCAGGCGCGCCGGGCTTGTCCTTGATCTCGGGATCGCGCGACAGGATGTGGAACATGGTCTCGATGTCGGTGACCGCCTGCTTGATCTCGCGATAGACCATGCCCATGAAGTTCAGCGGCTGATAGAGCTGAATCATCATGGCGTTGACCATGACGAAGTCGCCGACGGTATTGGTGCCGGCCTGGATGCCGCGTGCGCACATCACCATCACGGCGCCAAGACCCACGGTGAAGATCGCGGCTTGCCCGGCATTGAGTACGGCGAGCGATGTGTAGGTCTGAACGCTCGCCTTCTCGTAGCGCTCCATCGAGCGGTCGTAGCGCTGCGCCTCCCGCTCCTCGGCGGTGAAATATTTGACGGTCTCGTAATTCAGGAGCGAGTCGATCGCCTTGGTATTGGCTTCGGTATCGCTCTCGTTCATCCGCTTGCGGATCGCGATCCGCCACTCCGTCGCATAATAGGTGTAGACCATGTAGGCGACGACGGTCACGAGGATCACGGCGACGTATCGCCAGTCGAACTGCCAGAACAGCACGCCGACGATCAGCGCCACTTCGAGGATGGTCGGGATCAGTTGCAGGATGACCATCCGCACGATGGTCTCGATGCCGTTCCGTCCCCGCTCCAGCACCCGGGTCAGGCCGCCGGTCTTGCGCTCCAGATGGAAGCGCAAGGACAACTGGTGCATGTGCTGGAAGGTCAGGTCGGCGAGCCGTCGCACCGCATGCATCGCGACCTTGGCGAACACGCCGTCGCGCATCTGGGTCAGCACCGCCATCAGGATCCGCATGCCGCCATAGGCGACGGTCATCGCGATCGGAGCAGCCAGCACCCAGGTGAGCCAGGATGACGACGCGACCGGAGCGCTCGGACTGCCGGCCAGCGCATCGGTCGCCCATTTGAAGGTGAAGGGCACGGTAACGGTGGCCAGCTTGGCGACCAGCAAAAGCACCATCGCCCAGCCGACCCGGATTTTCAGGTCGGTCCGGTCGCCCGGCCAGATATAGGGCCAGAGTGCCAGAAGCGTCCGGAGCAGCCCCCTTTGCGCAGTGACTTGCGGCCTCGGGGCCTCGCCGGTGGGGGCGGAGATGTCGGTCATCAGCGAAAGGGGAAGCGCCTGATCGTGAGCGGGTTTACCCCACGGATATAGGGTCTTGCGGCCCGTTTGTTAGCATCCTTGGAATAGGCGCATTGGACCTGTACATCAACCGCGATATACCCACCCCAACAGCCCTTTCCGCCCTATGCCACAAGGGAATGCATGAGCACGATTCGTAATATCTGCGTCTATTGCGGCTCCGGCCCCGGCACCGATCCGCATTTCGTCAAGGCGGCACACGCCTTCGGGGCCATCCTGGCCGAGAACGACATCGGCCTCGTCTATGGCGGCGGGTCGGTCGGACTGATGGGCGCGGTCGCGGCCTCCACGCTCGCCCGCGGCGGCCGGGTCACCGGAATCATCCCGGAGTTCCTGTCCAGCAAGGAGCGGCCTTTCACGGACGCGCAGGAGCTCATCGTCACCCGCGACATGCACGAGCGCAAGCGCATCATGTTCGAGCGGTCGGACGCGTTTGTCGCCCTTCCCGGCGGCATCGGCACGCTGGAGGAACTGGTCGAACAGCTCACCTGGGCACAACTCGGCCGCCACAAGAAGCCGATCCTGGCCGCCAATATCGGCGGCTTTTGGGATCCGCTCTGCGCGCTGCTCGACCATATGCGCGCTTTGGCGTTCATCCGCAGCGGCCTGTCGGTCAGTCTGCTGGTCGCCGATCGCGTGGAGGATATTCTCCCCAAGCTTCAGGAGGCTGCGCGCCCGATCGCAGAGGCCGAGAAGCTGATGGAATCGGGCGCGGCCGAACGGATGTAGCCGCTAGCGCCGGGGGCTTACCAGAACGCGATAGGTGCCGTCTGTCGCGGGCTGCCCCTGCCGGACAGGCCCCGCAAGATCGCCCGCAATGCGGTGCGCGATCGGAAGCCGGTAATGCAGATTGTCCCAATAATTTCTGTCCTCGGTCGTAATCGACGAGGGAATGCGCCAGTCGACCACGGTCGCGTTATGTGACGCTCCGATCGCGGCGATGCGGGCCTTGCATTCCGCCTCGTTCGCAGCGGCACGTGTTCCCGGCGCGGGCTGGGCGGCAACATGGACCGGCATGAACGCGAGCACCACCTCGGTGTCGCGCGGAAGCGAGGCCAGCATGGTTTCGAGATAGTCCAGGGCCGGAAAGCGCAACTCCTCCCGTTCCGCGTCCGAAAGCACGACGGGAGGCTGCCGCGGCACTTTCGCGTGCCGCCCCCTCGACCAGATGTGGCCCTGCGCGCGCTCGAAGTCGTATTCGTCCTCCGGCGGCACGAATACGCCAAAACCGTCACTTCGCAGACGTTCGCGATACAGCCCGAGTTTGTTGCCAGCAAGCCTGAAAGCGATTTCGAGCGTCGCAGAATTGAGAATATAGAGCAGGTCGTTCCAACGATTGGCGTCGTAGAGCCAATCCGGAAACCCAGCCGGCGTGATACGTCTGCGATCTGCATTTGGGTCGCACCAGACGCCGTCGAGGCCGACAATCAGGGCCTTCGGTGCGCCAACCTCGCGCAGAAACAGCGACACCAATTGCTGCTGCTCCCAAGCCGTCATCGAATCCATGGAGAGATTGGCGAAGCTCCGCCCGAATCCCGGATTGAGTATCTCCGGATCGATGAGGCGTGCGGTCGAACTCCCAACCACGACGCCGTCGAAGCGGCCGCTGCGCACGATTTGCGGATACATGTAGCGCTGGCTGATGCTGACGATCGGCCGCTCCATCGGGAGCGAAAATGGGACCGCGTGATAGGGATCGAGCAGCGCGATGAATAAATAAATAGCGCCGAGACCACCGGCGAAGACGCCCACATATGTCATGGCGAAACGACGCCATGACCGCGCCTGTTGTGCTTGTTCCAGTTCCTGTTCCTGCCGACTTGTTTCCTGCATATGCGGTCTCAGAACTGGAAATATATGAAATTGACCGGCGCGCCGCGACCGACTTCCAGAATGCAGTAAATTGAGAGGCTCGCAGCCGCAGCGGCGAACCAGGGCCGCGGAGCCATGGCCTCCAGTCGATCTTTGATCTCATACGCCGACGGAACAAGCGCGGATACGAGCGCCGAGGCCACGATCAGTGCTCCACCTGCAAAGCTCCCGCCGATTGCAGTCGGGCTGGCCATCGCCGTCAGCACATTGCGGGCGGTGTCAAAATCAAGTGCCCGGAAGATCACCCAGCCGACGACCACGAACATCATCGTGACGGCCCAGCCGAGCAAAGCCGGCATCGGCCGCCCGAGCTTCTGCCACGTGTGACACGTGATCAATCCGACCCCGTGCCACAAGCCCCAGATGACGAAATTCCATCCGGCGCCGTGCCACAGGCCACAAAGAAACATGGTGACCAAAGTCGCGAGCAGAAAGCGGGCCTCTCCCGAGCGGCTGCCGCCGAGCGGAATGTAGAGATAATCGCGCAGGAAATTAGACAGCGAGATGTGCCAGCGACGCCAGAAATCGCGAATGCTGGTTGCCAGATACGGCCCCCGGAAATTTTCAGGCAGGATCAACCCGAACATCAGCGCGATGCCAATTGCCATTTCGGTATAGGCTGAAAAATCGAGAAAAAGCTGGAAGGTGAAGGCTAGCGCCGCGTTCCATCCTTCCACGAATGTCAAAGGCTTCTGACCGGCGCGCACGAACAATGGATCGACAATCGGCGCCAGCTTGTCGGCGAGAAGCACCTTCTTGGCGAAGCCCACAGTAAAGATTACAAAGCCGATGCCGAAGCGTTGCGCCAGGCCGGCGCGGCGCGGATCGAGCGCGAATTGCGGGATCAGCTCGTTGTGGCGCACGATCGGACCCGCGATCAAATGCGGGAACACCATGACGAACAGTGCAAACGGCCGGTAGGGATAGATCGGCGCATCGCCGCGCATGCGGTCGACAAGATACGAGACGAGCTGGAAAGAAAAAAAGCTGATGCCGATCGGCAGCACGATTTCCGTTCGCGACAGCGTGAGACCCGTTACCGCCTCGAAATTCAGAACCAGGAATTCGGCATACTTGAACGTCGCCAGCGATGCGAGGTTGATCACCACGCCGAGCACCAGCGGCCAGCGCGCAGCAACACGTTCGTGGAGCAGCGCGAGCAACCAGGTTACGGTGACCTGACCGACGAGGAGCGGAACGAAACGCGCGTCCCACCATCCATAAAAGATCAGCGACGCACCGATCAGCACCCATTGTCGGGCCGCGGCCGATCCCGAGACCGCGTAATAGAGGGCAAGCGCGGCCGGCAGGAAGATCAGGATGAAGACTTGGGACTGGAAAAGCATCTGACTCGCGGCGGCGCCGCGCCAAATGCGGCCATTGTAGCTACATCCTCGAATAATTCCGACGCAAGGGGTACTGGCAACGTCGCCCGTCCCGCGCGCGACCTACAGCCGGAAGCTACCTCAGGAACGTCACCGCTTCCACCCGGTTTCCATCCGGATCCCGGATATAGGCCGCATAATAGCCGTCGCCGTGTTGCGGACGAGGACCGGGTACACCGTCGGAGGCGCCGCCGGCGGCAAGCGCCGCGGCGTGAAACGCATCGACCATCTCGCGGCTCGCTGCGCGGAGCGCGACATGCACGCCATTATTGTCGGGTCGGGACTGCATGTTGGCCCGGTGATTGATCCAGAATTCGGAATAGCGCTTGCCGAAGGCGACGGTTGCCGGTCGTGTCTCGAGCCTTGCATAGCCGAGCGTGGCCAAGACGGTTTCATAGAACCGGGCAGCGGCTGCAAGATTGGAAACCGGAATGGAGACATGATCGATCATGGCGACTCGGAGGCTCCCCGATCCGTCATCCTGACGTCCAAGTGGCGCGAGTCTCGAAGGAGACCGGCCAATGCCGGCCCGTCGTCCTGCAAGACCGTCGCTACGATGGCACCTGAGTGCGAGCGATTCCACTCACGCTTTCGCGCCCGAACGCACCAGCTTGTAGACGATCGAATCCATCAGCGCCTGGAACGAAGCATCGATGATGTTCGGCGACACCCCGACCGTGGTCCAGCGCTCGCCCGCCTCGTCTTCGCTTTCGATCAACACGCGGGTCACGGCTTCGGTACCGGCATTGAGGATGCGGACGCGATAGTCGATGAGCTTCAGCCCGTCGATATGCTTCTGATACTTGCCGAGGTCCTTCCGCAAAGCAACGTCCAGCGCGTTAACCGGTCCGTTGCCCTCACCCGCCGAAATCAGCGTCTGGCCGTCGATCTTCACTTTCACCACCGCCATGGCCACGGTGACGCGCTTGCCGACCGCGTTGTAGCGCTGCTCGACATTCACATCGAACTGCTCAACGTCGAAATAATCCGGCACCGTGCCGAGCACACGCCGTGCCAGCAATTCGAAGGAGGCATCGGCGCCCTCATACGCATAGCCATGCGCCTCGCGCTCCTTGACCTCGTCAAGGAGGCGCGCAATGCGCGGGTCGTTCCGGTCGACGACCATCCCGATCCGCTCCAGCTCGGCCAGCAGGTTGGAGCGTCCGCCCTGGTCGGAAACGAGCACACGGCGACGGTTGCCGACCGATTCTGGCGGCACATGCTCGTAGGTCTGAGGCTCCTTCAGAAGCGCAGAGGCATGAATGCCGGCTTTGGTCGCAAACGCGGAGTCGCCGACATAGGGCGCATGGCGGTTCGGCGGACGGTTCAGCATCTCGTCGAGCTTGCGCGAGGCCGGTGCCAGCGCCTTCAGCTGATCGTCCGAAACATTGATATCGAACTTCTCGGCGAAGTCCTTCTTGAGCTTCAGCGTCGGGATGATCGAGACCAGATTGGCGTTGCCGCAGCGCTCGCCGATGCCGTTCAGCGTCCCCTGGATCTGGCGCGCACCGGCACGCACCGCTGCGAGCGAATTGGCCACCGCATGTTCGGTGTCGTTATGCGCATGGATGCCGACATGGTCGCCGGGAATAACTTTGACCACCGCGCCGACGATCTCTTCCACTTCATGCGGCAGCGTGCCGCCATTGGTGTCGCACAACACCACCCATCGTGCACCTGCATCGTAGGCGGCTTTGGCGCAGGACAGGGCGTAATCGGGATTGGCCTTGTAGCCGTCGAAAAAATGCTCGCAATCGACCAGGACTTCGCGGCCCCTGGCTTTCGCTGCCGTCACGCTGTCACGGATGGAGGCGAGGTTCTCCTCATTGGTGGTCTCGAGGGCCACCCGGACGTGATAGTCCCACGACTTTGCAACGAAGCAGATCGCGTCGGCCTTCGCATCGAGCAGCGCCGCGACGCCCGGATCGTTGGACGCCGAACGGCCCGGGCGGCGCGTCATGCCGAACGCCGTGAAAGTGGTGTTGAGGCCGCGATCGGTCGCGAACAGCTCGGTGTCGGTCGGATTGGCGCCGGGATAGCCACCTTCGACATAGTCGAGACCCAGCCCGTCGATCATCTGCGCGATCGCAACCTTGTCGTCGAGCGTGAAGTCGACGCCGTTGGTCTGCGCGCCATCACGCAGCGTGGTGTCGAAGAGATAGAGGCGTTCGCGCGCCATGGTGTGATCCTTGATCCAGCCCGGCGTTACCAGAGACCGTACAGCTTCAGCGCAAGCGCCACCGCAGCCACGATCAGCACGATCTTGAGCGCAATGTAATAGAGCCAGTGACGCGGAAACGGAGTGTCGGGACGCCTCATCGCCTCACCACAGGTAGTAGTTCGAGGCGAGCGCTATGGCGACCAGGACTGCGATGATGCCGACGACGAAATGATGCTTCTGAAGGTTCATTGCAATGTCTCCGCGGCGGCATGATCGCCGCCAAGCGATTTTTCCATGGTGGTGTTGGCGAGCCATTCGTCGCCGCGCAACACGGTGTTGCGGCTTTTCGCGGCATAGCCGCGCCGGCTGAAGAAATCATGCGCGGTGTCGCTGGCTTCCACCGTCAGCTTTTTCGCACCGCGGGCAGCTGCGAGCTTCTCGAGCGCCTGGACCAGCATCGTCGCGGCACCCTGCCCCGCCGCAGCCGGATGCACGTAGAGCATGTCGATGACGTCGGCACCCTTGAGTGACGCAAAGCCAACCGGCGCGCCATCCATCGTTGCCAGCAGCGTGAGCTGGTCCGTCAGTCGCTTGCCAAACGCGGCCTCATCGTCGGCGGCTTCGAGCCAGGCCTCGATCTGCGAATCCGAATAATCCTCGACCGCGATCTCCTCAACACTGGCGCGAAAAATCTCGGCCAGCAGCGGGATATCCGCCGGCAGCATGGGACGCAGCGCGAGATTCTGATCGGCCGGTGCCATCAGCGCGCGACCTCCCAGGTGGTGCCCTCTTTGGAATCTGTGAGCTTGATGCCCTTAGCGGCAAGCTCGTCGCGGATCCGGTCGGACTCCGCCCAGTTCTTCGCAGCGCGGGCGGCATTGCGAGCCGATATATAGCGCTCGATATCCGCAGAGGCGATGGCAGGCGCAGGCGCGTGCTCACGCTGCCATGCCTTCAACTCCGTCTCGCGGAAGCCGAAAAATGCGAGCGTCCCGGCCAGCGCCTTGCGACCGCCGGCGTGCTTCAGCGCATGCATTTCGGCGATAGCCTTCGGTGTGTTGAGATCGTCGAGCAAAGCGTCAAGGACGCCCGGAGCCGGCCGCGCATCGGCCTCGCTGGTCGCGGCATCGAAGAAGCCCGACAAAGCTTTTTCGGCCTCCTGAAGTCCCTTCACCGTCCAATTGATCGGCTGGCGATACTGCGTGGCAAGCATCGCCAATCGCACCACATCGCCAGGCCAGTCCTGCAGCACCTCGCGAATGGTGACGAAATTGCCGAGGCTCTTCGACATTTTCTCGCCTTCGACCTGCAGGAAGCCGTTATGCATCCACACGTTCGCCATCACGCCGGTATGAAACGCGCAGCGCGACTGGGCGATCTCGTTCTCGTGGTGCGGGAACACCAGGTCGATGCCGCCGCCATGGATGTCGAAAGTCTCGCCGAGATGCTTCCACGACATCGCCGAGCATTCGATATGCCAGCCAGGGCGGCCCGGCGTTGATATCCCGCAAGGCGACGGCCATCCCGGCTCACTCTCCTTCGAGGGCTTCCACAACACGAAGTCCTGATCGTGCCGTTTGTACGGGGCGACATCGACACGGGCGCCCGCGATCATCTCATCGAGCGGACGCTTCGAGAGCTTGCCGTAATCGGGCATCGACGGCACCGAGAACAGCACATGCTCCTCGGCTACATAGGCATGACCCGACGCAACCAGCCGCTCGATCAGCGTCTTCATCTCGGCGATATGTTCGGTCGCGCGCGGCTCGATATCGGGCGGCAGGCAGCCAAGCGCGGCCACATCGGCCTTGAAATTGGCGTAGGTGGTTTCGGTGAGATCGCGGATCGAGATGCCCTGCTCGGCCGCCCGCGCGTTGATCTTGTCGTCGACGTCGGTGATGTTGCGGACGTATTTGACGTGACCGGCGCCATAGATGTGCCGCAGCAACCGGTACAGCACGTCGAAAACGATTACCGGCCGCGCATTGCCGATATGGGCGAAGTCATAGACCGTCGGCCCGCACACATACATGCGGACATTGCTCGGATCGAGCGGCCGAAACTCCCGCTTCTCGCGCGACAGCGTATCGTAGAGCTTGAGCTCCATCGTCAATAAGTCCTCAGGCCCTGCTGGCCCGGGCGTTCTGTTCATCGCGATGGATAAAAGACAGCCGCAGCCAGCGTTCAGGCGCTAGCGAATAATCTCCCGGCAAATGCCGAAAATTGCGTTGCGGGCGGTCATGGCCGGAAAATGTGGGAAAATCACCGTCCCGTCAAGAGGATAGCAGGAAACAAATCACGGTTAACAGAACCTTAGGAATTAAGGCGCAATTTGCAACAAACTGCGGACGGTACGAGCGATTCAATGCGATTCCTGCTGGCACTTTCCCTTGCCGCTGTAATCCTGCCGGCACACCTTGGTCAGGCATCGGCGGAGAAGCGGACCTTCATCATCGCCAACAGTCCCGATGGTTACGGAGTGGATCGTTGCCTGGCGCAGGGCGCACCCTGCGGCGCGGCGGCGGCGGCGGCGTATTGCCAGTCGAAGCGGTTTTCCGGCGCGGCCTCCTTTCGGAGGATCGAGCGCGAGGAGATCACCGGCGCTGTGCGCGCCAGCGGCTCTTGCGGACGCAACGGGTGCGACGACTTCGTCGCAATCGTATGCAGGCGCTGAACGCACGACCTGCAAAAAGTTCCCGAAGCATAGATAGATCGAGACGCGGCGCCGTTGCGCTTGGAAACAACGTGTACCGGCGATAGGATCGGCGTTACCCCGCCCTCCTTTTCCGGTTCCGATGATCGAAGTTCCACAGTCAAAAGCAAGCGCCGCGCGGGAACATCAGACAGCGAAGAAAGACCTGGCTTCGACGCTCCGGCCGCTGCGGCTTCTGGTGGCCGCCTCGATCATCCTGCCGGTCGCCATCTTCCTGTTCGCGGCCTGGATTTCCTATCATCAACATCTCGCGGAAGCCCGCGATCGCGTTCAGCGTAACCTCAACACGATCTACGAGCACGCCCTGAAGGTGTTCGACACCTTCGAACTCAGCGCCCGCTATCTTGACGAACTGACCGCTGGGACGACCGAGGCGGACATTCGGTCACGCGAGCCCGAGTTCAACGCGCGCCTGAAATCGATCACCGACGCCCTGCCGCAATTGCGCGACCTGTGGATCATTTCAGCGTCCGGCGCGCCGCTGGTCTCGGGCACGATCTACCCGATGCCCAAGATCGACCTGTCCGATCGGGATTATTTCCGGATCCACAAGGACAATGCGAAAGCCGGCGTTTTCGTCAGCGAGGTGCTGAAGGCCCGCGCAGCCGACACCACATTCTTCACCCTGAGCCGCCCGGTCAGCGGACCGAACGGCAGTTTCGGCGGCGTGACGACGGTCTCGATCGCTCCCGAATATTTCATCAACTTCTATGCCAAGCTGCCGCCGCCCGGCGTGTTCGCTCTCATCCGCGATGACGGCGCGATCCTGGCGCGCTACCCGGACCTGTCGCAGCGACTTGAAAAGCTTTCACCGGACTCGACGGTGATGAGGAGCATCAGGGAGCATCCCGACGAGGGCTTCGTCACCGGCACGTCGTCTTTCGACGGCCATACGCGGCTGTTCGCGTATCGCAAGATGCCGCGTTACAACATTTACGTCGTGTCAGGAATCGAAAGCGACGTGGTGATTCGCGAATGGCTCACCAACATGGGCAGCCACCTGATCTTCGGGTTGCCCGCCACGATTGCCATGATCGGTCTCGGCTTCGTCGCCCTGAAACGCACGCGGCGCGAAGCAATCGCGCATGCACAACTTCAACAGGAGGTCGCGCGGCGCGAACGCACCGAACTCGCGCTCCAGCAGGCGCTGAAGATGGAGGCCGTCGGCCGCCTCACCGGCGGCGTCGCGCACGACTTCAACAACCTGCTCACCGCGATCCTGGGGAATGTCGACCTCGCCCTGCGCCGGGTGCCGGAGGGTGACGACCGGCTGCGGCGCTCGCTGCATTCGGCCCGTCAGGCCTCGGAACGCGCCGCGAGTCTCGTGCAGCGCCTGCTCGCCTTTTCGCGCCAGCATCCGCTGGAGGAAAAACTGGTCGACGTGAACCGCCTCGTCCAGGGCATGTCGGAATTGCTGCGGCGAACCATCGGCGAGACCATCACGGTCGAGACCGTGCTTGCCGGTGGCCTGTGGAAGACCGCGGTCGATCCGAACCAGCTCGAAAACGCGCTCCTGAACCTCGCCGTGAATGCCCGCGACGCCATGCCGGAGGGCGGACGCCTCACCATCGAGACCGCCAACACCTATCTCGACGACGCCTATGTCGCCGCCAACGCTGCGGATATGTCGTCGGGCCAATATGTGCTGGTCGCGGTCAGCGACACCGGAGCCGGCATGACCAAGGACGTGGTAGACCGCGCCTTCGAGCCATTCTTCACGACCAAGCCGATGGGCGCCGGGACCGGTCTTGGACTGAGCATGGTCTATGGCTTCGTGAAGCAATCCCGCGGACATATCAAGATTTACAGCGAGACCGGCGAAGGCACGTCGATCAAGATCTATCTGCCGCGGCTCGCGGACGAAGCCGGAATCGAACCGTGGGAGCCGAGCGAGCCCGCGCGCGATAGCTCGGCTTCAGTACAGCGTCCGGAACAGATCCTGCTCGTCGAGGATGACGAAGAGGTCAACCGTTTCTCGAGCGAAGTGCTGCGTGACGAAGGCTATCACGTCATCGCGGCCCATGAAGGGGCAAGCGGCCTGCGGCTGCTCGATGCCAATCCCGACGTGAAACTGCTGTTTACGGACGTGGTGCTGCCCGGCGGCATGAACGGACGGCAACTTGCCGATGAAGCGCGACGCAGGCGACCGGACCTCAAGGTGCTGTTCACCACCGGCTATACCCGCAATGCCATCATCCATCACGGCCGGCTCGATGCCGATGTCGAGCTCCTGACCAAGCCCTTCACCTCCGAAGCGCTCGCCGAAAAAGTGCGTCAGATCCTCGATATGAATTCATCCGACCCGGTTGCGCGGGTGAGCGCGGTACTCGACAACATCAAAAACAAATCGCAGGATTGACGGCTGAGTGCGCGACCGGTCATGCCGCGGGCATGGTCTGCTTCGCAAACGCAATCGCCTCACGCAGAATGTCGATATCGCCAATGTGATTGGCGAGTATGAGAACGAGCTTCGCATCCAGTTCCGACGCCTCGGATTCGGACAGGCCGCGCCTCGCTTCGACCAGGGTAACGAAGGCCTGATCCGAATCCTTGAATCGCGATTGGGTCATAAGTGGCATCGCAGAAACTCCGTGGGTCGGCCAGACTACTGGTTGCGACCAGTGTTGAGCGGAACCAATTTATTCAGAGCGACGAACGTCGGAACTTTGCCTGCGGCGGAACATAGTCCGGTAATGCGGGTTGTATGGCACGCGCGCTCAAAAGGAAGGTTCCCATGTCCGCCGTTGCCGTCAGATCGATGTTCCGCTCGCATCCTGAGCAACCGAGCCATGCCGATGCCCTCAGCACATGCATAGACGCATGTTTCGATTGCGTGGAGACCTCCACGGCCTGCGCAGATGCGTGCCTTGCCGAGAGGCATGTCGAGCGGCTCATCACATGCATCCGGCTCAACCAGGACTGCGCCGCCGTTTGCGCCGCGACCGGCAGCATCCTGTCCCGCGCCAACAAGGTCGGCCACCGGCAACTTCTCGAAGCGCAGCTCACCACCTGCATTGCCTTCGCTCGCGCCTGCGCGACCGAGTGCCAGCGCCACGCTGATATGCACAAGCATTGTGAGGTCTGCGCCAAGGTCTGTCAGCATTGCGTGAACGCCTGCACCGAGATGCTGTCGTCGATGCGCATGCCGACCTGATCCCAAAAAACCGGGGACAGGTGTCGGGAAAAGATCACGCGAAGCCTGCCTAAAGAGCGAGCGCGCGTTCGCGCGCGGCCGCAACCTTTTCCGTCGTCGGCGCGCGCCAGCGCGCGCAGATGTGCTGGTCCGGCCGCAGCAGATAACCAGAGCCCGGCTGCGCGTCGAAGCGATTGGCAAAATCGCCGCGCGCGTCGATCAGGTCGCGGCCGATCACCGTAAGCTTGATGCCGTCCGGAATGACCGGGGCAGTCCCGTTCGCGACATAGAGCAATTCAAAACCATCGGATAGTTTCTCCACCAGGTGACAAGCGGACTTGTCCGCCGCCATCATCGGCGCGTCGACAGCCGGGCCGCCGAGTTGGGCTGCTCCCATGAAGGTGTCCTCATCGGGAGTCGACAGCGGCGTGTCGTAGATGCTCGCCACCGACAGCCGCCCGGAATTGACCATGCGCCGGGCGAAGTCTGCATGCGGCGCAAGCGACAGCACGGCATTGCGCAGCGTTCGCTCGGCCGGTGAACGCGGCGCGATGAAGTCGGTCGACCGCGTGGAGTGACCGATATTCTCGTCGGCCGCCTGCATGCGCTCGTGGTCGTAGCTCGCGATCAGCGCCTCGCCGGCGTCACCGCGGAGCACGGCGACAAGCTTCCACGCGAGATTTTCCGCGTCCTCCACACCCGAATTGGCGCCCCTCGCCCCGAATGGCGAGACCTGATGCGCAGCGTCGCCGACAAACACCACGCGTCCATGCACGAAGCGATCGATTCGGCGGCAGTTGAAGCGGTAGATCGACACCCAGTCGACATGAAAATCGCGATCGCCCAGCATCTTGCGGATGCGAGGCGTATAGTTCTCCGGCTTCAGTTCGTGTTCGATATCGGCATCGGGCCCAAGTTGCAGGTCCACCCGCCACGATTCATCGGGTTGCCGGTGCATCAGCGCCGACTGGCCGGTATGAAACGGCGGATCGAACCAGAAACGCCGCTCGGTGGGGATATCGTCCGCCGGCATGCGTAGATCGGCGATCAGGAATTTCTCCTCAAAGGTATGCCCCTTGAATTCCAGGCCCATGAGATCGCGCATGGTCGAGCGCGCGCCATCGGCGGCGATCACCCAGGCTGCGTCGAGCCGATATGGACCGTCCGGAGTCTCGATCGTGACCGTGACGCCATCGTTGCGCTTCTCGATCCCGGTGACGCGGTTGCGCCATCGCAGATCGATCTGCGGCAAGTCCTGCACGCGGTCGACCAGCGCCTTCTCGAGATAGAATTGCTGAAGGTTGATGAAGGCCGGCATCTTGTGGCCGTCCTCGGGCAGCAGGTCGAAGGCATAGACCGGCCGGTCGCCAAGATAGACCCGGCCGAGCTTCCAGGTCACGCCCATCTCGACCAGCTTCTCGCCGACGCCCAAGCGATCCAGTATTTCCAGCGTGCGCTTCGAATAGCAGAGCCCGCGCGACCCCTCGCCGATCCGGTCGGCGTCGTCGAGCAGCACCGAAGGCACGCCGCGCTGCGCCAGATCGATCGCCATCGACAGGCCGACCGGGCCGGCGCCGACGATGACGACCGTGTGGCGCGCGGGCTTCGCCGCATCCTGATCCGGCGACCGCCGGTAACCGAAGTGAAACAGCGACTTCCGTTCGTTTGCCACGGCACGTGCTCCTGTCTTCACTTGCCCGTCACGTTCTGAATGGCAGGCTGGACTCGATATGGCGACGCTCCCCGTCGGAACACGGACCGCGCTTGAGGAGAGCTTTTTCGATCTGGCCTTGCGTGATGCCATGCAACAACGAGATCAATGTCAACTTCCGCTCTGGCGATTTGAGCGTCGTGCGCCAGTACGCCATCATCGGAAGATAATTGAGACGCCGCCAATCCAGCCCACAGCGCTCGGCCATCGCACTGACAACGCCACGTCCGACGATCGCCTTAGCCTCATTAATCGTCAGCGGGGGATTGGCACGCTCATCTGCGGTCGCTGGCGAACAGGCTTGGCCATTCGCGCAAACACCTTTTTGGATATTGTCCAGCGCGAGGGAGAGCAATTGCCGAACCGTTTCGTCCTGATTCGATGGTCGGGCCTGCGACGATGCGGCGCAAAACAGCAACGCAACGAATAGGCCGCACCAGAAACCGCGCATCGGTCACCCCTGCAGCGCCGACCACATCTCGCGATCGCGTTCGGCAGTCCAGATCACCGGATGTCCGATGCCCTTCGCCTCATCGTAAGCGCGCGCCACATTGAACGGCATGCAATGCTCGTAGATCGCATAGCTCGAGAATTTCGGATCCATGGCTTCGCGCGCAGCCGCAAACGCGTCTTTCAGCGACAGCCCCTTCGCGACGCTGTTCTGCGCCGAGCCGTAGAGTGTCGCGAGGAAATCGCGCGTGCCTTCGATCCCGGCCTGCACCTTCTCCGGCGTCGCAAGCGCCGCTCCACGGCCGGGCACGAGCGCATTGGCCTTGAAGGCGCTGAGCCGGTCGAGCGTGTTCGGCCAGTCGGCCAGATGTGCGTCGCCGCAATAACAGGCCGAATGATATTCGACGAGATCGCCGGAGAACACGACATTGGCGTCCGGCACCCAGGCGATGACATCGCCTGCCGTGTGCCCGCGCCCGATATGCATGATCCGCACTTCGCGCTTGCCGAGCCACACCGACATCTGCTGCGGGAAAGTGACGGTCGGCCAGGTCAGGCCTTCGATGGATTCCACCGCGCGAAACAGCCGCGGGAAACGGCCGATCTCGGAATCCTTGTCCTGCTGTCCGCGTTCGACGATCAGTTCACGCGTCGCGTCGGATGCCAAAATCTCCGCATCCACATACGCCGACGCGCCAAGCACGCGCACCGCATGATAGTGGCTGAGCAACACGTATTTGATCGGCTTGTCGGTGACCCTGCGCACCCGCTCGATCACCTCCAGCGCCATCACCGGCGTCGCCTGCGCGTCAACCACCATGACGCTGTCGTCGCCGACGATGATCCCGGAATTCGGATCGCCTTCCGCGGTGAAGGCATAGAGATCGCGCCCAATCTCATCGAACGAAATCGTCTTTTCCGCCGTATCGGCGGTCGAAGCAAAGCCCTTGGCCATGGTCCACCCTGTCCGCCGCTCGGATCGCGGCCTGTCGTTATTTCGGAGGCGTGTAGCGCACCACTTCCTGCTCGATAGCGCCGAAGATCGAGCGACCGTCCTTGTCGTTCATTTCGATACGCGCGGTGTCGCCGAACTTGAGGAATGGCGTCGACGGCTTGCCGTGCAGGATCGTCTCGACGGTGCGGATTTCCGCAATGCAGGAATAGCCGAGGCCGCCTTCGGAGATCGGCTTGCCCGGTCCACCCGACGCATCGCGGTTGGACACCGTACCGGCGCCGAGGATCGTGCCGGCGCCGAGCGGCCTTGTCCTTGCCGCGTGCGCGATCAGCGTCGGAAAATCGAACGTCATGTCGACCGAGCACATCGGCTTGCCGAACGGCTTGCCGTTGATGAAACTCAACAGTGGCAGATCGACCTTGGCACCGTCCCAGGCCTTGCCCAGTTCGTCCGGCGTGACTGCGACCGGCGTAAAGGCCGACGGCGGCTTCGATTGCAGGAAGCCGAAGCCCTTGGGCAGTTCCTGCGGCACGATGTTGCGCAGCGTCACGTCGTTGACCAGCATGATCAGCCGGATGGCCTTGGCCGCTTGTTCGCGGGTTGCGCCCATCGGCACGTCGCCCAGAATGACGACAACCTCCGCCTCGATATCCGCACCATAGGCCTCATCCGCCAGTTGGATCGGATCGCGCGGCGCCATCACCACGTCGGAAATGCCCTGATACATCAGCGGATCGGTCCAGAACGATTCCGGCACCTCTGCGCCGCGTGCCTGGCGCACCAGTGCCACATGGTTCACATAGGCGGAGCCGTCCAGCCACTGATAGGCGCGCGGCAATGGCGATGCCACTTTCGCCGGGTCGAACGGCATATGTGCGATCCGGTTCGCCTCAAGCGAGTCCGCCATTTCGGTCAGACGCGGAACCACGGAATCCCAGTCATCGAGCGCGGCCTGCAGCGTCGGCGCAATGGCAGACGCATCGGCACAGCGCGACAGATCGCGCGACACAACGACCAGGCGGCCATCGCGGCCGCTCTTCAAGGATGCAAGTTTCATTAAGCCTTTCCGTCCCGCGTCAGGCGAATGTCGATCTCGCGATCGACGTAACGCCATTCTTCCGTTGCTCGCAGCTTCTCGACCAATTCGTCGAAAGCTGCTTCATCGCTCACACTATATTCAAACCATGTCAGGAAATCGAACGCTTCGCCAAGGTCGCGACAATGATGTAATTGTCGCGCGATCGTCGGCAGATATTGATTCCCGATCTCGATATGGTGCGAAGTCTCCTCGAAAATCCTGCGACGCTCGTCCTGCGCGAGCTGCCACCAGCGCGCAGTCTTGTTGATCGGGATCAGCGCGGCGCATAGCGCCTCGCTTCGCCCCAGACCAGCCTGCCGGCTTACCAAGCTCCTGCGCTCTGCATCCGTCGTATAGCGCAGATTGGAGGTCACGCCGCGCAACACCCAAGCCGTCCCCTCATCTGCGTCCACGTGACCACGAAGCATTGACAAGTTTCGCGCGGGTGGAAGGCCGTCACCGCAAATCACGTCCATGCGTTCGATGCGCCAATCGCCAATATTTCCGGCAACAAAACTAAACATGTTCTGAGCCGGCATGCCTTGACCAAATCCTATTTCGGCTCTCGGCGATTCGGATCGAAGTGCTTCTTTAGCCCCTTCCAGCAGTCGATGTAATTGTCCTGCCGCGTTTCATGCTCGGCCGCGTATTTGGTGACGCGTTGCCGGAAGCGGGTCTCGAACATGAAAGCGAGGGTATTGGCAAGCTTCACCGGCTTGAGTTCGACATTGCTGGCATGTTCAAAAGCATCGACGTCGGGTCCGTGCGGCAGCATGGTGTTGTGCAGCGAGAACCCGCCCGGCACGAAACCTTCCGGCTTCGCGTCATAGACGCCGTAAACCAGGCCCATAAATTCCGACATGATGTTGCGATGATACCAGGGCGGCCGGAACGTGTTTTCGGCCACGCCCCAGCGCTCCGGAAAAATCACGAAGTCGATATTGGCGGTGCCGGGCGTCTCCGACGGCGAGGTCATCACCGTGAAGATCGACGGATCGGGATGATCGAACAGCACCGCGCCCACCGGCGAGAAGTATCGCAGATTGTATTTGTAAGGCGCGTAATTGCCGTGCCACGCCACTACGTCGAGCGGCGAATGCGGCAGTTTGGTTTCGAACAGCTCACCGCCCCACTTCACGTAAAGCGTGCACGGCTCCTCGACATCCTCGTAGGCGGCGACCGGCGTCAGGAAGTCGCGCGGATTGGCAAGGCAATTGGCCCCGATCGGACCGCGATCCGGTAAGGTGAACGCGCCGCCGTAATTCTCGCAGACATAGGCGCGCGCCGGACCGTCGACCAGTTCGACGCGGAAAATCACACCGCGCGGGATGACGCAGATTTCGCCCGGCGCGATCTCGATCAAACCGAACTCGGTGCGGAAGCGGAGATTGCCCTGCTCCGCCACGATCAGGAATTCGCCGTCGGCGTTGAAGAAATGCTCGCGCAGCATCGACTCGGTCACGACCAGCACATGGGCCGCCATGCCGCTCATCGCCTCACTATCGCCGGCCACGGTGATGGTGCGCAGCCCGGTGACGAAATTGAGCTTGGCCTCGGGAATGGGCGTCGGACTCCAGCGCAATTGCCCGATGGTCAGATCGGTGTCGTCGCGCTCCGGCGCGGTGCGCATAAGACCGCGGTCGATCTTCTTGAAGCGGCCGGTATGGCGCACGGTCGGGCGGATGCGATAGAGCCAGGAGCGCTGGTTGGTCGCCTGCGGCGCGGTGAAGGGCGAACCGGACAATTGCTCGGCATAGAGCCCGTAATTGATCTTTTGTGGCGAGTTTCGCCCGACCGGCAAAGCGCCGGGCAGCGCCTCGGTCTCGAAGGAATTACCGAAGCCGGACATGTACTCCGCGGCATCGACCAACGGTTCGGTGCGGATCCGGTCGGTAACCGCTGCGGGGGACGCTTGCCGCCGGACGCGCGGCGCGGTGTCGATATCGGCCATCACGTATTCTCCCTGATGCGAACGCCGTCCGGCTGTGGACGGTTCTTGATTTTGGGCAATTACTGCTCTTGTTTAGGCGCCATACGATAGTTTCATTCGTAACTAACGTCAATGGCGTGTTCACTATTCGCGCTATTTGCCTTGAATCCGCCGCGCAGACAGTCCATATGAACGCCCATCGAGGCCGACTCAGTCCTTTGAGTCGCTAGCGGGCCGCGTGAACGAAAATCAGATTGCACCTCGTGCAGCGACTTTCGGCCCGCCAACACTTTCCTCATATCCGGCAGCCCTGAACACGCGGGATGTCCTCCGAACCCCGCGCGAAGCGTCCGCGTCCTATTCCGGGACCCGGCGTTCGAGCTGCACGAAAGATTGTATTTTGACCGCTTTTCTTGAACTCGGGCTCGCTGAGCCGATCACCCGTGCCCTGATCGAAGAGGGCTACGAGACCCCCACTCCCATCCAGTCGCAGACCATTCCGCACGTGCTCGCCGGACGCGACGTCGTCGGCATTGCGCAGACCGGTACCGGCAAGACCGCGGCTTTCGCGCTGCCGATCCTCAATCATCTGGCTAAGAATCGCATCCGCGCAGAGCGAAAAAGCTGCCGCGTGCTGGTTCTGAGCCCGACGCGCGAGCTCTCCGGCCAGATCATGGAGAGCTTCCGGACCTATGGCCGATACATGAAAGTTTCGGTGACGCTCGCCATCGGCGGCGTTCCGATCGGCAAGCAAATGCGGGCGATGGCGAACGGCGTCGATGTGCTGGTTGCGACCCCGGGCCGCCTGCTGGACCTGATGCAGGAGCGCGCCGTAACGCTCGATAAAGTCGAGATCCTCGTGCTCGACGAAGCCGATCGCATGCTCGATATGGGCTTCATCCACGATATTCGCCGCATCGTCGCCAAATGCCCGGCGCAGCGGCAGACGCTGTTCTTCTCGGCCACGATGCCGCCGCCGATCGAAGAGCTCGGCCGCCTGATGCTGCGTGACCCCGCCCGGGTGGCGGTGACGCCGCAGGCCTCGACCGTCGAGCGGATCGCCCAGCGCGTCGTGCATATCGACAAGGCCGGCAAGGCCAACCTGCTCGCCGACCTCCTGAAGAGCGAGCCAATCGACCGCGCCATCGTCTTCACCCGCACCAAGCACGGCGCCGACCGCGTGGTCCGCCAGCTCAGCCAGGCTGGTCTCGCGGCGGAAGCGATCCACGGCAACAAGTCGCAGGGCCAGCGCGAGCGGGCGCTCGCCGCCTTCCGCAACGGCAAGGTCAAGACCCTGATCGCCACCGACATCGCCGCGCGTGGCATCGATGTCGACGGCATCACCCATGTCTTCAATTACGACCTGCCCAACGTGGCGGAGAGCTACGTGCACCGCATCGGCCGCACGGCGCGAGCCGGCGCCGACGGCATAGCGATCTCGTTCTGCGACAACGAGGAGCGCGCCTATCTGCGCGATATCGAAAAGCTGATCCGCATGGCCCTGCCCGCGACCGATGGCCGGACCGGCCAGCCGGTCGAGGCACGAGCCCCGTCCGCCGGCCGAGGGCACGCCCCCGGTCAGCCGGCCAAGAACCGGTCACGCAACCGTCCCGGACAGCGCGGTCGCCGGCGCGACCAGGAGGCCAAGGCGGGTGGCAAGACCGGTGCTGGCGGCCAGAACGGACGTCCGCAGGAGCACCGGGCCGAGCAAAGGGCTCCCGCGCAGGCGTTCTCAACCCCGCAGGGACAGAATGGCGGAACCGGCGATGGTGCGTTATCATCAATGGGATTCATGCGGGACCGTAAGCCTGAGCGCCGCGAAAAGCGGCCGCACGCGCAATCCCCGCGCTGATCGCATTCGCTCAAGGGACCAAGGATGTCGAAAGAAGAGATGCTCGAATTCGACGGCACCGTCACTGAGGTGCTGCCGGACGGAAATTTCCGCGTGAAACTCGACAACGACCACGAAATCCTCGCCTACACCGCCGGCAAGATGCGGAAATTCCGCATCCGCACCGGCGTCGGCGACCGCGTGATCGTGGAGATGTCGCCCTACGACCTCTCGCGCGGCCGCATCAGCTTCCGCCATCGCGGCAACGCGATGCCGGCGCCGCCCACAAGGCGGCAGACCTTCGTGCGGAAGCGTTGACTTTCGTCGCCGCGTAGGCGCGGCGGCACCGCACCTCACGAGCGTCCTGTTCTCTGCACGTCATGGCCGGGCTATGCCCGGCCATTCTATTTGGGGCGGGCGTCAATGGCTCTCCGGGTCATTCGAACCGCAAAAGCAGAGACATCCGATGAAAATTCGTGTCGGCTACGAGCTGATCTACGACTTCCCGCAGCCCACGCCGATGATCATGGTTCTGGGTACCCATTTCACCCGGGCGTCGGACGTGATCGTGCCGGATTATCTGACAATCGATCCTGCCGTACCGATCTCACCCTACCGGGACGTGTTCGGAAACTGGTGCAGCCGCCTCGTCGCTCCTGCCGGCCGCGTGACCCTTTCGGCCGATGGCCTGGTCAAGGACAGCGGACAGCCGGACGTTGTTGCTCCAACCGCCCCGCAGCACGCGGTCGAGGATTTGCCGGCCGACACGCTGATCTATCTCCTCGGCAGCCGCTATTGCGAGACCGATCGCCTGTCGGACATCGCCTGGAAGCTGTTTGCGAACTCGCCGCCGGGCTGGGCCCGGGTGCAGACGATCTGCGATTACGTCCACAATCACATCGCGTTCGGATACGAGCACGCCCGCGCGACGAAAACCGCCTTCGACGTCTATCACGAAGGCAAGGGTGTGTGCCGCGACTACGCGCATCTGGCCATCACCTTCTGCCGCTGCATGAACATTCCGGCGCGCTATTGCAGCGGATACCTCAGCGACATCGGGACGCCACTGCCCTACGGCACACCGGATTTCGCGGGCTGGTTCGAGGCCTATCTCGGCGGCCGCTGGTATACCTTCGACCCGCGCAACAACGAGCCGCGGATCGGCCGCGTGCTGATGGCAATCGGCCGCGACGCGTCGGACGTGCCGATCACCCACACCTTCGGCCCCAATACGCTGGTGAGTTTCAAGGTCTGGACCGACGAGGTCGTCTAGGCGCAGATCGCTCTGTGCATCAGTCGCGCCTTCGCACCATGACGGCAAGCGTCAGATCGTCGAACGGATAATCGTTCGGACGCGTGGTCAGCGCCTTCTCCATCGCCGCATAGAACCGGTCGGCCAAGTCATCCGCGCTGGCCTGTCCAGATCGAAACAATCCATCTCTCAGACTGCTCTCGCTGAAGGCCCGCGTGAACGCGGTATAGCTCTTCGCAAACGCGGCGACATCGCCGGTTTTCTCCAGCACCGCCTGATATGGCGATGCGACCGGCGTCAGCCCGCAATGCAGCAGTTCGAGCTTTTCGGCCAAAGCACCCGTCACCGGCGCTGTCGCCTCCTCGATGGTGCGCGGCACCACCGGAAAGCAGTAACGCCTATAGACATCCCGCGGCACTTCACCCGCATCGACGAGTTGTAGCGCGCACTCGTTCATAAGCTTCAGCAATCCGGCTGCGCTGACCCGCGCCGGCTCGGCGCTGCCGTCCGTACCCAGCATCTGCACCAGCAGTACCCCACCCGGCTGCAATTCCTCCGCGCGCGCGGCGAGGAAGCTCTGCCAGTCGTCGGCGGACTGCTTCAGGATTTTCCTAAGCTCCGGGGGCGGCGCATCTGAACGATAGAGCGAGCGCGGCATGTCGAGGTCCGGCGGTTGCCGCGACAGCCAGTGCGCAGCAGAGCCGGACGTACCAAGCGTGATGCTCGCGGGCGTGGTGACCTTTTCGAAAAAGCCGCGCGGCGCAAACAAGGCGTGGGCCTGCGGGAATTTCGCGAGATAGGAATCCGGCGACGACAGATTGCGCGCCAGCGTATTCCAGTCATTGGTCGGCAGGTCGTTGTGCACGACACCGAAGCCCTTCGCGCCGCGGGCCGAAAGCAGATCGAGCGCCGTCGTCACGGTCGCCATCGAATTCCTGCCCTCGGAGCAACCGTAATCGGCGACGATGACCTGCCCATCGACCGGCATGGTCAGGGCCGCCACCGCCTGCTGAAGGAGCGCCGCGACGCTTGCCGCCGTCTCGGCCTGGAAGACGAATGAGCGTCGTAATAGCCGCCGCCGACCATGCCTTCCGTTGCATTGGTCATTGGCGCCCTCCCGCGGTCAGCCCACCTTCGCCGGCAATGACACGAACCCACGAAACCGTGCGCGCGGCGAACGCACCGGCTCACCCGTAAGCCGATAGTCCGGAAAGCGTGCCAGGAACCGCTCCAGCGCGATACGGCCTTCCAGCCGTGCCACATTCATTCCGGCGCAGACGTGGATCCCGCTGGCAAAGGCCAGATGCCGGTTGGGATTTCGGCCGACATCGAAGCGGTCGGGATCGGGAAAGTATTTCGGATCGCGATTGGCGGCGGCGATGGCAATGGTGATGAGATCGCCCTCTTTCATCGGCACGCCGCCGAGCACGGTACTCGCAACGACGCGCCGGTTGCCGAGCTGGTTCGAGCTCTCGAAGCGCAACACCTCCTCGACCGCAGAGCGCATCAGCGAGGGATCGGCCATCAGCCGCGCCTTCTCCTCGGGCCATAGCAGCAGCGTATACAGCGCGTTGCCGATCAGGTTGGTTGTGGTTTCGTGTCCGGCATTGAGAATGAAGATGCAGTTCTGCAGGAGTTCGGTTTCGGTCAGCTTGCGGCCGTCATGCTCGCCGTTGATCAGGCGGGTCAGCACATCCTTGTTGGGATCGCCGGGATTACGGCGGCGGTCGTCGGTCAGGATTTTCAGATAAGCGAGAAATTCGGTGACCGCATCGTTGCCGGTCTTCAGCTGCTGGTCGGTGAGAACCGGTTCGAGTGCGCCAAGGATTGCGAGCGACCAGGCACGCAAGGGACCACGCTCGTCATGCGGAACGCCGAGCAGATTGCCGATGATCTCGACCGGGATGGCAGAGGCGAAATCCTCGATCAGGTCCACCTGACCCGTCTCTCGCCCCTTGCGCTCGAGTTCGTTCAGCAGACGGTCGACCAGTTCGACCAGGCCGATTTCCATTTCGGCGATCGCACGCGGCGACAGCGCACCGGCTATGGCGCGCCGCACCTGCGTGTGCAACGGCGGATCGTTGAAGACGAGGCTCGTGGTGTGGTGCTCGAACAGAGGCGAGTCGCCGAATTTCGGGCGAAACTCGATCTTCTTGTCGGAGGAATAGGTCTTCGCGTCCTTGTAGAGCGTCTCGCAGTCGTCGTAGCGAGTGATGATATAGCTGCCGTCCGGCATACGGTGGACCGGATCGTGCTCGCGCAAGGCATGAAAATACGGATATGGATCGTCGATGAAATCGGCGGGCAGCCGCTTCAGGTCGAAAGCGCGGGCCGCCGTTTCGGCCGCCTCAACGGTTTTGAATGTCGCCATCTGGTGTCCCGGCAGTCACCCTGCCCCCCTTGCACACCGGGCGCAGTCCGCCTGTCAACTGCCTCCGCCGCCGTTGCGCCGCAGCGCGAGTTACGCCATGGTCCGGCTGCTCGCTCCGCAGACGGGTGACGACGAAATTCGGTCATGACGACGCAGATGAAAGGGTCAACCGCTGCCGGCGAAAGGCGGTCCAGCCAGGACGCCCCGCTGCGGCTCGACGATTTCCTGCCCTATCAGCTCAATGTGGTGGCGAGCCTGGTATCGCAGGCGCTGTCCCGCCTGTATGCGGAACGCTACGGCATCGGCGTGCCGGAATGGCGGGTGCTGGTCACGCTCGGCGAATTCGAGACCATGACCGGCAAGGCCATCGGCGAACACAGCCATATGCACAAGACCAAGGTGTCGCGCGCGGTGGCCCTGCTCGAGAAACGGAAGTTTCTGGTGCGGCGCGTCAACCGGTCGGACCTGCGGGAATCCTTCCTGTCACTCACACCGGAGGGACGCGCCATCTACAACGATCTCGCTCCGGGTGCGACGGACCTCGCCCGCCACCTGACCGACGCCATCGATCCCGCCGACCGCGAACCGTTCGCGCGCGCATTATCGCGCCTGATCGAGCGTGCGAAACCGCTCGCCGAAGAAGCGACCGAGGACCCCGATCGGTAGCGCATGCCGGGCATGGCGCCGCGGGGCTGGACAAGCCTTTCGCCTTGGCGTTTGGTCGCGAAAACAACAGCCGCCCGGGGACAGACCTGTGAAACTCTATACCTATTTCCGCTCGTCGGCCGCATATCGGGTGCGCATCGCGCTGAACCTGAAGGATCAGCCTTATGAGATGGTGTCGATCCATCTGACCAAGGATGGCGGCAAGCAGCACACCCCCGAATATCGCGCGATCAATCCGCAGATGCGGGTTCCGGCGCTGACGTTGTCGAGCGGCGACACCATCATCCAGTCGCTGGCGATCATCGAATATCTGGAAGAGGTGTATCCGGAACCGGCGCTGCTGCCGGTCGACGCCCTCGATCGCGCGCATGTCCGTGCGGTGTGCGAAATCATCGCCTGCGACATTCATCCGATCAACAACCTGATCGTGCTCAACACACTGAAGAAGCTCGGGCATGATCAGGCGACCGTCGACGACTGGTACCGCTCCTGGGTAATCGCCGGGTTCGAGGCGATCGAACCGCTGCTCAAGCCCGGCCCCTATGCATTCGGATCGCGGGTCACGATGGCGGATGTCTGCCTGGTGCCGCAGGTCTTCAATGCCCGGCGTTTCAAGGTGCAGGTCGAGGCGTTCCCGAAGATTGCAGCCGTCGAGGCCGCCTGCGCCAAGCTGCCCGCCTTCGACAAGGCGCGTCCCGAAAACCAGCCCGACGCCGAGTAGCATCCAGACTGCGGACAACGAAAAGCGAGCGCGGCGTGCAAAGACAGAACATCGGACGTGTCGTCCTGTGGATGACGGGCACGCTGCTGTCGTTCTCGATCATGGCGGTTTCAATCCGCCTGCTCGCAGGTTCGCTGTCGGTGTTCGAGATTTTGACGATACGCTGCGTTGGCGCCCTGACCATCCTGTTCTCGTTGCTGGCGGTGAATCCGGCGCTCAGGCCGCAATTGCGCACCAAGCGCATTCCGATGCACTTCTTCCGCTCGGCGGTGCATTTCGGCGGGCAATATTGCTGGGCGACCGCGCTGACGCTGCTGCCCTTCGCGACCGTGTTCGCGCTCGAATTCACGTTGCCGGTCTGGGTGCTGATCCTCGCCGTGGCCGTGCTGGGCGAGAAGCTCACATCCGGCCGCATCGTGGTGATTGTGCTTGGCTTCATCGGCTGTCTGGTGATCCTGCGGCCGGGACTAATCGCGTTCCAGCCGGCCTCCCTCCTCGTTTTGCTGTGCTCGTTTCTCTATGCCGTCTTCAATGTCGCCACCAAGCAGATGACCTCCACGGAAACGACGTTCGCGATCGTCTTCTGGATGAACCTGCTGCAATTCCCGCTGGCGCTGTCGGGCAGCGATCCGCTGTTCGTCCTGCGGCTGGAACCCTGGCAAACCGCTCCGATCATCGGGGTTGGCGTCGCCGGCCTCGCCGCGCATTACTGCATGGCCCGGGCGTTCCGCTACGGCGACGCAAGTGTGGTGATACCGCTCGATTTCCTGCGGGTGCCGCTGATCGCGCTGGTGGGCTACTTTTTCTTCGCCGAATCCGTCGATGCACTGGTGTTCGTGGGCGCGGCGATCATTCTGTCCGGCATTCTGTGGAATTTGCGGCTGGAAGCACGGGATTCGCGGAATGTGGCGCTGCCCGAAGACGAAGGCACCCCGGAGCGGCCCTAGGGGGTTTTGTCGTTTTCCCGCTTTGCCGTTTTCTCGCTTTACTGGGGCTTTTTCCATTTGATAACCATCGCGCCGCCGCATTCCCAGTCCACTGGGCGTGGGGGTTCGCGGGGAATTTCATGGCAGCATTCGCACGATTGACCGGTCTGGCGGCATTGACATGGGCCGGCACCGTATCGGCGGCACTCGCCCAGCAGCCGCTTCCGCCTCCGGCCTATCCGCCGTCGGGGGCGACGATCAGCGCCCGCGAGCAGACCTGCCAGCGGCTGGAAGCCCAGCTCGCCGCAATCGGCTCCGGTGGCGATGCTGCGCGCGCCGACCAGATCCGGCGGCTCGAAGATCAGATGGGCCGCCAGCAGGCCGAACTCGACCGCGCGCAGACCCAGGCGCGGCGTCAGGGCTGTGATCAGCCCAATTTCTTCCAGCTTTTCGGCGGCGGCGGCCGGTCTGAGCAATGCGCCCCGCTGAACACCCGCATCCAGCAGATGCGCACCAATCTCGCGCGCGTGCAGGGTGATTTGCAGCAGCTTCAGAGTTCCAACAGCCCCGGTTTCGAACGCGAGGGACAGCGCCGCAGCGTGCTGAACGCGCTGGCCCAGAACGATTGCGGCCCGCAATACCGCGCGCAGGCCGCACGCGGCACGCCGGGCAATTTCTTCGAGCAATTGTTCGGCGGGCCGGGTTCGACCTCAGGGCCCGAACAGGATACCGGCGTGGGCGGGTACCGCACGGTTTGCGTGCGCACCTGCGACGGCTATTTCTTCCCGATCTCGTTCTCGACCTCGCAGGATCGCTTTGTCGACGACGAGGCGACCTGCCAGCGGATGTGCCCGGCCGCCGAAGTGATGCTGTTCTCGCATCGTACCTCAGGCGAGGACATGCAGCAGGCGGTATCGACCAGTGGACAGCTCTACACGCAGATCCCGAACGCATTCAAATACAAGACCGAGTGGAGCAAGACCTGCACCTGCAAGGCGGCGGATGAAAGCTGGGCCAATGCGGTGAAGGAGGATCCCAACGCGCCACAATCGGCGCAAGGCGATATTGTAGTGACCGAGGAGCGCGCCAAGGTCATGAATGCGCCGCGCGACGCCAAGGGCCGGCCGATCCTGCCGCCTGGACAGAAGAAGGGCGCGACCGCGACCGCACCGGTCCAGACTGCCGCTCCCCCGCCCGAGCCGGTCGATCCGAACGCGCCGAAAAAGCCGATCCGCACCGTCGGGCCAAAATTCATCGAGCAATGATTCGGGCTGCTGTCACTCCGGCGTGCGGATTGCACGCACGCCGCAAGTGACACCACTCAAAAATCGAACGCGTCCGATCTCGGCGTTGCGCTGACGATGGTCGTATCCGGCTTCGGCAATGGCGTGCCCGGATCGCGGAATTTGTTGGTGATCGGATAGCGCCGGTCCCGTCCGAAGCCGCGCAACGTCACCTTCACGCCCGGCGCCGCCTGCCGCCGCTTGTATTCCGCCAGATTCAGCATCCGGTCGACGCGCATGACGATTGCGGCGTCGTAGCCCTCCGCCACGATATCCGCGATCGGCTGCTCGCGCTCGACCAGCCGCTCGAGAATGCCGTCCAGAATGTCGTAGGGCGGCAGCGAATCCTGATCCTTCTGGTTCTCGCGCAACTCCGCCGTCGGCGGCTTCTCGATCACGTTTCGCGGGATCACCACGCCATCCGGACCGAGCGCATTATCGGGCTTCCAGCCATTGCGCAAGGCGCTGAGACGGAACACCTCGGTCTTGTAGAGATCCTTGATCGGATTGAAGCCGCCATTCATGTCGCCATACAGCGTCGCGTAACCGGTCGACATTTCGGACTTGTTGCCGGTAGTCATCACCATCGAACCGAACTTGTTGGACAGCGCCATCACGATGGTGCCGCGCGCGCGCGCCTGCAGATTTTCTTCGGTCACATCACGCGGGAGACCTTCGAATAGCGGCGACAGACTTTGCTCCAGGCCCAGCACCGCGGTCTCGATCGGCAGCACGTCATAACGGATGCCGAGCGCATTCGCGACCGCGGCGGCATCGTCGAGCGATTCCTGCGAGGTGAATTTGTACGGCAACATCACCGCGCGGACCCGATCGGGTCCCAGCGCATCGACGCCGATCGCCGCGACCAGAGCGGAATCGATGCCGCCCGACAGCCCGAGCACGACGCCCGGAAACCCGTTCTTGCCGACATAGTCGCGCAGCCCCAGCATGCAGGCCGTGTAATCGGACTTGTCCTGCGGCATCATCGGGACGATCTCGCCTGCTTCGCAATGCCAGCCCTCCGTGCCGCGCTGCCAACGCGTTGTCACCACCGCCTCGGCGAAGGCCGGAAGCTGCACCGCGAGCGAAGCATCCGCGTTCAGCACGAAGGAGCCGCCCTCGAACACGAGTTCATCCTGCCCGCCGACCTGATTCACATAGATCAGCGGCAGCCCGGTTTCCTTGACTCGCGCGACCGCGACGCTGAGCCGCTGGTCCACCACCCCGCGCCGATAGGGCGAGCCGTTCGGCACCAACAGGATTTCGCCACCGGTTTCGGCGATGCATTCGGACGGCTCTGGTCCCCAGATATCCTCGCAGATCGGAACCCCGATCCGCACCCCCCGGAACGCCATCGGGCCCGGCATCGGCCCGACCGCGAACACCCGCTTTTCGTCGAACACGCCGTAATTCGGCAGATCGACCTTGAAGCGCAATCCGGCGATCCGTCCGCCCTCCAGCAGCGCCGCGGCGTTATAGAGCTTGCCGTCTTCGACCCAAGGCGTGCCGACGATCAACGCCGGCCCGCCCTGCGCCGTTTCGCGCGCAAGCTCCTCGATCGCCGCGCGGCAGGCCGCCTGAAAGGCCGGCTTCAATACCAGGTCTTCCGGCGGGTAACCGGCTATAAACAGCTCGGGAAACAGGATCAGGTCGGCATCGCGAGCGCGCTCGCGCACGGCGCGCACCTTAGCGGCGTTGCCGGCCACAGCCCCGACTACGGGATTAACCTGCGCCAGGGCGATCGTAAGGGTGTCGGCGGGGCGAGCGTTCATGGGGTTGATCTAGCGCGGGCCATGGCCGGACCGCAATTGCGCGGTCAGCGCATCAGCTCCGACAGCCGCTCCCAGATCGCCACCAGCCAAACCGCGCCGGCGAGCAGCAGGGTCAGGCCGACCGCGGCCGAGCCCATATCCTTGACCTTGCCGATGATTGGATCGTGCTCCAGCGTCACCCGGTCGGCCAGCTTCTCGATCGCGGTGTTGAGCAATTCCACGATCATCACCGCAACCACGACCCCGATCAGGGCCAGCGCGGACGAAGCGGTGGTGGCGATGATGAGGGCTAGCGGCGCGGCAATCGCCAGCGCGATCAATTCCTGCCGGAACGCCGCCTCGCTGGACGCAGCAGCGCGCAGGCCGTTCATGGTATTGAGCGTCGCCCGCCACATTCGCTGCATATCGGCCCCCTGCCCGCGGCGGACTAAATCAGAAAATGCCGCTCGTGGGATAGGGCCCGAATTTGAACGACCCCTGCACAAAGACGCCGTAGCTCTCGACCTTCCAGTCGACCGGCTGCGGAAAGGCATTTGCCCCGACCACATTGCCCTCGAAATGGGTGAGACCGTTGCTGTCCATGCGCCAGTAGCGGCCACCCACAGCGACACTGACATCGCGGTTCACGGCATAAGTCAGGGCGGCCTCAAGCTGGTAGCCATTCCCCTGCCCGTCTTCCGGGATTTCGCCTGTAAAGCTGCCGGGCGACGTGCCGATGCGCAGCCAGTGCGAATCGCCGCCATTCAGCTTCACATAGGGAAGCCACGCGGCGTCGAGCGTCAGACTGAACGGCCCGCCCAACCTGATTGTCGCGTCGAGCCCGACGCGCAACGAATTCCAGTGATTGCTCTGGGTGATGACGAGGACATCGTTCGGGACCGGATTGCCGCAGATCGCATTGTTCGCGGCGATCTGTCCGCAGCCATAGGCACTCACGCTCTGATCGAGATAGTGATAGCCGGCGTACGCGCCAAGCCGAAAATCCGGGCGGCGGATCAGATTGTATCCGAGGTCGATGCTGGCATAGGCCAAGGTGCCCTCGCGCTGCTCGCTGTTGGTGGACGAATACGGCGTGATGAAAGGCGGGAAATCCTCGTCGTTGAGATTGCCGCGGTTGACGATGCCAATGCCGGCATAGCCTTTCAGATAGAATCCGGAGGTGTGATCGACGCGGCCATAGGCTTCGATCGCATGCCCCTGCAGCCCGTCATAGGTCAGCCGCGAGACCATCGCATTTCCCGCGATGTTGTAGAGGTTCTTCGCGGTCTCGCCGAAATTCATCCAGTAGCGCAGCCCGAACTCGCCCTGGAAGGCCGGCACCACGATCACGGGCGCAGCCTTGAAATCGTGCCAGCGTTTCGCCACCGGCGACGGCGCCGAACCCGTCACCATCGTCTCCGGCGCTGACAGCACCGGCGCCGCCGGGACGCTTGCCGGTTTTTCAACTGCCGTGACGCCCGCGGGCTTTTGCTGATCGCCACCAGTGGACACCGATACGTTCGGCCATTGCGGTTCGTAAATGTTCGGCCAGCGCGCAGCGTCATCCTGTGCGGCGTTGGCGATCGCGGCCATGCCGAGCACGGCCGCGATCGCAACAAGTAGCGTGGCCGGATAGATCCGAAGCGCCACGTTGAGCCCCCTGTTTTGCCGTGCGCTTTTGCAGCGCATCTGGGGACCAGAATTGATTCAAATTGTCTGCAATTCCTTTCCACGATGGCAGGCATAAGAGGGTCAACGGTCGCAGCGTTAACGGCCGGCAAATTTCGCGGCACGCAACCGTGCCGGCTATGAAAAAAGGCCCGGTAAACCGGGCCTTTTCAGCATCAAGACTTCCTTCATTATGCTGCGCTGGACCGCGCCGCGGCTAGAGCCCCGCCACCTGCGGCAACGGTTGGGCGTGCACCGCGCGCTCCTTTTTCAGCAATTCGGCGACCAGAAACGCCATGTCGATCGACTGTTCGGCGTTCAGCCGCGGATCGCAGAAGGTGTGATAGCGATCGTTCAGCTCGGCGTCGGAGATCGCGCGCGCGCCGCCGGTGCATTCGGTGACGTTCTGCCCGGTCATCTCCAGATGCACGCCGCCGGCATAGGTGCCTTCGGCCGCATGCACGGCGAAGAACGCCTTCACCTCGTCGAGAATGCGGTCGAACGGCCGGGTCTTGTAGCCCGACACCGAGCTGATGGTGTTGCCGTGCATCGGATCGCAGGACCACACCACGACCTTGCCTTCGCGCTTCACCGCGCGGATGAGAGCCGGCAGATGCTCACCCACTTTCTCGTTGCCGAAACGGCCGATCAGGGTCAGCCGCCCCGGCTCGTTATCGGGATTGAGGATGTCGATCAGCCGGATCAAATCATCGGGCTTGAGCGACGGACCGCATTTCAGCCCGATGGGATTTTTGATGCCGCGGCAGAACTCGACATGGGCGTGATCGGGCTGGCGGGTCCGGTCGCCGATCCAGACCATATGACCCGAGGTGCAGTACCAGTCGCCGCTCGTGGAATCGACGCGCGTCATAGCTTCCTCGAAGCCGAGCAGCAGCGCTTCGTGGCTGGTATAGATATCGGTGGTGCGTAACTCGGTCTGGCTTTCGAGATCGAGTCCGCAGGCGCGCATGAAGCCGAGCGCCTCGGAAATCCGGTCGGCCAGCTCCTGATAGCGGCGGGCCTGCGGCGAGTCCTTCACGAAGCCCAGCATCCATTGATGCACGGTGGCAAGATTGGCGTAGCCGCCATGAGCAAAGGCGCGCAACAGATTCAGGGTCGCGGCAGACTGGCGATAGGCCTCGATCTGGCGTCGCGGATCGGGAATGCGCGCCTCGGGGGTGAACTCGTTGCCGTTTACGATGTCGCCGCGATAGCTCGGCAATTCCACATCGCCCTTCTTCTCGGTCGGCGAAGAACGCGGCTTGGCGAATTGGCCTGCGATGCGACCGACCTTCACCACCGGCGATCCGCCGGCAAAGGTCAGCACCACCGCCATCTGCAGGAAGACGCGGAAGAAGTCGCGGATATTGTTCGGCCCGTGCTCGGCGAAGCTTTCGGCGCAGTCGCCGCCCTGGAGCAGGAACGCCTCGCCGGCGCTCACCCGCGCCAGCTGCTTCTTCAGATTGCGGGCCTCGCCTGCAAAAACCAGCGGCGGAAAGCTGGCGAGCTGCTTCTCCACGGCGGCGAGCGCCGCCTGGTCCGGGTATTCCGGCACCTGCACGATGGGCTTCTTGCGCCAGCTTTCGGGCGTCCAACGCTCCGGCATAATCGGTACTCCTGCGGCCGCGGCGATCTCCCCGGCCCGTCTGTCTTGGCGGCGTTATACCCGCACTTGGTTCAAGCCGCCACGCCCGCGTTCCGCGCGAATTTCGGGCCGGAAGCCGGGTCCGCTACTGCCCTTTCGAGCCGAGATAGCGGTACAGCGTCTCGCCCCACCACGGGCTTCGCACTTCTGTCAGCAATGTCACGCTGACCGGCTTACGCAGCGGGCTGCCGGCCGGCAGCGCGAAGGCATAATGCTGCTGGTCGAAGACCACGTCGAGCAACTCGATGCTGCGGCGAAAATCCTGGTTGATGGTCCAGGCCAGCAGCGGCCGGTCATAGACGAACGCATCGAGGTCGCCGTCACGGATCGCCTTCAGGCCGTCCCTGGCGGTCGGAAAACTGTCGAACGCAATCCGCAATTTCTTGAGCGTCTCCTCGGTTGAGGAGCCGGCGACCGCACCGACCCGCACCTTTGACAGGTCGGTCACGCCCTGGACCGCGCCCTGCAAATGCCGGACGGTCAGGGCCGAGGTAATGGCCGCCGTGAAGACCGCAATGGTAATGATCGAGCCCACCATCCAGAGCATCGCCACGAAGCGGCCCGGCATGGTGCGCGGGCCCTGCTGGCCGATGCCACGCTGGGTCATGGCAACCGTGGTCCACCAGACGCTCGAACTGAGCCCCTTGGCGACGCCGCCACCGAATTCCTCGTTGTGGCGCCGCTCCAGCAGCCAGACGACGAAGCCGACCACGAGTGCGAGACCGATCAGCGCCAGCACCGCCCGCAGAAAGTTGAAGGACGTGAGCGTCCGCATCACCGGCGCGAAGCTTGCGGTTTCACCGGACGCGACCGCGATGCCGAGCCCGGTGCCATAGAAGGCGGACGTGAAGTCGAGAATTTCCTCGCGCGCGGAGGTCACCGTCAATGCCGCCACCGCAATATCGATTTTCCCCTGAGCCGTTGCGTCGATCAGCCCGGGTACGGTTTCCTCTTCATGGAAACGGAATTTGAGGTTCTGCTTCTCCGCGATCCGCCGCCAGAGCTCGATGCTGATACCGGTCCACTGCCCGTCCGGGCCCTTCATCGCGAATGGGGCCGCTTCCTTGGTGCCGACGACGATCTCGCGCTGGAGCAACGACTCGAGGTCCGACGGCTTCGCGGATTGTGCAAAAGCCGGCGCCGCTGCGACCATGATGGCGGCTGTAAGCACCGTGACAAACCGGCACATTCGCCGGAGGTATCTGCGCGAAGGAGAGCTCATTCCCGGATGCTGCGGTTTCGACCCGATCCGGTTCCATATCACAGAAGCACAGGATTCAGGATTCCTGCGGGCGAAGAGTTAACGGCAGCGATGGCCCGGTCCGTGAACCGTGGCATAGCCTCAACGCGGCGGGATCGACGCGGATGTCGGAGATTTCCGCAGGTTTATTCCGCTGCCTCGCGTTGCGGCAGCGGCGGAAAGAAACTGCCGTACAATTCGGGGCGCTGCCATTGTGGGCCAAGGACGCCCTGCTTCGCGCCAAACGACTTTGACGCGCTGACACTGTCGAGACCTGTGCGCATCTGCCTGATGCGGGAGATGTCAGCGTCCACGAAGAACAATCCGGGCGCTTCGCTTTCGAACAGGACCTGCTCGGGAGCGGCTACGATCGCGAGGCCGCGGTCGGTCTCGCTCAGCATATTCTGGGTCGATACCACAATGGCGAGGTTCTCGATCGCGCGCGCATACAGGAGCGTTCGCCAGCCCTCGTGCAACCGCCCCTTTGGCGTTCCTGCCGGCATGAAAATGATCTCCGCGCCGCGCAAGGCCAGCGCGCGTGTCACCTCCGGCATGTAGACCTCCGAGCACATCGAAAGGCCGACCTTGCCGTGCACGGTGTCAAAGACCGGGTAATCGTCCCCCGGCACATACTGGAATTCCCACGCCGTTCCGCCGGTATAAATCCATGGTCCATTGGGATGGGTGCGCCGATAGCTGACGACTGTGCCGTCGGGATAGGCCATGCATGTCAGATTGTAGGCCGTCGCTTTCGCCGGATCGATCGGCTCCAGCGTTCCGAACACGACATGAATCTTGTTCTCGACCGCGGCGCGCGATATCGCGGGTGCAGGATCGAACGTCGCCGGCATTCGCCACGGACCGGGATAGCTCTCCGGCAGGCAGACGAAGTCAGCGCCGCCGGCGGCGGCGCGTTGGATGAAACGGATCGCGTCGGCGACGTTCTTCTCAGCCTCCGCGGGATCATGAGCCAAGGGCTGGGCCAAGCCGATACGAAACGCAGTCATGGGTCACTCCAGGGCCGGGATTTAGAACGCAGTGCCGCGCTCGGCGAATTCGGCTGCGCGGCTATTCCGCAGCCTCGCGTACATAGGTCGCGGCCTTGGTGCGCATGGTGACCAGCTCCTCCGCGGCCGTCGGATGAACCGCCATCACGCGGTCGAAATCCGCCTTGGTCGCATTCATCTTGATCGCGATCCCGACCAGCTGGATCATTTCGCCCGCGTCCGGACCGACGATATGACAGCCCAGCACCCGGTCGCTCTCGCCATCGACCACAAGCTTGAAGAAGCATCGGGTGTCGCGCGCCGCGAGCGTCATCTTTAGGGTGCGAAAGCTCGACTTGTAAATGTCGACGCGCGCATAGGCGTGCCGCGCTTCCATTTCGGTCAATCCGATCACCCCGACTTCCGGCTCCGAAAACACGGCGGTCGGGATATCGGTGTGGTCGACGATGACTTCCTTGCCACCGAACACGGTATCGGCGAAGGCATGACCCTCGCGGATCGCAACCGGCGTGAGATTGATCCGGTCGGTGACGTCGCCGACGGCGTAGATATGCGGCACCGATGTGCGCGAAAACTTATCGACCTTGATCGCGCCCTTTTCGTTCAGTTGCACGCCGGCCCGCTCAAGCCCAAGCCCGGATACATTCGGGCGGCGGCCGGTCGCGAACATGACCTGGTCGACCACCACGGCTTCATGATTCGACAGCGAAACGCAGAGGCCGTGGTCGACCTTCTCCACCCCCTCGACAAGTTTGCGGGTCAGGATGCGGATGCCGCGCTTCTCCATCTCGCTGCGCAAATGCTCGCGGATATCGTCATCGAATCCGCGCAGGATGTTGTCGCCGCGATAAACCAGAGTGACCTCCGACCCCAGTCCGCGGAAGATGCCTGCGAACTCGACCGCGATATAGCCGCCGCCCTGGATCAGGATGCGCTTCGGAAGCGCCTTCAGATCGAGCGCTTCGTTCGACGAGATCACGTGCTCCAGTCCCGCGATATCGGCACCGTGCGAAGGCCAGCCGCCGGTCGCGATCAGGATATGTCTGGCGCGCACGATCTCGCCGGTCGCGACCAGACGCACACGATGGGCATCCTCGAGCACCGCGCGGCTGCGCACGATGTTGACCTTCGAGCGTTCGAGATTGGAGACATACGCTCGCTCCAGCCGGTCGATCTCCAGATCCTTGTTGGCGATTAGCGTCGGCCAGTCGAAAACCGGCTCGCCTACGGTCCAGCCATAGCCGGCGGCGTCATGAAACTCGTCGGCGAAGCGGGACGCATAGACGAGGAGTTTTTTCGGAACGCAGCCCCGGATCACGCACGTGCCGCCGACGCGGAATTCCTCTGCGATCGTCACTCGCGCGCCGTGGCCTGCGGCGATCCGCGCCGCACGCACGCCGCCGGAGCCGGCACCTATGACGAAAAGATCGACGTCGAAATCGGTCATGATGCGGGCGCGACCGGACTCAGAACGGATGGCCGCGCTTCTTCATTTCGGCGCGGAAGCGCTGAAGAATTTCATCGTTCAGCTTGATCGCCCATTCCTGGGCGGCCGTCATCGAGCGATCGACGAAAGCCGGCTCTTCGGTCAGGATCTTCTTTCCGAGCGGCGATTTGTAGAACGCAATCGTGTCCTTCATTTCCTGCTCGGTGAAGCGCGAGGCGTAAATTCTGGCAACGTCGGCACGCAGTGTGTCCAAACGCGGCGCAAATTCCTTGCGCAGGTTGTTGGCCACGTCGTTCAGATCCTTGAACAGGTTCGGATTCATCTGCATCAGCGAGGATTTCGACTTCTCGATCACGCCCGGAATCACCGCGTCGAAAATCGACATCGACCCCTTGATCTCGAGGATTTCGTTGGCCAGCGCCAGCGAAGCCTTCGATGGCTGCTGCGCAAGCGTCGGCGTTGCTGAAAGCAGAAATGCTGCAAGACCGGCGGCGGCCAAACGAACCAGCGGTTGAACACTCATTGAGACAACTCCTTTGAGTCTGAAAGATATCATGATCCGGTTTGCCGCTCGATCACTCGAATTCCCGAGGGACCGGCAACGATCGCGGTACCAGCGAGCTCCAGAAAAAGTCCATGCTCCACCACTCCCGGTATCGCGACAAGCGCGTCGGCGAGTTTATCGGGATCGGGAATACGGCCCAGCGACGCGTCGATGATGCGGTGCCCCCCATCGGTGACAAATGCGTGACCGTCCGCTCCCATCCGCAGTCTCAGATTGGCGGGTAGGCCCAGCCATTCCAGCGCGTGACCGATCGCCATCACGGTCGCAGCCATGCCGAACGGCACGATCTCGATCGGCAACGGAAAGGCGCCCAGCGCCGGCACCAGTTTCGATTCGTCCGCGATCACGATCATATGGGCGGAGGCCGCCGCCACGATCTTCTCACGCAGCAGCGCGCCGCCGCCACCTTTGATCAGCGCGAGGCCCGGTCCGATTTCGTCGGCGCCGTCGACCGTCAGGTCGAGGCGGGGTGTTTCTTCGAGGGTCGTCAGCGGTACGCCGACCCGTCTGGCGTCGGCTTCGGTCGCCTCCGACGTCGGGACGCCAATCACATCGAGGCCCGCCGCCACGCGCTCACCCAGCAATTCGACGAAATGGCGCGCCGTCGACCCGGTGCCGAGGCCGAGCCGCATCCCGGGGCGCACGAAATCGAGTGCGCGGGCGGCAGCCTGCCGTTTCATTGCATCGGACGTCATGGAGACCGTCTGTCCTCAAGAATAACCGGCCGGTTGTCTAGCCCCGATCCGCCCAGGAACCTAGCCCCTCGGCAAGACTTGATTTCGCCGCCGCAGCGGCTTAGCCCGGCGCCATGCCCGATCGCCCGCCCCCGCCCATCGTGGTCTTCGACCTTGACGGAACGCTCGTCGACACCGCGCCCGACCTGATCCACGCTCTGAATGCGATCCTCGGGGACGAAAGCATACCGGCGATCCCCTTTGACATCGCGCGGCCGATGATCGGCGCCGGGGTGCGACCGCTGCTGGAACAGGCGCTCGCTGAACGCGGACAATTCCCGGGCGAAGCGGCAATGGATGAGCTGTTTGCGCGCTATATCAGGCGCTACCAGGACCATATCGCCGACCGCTCCCGCCCCTATCCCGGGCTGGAGAATGCGCTGGACCGGCTCGGCGCAGACGGTTTCACCTTCGCGGTCTGCACCAACAAATACGAGGCGCTGTCGCTGCGGCTGCTGGATGCGCTTGGGCTGACCTCGCGTTTCGCCGCGATCTGCGGGCAGGACACGTTCGCGATGAAAAAGCCGGACCCCGATTCGTTGCGGCTCACCATCGCGCGCGCCGGCGGAGATGCGACCCGCGCCGTCATGGTCGGCGATTCCGAAACCGATGTGAGTGTTGCTCGCGCGGCGGGAATTCCAGTGATCGGGGTCGATTTCGGCTACACCCGGACCCCCATGGCCGAACTCCGGCCGGATCGTCTGATCGGACATTTCGATGCTCTGCCTGCTGCCGTGTTCGATCTCGTTGTAGTTGCAGGCCAGAGCCCGGCGGGCGGTAGGAATTAACCATAATGGAACCAAAACAGCCGTAAAATTGACGCTGTTTGCGGCTTTTTCATTCACACGCGTGTCATCTTGTAAGGCGCGATAGAGGACCTTTCGGTGGTTGCACAGGGGGCTCGGCTCTTATGGTCCCGGCCAGAGGGTCGTGGCGCCGAAATCGGCCCAGCGATGGACAAGACCCATGGTTAAATACCTGACGATTTTTGCGTGTGGCATCGCCCTCGCCGGCTGTTCCAGCTCGGGCGACTTGATGCGGACCGCAACGCCGACCGTCCCGCTGCAATTCGAATCCACCCCTCCGGGCGCGGAAATCAAGACGTCGGGCGGGCAGACCTGCCGCACCCCCTGCGCGCTGGCGGTTCCGGCGGCCGATTTCCAGGTGACCTACAGCCTGAACGGCTATCAACCGCAGACCATCCCGGTGAAACTGATCCCGCCCGAAGACATTCGCGGCAACGAGGAAATGGGTCTGACCGGCGCGCCGCCCCGCTTCGACCAAAATCCGGTGGTCGCCGAGCTGACGAAAGTGGCGCCGCGCCGTGCGCCCGCCAAGCGGCCGCGGGTCGCCAATCAGCCGCCCGCAGAGCAGCCCGCGGCAGCGCCGCGGCAGCGTGCCCAGCAGCCGTCAGCCGACGGCGGGTTCGCGCCGCCGCCCTCGACCAGCGGCTTCAATCCGCCCCCGGCCCAGAGCGGCGGATTCGGACAAACTCAGCAGCAAAATCCGGCCGGCGCCTGGCCGGCACCGTCGCAGACGCGCTGATCGCGCATCGCTTGACAGGTATCGGCGGCAACACTTAAGTGCCGGGCCTTTCGGGCGCGTAGCTCAGCGGGAGAGCACTCCCTTCACACGGGAGGGGTCACAGGTTCAATCCCTGTCGCGCCCACCATCATTGCCATGAAAAGTCACGATGCGGTTGTGGTAGCCGCCGTGTGCTTCCGATCCCATCAAACTCGTCTTCTCTGTTCGCACGACCACCGGTGCGCCGCGCACGCGACCTGTCGCCATGCACCGTGGAATGCGCTTGCGGCACGTGCGTCCGAATGATTTTACTATGCCCTGTGCCGGTTCGCCGGCCTCGTCATTTCCGCTTGGGGAGCCGTGAAATGCTGGTGCGTCTCCTGACCGCGGGCTTCGTTGCCGCGATCGCGGTGTCGTCGGCTTCGGTCGCGAGTCCGGTTATCACCGATCCCGATGGCCGGCTCGATGGCGGCGCCGCGCAGGGCGCCAAGTCGAGGGGGCTGTTCGAGATCTTCGCGCTCCGGCGCCAGGAGGTCGGGTTCGAGACCAAGGAAAAGCCCGGCACCGTTATCGTCTTCACCAAGGACCGCAAACTCTATTACGTGCTCGGCAACAACCGCGCGATCCGCTACGGGGTTGGCGTCGGCCGCGACGGCTTTACGTGGAACGGCATCCACACTGTCTCAAACAAGCGCGAATGGCCCGACTGGCGGCCGCCGCCGGAAATGCGGAAGCGCCAGCCCGGCCTTCCGGTTCACATGAAGGGCGGCCCTGGCAATCCGCTCGGCGCGCGGGCGCTCTATATCGGCTCGACGATCTATCGCATCCACGGCACGCACGATCCCGATTCCGTCGGCGAGGCCGACTCGTCGGGCTGCATCCGGCTGACCAATGACGACATCGTCCATCTCTACGAGCGCGTGAAGGTCGGCGCCAAGGTCATCGTCGTGAAGTGAGCCCTGTGTCGGTCCGGATGCGGCTCAAGGGCGCATCCGGAAGACTCTAGGCCGGCCGCGCGGCCGGCTCGCGTGTCAGCCCCTTCACCGCAAGCTCGTCGAGATAATCCTGCCAGTAGCGCGCGTGATTGCGGCCCAGCTCGGCGAAATAGTCCCACGCATAGATGCCGGTGGAATGCATGTCGTCGAAGATCAGACGCACCGCGTAATTGCCGATCGGCTGGATCTCCAGGATCATCACGTCGCGCTTGCCCGGCACGGTCTTGCGCTCGTCCGGGGAGTGCCCCTGCACTTCCGCGCTCGGACTCTTCACGCGAAGATATTCAGCCGGAAGCTCGAACCGCTCGCCACTGTCGAATGCGACGATCAGGGTCCTGCGGTCCTTGCTCAGGCGAAGTTCGGTCGGCCAGGCTTGCGCGGTGCTCATGCCTCCTGATAGCGCCCAAATCGCGCCTGTTCCAAGGGTTTTGCCGCAGCCCCGAAACCCCTATATGAAGGGTCGAGGCCTACTCATGAATGCTGCACCGCAACCGATTGAACTGAACCGCTCCGCGTCGCGCCCGCCGCTGGTGGATCCGTTCGCGCGTGCGATCTCCTACCTGCGGATCTCGGTCACGGACCGCTGCGACTTCCGCTGCGTCTATTGCATGTCCGAAGACATGGCGTTCCTGCCCAAAGCCGATCTGTTGACGCTGGAGGAACTCGACCGGCTCTGCTCCGCCTTTGTGTCGCGCGGGGTGCGCAAGCTGCGCCTGACCGGCGGCGAACCGCTGGTTCGGCGCGGCATCATGACGCTGTTTGCCTCGCTGTCGCGCCACCTGCGCAACGGTGCGCTCGATGAACTGACCCTCACCACCAATGGCTCGCAGCTCGCGAAATACGCCAGCGAACTGAAAGACCATGGCGTTGAGCGGATCAACGTATCGCTCGACACCCTCGATCCGGACAAATTCCGCGCCATCACACGCTGGGGCGATCTGTCTCGCGTGATCGCCGGCATCGACGCCGCGCAGGCTGCCGGCCTCAAGGTCAAGATCAATGCGGTTGCGCTCAAGGGCGTGAACGAGGACGAGATCGCGGACCTGGTTGCGTGGTCGCATGGCCGCGGCATGGACCTGACGCTGATCGAGGTCATGCCGCTCGGCGACGTCGGCGAAGCGCGGCTCGATCAGTATCTGCCGCTGTCGATGGTCCGTGGCAGACTGGCGGAACGCTTCACGCTGGACGAGATCGATTATCGCACCGGCGGACCCGCCCGTTATGTCCGCGTCGCCGAGACCGGCGGCCGGCTCGGCTTCATCACGCCGATGACGCATAATTTCTGCGAATCCTGCAACCGCGTCAGGCTGACCTGCACCGGCACCCTGTTCATGTGTCTCGGGCAGGAGGACGCGGCCGACCTGCGCGCACCTCTGCGTGCTTCGGAATCCGACGAACTGCTGCATGCCGCGATCGAAGCCGCGGTGGCACGCAAGCCGAAGGGCCATGACTTCGTCATCGACCGCCGCCACACCCGCCCCGCTCTCCCCCGCCACATGAGCGTCACCGGCGGCTGACGGCGGACTTTTCGGAACATCCCGGTGAGCCAATCCGCTGCCAACCGTCGCGGCATGATCGCGCTGACGTTCGGCATGGCCGCGTACAGCGTCAACGATGCCTTCGTGAAGCTGGTGGCGGCCGAACTGCCCTTCGGCCAGGTCCTGTTCCTGCGCGGGGCGCTGTCCGCGGTCATCTTCGTTGTGGTGATTGCGGCAACCGGCGGGTTCCGGCACATCCTCACCGCCGGCAAGCCGATCGTAATGTGGCGCGCGCTGTTCGACGCGCTCGGCACGATCTTTTTCATTGCCGCGCTCGTCAACATGAAGATCGCCGACCTCTCGGCCGTGGTCATGACCTCGCCGCTAATCCTGACCGCGCTTGCCGCGCTCACACTCGGCGACCGCGTCGGCTGGCGGCGCTGGGCCGCGATCGGCATCGGACTGGCGGGCACGCTGTTCATCGTCAAGCCGACGGCCGCGACCTTTGACGTCTGGGCGCTCGCCGGCCTGGCTGCGGCCTTTTTCTCGGCCGGGCGCGACCTTGCAACCCGGCGTATCGACCACACCGTGCCGTCACTCGTGGTTGGGCTCTACGGCACCATCGCGGTGACGCTAGCGGGCGCTGCAATCGGTCTTGGCGAGCGATGGACGATGCCAACCTCCGGGCAATGGGCGTTCATCTCAATCGCAGCGGCCTTTCTGGGTATCGGCACGTATCTGGTGGTGCATGCCTTCCGCGGCGTCGAGATCGCGGCAGTCGCGCCGTTCCGCTACACGCTCCTGCTCTGGATGGGGATCGCGGGCTATGTCGGTTTTGGCGAAGTGCCGGATCGATGGGCAATCGTCGGCGCGGGACTCATCGCGCTGAGCGGACTTTATGCACTTCACCGCGAGGCAGTGGCGCGGCGTGAGCTTGCGGCCAAGGCCCTTCCGCCGGCCTAGCCAAACTTTCCATTGACGGGCGCGGCAAGGTTCGGATTAGCTGTGGTCACGATGGCCGGGGCGGCCGTCCGTGAGCGCTTTCCAGCGCCGGGATCGAGGGGATTCCGTTACCGTGCAAGCTTTGCTCGCAGTGAGCCGCGTTATCGATTCGATCAATTTGCGTCTCGGTAAATGGGTTTCATGGCTCATCGTTGTCGTCGTCATCGTTTCGACCGCGAACGCTATCAGCCGCAAGCTTTTCGGGCTGTCCTCAAATGCCTGGCTCGAGCTGCAGTGGATCATGTTCAGCGTGATCTTCATGGCCTGCTCGCCATGGACGCTGATGTCCAACGAACATATCCGCATCGACATCGTGAACAGCATGTTCCCCAAAAGAGTTCGCGACTCGATCGATATATTCGGTCACGTTGCGTTCCTGCTGCCCTTCACCGTCGTCATGATCGTGACCGGCTGGCCGTTCTTCCTCGCGTCCTTCCGGCTCAATGAGCAGTCCTTCAATGCCGGCGGACTACCGCAATGGCCGGCCAAGTCGCTCGTGGTGATCGGATTCGCGCTGCTGTTCTTTCAGGGCATATCCGAACTGATCAAGCGCATTGCCGTGATGCGCGGCCTCATCCCCGACCCGTTCGAACAGACGCTGCATCCCGCGGAAGCCGAGGCCGAACGCCTTCTCGCCGACATCAAGCCCGATAAATGACAGCCGAGCGTATCGCCCAGCCATGACCCAGATCCTGATTCACTACATGGCGCCGATTATGTTTGGCTCCCTGGTGGTGTTTTTGCTGCTGGGCTATCCTGTTGCGTTCGCGCTGGCGGCAAACGGCCTGTTCTTCGGATTGATCGGCATCGAGCTCGGGCTGTTCCGTCCCGATTTTCTCGGCGCGCTTCCGGAGCGCGTCTATGGTGTCATGAACAACGACACCCTGCTGGCGATCCCCTTCTTCACCTTCATGGGATTGATCCTCGAACGCTCCGGCATGGCGGAGGATTTGCTCGACACCATCGGGCAATTGTTCGGCACCATTCGTGGCGGCCTCGCCTATGCGGTCATTTTCGTCGGCGCCCTGCTTGCCGCAACAACCGGCGTGGTCGCGGCGTCGGTCATTTCGATGGGACTGATCGCACTGCCAATCATGCTGCGATACGGCTACGATCGCAGGGTCGCGACCGGTATCATCGCGGCGTCCGGCACACTGGCCCAGATCATTCCGCCGTCGCTGGTCCTGATCGTGATGGCCGATCAGCTCGGCCGTTCAGTCGGCGACATGTACGAAGGCGCCTTCATTCCCGGCCTCGTGCTGTCGGCGATCTATGCAGGCTACGTCTTCCTGGTCGCGAGCCTGAAGCCTGCAGCCGCCCCTGGCCTGCCGCTTGAGGCGCTGACATACAAGGAGCCGGACGGCAGCCGCGGCTTGCCGTCACTCTTCATCGTGGTCGTGTTCTCCGGCGTTGCTGCCTATCTTTACATGCGCACCACGAATGTCACCGCAGGCTCCGACTTCGTCGTCCTGACCATGTCGCTTGGGGTCGCGATCGCATTTTCGATCGCGATCATAAACCGCATCACACGGCTAAAGCTGCTTTCGGTGATGGCCGAGCAGGTCATCTTCGTGATGGTGCCGCCGCTGGCGCTGATCTTCCTGGTGCTCGGCACCATCTTCATCGGCGTCGCAACGCCGACGGAAGGCGGCGCCATGGGCGCGGTCGGGGCGATGTTGCTCGCCATTTCCAAGGGCCGTCTGACTTTCGATCTGACGCGGCAGGCCGCGCAATCCACAGCCAAGCTGGCGTCGTTCGTGATTTTCATCCTGATCGGCGCGCGGGTGTTTTCGCTGACCTTCTACGGCGTCGACGGTCACCACTGGGTTGAGCAATTGCTGGTCGGACTTCCCGGCGGACAGACTGGCTTTCTGATTGTCGTGAACGTGTTCGTGTTCCTGCTGGCCTTCTTCCTCGATTTCTTCGAGATCGCCTTTATCGTCATCCCCCTGCTCGCTCCCGCGGCCACCAAACTCGACATCGACCTGATCTGGTTTGGCGTGATCCTTGCGGTCAACATGCAGACGTCCTTCATGCACCCACCGTTCGGTTTCGCGCTGTTCTATCTGCGATCGGTGGCGCCGCGAACATCCTATGTCGACCGGGTCACCGGCAAGACCATGCCACCGGTTACGACCGGGGAGATTTACTGGGGCGCTGTGCCGTTCGTATTCATCCAGTGCATCATGGTGGCGCTAGTCATCGCCTTCCCGAGCATGGTCATGCACTACAAATCCGGACGAGTGGCGGCCGACCCCTCGAAGGTCGAGGAACAGCTCAGAAATCTGCCGGGCATCGAAATGCCGCCGCCGATTCAGTTCGACATGCCGCCGGTCATCAAGTGACAGCGTTGACGGACTGAGCGGGCGCGGTTGGACGACGCGTAAAGTCTCGGGCCATCAGGCCTTGCGGCCATGCCGCAACGAACTTGCACCAGCCGGATTGCGGTCCCGCTCAGCCGCGGGCGCGGGCGCGGATCATGAAACTGTCGTAGCCATATTCGGCGACCTGCCACCACAGATATTGCTCGTTGCGGAACGCCATCACGCTGTCGAGAACTTTCTTGAAGCCCGGATTCTTGGCCGAGGTCTCGGTGTAAAGCTCATTCGCGGCGGCATAGCAGGCATCCATCACCGACGGCGGAAACGAACGCAGTTGTGCACCGCCGCCGACCAGGCGACGCAGCGCCGCCGGATTGGCCGCATCGTAGCGGGTCATCATGATGGTGTTGGCGACATGCGACGCGGAACTGACGATGGACTGATAGCTTTTCGGCAACTGGTTCCATTTGCCGATATTGATGAAGTTATGCAGCATCGGGCCACCTTCCCACCAGCCGGGATAATAATAATAGGGCGCGACCTTGTTGAAACCGAGTTTCTCGTCGTCATAGGGACCGACCCATTCCGCGGCATCGATCGTTCCCTTCTCGAGAGCCGGATAGATGTCACCGCCGGCAATCTGCTGGGGCACCACACCAAGCTTCGCCAACACGCGGCCGGCAAATCCGCCAATCCGCATCTTCAGTCCCTTCAGATCGGCGGTACTTTTGATCTCCTTGCGGAACCATCCGCCCATCTGTGCGCCGGTATTTCCCGCGGGAAACGCAATGATGTTGTACTTCTTGTAGAAGTCGTTCATCAGCTCGATGCCGTTGCTGTTGAACATCCAGGCGTCGATCATGCGCTGGTTGAAGCCGAACGGAATCGCCGTACCGAAGGCGAAGGTCGGGTCCTTGCCGACATAATAATACGAAGCGGTATGACACATCTCGACCGTACCGCTGGTGACCGCATCGGCGGCTTGCAGACCGGGGACGATTTCGCCGGCGGCGAACACCTGAATCTGAAACCGGTTGTCGGTGGCTTCGGCCACAGCTTTGGAAAAGACCTCGGCGGCCCCGAAGATGGTGTCGAGCGACTTCGGATAGCTGGACGTCAGGCGCCATTTGATGTCAGGGCTCGATTGCGCAATGGCGGGTGCTGCAATTGTACTGGCCGCAAATCCCGCGGCCGTCGCCTGCAAGAACGATCTGCGTTTCATGGGGTCCCTCTCCAAAAAATGGGCGAGGCCTGTTGCGTGCCGTGGTTGCGCTTGCGGTCGTTCTGCTCGCCCCCGCAATCATGCGCACACCGAAACGCAATATCCACAAAGATTAAGAGCCGGCCCGTTGGGGCCGGCTCCTAAGATAGCACCTGACGCCGCGGGATCAGGAGCGGGTTCGCGCCCTGATCATGTAACTGTCAAAGGCGTATTCCGCGACCTGCCACCAGAGATATTCGTCACTGCGGAACGCAATCAGATTGTCGTAGATCTTCTTGAAACTCGGATTGCTCGCGGTAATCTCGGCATAGATGTCGTTCGACGCCTTGAAGCAGGCATCGAGGATCGGTTGCGAGAACGGCCGCAACTGCGCGCCGCCGGCCACCAGACGTTTGATCGCGAGTGGGTTTTCCGCGTCGTACTTCGCCGTCATCGTGATGTTGGCAGTATCGGACGCGGAACGAACGACCTGCTGATAGCCCTTCGGCAGCTCGTTCCATTTATCGATATTGATGAAGTTATGGATCGACGTGCTGCCTTCCCACCAGCCGGGGTAATAATAGTACGGCGCGACCTTCTGGAAGCCGAGCTTCTCGTCGTCGTACGGCCCGACCCATTCGGCAGCGTCGATGGTGCCCTTTTCGAGCGCAGGATAGATTTCGCCACCGGCGATCTGTTGCGGCACCACGCCGAGTTTCGACATGACTTGGCCGGCCAGACCGGCGATCCGCATCTTGAGACCCTTCAGGTCGGCAACCTCCTTGATCTCCTTGCGGAACCAGCCGCCCATCTGACCGGTGGTGTTGCCAGCCGGAAGCGCGATGAATTTGAACTTGGCGTAGAACTCATCCATCAGCTTGCTGCCGCCATGCTGATAGAGCCAGGAATTCTGCATGCGCGTATTCAGACCGAACGGAATGGCGCTGGCGAGTGCGAAAGTCGGATCCTTGCCGACATAGTAATAAGACGCGGTCTGGCACATCTCGACGGTACCGTTGGTGACGGCATCGGCCGCGGCAAGACCGGGTACGATTTCGCCGGCGGCGAATGGCTGGATCTGGAATTTGTTGTCGGTTGCTTCCGCAACCGCCTTGCAGAACGTTTCGGCGCCGCCCCACAATGTGTCGAGCGACTTCGGGAAACTCGAGGTCAGGCGCCATTTGACGTTGGGGCTTGATTGCGCGATGGCGGGTTTGGCAATCGCGGCCGCAGCCGCGCCCGCTCCAATCGTCGCGATGAATTGACGGCGTTTCATATCCTTCTCCCGTAGAGGCTTTTGATTGCGGTTCCCGGCCCGGCGAGCGGCCAGCATGGCCGGCGGCGACGATGACGCTCCTGCCGGACCCAGGCAAGGGGCTCGGCTTTCACAAATCACCGGCGCAGCGTCAATGCACAATTCGGTTGGGGACGCGCTCTAGGGGGCAGAAAACCGGCTACCGCAGGCCGGATACCGCCAATTTGGCCGCCGACGCTGCGGATTGCAGGTCCGCCGCGCTGACCTTCGGCTTTTCGGGACGTTTGATGCCGGGAAAAGCCTGCTCACCCAGCGTCACTGCCCGTCGCAAAGCGGCTTCCTTACCGGGATCGATCTTTTTCAGGTAAGGCAGCGCATCCCGGGCCTCGGCGCGCGCCGCCATCGCGAAACCAAGGCCGTCCAGATAGGCCTCCAGGCCATCGTCTTTCTGCACCACCACGTATTGTGCTGCAGCGCGATCGGCGAGTTCGGCCGCGATTTGCGCGCGTACGGCCTGGGCGGGAAGCTTCGATTTGGGCGCCTTCCTGTTCGCTTCGGCAAGGGCCGCGAATACCGCATTTGCTTTTCGCGTGACCTCAGCCAGGGGCTTCTTCTCGGCCGCGGCGGCAACGGCAGCTTCCAGCTTGGCGCCAAGGCCGGTGACGCCGAGCGTCTTGAACACCTCTTCCATCGCGACGTAGATCTCGGACAGGCCGTGCGCGAACATCTGCGCGCCGGCCTCCTGCTCCTGGCCCTGATAGGCCGCGAGCCCGGCATAATAATGCGCGGCGATCACCTGGAGCGCGACGCCATATTCCACCGGGTCCTTGGCGGCGGCTTCGACGTTGATGCCGCCTTCGCCGCCCTCCCCGCCTTCGCCACCTTCTCCGCCCTGGCCGACCGTGAGCGCCTGCGCGAGAATTTGCCGCCGCAGGTCGGCACTCATGCCATCATGCGTTGACGATTGCGCCGGCCGGACCAGTTGATCATTCCCATCCGCTGCAGGCACCGGTGACGATCCAGCGTGACCGGCGACAATGAAAGCGCCGACGCCGATCCAGATCTTGCGGCTCTTGTTCATCACGTTGTCTCACCAAGGCTATGCAGCGATACCTAATGTGAATCCATAGTCCCGCGGACGGACGAGGCCAACAGCGATGTATTTGAATTTTTCCAATTCAAATCCGGTGCATTTGCGAAACCGCGTATTTTCGTGGCAAGGCGTCAGGCCATGCAGATCGCGATTGCAGATATTCTGAAACCCGACGACCTCACCACGGTCCACGCCGCGCTGGCGAAGGCTCGCTTCATCGACGGTCGCGAGACCGCAGGTTTCGCCGCGCGCCAGGTCAAGGACAATCGTCAGGCCGATTCCGGGGACAAAAGTCTTGACGCGGCTCGCGGCCTGGTCGCGGCGCGGATCATGGACAACGATCTGTTCCGGATCGCAGCGCGACCGAAAGCGCTGAGCCCGCTGCTTTTCTCGCGCACCGAAACCGGCATGCAATATGGCGTGCATGTCGACGATGCGATCATGGGCGGCATGCGCACCGACATCGCCTTCACGCTGTTTCTCGATCCACCCGACGCCTATGACGGCGGCGAGCTCGTGATCGAGAGCGCCGCCGACGACAGCGCGATCAAGCTATCGGCCGGTTCGATGATCGTCTATCCGGCCACGACCTTGCACCGAGTCGCGATGGTGACGCGCGGACAGCGGCATGTGGTTGCGGGCTGGGCGAGAAGCCTGGTGCGCGACGCAGCGCAACGCGAACTCCTGTTCGATCTCGATACCGCGCGCCGCACGATTTTCGCGCGCGATGGCAAGACCGCGGAATTCGACCTTATTTCGAAATCGCTCGCAAACCTGCTGCGGATGTGGGCCGACGACTAGGTCAATCGGACGCGTGCGAACGCACAGCCGTCATTTTTTTTCCGGGGGCTTCACATTGACGTTGATCTTGATCGGCTTCCACTCGCCATCGGACATCACGTAGCCGAGGTCATAGAAAACGTGGCTGGGCGTGGTGTCGAAATGTCCGTTGAGCGACAGCACGCCGCGGTCATCGACCTCGGCCGGCTTGTCCGCCACCGGCGTTTTTGCCGCAATCAGATCGATATCGATCTTCTGTTCGACGAATGGCTTGAACACCTCTTTCAGCCGCTCGGGCGAAAACTGGTCGCGGAACGGCTTCGACAATTTGGAATGCAGCACCGTGTAATTCTGCGTCAGATTCGCATCATTGAAGGTCAGAAGCGTGGTCTTGATCAGGATCTCCTGCTGGGCCGGTTCCGGCGGCTTCTGGGCATGTGCCGGAACAGCCCAGACCGCGCCAGCCGCTGCCGCAACGGCCACGCAAAAAACCTGAAGCGATCCATTCTGCCGAGCACGCATTCGGCCCCTCCATTCCCCTGAATTCCGGATATCGTCCGCCAACAATGCCGTCAGCGGGGCGAGAGGACAAGATGGTGCGCCATTAGGCCTCGATCACGATCTTCGGTGCCGCACGCCCCGCCCCCGGTCCCGCCAGGGAGTCCCGGAGCTTCTGCGCGATGTCGCGATAGACCTTGGCATGCGGTCCATCCGGCTGGGTTGCAACCACCGGCAGCCCGGAATCGGACGTCTCGCGGATGGTCATGTCGAGGGGAACGGCACCGAGGAACGGCACATTCAGCCGTTCCGCCTCGTGCTTGGCGCCGCCGTGACCGAAGATGTCGGAGCGCGTGCCGCAGCTGGGACATACGAAATAGCTCATATTCTCGATCACGCCGAGAATCGGCACATTCACCCGCTTGAACATGGCGACCCCGCGCCGCGCGTCGATCAGTGCCAGATCCTGCGGCGTCGACACGATCACGGCGCCGGCCAGCGGCACCTGCTGCGCCATGGTGAGCTGCGCATCTCCGGTGCCGGGCGGCATGTCGACCACCATGATGTCGAGTTGGCCCCACTCCACCTCGCGCAGCATCTGGGTCAGCGCCGACATCACCATCGGGCCGCGCCAGATCATCGGCGTTTCTTCCTCGATCAGGAACCCGATCGACATCACCTGGAGATCGTAACGGCTGATCGGCTTCAGGCGCGTGCCGCCCACGGTCTGCGGCTTTTCGCGGATCGCCAGCAGCTTCGGCATCGACGGGCCATAGATATCGGCGTCGAGCACGCCGACTTTCAGGCCGAGATCGCGCAGCGCCAGCGCCAGATTGATCGAAGTGGTGGATTTGCCGACGCCACCCTTGCCGGAGGCGACCGCGATGATCGCCTTGACGCCGGGAACTCCGGACGGTCCGGACGGCGCGCCTTTAGCCTGCCCCTTCGCTGGCGAAGCCGCCTGCGGCGGCGGCGCGCTTTTCGCACCGCCCGCGCGCTCGGCGGTGAGCGCCACCATGGCGGAGACGACACCCGGCATCGCCTTGACCGTGTCCTCGACCTGCTTGCGCACCGGCTCCCAGGCCTTCACCTCGGCCGCATCGACGCTGAGCGAGAAGAAAACCTTCCCCTCCGTCACCACGATGTCGGACAGGACGCCGCGATCGACGAGCGTCCCTCCGCCCGGCGCTGCGATGGCCGCAAGCCGCTCACGGATCTGATCGTTTGTGGGTGCCACGTCGGTCTCCTCGCCGATTTTCAGGCCCTAGATAGGGCGGGTTGACGGGGGCGCACAAGGCGTCACATTGGCCGCCGATCGAAGGACCGGGCGGCGGATCGGTAGCAGACGAGCGCCCCAATGCATCGACGGGAGGACTTCAATGGCGAAGGTGGCGTTTCTGGGTCTCGGTGTCATGGGCTATCCGATGGCGGGGCATCTGAAGACCAAGGGCGGTCACGAGGTCACCGTATACAACCGCACCGGCGCCAAAGCTGCGAAATGGGTCGCCGAATTCGGCGGAAATAGCGCGCCGACGCCGAAACAGGCGGCCGAGGGTCAGGATTTCGTCATGTGCTGCGTCGGCAATGACGACGATCTTCGGCAGGTGACGCTCGGGCCGGACGGAGCCTTCGCCGCGATGAAAAAGGGATCGGTCTTCGTCGATCACACCACCGCGTCGGCCGAGATTGCGCGCGAATTGTACCAGGCGGGGAAGGAACGCGGCTTCGAGGTGATCGATGCGCCGGTCTCGGGCGGGCAAGCCGGCGCCGAGAACGGAGTTTTGACCGTGATGTGCGGCGGCGATGCCGGCCCGTTCGGACGCGCAGAGACGGTAATCGCGGCCTACGCGCGCGCCTGCAACCTGATGGGCGCCGCGGGCGCAGGCCAACTCGCCAAGATGGTCAATCAGATCTGCATCGCGGGGCTGGTGCAGGGCCTCTCGGAGGGCCTGCATTTCGCGAAGAAGGCCGGGCTCGACATCGAGAAGCTGATCGCCACCATTTCTAAAGGCGCGGCGCAATCGTGGCAGATGGAGAACCGCTACAAGACCATGGCCGAAGGCAAATTCGAGTTCGGCTTCGCGGTCGACTGGATGCGCAAGGATCTAGGCATCTGCCTCGCCGAAGCCCGCAGGAACGGCGCGCATCTTCCGGTCAGCGCGCTAGTCGACCAGTTTTATTCCGAGGTCCAGGCGATGGGCGGAAAGCGCTGGGACACATCGAGCCTGATCGCGCGCCTGGACCGCTTCTAGCGGCTTTGCGTGGTCGCCTGCGCTTATTCGCAAAAGAAGAAGGCCGGCATTGCGCCGGCCTTCTCTGTATTTCGGGCTCTCTGACTAGCGGCGTCCTCCGCCGCCGCCGCGACCGCCACCGAAGCCGCCGCCACCACCGAAGCGATTGCCACCACCGCCGCCGCCGCTTGCGAACCGGTTGCCACCGCCGCCGCCGCCGTTGAAAGCCCGCGGCTGGAAGTTCTGGCGCGGCGCCTGAACGTTCTGGCGCTGGATCTGCGGGGCGCGCTGCTGGAATTGCTCGTTACGGATCACCTGAGGCTGGAAGTCCCGGCGACCCTGATTGACCGCCACGTTGGCCGGGTTCGGCCGGCCGCGGCCGGTGATCCCGGTATTGCCGTTCTGGAAGGGAATGACGCGACCGTTGTTCTGACCGTTCTGGTTGATGACCGGACGGCCACCGTTGTTGCCGTTCTGGTCGATCACCGGACGGCCGTTGCCATTGTTGCCGTTACCGTTGTTGCCGTTGCCATTCTGGCCCGGACGGCCGTTGTTGTTGCCGTTGTTGCCATTCTGGCCGAGGACGGGACGGCCGCCGTTGTTATTGCCGTTCTGGCCATTCTGGTTGATGACGGGACGACCACCATTGTTGTTGCCGTTCTGACCGTTCTGGTTGATCACCGGCCGGCCATTGCCGTTGTTGCCATTGCCGATATTGCCATTCTGACCCGGGCGGCCGCTGTTGCCGTTATTGCCATTCTGGTTGAACGGACGACCGTTATTGTTGCCGCCATTCTGGTTGAAGCCCGGACGACCATTGTTGTTGCCGACATTGGCGAAATTGATGACCTGCCGCCCGCCATTGCCGAAGCCTTCGCGGCCACCAAGCTTGATCAGACGACGACCGTCGTTGCCGATATTGATGCGCACGTTGCCGAACCGGCCGTCACCGAACCGGCCTTCGCCACGGCGGGGGAACGCGATGTTGATCTGGCGCGGACGCTCCTGCAGACGCTGAGCCCGGAACCCGAGACCGGTGTTGCGGAAACGGCGTGCGAAATCGGCGTAATCTTCGGGACGATTGCGGTGGGTGACGTTCTGCCACGCGACCATCTGCTTGCGCCGGTTGAGAACGCGGCGAACGTGATCGGCGAGCGGATCGGCGCCGTAGACGCGGACGAATTCCTCGTAATAGTCCTCGGAGTCTTCCGCGATCGCGATCTCGTAGGCCTGACGCACGGGACGTGATCCAAGCTCGGCCACCGCGACCCTGACCGGCACGACCGCCGGAGCCGCGGCGTCCGCACTGGCAAAGAACACGAATTCGGTGTTGAGCCGCGCGCTGTCCCACGGGGTCTGCTTCTTGTCGGTGGAGTCGTTGACCAGCAGGCGCACCTTCTTGAACACCTGCTCGACCGGCAGGTTGGGGGTGCGCGCGGTGCGCATGAAGGCCGCCGCATACGGGCTGTGCTTGCCCAGACCGTCGAAAGCCACCGTACCGGGCGCCGTCGAATAGGCGATCAGGGCGCCTTCCGGGGCGTCGACGAGAGCGAGGCCGCCATTGTCGTCGTTGGCGGAGCCACCGAAGGGGTTGTTGCGGCAGGCATCGACCACGACGATCCGCGCCTTGGTCTGGGTTGCCTCGAGCGCGGCGACGACATCGGCGAGCTTCACGCCCTGCTCCGGCAGGTCGTCCTCGTCGGAAAACTTGGCGTCGATCGGGATCAGGTAGTTTTCGCCGTCGGCCTGGATGCCGTGGCCGGCGTAATAGACCATCGCGACGGTGTTGCTACCCTTTTCGAGAACGCGGGCGGCGAACTCTTCGACGGTCTGCTTCATGATATCGCGGGTCAGATCGAACGCCATAACGACCTCGAACCCGGCCTGGTTCAGCATCTGCGACACCGCCTGGGCGTCGTTCACCGGATTATTCAGCGGCTTGTTCACCTGATAGGCGGAATTGCCAATGACCAGCGCGACCCGGCTCTCAGCCTGGGCTGCCTGGGCGAGTTGAAAGCCGGTCGACTGCAGCGCAGCGGTCCGGACCTGGGCGGTCACGGAGGTCGACAGGGCCGCCGTGGCGGCGGCGGCGATCAGGAACGACGCGAACCCCTTCCGAAACATGACGTCCTCCATGAGCAAAATGTAATGACTTGGAGGTTCGTCGCAGGCGCTAGGGGCCGGGTTCACCGGCGGGATGACGATGGAGGCTTGGGAGCGTCCGCGCGCGGTCACACCTTCGTGCGTAGGTCTGCAGCGCTGGAGCGCCCTGCCGCAAGATCAACAAAAAGACAAATGCAATCAGAGGCTTAATGAAAGTCGCCGATCAGGCTTTGGCGCTGGGTCGGGCCGCGAGTTCTGCATGCCAGCGCCCGACGTGGGTGAACTCCGCAGGCACCGACAGCTTGGCCGCCCGCATGAAATCCAGGGCGATCAGCCCGGTAATGTCCGCGACCGAAAAGCGGTCTCCTGCGGCAAAGCGGCGATGGGCCAGCTCCTGGTCCAGCAGGGCGAGGAATTCGAGCACCCGCGGCTTGTTGGCCTCGCCCCAAGCCGCCACCTGCGGGACCTCGTGATCTTTCATGCCGGGATGGAGATGCCGGAACACCTGCTGAACGCCGGCCAGAAGGTGCAGTTCGATCCGGCGCTGCCACATCTCGACCAGCGCGATTTCGACCGGACCGGTTCCGAAGAGCGCTGGCTCAGGCTGAAGCGCCTCGAAATACCGGCAGATCGCAATCGACTCGGTGATAACGGTCCCGTCATCGAGCTGCAGGGCCGGCACCAGCCGCAGCGGATTGACCGCGGCATATTGGTCCGACTTGTGCTCCATCGCACCCATGTCGACAGGCGCGATCGGGACCGAAATCCCCTTCTCCTTTAGGAACACCCGGACGCGCCGCGGATTGGGCGCTCGGCCGCCGTCATAGAGCCGCACGTGTAACCCTCGGTTAGTCCGGTTTCCGGAGCTGGTTAAGGTTGCCCTTAAGGTTTTTCAGCGAGCTTGACCAGTGTGATGGTTCAGAAATCCCCGCTCGCGCCTCCGCCTCGGCGCCGGGGGCTTTTCCTGGCCCAACCCACATCGGAATCAATGAGTTGCTAGCCTTCCCTCGAATCCGGCTTTCGCGCCTTGTCTGCCACGCATCAGGGCGAATTGCGGTTTCGAGGCGACGGTCTGTCTGGGAAGTCTTTCAGGTCCGCGTATGACCACAAGTAACGCGAGCGACGCACGGGAAGAAGCTGCCGCCAAGCGGCGGCGTGCGGCGTCGCAGCGGGTCCGGGACGCGCGCGACCGGCTGACCTCGACCAGCGGTACGAGCCCGGCCTTCGACTACGAATTGTTGCGGATGTTCGCCCAGAACCGGCTGTCCGCCTCCCTGGTCGTCCTGCTTCTGGTCGCAACCGTCGGCTTTTTGTCCAGCCTGTGGACCGGTGCGGCCGCCGCCGGCATCTGGACCGCATCGGTGCTGCTGATCCATGCGGTCATGGTGACGAAGTGCCGTCAGTTCCTTGCGACACCGCCGGTTGACGTGAGCGTCAAGGCGTGGCGCATCCGCTTCGTGCTGCTCGACCTTTTCTTCGGCCTCGCCTGGATGTTCATTCTGGTACAGCCGGTCGGGGTATCGGACAACACCGGCACATTCATGCTGTTCGTGATGCTGCTGGTTGTTGCGGTGGCCAGCATGCTGGCTTTCTCGCTGCCGATTGCCGTGTTCGCCGCAACGGTACCGGTGACCGGCGCGGTCGCGGTCAACTTCGCCCTGAAAGGCAATCTGCACGATTACATTCTGGCGACCATGGCGGTGACGGCGCAAGGCTATTTCCTGCTGCTGGCGCACCGCCTCTATTCGTCCGCGCTGCAGACGCTGCAGGCCCGCGCCGAAAAGGACATGCTGATCGGCGAACTGGAACAGGCCAAGACCATTTCCGACGAGGCGCGCCATCGCGCCGAGGCGGCCAATATCTCAAAGTCGCGCTTCCTGGCGCAGATGAGCCACGAGTTGCGCACCCCGCTGAACGCCATTCTCGGTTTCTCCGAGGTGATGAAGAACGAGATTTTCGGACCGCATACGGTCGCCGCCTACAAGGACTATTCGAACGACATCCACGATTCCGGCCAGCACCTGCTCGGCCTCATCAACGAAATTCTCGACCTGTCGCGCATCGAGGCCGGCCGTTACGAGCTGAACGAGGAAGCGATCTCGCTCGGCACCGTCGTGCAGGACTGCCATCACCTGATGAAGCTGCGCGCCAAGAACCGGAAGATCACCATCCACGAGGTGTTCGAACCGGATCTGCCGCGGGTATGGGCGGACGAACGCGCGATCCGCCAGATCGCGCTGAACCTTCTGTCCAACGCTGTGAAGTTCACCCCGCAGGGCGGCGACATCTGGATCAAGATCGGCTGGACCGCGTCCGGCGGTCAATATATCAGCGTGAAGGACAGCGGCCCCGGCATTCCCGAAGACGAAATCCCGGTGGTGCTGGCATCGTTCGGGCAGGGATCGAACGCGATCAAGTCCGCCGAACAGGGCGCGGGCCTCGGCCTTCCGATCGCCAAGAGCCTGGTCGACCTGCATGGCGGCAGCTTCACGCTGAAATCGAAATTGCGCGTCGGAACCGAGGTGATCATTGCGTTGCCGCCGGAACGAATCATGGCGGCGCTGGCGCCGCTGTCGGAGCCCTCGCCCGCGTTGCAGCCCAAGGACTCACCTCTGCCCCACCTGGCGATCGAGCGGGGTGGCGGCGCGAGCAGGACCGCGACCGGCAAAGCGGCCGCGGGCAAGACCGGCGAATAACCGCCGCATTGCCTTTCGCTGTCCCGGCCATATGTTGCAGCCCATTATCCTCCCCATGCCAGCGACAAACCCGCTTGATCGAAACGCCCTGTCTGAAGGTCTGCGCGCTCGAGCCCGGTTCCGGGCTGTGTCGTGGCTGTGGCCGCACCATCGATGAAATCGCCGGCTGGGGCGCCATGTCCGAGGGCGAGCGCCGCCGCGTCATGGCATTGTTGCCGGATCGAATCGCGGCCATCGGGTCGCGCGCGGCATTGTCCATGACCAAGCGCGCCGGCCCGGGCCTGAAGGAATAATCCATTGCGCAGCCCGATATTCTGGCTCCTGCTGGTCGGCCTTGGCTTGGCGGCCATCGTGCTGATCGCACGGCACGACGCCGGCACCGTCGGACCGTTGACGACCGACGACTTCGCCTCGCTCGCGCTCAAGATCGCGCTGCTGGTATTTCTCGGCAGCAGCGCGCTCGTGGTGTTCCGCGAAAGCATCGGCAAGGCGTTGCAGATCGCGCTGGTCTGGGTCGTGATCGGCCTCGCGCTGGCGCTCGGCTACACCTACCGGTTCGAGTTGCGCGGGGTCTACGACCGGGTGATGGCGGAGATGGTGCCAGGACGCGCGGCATCGCGGGGCCGCGTGGTCGAATTCGCACGCGGCCGCGGCGGATCCTTCGACGTCTCGACCAGCGTCAACGGCGGACCCGTTACCATGGTGCTCGATACCGGCGCGAGCGCCGTGGTGCTGACGCAAGAAGCCGCCAAGGCCGCCGGTCTGCCGCTCGAAGTGCTGAGCTACAGCGTCGTCGTCGATACCGCGAACGGCAAGACCCGCGCCGCCGCCGTTACCCTCGACAGTGTCAGCGTCGGCGGTCTGGTCGAACGGTCGGTGCCGGCACTGATCGCGCAGCCCGGACAATTACGCACCAGCCTTCTCGGCATGAGCTTCCTGAACCGGCTCGAAAGCTGGGAGGTTCGCGGCGACAAGCTGATCATGCGCGGCTACCCCTAAAGGGCCCGCCTCAACGCTTTCGCTTCCGTGGCGCCGGCGCGGCGTTCCGCCAGGCGATTTCAAGAGCCTGCCGCAGCTCGGCGAGGTTCAGTTCCGACAGCGTGGCCGTGGTCCATCCCTGTCGTCCCCACCCGCCGGCGACAGGCTGGAATGCATGCGGCGCCAGCATGCATTTGAATTCCTGCTCTTCGGGCGTGAACTTGAAGTTGGCGCTTCGTTCATCCGCCGCAAGCGTCGCGTAAATCCGCTTGACCTTGAAGGCCGCGCGATCGACATGCGGCGCCTCGATCGTACCGTCCAGCGATAGCGCGATGCGCCGCAGATCGGTTGCGCGCACCGTCATGCAGGTCGGGCCCACGGATCGTAGGTGCCCACATTCCACAGATGCCCTTCCGGATCGCGGCACGAGAACGCCCTGCCGCCATAGGGCTTGTCCTCGATCGCAATCACGATCTCGCCGCCCATCGCTGCGACCCGCCTGTGCACGTCGTCCGCGTCCGCCACCACAAGATAGGGACTCTGCGTCGTGCCCTTGAGTTTCGCTGGTGTCGATTGAACCATGGCAAAGGCGCCCTCTTCTCGCTCCGATCCCAGCATGATCATGCCGTTGCCCAGCGTCAGTTCCGCATGGCTGATCCCGCCCGCGCCGTCCTCGTAGACCGCGTGGCGTCTGAACCCGAACGCCTCGCACAGCCAGTCGATCATCCGCGATGCGTTGCGATAAGTCAGACACGGGACGACGGTACTGCCATTTTCCGGTGACATGATTTTCTCCTTCGGTTCGGCGAAGGAGTAAGTCAGGGACACCGTCCGGTCTTGAACGTTTGTTACCGTCCATCCGCCATCACGCCGGTTCCGTCGGCGAGGATATGCCCCTTGAGGACGCGCGGCGTCTCGCCGGCGAACCTGGCAAAGTCGCGGTTGAAATGCGCCTGATCCGCATAGCCGCAATCCGACGCGAGATCCGCGAGGCTCCGAAAGCGGCCGGCGGCAAGACGCTGCATCGCCCGCTCGAAGCGAAAGATGCGCGCCATGGTTTTGGGCGGCAAGCCGACATGACGCCGGAACAGCATCGCGAGATGCTTTCGGCTGCAATCGAGATCGCGTGCCAGATGTTCAATCGCCAGCCCGCCATGCGACGCTGCGAGACGGCTCCACGCCTGCGCCGCAAGAGGCTCGTCATCACGTTCTCCGATACGCTGCATGATCGCGCGTTCGACCAGATCGAAGCGCGCCTCCCAGCTTTCGGTCTCAGCCAGCCGCTCCTCCAGCCGGTCAGCGAATGCTCCGGTCAGTTCGTTGAGGTCGACCACCCTGTCGGCAAGCTCGGCCATGTCAGTGCGCAGGAATCGGCGCGCGCCCCATGGGGTGAAATCGACCTGCATGCACAACGCGCGGCCTGCTGATCCGACCAGCGAGTGGTGACGGTGTAGCCCGGCGATGAAACTGCGGTCGAGGCGGCGCCATCGCGGAGCCTCCCGATCCCACAACGTGAAGCCGGGACCGAACACGATAATGAGCGGGACCACACCGGACGGCACCTCGCGCCGCACGATGGCATCGCCTCCCTCTTCGAAATAGCCCTGAATTTCATGCACGTAAGGTGCAAGCACATGACGGGGCCTGCGCCGGAACAGGGTCCAGCGCCCGTATTCCGACACATGATCGGTTTGCGCGAGGGTCGGCGTATCCGTCATCGCTCAAGCTCAGCCTAAGGCAGCAGGCTCACGATAAACCGGATTGCGATGATCCATAGGAAAATCCCGAACGCGAGTTCCAGTTTGCGCCGGGATAATGCATGCGCAATGCGGGCGCCGTAAGGCGCGACCAGCGCGCTGACCGGCGCCATCAGCGCCACGCCGAGCAGCGATACATAGCCGATCGACAATGGCGGCATCAGCGCCTGATAGGGCAGCCCGGCGATGACGAAGCCCACAGTGCCGATCAGCGAAATGATCACGCCGACCCCCGCCGACAGGCCCACCGCGGTATGGATCGGTTGGCCATAAAGGCTGAGGATCAGGGTCGACACCGCGCCGCCGCCGACGCCCATCATCGCCGAATAGAAGCCGATGAAGAGACCGTAGACCCACATCATCGCCCGGCCCGGAAGCGTATCGGAGATCCGCCAGCTATCCTTCGCGAACAGGAATTTCAGACCGAGCAGAAACGCCATGACGGCGAAAAAGCTCTTGAACACGGGCGCCGGCGCCACCGCCGCAATGACGCTGCCGACGATCACGCCCGCCGTGATCGGCACGATCCAGGTTTTCAGCACGCCCGTCGGAAGCGTGCCCCGCGCGCGATGCGCCAGATAAGAGCGGATCGAGGTCGGGATGATGATCGCAAGCGAGGTGCCCACGCAAAGCTGCACCCGGATGTCTTCGGAAACGCCGAGAATGCGGAAAATCTCGTACAGCACCGGCACGATAATGGCGCCGCCCCCGACCCCGAACAGGCCGGCCAGGAGTCCGGTCAGGACGCCGCCGATGACGATCGCGAGCGCAAGCAAGGCAAGCTCGCCGGCGGGAATACCGAACATATCCTCTACTCCGGGGAAACGCCGGGCAACGAGCTCCGACCGGCGTCAGGCCGCAGCGGTGTGCGGCATCGGCGCGCCGGTGTCCATCACGAGCGCGAGCGCATCGCGCAGGACTGCTATGCCGGCATCGGGCTTCACGGCATGAACGGCGATGTGGCGGCGGAAGGCGCGCGCACCGGGCACGGCATGGAACAGCCCGAGGACATGCCGCGTCATCGCATGCAGGCGGGTGCCCTGCGCGAGTTCGCGTTCGACATAGGGGAAAAACGCTTCCAGCGCCTGTTTCGGGTTGGCGAAGGTTGCATCCCCGCCGAACAGGATGGGATCGGCCGCGAGCAGCCGCCACGGCTCATGATAGGCGGCGCGGCCCATCATGACGCCGTCGACGTGCAAGAGGTGATCGCGTGCGGCTTCGATCGAGCCGACCCCGCCATTGATCGAGATATGCAGATCGGGATAAGCGGCCTTCAGCCGGTAGACACGGCCGTAATCGAGCGGCGGGATATCGCGATTTTCGCGCGGCGACAGACCCTTGAGCCATGCCTTGCGGGCATGGACGGTCAACGCATCGACGCCTGCCGAGGTGACCGCTGCCGTGAGCGCATCGAGCGCAGCTTCGGGATCCTGCTCGTCGATGCCGATGCGGCATTTGACGGTAACCGGCATGCGGACAGCCTGCTTCATCGCGGCGACGCATTCACCAACGAGTTGCGGCTCCGCCATCAGGCAGGCGCCGAAGCGGCCGTCCTGCACGCGATCGGACGGGCAGCCGACATTGAGATTGACCTCGTCGTAGCCGAAATCCTCGACGATGCGGGCGCTCTCAGCGAGATCGCGCGGATTGGACCCGCCGAGTTGCAGCGCCACCGGATGCTCTGCCGCATCGAAGCGCAGCAGCCGCTGCCGGTCGCCATGCAGGATCGCGCCGGTGGTGACCATCTCGGTATAGAGCAGCGCATGGCGCGTCAGCAGACGGTGGAAGGACCGACAATGACGATCGGTCCAGTCCATCATGGGTGCAACGGAAAAACGCCGCGCCTGCAGCGTGCTGTCCGCGGGAACCTGAGGTGCCGGGCTGTTCATTACAAGTCGAGCGGTTTGCCGAACGGTCTTTGTACCTGAGGGCTTTATGGTGCCCCCACCCTCCTTTCGCAACCCGGAAAGTTCCCGCTCGCCAGGGCGATCACCAGAGCCAGAGCACGCCGGACAAAAATCCGCTGTTGCGGATCGCTGGCTCGAGCGCCGAACGACGGCGCGGCTATATCCTGTCGCCGCAAGGCGTCCATATCGGGTTGACGCCGGCCAACACGCAGGGCGATTTCCGCTATATCAAGCTCTCGCGCGCTGCCGACCGCCCGGACTGGGCGCCTCTGCCGGCCTGCATTTCGATCAACGGACAGACCCCGCCCGCCTGCGGCACGATGCTGATGGATACCGGCGTGTCGGCGATGTTCATCACGCTGCCGCAGTCGCAGACTCAAGGGCAAGCCGGATCGCTCGCGCCCGGCACCGAGGTGTCGATCGGCGTCGGCGGACCGGAAGCCGGATTTCATCTGTATCGCTTCACGGTCGACGACGGCTCTCTGCTCGCGCCATCGACGACGCATCTGCGCGTCGCTGACGACCGCACCTTCGTCAATACCAGCTTCCACCTGCTCAATGGCTTCGACATGCTGTACGATGCCGACGGCGGCTATATCGGTTTCAGGCGGCGCTGAACCTCCACCCTCAACGCATAGTCGATCCCGCATGGGCCGCCTTCGCGCGCAATCCGTCATCGAACGAAGGGTCCGCCCGCATCTGGATGCCGGGCCGCCCCGTTGAAGAGCCAAACACGAAAAACGCCGGACCGCACAAGCGGCCCGGCGTCCAGGATCCTATAGTGGTGCGCGGGCTTACTTCGCCGCGAGGCCGGCGTCCTGGAAGATCTTGGTATAACGCTCGGTATCCGATTTGATGGTCTCGTCGAACTGCTTGGGTGTCGAGGTCACCACCACCACGCCGCCCTGCTTTGCCATGCGCTCCTGCAAGGCCCTGTCCTGCAGCATCTCGACCGTATCCTTGTTGATCTTTTCGATGACCCCCGCCGGCGTACCGGCCGGCGCCAACAGCCCGAACCAGGATTCATAGACGAAGCCCGGAAGTCCGGCCTCCTTCAGGGTCGGCAGATCCGGCATCGATTCGACCCGCTTGTCTGTCGCGACGCCGAGCGCACGAACCTTTCCCGACTGCACAAGCTCCAGGGCCGTGCTGGCCGGGGTGAAATACATGTGGGAGTCGCCGCGCACCACGCTCATGTTGGATTCCGGCGCGCCTTTGTAGGGCACATGCACCAGGTCGAGCTTCGCCGCATCCTTAAACAACGCGCCCGCGATAAAGGTGGTCGAGCCGAGGCCGGGAGATGCGAAATTCAGCGTACCGGGTTTTGACTTGGCGAGATCGATGAGTTCCTTCAACGTCTTTGCAGGCAGTTCCGGATTGACGATCAGCACCAGCGGCACAGAGGCGACCGGTGTGATGCCGGCAAAATCTTTTACCGGATCGAATGGCAGGCTCTTGTTCAGGACGCCTGCAACCGTATGCCCGTTCGAGGTCAGCATCAGGGTGTAGCCGTCCGCCGCACTTTTCGCGACGGACGCAGTTCCGGCGATCCCCGGGCGGTTCTCGACGATCACCTGCTGCTTCCACTTCTCGCCGAGCTTGTCGGCCACCGCGCGGGCCAGCAGATCGGTGGCGCTGCCGGCCGAGAACGGCACCACAATCCGCACCAGTTGATTCGGATAGCCCTGCTGCGCGGACGCGACGGACGACACAAACAAAACGGCGGCCGCTGCAAACAGCGCCGACCAGAACTTCCGCATGAACTCCTCCCGTTTTTTGTCTCCGGCTCCCGCCGGCTGGGGCCCTTCTATCAGGTCACACAAAATCCGGATATGCAGGTCACAACCTGATACAAAATCGACTGCAATTTTCACCTTATCGAAAGAAGTGCCCCCTCCATGCGCACCGAGCAGGCCCGCCCCGTTCGTCTTCAGGATTATCGCGCTCCCGACTGGCTAGTCGACGAGGTTCGGCTCGACGTCTCACTGCATCCGACCGCAAGCCGGGTCCGCTCGGAACTTCGCCTGCGGCCCAATCCGGACACGGCGCCCGCCCCCATCGTCTTCGATGGCGACGGCCTGACGCTGGACTCTATCCTCGTCGATGGCCAGCCGCTGCCGGCGGCTTCGTTCGTCGCGACCCCGGATCGCCTCACCATCGCGCAGCCGCCGCAGCGTCCGTTCACGCTGACCATCGAGACCACCGTCGATCCGTCCGCCAACACGCAGTTGATGGGCCTTTACCGGTCGAGCAACACCTATTGCACGCAATGCGAGGCGGAAGGCTTCCGCCGCATCACCTACTTCCCCGACCGCCCCGATGTCATGGCGGTCTACACCACCCGGATCGAGGCCGACAAAGCGCAGGCACCGGTGCTGCTGGCCAACGGCAACCTGATCGAAAGCGGTGAGTTGCCGGCAGGCCGGCACTATGCCGTGTGGCACGATCCGTTTCCGAAGCCGTCCTACCTTTTTGCGCTGGTCGGCGGCACACTCGGCTGTGTCGAAGACGAATTCATTACCATGTCCGGCCGCAAGGTGACGCTGCGGATCTATGTCGAGCCGGGCAAGGAAGACCGCTGCGACTATGCAATGGACGCACTCAAGCGCTCGATGCGCTGGGATGAGGAAGCCTTCGGCCGCGAATACGATCTCGATATCTTCATGATCGTCGCGGTGTCCGACTTCAATATGGGGGCGATGGAGAACAAGGGGCTGAACGTCTTCAACGATCGCTATGTGCTGGCCTCGCCCGAAACCGCGGTGGATGGCGACTTCGCCGCAATCGAGGCGATCATCGCTCACGAATATTTCCACAACTGGACCGGCAATCGCATCACCTGCCGCGACTGGTTCCAGCTCTGCCTGAAGGAAGGCCTTACGGTCTATCGCGACCAGGAATTTTCTGCCGACATGCGCTCGCGCGCGGTGGAGCGGATCGGCGATGTGCGCAATCTCCGTTCACACCAGTTTGTCGAGGATGCGGGTCCGCTCGCGCATCCGGTGCGGCCCGAGCTTTATCACGAGATCAACAACTTCTACACCACCACGATCTACGAGAAGGGCGCGGAAGTCATTCGCATGTTGCGCGTGCTGCTCGGCGGCGACGCGTTCCGCAAGGGGATGGACCTTTATTTCGATCGGCATGACGGCGAAGCCGCCACCATCGAGCAGTTCGTGCGCTGTTTCGCCGATGCCTCGGGCCGCGACCTGTCGCAATTCATGCGCTGGTACTCGCAGGCCGGTACTCCGGACGTGATCGCCGACGGACAATACGATCAGGCCGCCAGGACTTATACGCTGCAATTGTCGCAATCGCTGGCGCCGACACCGGGCAAGCCGGTGAAGGAGCCGGTGGTGATCCCGCTGAAACTGGGGCTGGTCGGCGCCGATGGCGCGGACCTGCCGCTCCAGGTCGGCGGCAAACCGACCGGCGACGTCATCACCCTGACCGGGCCGTCGCAAACCATCGTCTATGAGGGCGTGTCCGAGCGTCCGGTTCTCTCGATCAACCGCGAATTCTCCGCCCCGGTGAAACTCACCACCAATCTGTCGGCCGAGGATCTGTACCGGCTCGCCGCGCGTGACTCCGACGCGTTCAATCGCTGGCAGGCTTTGCAGACCCTGGCGACGCGGTTGCTGCTCAAGAACGTCGGCCTGCTCCGAGCCGGCAAGCCGGCGGAAACCGACGACGGTCTGACGGCCGCCCTCGCCGCCATCCTGGACGACAAAAAGCTCGAGCCGGCCTTCGTGTCGCTGGCGCTGACGATGCCAACCGAATCCGACATCGCCCGCGACCTCGGCCGCGACGTCGATCCGCAGGCGAATTTCGCCGCGCGGGCGCACTTGCGGTCCGTTATCGGCAGCGCGCTGGGTGAGGCTCTGGCCGCCACGTATGAAAAGCTCGCCAGCAGCGCGCCCTACAGCCCTGATGCCGCCAGTGCGGGCCGGCGTTCGCTCAAGAATGCTGCGCTCGATCTGATGGCGGCAACCGGCCAACCCGCGGCCATCGCGCGTGCGATGACGCAATACCGTCAGGCCAACAACATGACCGACCGGATGACCGCGCTGGCGACGCTCGCATTCCATGATTGTCCGGAACGGACCGAGGCCCTGCGCGACTTCTATCAGCGCTACCAGAGCGACCCGCTCATCATCGACAAGTGGCTCGGCTTGCAGGCGATGATTCCGGAAGCCGGTACGCTCGATCGCGTCCGTGAGCTGACGGCCCATCCGGCTTTTTCCATGAACAATCCGAACCGCGTCCGCGCGCTGATCGGCTCTTTTGCGCATGGCAACGCAACGCAATTCAACCGCGCCGACGGTGCGGGCTACGAGTTCGTCGCAGACTTGGTGCTTGCGCTCGACAGCAAGAATCCTCAGGTGGCCGCACGCCTCGCGACAGCCTTCCGGTCATGGCGTGCGCTTGAGAGTGTGCGGCGCGGCAAGGCCGAAGCGGCATTGCGGCGGATCGCCACCGCGTCAACGCTGTCGGCCGATGTCAGCGACATCGTCAATCGCGCACTGGCACCGAATTGAAGTTGCCTGCTCGCGGCCGGACTCGCTTTGCGCGAAGTCCGGCGCGAGCGCGGGAATGTTAGTAAATTATTTACGTTCTTGACTCCGCGGACTCTCGACAAATCACCCAGCATCGATTCTTATGATTCTCGATTCGGGACGCGATGCGGCACACATCCTCCCGGTCATGGGTTGTTTTAGGGGCAGCAATCCGACATGGGGGCAATATTCATGGCGCGCGCCGATACCGCGCACGCGTCTGCGCGTTCCGATTCCATCAAGGGATTGGCGCAGTCGATCGCAAAGCCCGCTTACAGACGACTGCTGACTGCTGAGCCGGCTCTGCGGCGCGCAGTCCCCGCCCTCATCATCGCCTTCCTGATCACGATCGCGATCGGTGCGTTCGTGCAGGTGCTGGATCATCGCCGCAGCGCGCTGGCCGATGCATCCAAGGACATCGAGACCATCGCGGAAGTGCTGGCACAGCGTCTCGAGCGCCCGCTCAAGGGCGACCGCGCCAATGTCTGGCGCCGGGTGCAGACCGAACTCGACATGGCCCGCACACCGCGCACCACCGCAGCCGGCCGCCAGATCCTGGTGACCAGCCCCGAAGGCATGATAATCGCCGCCGCCCCGCATGGCGCCGGCTTTACCGGACGGCCACTGACCGACATTCTCGGGGATACGCCTCTCACCATCCTCGGTGCCGGCGCCGGCGTCATGGATATCCGGCTGCCGGACGGCAAGCGCGCACTGGCTGCAGCCCGCGCCATGCAGGAACCGCTCGGCCAGATCGCGATCTATCAGCGTCGCAACGACGCGCTCGCGTCCTGGCGTTCCGACACCGCGCTGACCGTTACCCTGTCGGCAACCACCGGCTTTGTCCTGCTGATCCTCGGCTTCGCCTTCCACTGGCAGGCCACCCGCGCCCGCGAAGCCGACATCATCTACGACACCGTCCGCAGCCGCATCGATACTGCGCTCAATCGCGGACGCTGCGGGCTGTGGGACTGGGATCTCGCACGAGGCCGGATCTTCTGGTCACACTCGATGTTCGCAATCCTCGGGCTGGACGCCCGCGACGACCTGATGACCTTCGGCGAGATCAACAAATACGTCCATCCGGACGACATCGACCTCTACGAATTGGCCACCCAGGTCGCGGATGCGAAGCTGAATGCGATCGATCACGACTTCCGCATGCTGCACGCCAACGGCCGCTGGGTGTGGCTGCGCGTGCGCTGCGAGGTGGTCCGCCAGCCGGGCGAACCCGGCCTGCATCTGATCGGGATCGCGGTCGACGTCACGGAGCAGAAGACCCTGGTCGAGCGCACCACCGCAGCCGACATGCGATTGCGCGACGCGATCGAAACCATTCCGGAGGCCTTCGTGCTGTGGGATTCCGACAACCGGCTGGTGCTGTGCAATTCGAATTTCCAGGAACTGCACAAGCTGCCCGACGAGCTCGTAACCCCTGGCGCCACCTACGAGAGCGTGCTCGCTGCCGGCCGCGAAAATCTTCAGCTCGGCAATGTGTCGCTGGTCAGCCCCGATCTTCCCGGCGCCCGGTCATTCGAGGCGCAACTGGATGACGGCCACTGGCTGTTCAGTGAACGGCGCACCAAGGACGGCGGCTATGTTTCGGTCGGCACCAACGTCACCCGGTTGAAGCAGCACGAACGCAAGCTGAAGAACAGCGAAACCCGCCTGCTGGCGACGGTCGAGGATCTGCGTCAATCGAAGCAACAGCTTCAGGATCTCGCCGAAAAATATGCGGCGGAAAAAACCCGGGCAGAAGACGCCAATCAGGCCAAGTCGAAATTCCTGGCCAACATGAGCCACGAACTACGGACGCCGCTCAATGCGATCATCGGCTTCTCCGAAATCATGGAGAAGGGAATGTTCGGCAAGCTCGGTGTCGACAAATACCATGAATATTGTCGGGACATCCATCAGAGCGGGCAGTACCTTCTCGACGTGATCAACGACGTCCTCGATATGTCGAAAATCGAGGCCGGGCGGATGAAGCTCGAGCTTGAAGACGTTGTGATCGAGGATATTCTCTCCGATTCATTGCGGGTGGTATCCACGCGAGCGGAAGAAAAAGGGCTGACGCTGTCTTCGCGCATTGCACCAGATATCATCGCCCTCGCGGACCGGCGCGCGCTCAAACAGATCGCGCTGAACCTCCTGTCGAACGCCGTCAAGTTCACCGGTCCCGGCGGCCATGTGTCCGTACGCGGACGTCGCGCCGGCGGCTGCGTGTCGATCGCGATCAGCGATTCGGGAATCGGTATTGCGCCGGACGCGTTGCAAAAGCTTGGCGTTCCCTTCGAACAGGTCGAAAGTCAGCTGACCAAAACCCAGCACGGCTCGGGACTCGGCCTTGCCATTGCCAAGTCCCTGATCGCCTTGCATGGCGGCATGATGCGCATCCGCTCGGTGCCCGGACGCGGCACGACGGTGCTCGTGCGCCTTCCTGCTGGCCGGCGGGTCTTCGACGAAACCGAGGCTCAACAGCTTCTGCCGCTCTGAGCTTATGGCTGGGTCGCCAGGGAGCGAACCTAATCCCCGGGGCCGAGCAGCACCTCGAAGCGCTTTCGCACCCGCGCCTGTGTCTCGATCACATAGGCATCGAGCGTTGCGAAATCCGGAACGTCGGCTGCGCGCGCCAGCAGCCTCAACAAACCGGGATCGGTCTTTTTCGGATCGAATGCGCCCGACAGGCAGAGCCGCAGGATCTGGCTGAGATTTTGATAGAGCTGAACCGCCGGACGCAGCACCTCGGAATCTTCCGCCGACAGCAATCCGATCCGGGCTGCGCGTTCGAGCACACGCGCCGTCGAGGGATCGAGAATCTCCGGATGTTGCGCGGCGTGCACGAGTTGCAGATATTGCGCGATGAACTCGATGTCGGTGAGGCCGCCGGCGGCATATTTGAGGTCCCAGCGATCGGCCTCGCCCTTTTCGGTCGCGATCGCCATCCGCATCTCGTAGGCGTCGCCGGCGATCGTTCGCGCGTCCCGCTCCTGTGCGATCACGGAGTGGATCAGCGCCTCGACCGCTTCGCCGAATTCCGGTGCAGCGGACACAACGCGCGCGCGCGTCAGCGCCATGTGCTCCCAGGTCCAGGCATCGGTCATTTGATAGTCGCGGAAGGAATCGAGCTTGGTCGCAACCGGCCCCGAACGGCCGGACGGCCGCAACCGCATGTCGACATGGTAGAGCGCGCCGTAATTCGTCCGCGACGTCAGCGCCGAGACCAGCCGCTTGGTCAGGCGCGCGAAGTATTGCGCACCGTATAGCGGGCGCACGCCGTCCGATTCAGGATGCTCGTCGTCGAAATCGTAGACCAGGATGAGATCGAGATCGGAGCTGGCGGTCATCTCGCGCCCGCCGAGCTTGCCGAGCGCCAGCAGCGCGGTCTTCTGGCCGGCGATCCGGCCATGCGTCTTGGCAAAAAGATCTTCGACCTGACGATGCAACGCCCTGATGATCACATCGGCAAGCCGCGCGAAAGCCTCTCCCGCCTGCTCCGCCGAAACCGTGCCCGAAAGAATGCGCACGCCGATCAGGAACATGTGCTCCTGCCCGAACAGGCGTAGCCGGTCCAGCATGTCCTCATACGAAACGGACTGGTCGAGCGAGCGGGCCAACTCGTTGCCGAGCGTATCCGTATCGGGCAACGCGCCGAAAAATGCCGGATCGATCAGCGCATCCATGACCTGCGGTTGATGGGCGAGGATATCGGCAAGCCGCGGCGCGGTGCCGAGCATCAAGGCAACCAGCGCCAGCAGATCGGGGTTTTGCAGGAGCAGTGAGATCAGCCGCGCGCCGCCCGTCGCATGCAGTCCGGCCAGGAATTTGTCGAAGGAGAGAACCGCCTGCTCGCGGTTTTCGCTGCGCGCCAAGTGCTCGATCAGGGAGGGCACCAACAAGCGCAGTTGAGCGCGGGCAAACTCGCTGCGCAGCGCAAGATATTTCCCGCCCAGCCAGCCCCGCACTAGTTCCGAGATTTCCAGCGGATTGCGAAATCCCATCGCCGAAAGGCGATCCAGTGTATCGCGACTATCCTGATCGGGAAGAAATTGCAGCGTCGTTTCGGGAGCCTGAACCACCGGCTCGAACAGCCGCGAATAGTGCTGCTGTACATTGCGCAGGTGGAGCAGCAGCACATCCGAGAACGATGGCGTATCGTCGTAGCCGAGGAAACGCACGAATCTCTGAAGCTCGGAATCGCCGGCCGGCAAGGTATGGGTCTGCTCATCCGCGACCATCTGCAGCCGGTGTTCGACGCGCCGCAGGAACAGATAGGCCGCTTCGAGTTCGCGCTCGGCCAGGCCGCTGACCCATTGCCCATCGGCGAGTGCAGCAAGCGTGGTGAGTGTACGCAGATCGCGCAGCTCGGGATGGCGGCCGCCGGCGATCAATTGCTGAGTCTGGACGAAGAACTCGATCTCGCGGATGCCGCCGCGACCGAGCTTGATGTTGTGACCGGCGACGGCGATTTCGCCATGACCGCGATAGGCGTGGATCTGCCGCTTCATCGCGTGGATGTCCGCCAGCGCGGCGAAATCCATATATTTGCGCCAGACGAACGGCGACAGCGCCTTGAGCAGCGTTTCGCCCGCGGCGATGTCGCCGGCGCAGGGACGCGCCTTGATCATCGCCGAGCGTTCCCAGTTCTGGCCGCGATGTTCGTAGTAATCCAGCGCCGCGGGAACCGAGATCGCCACCTGGGTGGAGGCGGGATCCGGGCGCAGCCGCAGGTCGACGCGAAACACGTAGCCGTCGGCGGTTCGCTCCTGCAGCAGCTTCACCAGCCCGCGAGTCACCCGGATGTAGAGCGCGGATGCCTCGGTCTCATCCGGGATTGCGGGCGCCTCCGGATCGTAGAAGACGATGAGATCGATATCGCTCGAGTAATTCAGCTCGAACGCACCCATCTTGCCCATGGCAAGCACAATATAGCCGGAGCCACGCTCGGGCTCGGCCGGGTCGGCGGGCGTAAGCCGGCCTCGCCGCACCGCATCGTTGAGAAGGAAGCGCACCGCGCCCTGCACCATGCGGTCCGCGAGCTCGGTCAGTCCGCGCGTGACCTGCAGCACTGGCCAGACGCCTCCGATATCGGCGATCGAGAGCAGTAGTGCGGCTTCCGACTTGGTTCGCCGGAGCAACCCCATGGCCTCGCTCTCGTCGGACATTGCGGACAGCGCACCGACGACATTTGCGAGCAAGCCCTGCAGATGGCTTTCGGGATTGACGCCGAGAAGCCGGACCAGCCGGCCGGCATCGGCGCGGACGAGATCGGTGAGATGGGGCGAATATTCGAACAGGCCGGCGATCAGATCGCGCGCCCTTGGCGACGCTTCGAAAATCGCGCGCAGCGCCTCTGCTTCAGGCGCTCCGCCGAGCCCGGACCGCCAGTCCTCCAGCCTCGCGAGGCTCTGTTCCGGCTCGGGCAGAAATGGAACATCGACAATCCGCGCAGCCAGGGTGCCGGCGGACGAAAAGTCTTCGGTGATTTGCTGCCCGGCAGCCGCGCCTTGAATCATCGGCTTGGGCATAGACCAGCTTGCGGCAAATTGGGAGAGGCGACGGCTACGCGGCGACATCTCGCACAGCAGCCTCACTCATTATCCGCTTTTGGTGCACCGCCGCAAACTCGCAGCAGGCATGCTCGCGGTGATTATGCTCTGTTCGGATCGTCCGCGGCGCCGGGAACCGGCGCGGTTGCGGCGGCTTGCGGCCCACCACGCGGCAGCACCAGAACGGCAAGCAAACCCGGTGCATGGTCTTCGAGCCGCAATTCGCCGCCATGCAGCCGCGCGACCGCGGCAGCAAGACTGAGTCCCAATCCGGATCCAGGAATTGTGCGGCTCTTTTCCAGCCGGACGAAACGCTCGACTGCGCGGCTGCGGTCGCCCTCCGCTATCCCCGGGCCACGATCGCCGACACTGAGCAACACCCGGTCGCCCTCGTTGCGGGCCGATACCGTTACGCTCGACGGCGTGCCGCTGGCCCTTGCGGCAGGCCCGGCATATTTGATCGCGTTGTCGACGAGATTGGCGAGAGCCTGGCTGATCAGTTCGCGGTTGCCCCGTAGCGGCACCGCGCCCGGCGCATCGACATCGAGCGTCAAGCCCTGCTCTTCTGCGAGCGGCTCGTAGAGCTCGCCGACGCCATGGGCTGCTTCCGCTGCATCGAAGTCGAGCATGTTGTCGCGCGCCTGGCCGGATTCGGCGCGTGCGATCATCAGCAGCGCGTTGAAGGTCTTGATCAGCGAATCCGACTCTTCGATCGTCCCTTCGAGCGCCGCGCGGTAATCCTTCTCGCTGCTGGCCGTTCGCAATGCCTCTTCTGCACGGTTGCGCAGCCTGGTGAGCGGCGTCTTCAGGTCATGCGCGATATTGTCGGAGACTTCCTTCAGCCCCCGCATCAGCGCCTCAATCCGGTCGAGCATCTCGTTGAGATTATGCGCGAGACGGTCGATCTCATCGCCGCTGCCGGCGATCGGCAAACGGCCCGAAAGATTTCCGCCCATGATCGTGCGCGTCGTCTCGGTCATTGCGTCGACACGGGCGAGCACGCGCCGTGCGACGAAGAAACCGCCGATCAACCCAAGCACGATGACCACGGCGGCCGACCATTTGCCGGCATCGAGAACCACCTGGAACAGCCGGTCCCGCTCGTCGAGGTCGCGCCCCACCAGAAGCTTGAACCCACCGGGAAGATGGTAGACTCGCGCCAGCGCCCGATGAAGATCCGAACTATCGCCCTCCTCGATCCGCCGGTAGATGGTTTCCGTCCAGCCCTGTTTGTCCATTGCGCCGGTCGGCAACGAGCCGACATTGCCGGCAAGTCCGTCAGCCGCGGGCGTAGTGACGAGGTAGAGACTTGAACCGGGACGGCGGGACCGCGCTTCGACGACCAGCGTCAGTCGCCGGATTCCGCCCGCGTTGAAGTGGTCGACGAGCCCGGTGATCTCGGCATTGACCACCTCGGTCACCTGCTCGGTGAACAGCCGCTTGGTGTTGAGAGCGAAATAGCCGAGCAGAAACACCGCGAACAAAGCGAACACGGTGAGATAGACGAGCGTCAGTTTGAACGCCGTCGTTCGAAACAGCTTGCCCAGCGCCGTCATCATCAACCGCGCGCCCGCTCTGCCGCGCCTCAAAAGCACCCCGCGCCCTCGACGAGCGTCAGGTCCGCGACCCGTCGCGGATCATGTAACCGGCACCGCGGATCGTATGCAGGAGCGGTTGCGCGAAGCCCTTGTCGATCTTGGAGCGCAGGCGGGAGATATGCACGTCGATGACGTTGGTCTGCGGATCGAAGTGATAGTCCCAGACATTCTCCAGCAACATGGTCCGTGTCACCACCTGACCGGCATGCTTCATCAGATATTCGAGCAGCCTGAATTCGCGGGGCTGCAGCACCACCTCGTCCTTGCCGCGCGTGACCCTGTGCGAAAGCCGGTCGAGTTCGAGATCGCCGACGCGATAGACCGTCTCCTCGTTGCGGCCACCTCTCCGGCGCGCCAGCACCTCGATGCGCGCGAGCAGTTCCGAGAACGAATATGGCTTGGGGAGATAATCGTCGCCGCCGGCGCGCAAGCCCTTGACCCGGTCGTCGACCTGGCCGAGTGCCGACAGGATCAGAACCGGCGTCTCGACCTTCTTCGTGCGCAACTCGCCGATAACGGAAAGTCCGTCACGCTTCGGCAGCATGCGGTCGACGATCAGGACGTCGTAATCGCCGTCGAGTGCCATCGCCAGACCCTCCTCGCCGTCGGCAGCGTGGTCGGCGACGTGGCCGGTCTCGCGAAAGGCGCGGACGAGGTAGTCCGCGGCGTCGCGGTCGTCCTCGATTATCAGCAGGCGCATGATGTCATGTTGCCCCGTGGCGGCATCCAGGACGGAATCGCCTGTTACGAGGGAATTTGCAAGCTCGGCGGGATTTGAATGAATGGGCATGAGGGGGCGGCGACTCTTAACGCTACTCCGCCACCCCCTCAGCTGACCCCGATCCGGCAGGGGCGACGGTAGCCGGGTTTCGAGGGTTAGGTTCACGAGATCGGATTTCGAGGCCCGTCTCGTGCTTGGCTTGGACAGGCTTGCGCCGGTCCCGTGTCTGGTGGGGACGGGTTTGCGCCCGTCCCTCTTTTATTGGTGGGGACGGGCTTTCGCCCGTCCCCAGGGTTTCGTGGCACCGGCGGGGGCGACGGTAGCCGGAGACACGTCCCTTTCGCGTTGCCCGCGACGGCAAGCGCCGCGGGCGATTTCGTTAGGCGCGGCCGGCAGGCAGCGCGACGAAGCGGGTGCCCTCACCCGACTTCACGCGCATCAGCACGGTGCGCTTGTTATCGCCGCGCGCGCTCTCGAGAGCCTTGCGGACCTCGGCCGGGTTGGACACCGCCTTGCCCGCGACTTCGAGGATCACGTCGCCGGTCTTGAAGCCACGCTCACCGGCGGGGCTGTTCGGCAGCACGCGGGTGACAACAACACCCTCGTCACCGGAACCAGCAACCGACGCGGCCGGCGCAAGCTGCAGACCGAGCGTCATTTCTTCCTGAGCCGGACCACCGCGCTCTTCGCCACCGCGGCGGTCGAGACCGGCCTGAGCCGGCAATTCACCGAGCGTCAGGTTGACGGTCCGTTCCGAACCACCCTTCAGCAGCGTCAGCTTGACGGAGTTGCCAGGCGACATCGAACCGATGCGACGCGAGAGCTCGCGGGCATTGGCGATACGCTCGCCGTTGACCGCAACGATCACGTCACCGGACTGGATGCCGGCCTTCACCGCCGGGCTGTTCGGCGCCGGTTCGGCGACAAGCGCACCATCCGTGTTCTTCAGGCCCATGCTGTCGGCGATATCCTTGGTCACCGGCTGGATCTGGACGCCGATCCACCCGCGGGTCACCGAGCCCTTGTCGCGCAGCTGTGTCACCACCGAGTCCACGGTCGATGCCGGGATCGCGAAGGCAATGCCGACGTTGCCGCCCGACGGCGAGAAGATCGCCGTGTTGACGCCGACGACGTTGCCGTCGATGTCGAAGGTCGGGCCGCCCGAGTTACCCTTGTTCACCGGGGCGTCGATCTGCAGGAAGTCGTCATACGGGCCCGCGCCGATGTCACGGCCGCGTGCCGACACGATGCCCGCCGTCACGGTCGAGGACAGGCCGAACGGATTGCCGACAGCCAGCACCCAGTCACCGATGCGCGGCGCGTGGCCGGCAAGCTTGGCAAACGGGAAGTTTTTGCCGTCGACCTTGATCAGCGCCAGATCGGTACGCGGATCGGTGCCGATGACCTTCGCCGAATAGGTCTTGCCGTCGTCGGTCTGGACCTCGACCTCTTCAGCGCGATCGACCACGTGGTTATTGGTCACCGCATAGCCGTCGGCCGAGATGAAGAAGCCGGAGCCCTGGCCGGAGGTGCGCTGACGCGGACCGCGCTGCTGCATGTCCGGCATGCCGCGGTTCGGCATATCCGGGTTCATGTCTTCGCCGAAGCGGCGAAAGAAGCGCTCGAAGCCCTGCGGCAACTGGCCTTGCGCGCCTTCGAACGAGGAATTCTGCGTGCCTGCGTTCACCTTGACGCGGACGGAGATAACAGCCGGCTTCACCTTCTCGACGATGTCGGCAAAACCGACGGGGCGCTGCACGGTCTGCGCCTGCTGAGTCACGTTCTGCGCAACGGCCGCATGGCGCGCCGCATCGGGCGCAACAAACAGGGCCGCCGCACCGAGGCTCGCAATCGTCGTGCCGAGCAACAAGGCCCGGCGTCCACGCAAGAAGCCGCCCGGGCTGGGAGGCGTTGTTGAGGTCATAGGGTTCACTCCATCTTCCTAATTTCGCGACGTGCCGGGGGGCCTCGACTGGACGAATCCCGGCGCCGTTCGTGAGTGAAGATGGGGGTTCGCGCCTTACAGCCACCTGTCGGGCGGATTAAACTTTGGTAATGGCGCGTGAGGCCATAAACTCATAAACTTCATATACTTAGATCATATTTCGGCTGTTTTTTGATCAACCTTCACGACATACGATTGCGTGAAAAATGTCTGATGCTTTCCGAAAAGGTCCTCCACGCGCCGATTCGCATCATTGTCTGCTGGTTAACATCGGCCGCCTTAGGTTGCTCGGCACAGGACTCGGGCCGTCAAATGTCCAGAAGCACCGTCGTGGTCACCATAGCGGCTGTGATCTGCTTTCCCGCGATGCTTTTGTACAATGGCTTTGGAGTGTGCGCGAAACCGCGCGACGGCGGCATTCCCCATTACAAGATCGGCTTTCTATCCGATGAGGAAGCAATCGACGTTGCGATCGATGAAGCAATAAAGATGCCTGTCCACGTTTCGGAAACGCCGACCGGCGGATACGCGCAATTCGCACCCAAGAACCAGATCCGGTACCGTGACAAGGAAGAATTCCGCCGGCTGAACCCAGATTGCTGCAAGATCGTGCCGCATGATCGCTCGTCAACGATGTTGAGCTGGTGGCACGAGGTCTTTGGCCGTGCCGCGAAAAGCGTCCGGGTCACCTACAGCGTGCGCTACATCGACGACGACGGAAAGCGATCACAAGGAACTGCTGTTATGCAGGCCATTATCAGTAATTGCGGCAATGTGCTGAACTAAAGTTTGGTCCGAGGATCGCTCTCCAGCAGCGAGGCGACCTTGCGTTCTTCCTCGGCCGTCAGCGCCGCCGACGCACCTGCCGCAACCTCGCTGCGCCGGCGCATCGCCAGCACCATCACGATTCCACCGAGGACCAGCAAACCGGAGGGCAACGCCCATAACAGGAAGGTCTTGGCATTCATCGGCGGGTTGAGCAGCACGAAATCGCCGTATCGCGTGGTGAGGAAGTCCATCACCTGCTTGTCGCTGTCGCCGGCGGTCAGGCGTTCGCGCACCAGCAGCCGCAGATCGCGCGCCAGCGGCGCATCGGAATCGTCGATCGACTGGTTCTGGCACACCATGCAGCGCAATTCGCGCGACAGGTTGCGGGCGCGCTCTTCGAGTTTCGGATCGGGCAAGACTTCATCGGGCTGCACCGCATGAACCGGCGCCGCCAGCAGCGCCACGCTTATTGCGACGGCAAAACCGAAAGCCCGCGCATATGCACGCATGGTCACTCCGCGGGCTGCAGTTTCGGTCGACGCGCCGCACGCGGCGCACCGACCCGCAATCGACGGTCGGACAGCGAGAACGCGCCGCCGATCACCATCACCACCGTGCCGAGCCAGATCAGCAGCACCAGCGGCTTGTGATAGAGCCGCACGGCAATCGAACCGTCCTCGCCGGCATCGCCGAGCGAGAGATAGAGCTGGCTGAAGCCGCGTGTCAGAAGCGCCGCCTCCGTGGTCGAGGATTTGCGAGCGGCGAAGGTGCGCTTCGATGGCTCCATCACGCCGATGGTGTCCCCACCGGACTTCACGGTGAACTTTGCCACCAGTTCGCTGTAGTTCGGGCCCGGCCGCGAGACGAGGTTGTCGAAGGTGAGATCGTAGCCGCGAACCGCGACGGTTTGTCCGGGCCTCATCGAGAGAATGCGCTCGGCGCCGTAATAGGCCTCGGACGCAATCCCGAGAAGACACACGCCGAGTCCAAAATGCGCGATGGCGGTCCCGATCGCCGAACGCGGCAGCCCGGCAAGCCTTCGCATCGATACGCCGAAGGACTGGCGGAACAGCTGGATGCGTTCACCGAGATCGATGAGCGCGCCGGTCATCGAGAAGAACGCGACTCCGATCAGGAACGGCGCCAGCACCGGCCCGCCCTGCGTGATCGCGAAGGTCGCGCCCATTGCGACCAGCGCGACGGCGAAAGCCAGGGTCAGCCGCTGCGCGGCGCCGTAAAGATCGCCCCGCTTCCAGGCCAGCAGCGGTCCGAACGGCATCGCGATCATCAGCGGCAGGAACAGCGGACCGAAGGTGGCATTGAAGAACGGCGCCCCCACTGAAATCTTGTCGCCGGTCAGCGCCTCCAGCGCCAGCGGATAAAGCGTGCCGACGAATACGGTGGCGCAGGCGGTGGTCAGCAGCAGATTGTTGAGCACTAGCGCACCCTCGCGCGAGATCGGCGCGAATAGTCCGCCCTGTTTCAACGCGGAAGCCCGCCATGCATAAAGCGCAAGCGAGCCGCCGATGAAGAAGATCAGGATCATCAGGATGAAAGTGCCGCGCGACGGATCGGTGGCGAAGGTATGCACCGATGTCAGCACGCCGGAGCGGACCAGGAAAGTGCCGAGCAGCGATAACGAAAACGTCAGGATCGCCAGCAGGATGGTCCAGACCTTCAGCGCGTTGCGCTTCTCCATCACCACCGCCGAATGCAGCAGCGCCGTGCCGGAGATCCATGGCATCAGTGACGCGTTTTCGACCGGGTCCCAGAACCACCAGCCACCCCAGCCGAGTTCGTAATAGGCCCAGTAGGAGCCCATCGAAATTCCAAGCGTGAGAAAACACCAGGCCGCCAGTGTCCAGGGCCGCACCCAGCGCGCCCAGGCGGCATCGATCCGGCCTTCGATCAACGCCGCGACCGCAAACGAGAACGAGATCGAGAACCCGACATAACCGAGATAGAGCAGCGGCGGATGCACCGCGAGCCCGATATCCTGCAGCACCGGGTTGAGGTCGCGGCCCTCGAACGGCGCACGGGCGATGCGCGCGAACGGATTCGACGTCGCCAGGATGAAAAGGAAGAAGGCCGAAGCGATCCAGGCCTGCACGCCCAGCACATTGGCGCGCAGCGTCTGCGGCAGGTTGCGGCTGAACAGCGCCACCAGCGCGCCGAACAGCGCCAGGATCAGCACCCACAGCAGCATGGAGCCTTCATGGTTGCCCCACACGCCGGTGATTTTATAGAGCATCGGCTTGGCCGAATGCGAGTTCTCATAGACATTGATGACCGAGAAATCGGACGTCACGTAGAGTGCCGTCAGCGCCGCGAACGACACCGCGACGAACAGGAACTGCACCAGCGCCACCGGCTCGGCAATTCCCATCAGCAGACGATCGTTCAGCCGCGCGCCGACGATCGGCAGCGTGCCCTGGATGAGCGAGAGCGCCAGCGCGAGGACCAGCGCGTAATGCCCGATCTCTGCGATCATTTCTTCGCCCCTCCCGGCGTCTTGCCGTAATCGTCCTTCCAGTGGCCCTGCTTCTTCAGCGCGTCGGCCACCTCCTTGGGCATGTAATTCTCGTCGTGCTTGGCGAGCACGCTATCGGCGCGGAAAGACGTCGCGTCGATCAGCGTGCCTTCCGTCACCACGCCCTGCCCTTCCCGGAACAGGTCGGGAAGGATGCCGCGATAGCTGACGCGCACCACGTTCTTGCCGTCGCTGATGTCGAAGGTCGCATCGACGTCCTTGCGGATGACCGTGCCGGGCTGAACCAGTCCGCCGAGCCTGATGCGGGTGCCGGCCTGCACCTTCTTCTCGACCACGTCGGTGGGCGAATTGAAGAACACGATGGAATCGCGCATCGCCGTGAGCACCAGCCCAACGGCGAATGCGAGCACCACGAGGCTCGATCCGATCAGAACCAGACGCCGCTGCTTGCGGGTCATGTCACGTTACCCTTCAATGCCGAGCCCCTTTGCAAGATCGTCCAGCCGCTTACGCTTGTCCGCGTCATCGCCGATGGTGTTGCGCGCGGAGACAAAGGCTTCGCGCGCCTTGTCCCTGTCACCCATCACGGCATAGGCGCGCACCAGCCGCAACCAGCCTTCGAAATCCGACGAATCCGTCTTCAGCCGCTCGGCCAGCCGGTCGACCATCCCGCGGATCATCTCCTGCCGCTGTTCCGGCGTCATTTGCTGGGCCGCCGCCATGTCTTCCTGACTTGGTCCCGGCGGCGCGGCGTTCGGTTCGATCGCCGCGGCGGACTTGGAGTCGCCGGGCTTCGTTTCGGCAGATTTTTGTTCGGCAGCTTTGGGGTCCACCCGCGCCAGCGACTGCTGGATGAGTGTGCGGAACGGCGCATTGGGCGGCGCCCGCTCGAGCATAACGCGCCAGATCCGCGCCGCGTCCTCCGGCCGACCGTCCTGCTCGGCGGCAAGTGCCGTGAAGTACTGCGCCTTGAGATTTCCGGCATCCGCGTTGAGCGCGCGCTCGAACGTCGCCTTGGCGTCCGCCGTCACAACGCCGTTCGCAGCGGCGACCTGCGCCTCGCCGAGATCGGCCTCCCGATCGGCGTTCGAGCCCAGCAGGCGGATGGTCTGTGCTCGTGCCCGGACCGCGTCGCTGAAACGGCCCATCCGCATGTAGACTGGCGCCACGACCTGCCACCCCTGACCGTCGTTCGGATTTTTCTCCAGATGCGCCTCGACCTGCGCCACCATGCTCTCGATCGAACGGTTTTCCAGCGGAGCGTTGAGCCGGCCCGCCAGCGGAGCGCCCGGCAATTGTGGGGAACCGTGCGTGATATAAAGGGCTGCGGACAAGGCCGGCAGCACCAGCAGCGCGATCAGAGCCGCGGCGCGCCTGCGCCAGACCGGGGACGACGACGGCGACGAGCCCGGCTTGCCGGACGAGTCGGCAGCGGCGAGCAGCCGTCTTGAGATTTCGACTCGCGCCGCTTCCGCGTCGCTGTCTCCAATCAGCCCGGCCTTGCGGTCGCGCTCGATCTCCTCGAGCTGGTCGCGATAGACCTCGACTTCCTGACCGCCGGCGCCAGCCGTTTGCTGCTCGCGCGACAGCGGCCACAGCACCGCGAAAATGGCGACCGCCGTCATCAGGGCGAGGATCAGATAGAGGCTCATGCCGGTGGGTTTACATCACCCACGGGCGGCGTACAAAATACCGATCCGGTGATCGGAGCCGCAGGCTACCGCCCGGACGATCCGCGGACTTGCCCACTGGTCCTGGGGAACCGGCGTTCGAGCCGCGGCCCGGAACCTCCCGAAGCGGCGGAGACTGGCGGGTTCAGCCTTTCGCGGCCTTGCGCTCGGCCGCAGCCGCCACGTCGCGCGCCGCCACATCCCGCGCCTTGAGCAGAAGTGCGGCATATTCGTCGCCGAACACCTTGCGGCAGAAGCGCACAGCGGCATCGAGCTGCGATTGCCGGAACAGACGGTCGGATTCCCCCGCCGCACGCAGATTCTCGACCAGAGAGGCGGTCGCGGGATCGAGATAATGTTCGAGGTCGGACCATGTCCGCGTGGTCAACTCGCTGAGCGCGAGCTCGCCGGCATAGGCCCTGCAAGTGTTGACGAACTCGATCTGCGCTTCGGTCTCGGTAACGTCGTTCTGATCGAGCGTGGAATTCGGCGCGATTTCCTTGATCGGCCGGGGGCGCAGGAGCCTGCGCACGCGGCCCGGAAGGGTTTCGATCTCGCCTTTTAGCAGGTCGGACACCTGCGCCCGCAAGGCCGCCAGGCCGCGGCCCCATGGCGATTCATGGGCGAAATTGATCTCGGACCGCAATCCGCGGGAGGCGTCGTGAATGCTCTTCAGCAGCGCACCCACCGCAAGCCCGCGTCCGGAACGAAGCTCGGCCTTGAGTTCCCGGATCATGCGCTGAACTTCGGCGAGCACAATGTCGACGGTCACGGCGTAGGGCGTTTCGGCGATCCGGGTCGCATTGTCGCTGCCCGCTGCCCGGACGGCGAGCCGGATCAACTGCCACGGCGACGCCAGCCGGCTCATGGTCATCACCAGCACATAGACGAACAGCGTCGGGCCGCCGGCGGTCGGGGCATCGATCATCGCCTTCACGGTGGTGACGGTGTTCTCGTCGAAATTCTTGATGTGATTCGGCAATTGCGAGCCGAAGGCCGCAAGCGTGTCGCGGGCCATGATGACATTCAGGATCGCGGTCGCGTCCTCGATCGGACGCGGCGTGCCGATCTGACCGGAAAGCTTCCGCCGCACCTTGTCGTCGGAGCGCGCAGCGGTCAGCACCTCCTGGATCCGGATGGCGACACGATCCTGGAACGCACGCGCAATGTCTTCGGCGCGCTCGGACTCGCCATCCTCGAACGCCAACGCGACCTGATCGGTCACCGCCTTGGCTTCGCCGGGCATCAGGTCGCGACAGATCCAGTCCCAGACTGGATCGAGCACCACCCGCGCCACCCGGCCGGGATGATTATGGGTTGCGGAATCGTCGACCAGGATCGGCTCGAGCGGCTGAAAGAACAGGCGCGCCAGCGTGCCGGGACGTTTCGGGCGGACAACGTCCCGGGCGTTGCGCCGCAATTCCTGCAGGACCAGTTCTGCGCCCGGCATATCTTCGCCGCGCAGCAGACCGCGCTCAAGCTCGGTCATCAACAGCGTGCGCGCCTCAGGACTGAGATCCTTGAGATATTGTCGCAAACGCTCGACGAGAAGCCCGTCGGCCATACGCACCACTCACCGCTTGTACCCGGAACACAAGCTCTAGCGCGGCGGCGTTAAGAACCGGTTAGACACGATCGAACGCGGCGAATTAAACCAGCTGCCAGGTTCCGTCCGGGTTGCGGCAGGCATCGCCGCGCGCAACCTGAGGCCGTCCGTCGATATAGATGGTGTGGGTGAAGCTGCGGCATTGCGCGCCGCGACGGTCATATTGCGGACCCGGCACGATGGTTCCGCGGCGTCCCGAATCCGGATTTTCCCACGCGACCGGCGCCCCGGATGCACCGCGGTCCAGCGCCTCGACCTGCGCGTAATAGGCGCGCCGCTTGTCCTCGTCGTCCATGCCGGCGCCAATGCGGTTGCCGATCAGGCCGCCGATGGCCGCACCCGCGACGCCGGCTGCGATCCGCTCCCCGGTGCCGCCGCCGATCTGAGAGCCGATCGCCGCACCTGCAAGCGCACCGACCAGCGTGCCGGTATTTTCGCGCGGACCGGCGCCGGTATTCGGATCGCCGGCGCAGCCAGCCACGAACGCCGCTGCCGCGATTGCCACTCCGATCGAACGCATGCCCCCTCCGGTGATACTTCCCCGACGTCGCGACAGGTCGCTACGGGCATTTACTAAACAACACGGAATGCGGCATTTCATTGGCCGCGACCATGGCTTCGCCGACCGCGTACTATTGACACCGAAATGTAAAAATTTGCTGCCGCTTTCGAGCGACCGCCGGAGCGGCTTAAGCATTTGGGGGACAAGGCAGGCCAGAGGCGCTACGGCCGTATGCCGGCTCACGCCGCTGGCAGCACCAGTTCCGCGCGCAGGCCGCCGAGCGGGGCGCTGCCGAGTGTGAACGTCCCGCCATAGAGCGCGGCGAGCTCCACCACGATCGACAGACCCAGGCCCGAGCCGGGCTTGGTTTCATCGAGCCGCCGGCCGCGGCGCGCAACCTGCTCGCGTTCGGCCGGCGTCAGCCCGGGTCCGTCGTCGTCGACGATGATGCGAATGACCTGACGATCGTCGTCGGCCCGCTCCTTCAGCACCTCGATCGCCACCCGCGACTGCGCCCACTTGCAGGCATTGTCGACCAGGTTGCCGACCATCTCCTCCAGATCCTGCTGCTCGCCGCGGAATTGTGCATCCTCCGGCGTGTCGACCTTCAGCCGAAGGTCCTTGTCGCGGTTGGTCTTTTCCATCGTGCGGGCAATGGCATAAACCACCGGCGACACATTGGTCACTGTCCCCACCACCGTGAGCCGCGCCGCCATGCGCGCGCGTTCGAGATGGCGGGTGATCTGGTCGCGCATCACCTCGGCCTGCTCGCGGACCTTCTGCGCGAGCGGATCGTCGGCGCGCGCGGCGGCCTCGTTCATCACCACCGATAGCGGCGTCTTCAGCGCATGCGCGAGATTGCCGACATGGGTGCGCGCGCGTTCGACGATTTCGCGATTGGCATCGAGCAGCGCATTGGCTTCGCGGGCGAGCGGCGCGATCTCGACCGGAAACCTGCCTTCCAGCCGCTCGGCCTGACCTGACCGGATCGCCGCGAGCTGCTGGGAGATACGCTTGAGCGGCGCCAGGCCGAACTGCACCTGGAACGCAGTGGTCAGCAGAAGCACCAGTGCCAACGCGCAAAAGGTCACGAACAGCGCCCGATTGAAGCTTCTGATGTCGTCTTCGATTTCGGCGGCATCGCCGGCGACGGCAACCAGATAACTCCCCTCTTCGCCGAGATCGACATTGCGTTCGACCAGCCGCAGCCGCTGATCCTCTGGTCCGTTGACATAGCCGGTGCGCACGCCGAACGCCGCCGCCGCTGTAGGAACCGGCAATCGCGCCAGGCCGCCGTCCCAAAGCGAGCGCGAGGCGTGGATTTCCGGCTTGGCGCTGTCCAGCCTGGTGACCTGCCAGTACCAGCCCGACAGCGGCAATTCGAACAACGGTTCGCTGACACCCTGTGCGAGCTTGTCGTCGGGAATTTCCGGCGCCGCCAGATCGGCCACCAGCGTACGCAGATAGACCTGCAGCCGCCCGTCAAACGCCCGTTCCACCGCGTCGCGGTAGAGCGACGACAGCACGATGCCGGTGACCAGCACGATGGCGATCGTCCAGCCCGCGGCCCACAGAAACAGCCGCAGCGCCAGCGAGTTCGCGCGCATCACTTGTCTATTGGGCATGGCCGGGTTTGTCCCCGCCAATCCCGCCTGTCGTCTGGCGACAATTCAAGGCGCGGAGATTCGCAATACAAGCGAGCGAAGCGATGCCGTGTCCCGAAAGCCCCGGCGCGAACGAGACAAGCGCAATCGGAACGCTAGCGCACATCGGGCGGCGTCAGCAGATAGCCGAGCCCGCGCACGGTCTGGATCACGTCGACCCCGAGTTTCTTGCGGATGCGGCCGACAAACACCTCGATGGTGTTCGAATCGCGGTCGAAGTCCTGATCGTAAAGATGCTCCACCAGTTCGGTGCGCGAAACCACGCGGCCAGTGTGGTGCATGAGGTAGGACAGCAGCCGGTATTCGTGGCTGGTCAGCTTGACCGGATTGCCGTCAACCGCCACGCGGCCGGTGCGGGTGTCGAGCCGGACCGGGCCGCAATTGAACTCGCTTTTGGCGTGGCCGACCGAACGGCGCAGCAGCGCGCGCACGCGGGCCAGCACTTCCTCCATATGGAAAGGCTTGGGCACATAATCGTCGGCGCCGGCATCGAAGCCCTGGACCTTGTCGCTCCAGCGATCGCGCGCGGTCAGCATCAGCACCGGCATCGCCCGCCCGGATCGCCGCCACGCCTCCAGCACCGAGAGCCCGTCCATCTTTGGCAGCCCGATATCCAGGATGACCGCGTCATAGGGTTCGGATTCGCCGAGATAATGCCCCTCCTCGCCGTCGAACGCGCGATCCACCACATAACCGGCTTCGGTCAGTGCGGTCGCGAGCTGGCGGTTCAGGTCGGGATCATCCTCGATGACGAGGAGGCGCAAGACTGAAAACCCTCCGGATCAGCCGCCGTCCGTAAGCAACCCGCTCGCGGCATCGACGGTAGCGCGGGTGACTTTGCCATCCTGCGCGAGCAGAGTCAGCAGGTAGACCAGCCCTTTTGGCCCCTTGCAGAGCTTGGCGTCAACCACATCCGTCTTGCGGGCACGCGCGGCGCGGATCGCCCGCGACAGGGGCACCACCTTGCCGCTGGCGGCGACACTGCGGCGTTGGGCCGGGGTCAGGCATTGCGCTTTGGCCTGGGCGATGGTGGTCAGTTCCGCAGCGGCCACCGGGCGGGCGCCAAGCGGCGCGCCCGGAAGCGAAACGAGCGCTGCGGTCAGCACAGCCACAGGAAGAATCGGCGATCGGGGATACATCGGCAGCGTGTAGGGGTTGGCCCGTGAATATCGGGTGAATATCAGGCGTAGGAATTGAGAGACCGGAACCGGCCCGGACACTAAGCCGTGAAGCCGACGAAAGTTGCAGACGCGCCGGCGGGATCCGGCGCTCGGGTCAACCGTCGCAAGGGACCGCCGGAGCCATCGCTCGCGAGCGGTCCCTCGCCGTTTCTCTCAAACCGGCATCTCTCAAACGATATGCCAGTCGGTGGAAACCGAGCCGACCGTCTGGTTGGCCAGGATCTTGTTTGCGTCCATCTGCCATTCCGCAATCACGCCGGCGGCATTCTGGAACAGGATGTCGGCGCGGCCATCGTGGTTGAAGTCCCCGACCTTGGCGATATCCCACCCCTTCGCCGTTCCGACTGTCGTGTTGCTCAGGATCGCGGTGCCGTCCATTTGCCACATCACGATCTGGCCATTGCTGTCGTTCTGCCAGAGGATGTCCGATTTGCCATCGCCATTGAAGTCGCCGGTCGCGGCGAATTGGAACGCATCGCCCATGTTGCCGAATGTGGTGGTCTTGGCGACCTGGCCGCCGTCCATCTGCCACATCGCGAGATTTTTGCCGTTACGCAGCAGGATGTCGGCCTTGCCGTCACCATTGAAGTCGGCGGTGTCCTGGATGGTCCAGCCGGCGGCAACGGTGCCGACATTGGTGGTGGTGTGAGCCGCACCATTCATGTTCCACATCTGCAGCTGGCCCTTTTCGTTGGTCCAGAGCACCTCGGCCTTGCCGTCGCCGTTGAAGTCGTTCACGTCGGCGACTTTCCAGTTGGTCGCCATCGATCCGAGATCGAGCTTCTGGGCGACTTTCGCGCCATCCATCTGCCAGAGCTGCACCGCGCCGCTGTCGTTGTGCCACAGGATGTCGGCCTTGCCGTCGCCGTTGAAGTCGAACGCATCCTTGGCGTGCCAGCTTGAGGCTTGGCTGCCGACGCCGACATTGGCGAGGACCTTGGTCCCGTCCATCTGCCACATCGCCACCGAGCCGTTATTGTTGTGGAACAGGATGTCGGTGTTGCCGTCCCTGTTGAAGTCCTCCGGCGCGCGCTGCAGCGTGGTCACCACAGCCGACTTGTTGACCGACCAGGCGTTCCCATCGAAAGCGGTCGCCCACAGATTTTCCACCCCGCCATTGACACCGCCGACATAGCGCACGTTGCCAAGATTGGCAGCGTCGACATGGATCCACTGGCCCGAGGCCTGCGCGACACCGTTGACCGTGAAAAATCCGCCGCCGTTGCCGGCGTCCCAGAAGGCGTATTTCGTGATCGTGGAATTGCCGTCGAGATCCTGAGCGGTGAAGATCGATGTCACGGCCACCGAACTTCCGGCAGCTACCTTCACATTGCTGCTGGTAATGGTCGGTGCGCGGTTGGCATCGTCGTTGGTGATGGTGCCGACACCGATCGCATCGGCAATCGTCGCCCCGTTGGTGGCGTTCGAGAGATTGACGGTAAAGGTCTCGTTGGCCTCGAACTTGGTATCGCCGAGGATTGTGACCGAAACGGTTTTCTTGGTCTCGCCGGCGGCGAAGCGCACGACGCCTGAGGCCGCGGCATAGTCTTCGCCCGCAATCGCCGTAGCGTTGCCGGTCGCGAAGTTGACGTCGAAGGCAGCGGTGCCGCCGGCGCGCGTCAGCGTGAAGGTCACGACCTTGCTGCCGGAATTCCCCTCGGCGATCGCCATGTCGTTGATCGACACCGAACCGGCAACGGCCTGGATGTCGTCGTTCTGGATCGTGCCGACACCGATCGCATCGGCAATCGTCGCCCCGTTGGTGGCATTCGAGAGATTGACGTTGAAGGATTCGTTGGCCTCGAACTTGGTATCGCCATTGATGGTGACGGAAACCGTCTTCGTGGTCTCGCCGGCCGCGAAGCGCACGACGCCTGAAGTCGCGGCAAAGTCTTCGCCTGCAATCGCCGTTCCGTTGCTGGTTGCGAAGTTCACGTCGAAGGCTGCGGTGCCGCCAGCGCGCGTCAGGGTGAAGGTCAGGACCTTGGTGCCGGCGTTGCCCTCGGCGATCGCCATGTCGTTGATCGACACCGAACCGGCGACGGCCGCAGCAGGCGTCTGGTTCTTCAGCGCGCTATAGGCAACCGTGGCATCGGCGAACTTCGCAAACTCGATATTGGTGATGGTATCCATACCATCCGGCGATCCGCCACGCATGTCCTGCAAGGTGGCGGTGTTGCCGTTGATGACGATCTTGTAGTCCGACTGCTTGCCCGAGAACACCACCGTATCGATGCCGCCGAGGCCGTCGATGGTGTCGTTGCCGCCCATCCCGGTGAGGATGTTGTTGCCCTTGTTGCCGGTGATCACGTTGGCGAGCGCGTTGCCGGTGCCGTTGATGTTCTGGATGCCGATCAGACGCAGACCGATGGCGCCCTCGTTGAGCGTGGTGTTGGCGTTCGCATAGATCTCGTTGCCGTTGACCAGGTCCATCTTGGCATTGAGCGAGCCGGCTTCGATGGTCGCCGCGACGTCGCCCTTGCCGGCGCCCGAGAACGTTACCTTGTAGGTGCCGCCCGGCTGGCCGACCGACCATCCACCGCCGTCGCCGGTGGTGTCGCTGCCGATCACCGCACCGGTGGAGGCATTGCGAACCGTGGCGGTGACGCCCTTTACGGCTTCACCGAGGCTGTAAAAATTGTCCTTGTCGATGTCGTTGTAGACCGCGCCGGTCAGGAACGAATTGGTACCGGCATTGCCGAAATTCTGGGTCTGGTAGAATTTGGCATCGATGCCAGACACGCCGTTCGAGGTGGGATAGGTTGTAACCATCGTGACGCCGATACCGGCTTCCTTGTAGCTCGGATCGAGCATGGTAAGGCGATGGCCGCCGTCTTCGCCATCCATTTTGGCCGGATCATCGAAGAAGAGGTCGAAGTGTGATTGCTCGGAGAACTGCTTGGCCCACTGGTCGCGCGTCGGAAGGTCGGCGGGAGTCGAGGCAAACGCGCTTTGATTCTTAAACGCGATGTTTTCTTCACGCCGGACATTGTTTCCAGTGTAGCCCGCATTGATGATGCGCGTCACGGGGGTGCCATCCCCGTTTCCGGTGTGCGAGATAAACCCATCCAGCGCGGCCTCGTTGCTGTGTCCGACAGCCGCGGCGGTCAGCTGATTGTTGCCGGCAAGGACCTGTTTGGGGTCGGCCGTGATGGGAAAGCCGGAGGACGAGGCCTGAATGAACTGATTCAAAGAGGTCATACCGTAGCGCGCCGCCTCGGCGGCCGGGTCCATACGGGCACGGTTGATGAGTTCGAGCTGCAACTGGGCGAGTTGCGAAAGCGTGGTCATCGTCTCTCTCCGAGCAATCCGGTTTTCAGATATCAGGAGAGCGCTGAAAGTCCCCCCGAAGCCCCGCGCCGGGGCATTCAGGGTGTTGGTAGCGGCAACATTACTTCCGGTTCACGGGACATGCGCCAGACGGCCGCAATGGCGGTCCTTCAGGCATTAAATCGTCCGCATGAACCTGATGGGGCTCGGCGGCGACAAACGTGGTTCCCGATTCGAGCCGGCCATGGGCCTTCTCTGTCACCCCCAGGGCGTCACTCAAAGCCACTGAATGTCGCGAATTCATCCAGCGCCGCCCGCGGCGAGCGCCAGGAATTGATCGGGGCGCTCTCGTCGGCATGGCCGAGCGCCATCCCGGAATAGAGCATCATGTGTGGGGGGAGTTCGAGGAAGGCCGGCACCGTGATGTGCCAGGAGGCCCAGGTCTGCTGCGCGCAGGTATGCAGCCCATAGCAGCGTGCGAGAAGCATCACGGTCTGGATCAGGCCGCCGAGGTCGGAATGCTGGGCGACGCCGAGATCGCGGTCGATGGAAAAGAAGATGCCGACCGGCGCGCCGAAGAATTCGAAGTTCCTGCCATATTGCCGGTAGCGCGCCGGCTTGTCCTCGCGCGGCACTCCGATCGACTGGTAGAGCAGTTCGCCGACCTCGAAGCGCCGCTTGCGGTAGGTGGCGTTCATCTCCGGCGGGTAGATCGTGTATTCCGTGCCCTCGGCGCGCGGCAATTCGTTCATGCGCGGTGCGAGCAGGTCTTTGAGCGCTTCGACCCGCGCGCCCGCGATCACGTCGATCCACCACGGCTGCATGTTGCCGGCCGACGGCGCGCGCGCGGCGCGTTCGATGATCTCGCGAACGGTCTGTTCGGGGATCGGCGTCGGCAGGAAGGCGCGGCAGGAATAGCGGGAGGCGACGGCGTCGCGGACGTGCATGGGTGGGCTCTCGTGTTCGAACCCGCCCATAAAGACGGGCGACGCGTCAGAGATCAAGCCGTCCATGCATCGAGCGAGAGCACCTCTACGCACCGTAGTTGCGGTCGTTTCCAATCAATTGATCGCGAATGCTTGCAGGCACTGGAAATCCGTAGCCTTGCCCCGGCTCATCGAACATAAGCCTGCCGGACTTGTGATAGCTGCTAGTGTATATGTCTGCGCCGATCATTTGAAAAGCAAGCAGGATAGCCTGAACTGCGTCCACGCCGAAAGCCTGCATGACTTGAATTCCTTCCGGCCAGTCGATCTCGTATCGACACGACCACGCGCGGCCGCTGCCCTCCGGTGCAAAAATCCGGATCGCGATGTCGAACACACCGTTCTCACGCTGCAATTTTTGCGTCCTGGTCGCAATCATTTGACGGCCTCAATAGTTCAGCGGTGTAACATGAAGGTAATCCGACCATCCGGCACTGGAATATGTCTCTGCGATATTGAAGATCACATTGCGCTTCAAGACCAGGAGAGACCCTGCGCGCAGCGGAAAAAGTGGCTTCTCCTCCGTGGCCGCCCGTCCACTGGCCGCCGTCCGAATTGCCGGCCGGAACACGGGGCTGATCCGGGTCGTATTTCACGCTGCGCAATGCCCAAAAATGTCGAAGCATGGCGTGCTCAAAACGCAGCGCCGTTAGATGCCAACGCAAACGTGCGATCTCTGTACGTGTGACCTCATCCATCGCTACCCCCGCCCCATCACGAACACCCGCGCCACTTTCTCGAACGGTCGCGCGATGAAGAATGACAGGATGATCGCCTGCTCGTAGCCGTCATAGGGCGGCGGTAGCTTGGCGATGCCCCAGCCGAGGCGAAAGGTGGAATCGATCACGATCGCCCCAAAATGCAGAACGCACGGATAGACGATCAGCGGGCGGATCCATGCCGTCACCCACCAGCCCCGATCGGCCTCCATCAGCTTTGCCTGCTCCTTGCGCGCCTCGATCTGCGCATTAACCTGCGCAATCGCGATCTGGGTGTCGGCCGCAACGCCGGTCTGGTAGCGCGCGAGATCGTCGCTCGCCTTGCGTTGGAGCAGGTCGGCGACCCGGCCGAGCAGCGCGTCGAATGCACCGCCGCCAAGCAGGGACACAAGCTTCAGCAGGATCGCGGTCATCATCTCAGCAATCCTTGCTGCCGACCCGGCCGGTGGTGACGAGGCGCAGCGCCACCGTGACGACACCGATGACGGCAATGATCTTGAGCGCATGCTCGGGCGGCAGCAGCGGCGAGATATCGACCAGTTGGAACGCGCCGAGAATGTCGAGTGCGGCGCCGGCCAGCGTGACGGCGCCGCCAAAGATCAGGGTGCGCCAGCCCTTCAGACGCTCGCGCAACGATGTCACCGCTTCCCTCAGCACGCCGGTTCCGGCAGCAGCCATGGCCGGCGCGTTCTGCCTGTGCTTGTGCCACAGCGTCCAGCCGACCCAGCCGGCGACGGCAAGCATAACGCCCGCAACAAGCACAACCGCGATCATCGTCCATGACGCTCCGGACGATGCCGCGGCCTGCGCGGCTGCGCCGCCCGCAACAACAGCGCCCGCCGTAGTCGCGGTCCGCGCGGCCTTTGGCTGAGGCACCTGTGCCTTGCCGTTGGCGGGGGGAGCCACCGGCGGCGCGACCGCCGCACCCCTGGCCATCGCCAGCGCATCGCGTCGTACCTCGGCGACGCGCCGGCTCCAGCCGGCACCGAAGACCGGCCAGGTGCGCAGGCTTTTCAGAAACGCCATTCGCTCGTCGCACAGCTTTTCGATCAACGCCGCCGCGCTTGTCTTGCGCACGGCCGCGATCACCGCATCGGTCATGCTCTTGCCTTGCCCGATATTCAGCAGGCGCTGCATCACCCTGGCCGCACGCCCGATGCCGGAATTCACGCCGTAATCGAACACGGCGTAATCGAGCCCGGCCGGCAATTCGTCGCAACGCAGCGCATGCCAATAGCGGGCGCGATAGATTTGCGCGGCATCGGCGAGCTGCATGTTGCGCACATCGGCGGCCGTGCCGTCCGCTTTGATGTATCGCCGATAGTCGTGGATCGTGATGCCGAAATTGGTCGGCCCGCCGGGGTCGGACGGATGGTTGGTGTAACCGCCCTCATGCTTCAGCACGCGCGCGAGCGAGGCGTCGTAATTCGAAGCCGCCATGGAGGTCTCCTGGAAAATGAAAAGGACGCGCTCGGATGCGCGGCGTTGAATGAGCAGCTCAGGCCGATCAGGCGGCCGGCTGGCGCAACGACCTCACCTCGGCAAGCACACGCGCATGAAGTGCGGGATCGTCATCGACCACGCTGTGGATGGTCGCCACCTGCTCCTGGATCAGTGCGCCCTTGAAGCCCGGCGCCGCCTTAAGCAAGCCGCGGCCGAGCGGGCTGACCTTCTGATAGAAGCACAGCGCCCGCGCGACATTCGCCGGCACCGGCGGCGGTCCGAACAGAAGCCGGAAACTGGTCGGGTCGAAACACACCACAAGCGGCACCGCGATCCGCGCAGCATCGAGTTGAGCCGCGACCTTCAGCGCCGCATCCGCTCCCATCGAATGCCCGATCAGCACCGGCCGCGCGCCTGTCCCGGCAGCGGCGCGCGCTGCAGTCGCGATCAATCCCACCTCGCCGTAAGGACGCAGGAACGAACCTTGCGCATGCACGCTGGCCGACACGCCTTGCGCGTTGAGCTTGCGGGCAAGCACATCGAGCCCGCCGGAAAAGTGAAAGGGCCGGCCACCGGCCAGCCCATGAATGAGAAAGGCGCGCAACGGCGCGCCGTGTGGACGGTCTGTCATGCGATGACCTGTGAGTCCTTGTGACGGTTTAATGAAGACGCCGACAGATTGAGTCGGCGCAGCGAACTTCGTCTAACTTTCACCCCGCTGTTACAAACCTGAGATAATTCGCACGCATGTCGCGGACGGGAGGCTGATCATGCAGCTTCCTTCCGGAGGCTCTCCATGCGCATTGCGATGATCGGCTCGGGCTACGTGGGCCTCGTCTCCGGCGCCTGCTTTGCCGATTTCGGCCATCAGGTGATTTGCGTCGACAAGGATCCCTGCAAGATCGACGCGCTAAAGCGGGGCGAGATGCCAATCTACGAGCCCGGCCTGGCCGAACTGGTCGGCAACAATGCGCGTCAGGGCCGCCTGTCATTCACGACCGAAGTCACCGAACCTGTCGCGCAGGCCGATGCGGTTTTCATCGCCGTCGGTACGCCCTCGCGGCGCGGTGACGGTCACGCCGATCTCACCTATGTGTTCGACGCCGCGCGTGATGTCGTGCGCGCGATCGACGGCTTCACCGCGGTCATTACCAAGTCAACGGTGCCGGTCGGCACCGGCGACGAGGTCGAGCGTGTGATGCGCCAGACCCGAGCCGACGCGGATTTCACCGTGGTCTCGAATCCGGAATTCCTGCGCGAGGGCGCTGCGATCCGCGACTTCAAGCATCCCGATCGCATCGTGATCGGCGCGCAGGACGAGCGGGCGAAAGCGGTGATGGCCGAAATCTACCGTCCGCTTTATCTCAACCGTTCGCCGATCATGTATACCGAGCGCCGCACCGCCGAGCTCATCAAATACGCCGCCAACGCTTTTCTCGCGACCAAGATCACCTTCATCAACGAGATGGCCGACCTCGCCGAAAAGGTTGGCGCCAATGTTCAGGAAATCGCGCGCGGCATCGGGCTCGACAACCGGATCGGCAGCAAGTTCCTGCATGCCGGACCGGGCTTCGGCGGCTCCTGCTTTCCGAAGGATACGGTCGCACTCATCAAGACCGGACATGATTACGAGGCGCCGCTGCGCATCATCGAAACCGTGGTGGCGGTCAATGACCAGAGAAAGCGCGCGATGGCGCGAAAGGTGCTCGCCGCCGCCGGCGGAAAACTGCGGGACAAGACGGTGGCGGTGCTCGGCCTCACCTTCAAGCCCAATACCGACGACATGCGCGACTCGCCGTCGATCCCGCTGATCACGGCGCTGCAGGACATGGGCGCATTGGTGCGCGCCTATGATCCCGAAGGCATGGAGCAGGCGCGCGATGTCCTGACCGGCGTCACGTATACCGAAAGTGCCTATGACTGCGCCCGGGGCGCGGATGTCATCGTCATCGTCACCGAATGGGAGCAATTCCGCGCGCTCGATCTCGACGCAATCAAGGCCGCCATGAATAAGCCGGCGATGGTGGATCTGCGCAACGTCTACCCGCCAGAAGAAGTCACCCGATACGGCTTTGCCTATACCGGGGTCGGCCGGTAGGCGACGGCATGTGATCGACGCGGCGCATCAGCGCCCGCATCAGATATAGACACCCGGCGACGTCACCGAGCCCGCGGCATTGCCCGGAAAATAGCTTGCGCCTCCGCCATTGGTGAAGATGACGCCGCCGCTCGCGACCGCATATCGCGGTCCGGTCGCGGCGCCGGAAAACGTCTTGCTGGAGATCATCGCCACCCCGTTGGTATAGGCCTCGATGAAGCCGCGGGTGAAAGCGGGGCTGCCGGTCAGCGTAACCGCGTAGGCGCCGCGAGCCTCGATGATGCCGGCCATTTCGACCCGAAGCGCAATGTCCGCGCTGGCCGCGATCTCGAACGCGTATTGCAGGGTGGCCAGTCCGCCCGCGACATAGATCCAGCCGAATGACGGGCTCCCGGTCATCCGGCAATTGGCGCCGAGTGTGAACGCGCCGCCGCGGCGGACATTGACCGCGCAGAACCCGCCCGGCGTCAGCGTCACGCCGGTCATCTCGATCGCCGCGCCGCCGGACAGGCCGAGCCCGTTGCCGGTACTGGACAGGATCACGCTGGACGGATTCGCCGGGTCGCCACGAATCAGCAGCGATTGCATCGACAGGAAGGCTGCAACGCATTCCTGCGTGAGCGGGAACGTCCCTGCTCCGAGCTGGATCGTGACGCGGTAGCCGGACCAGTCGAGCGCATAGGCGAGGCTGATCGCCTTCGCGATGGTGGCGAGCGCGCCGCCGCTCGTGTTCGTCAACCCGTCATTGCCATCGGAACCGTCGGTGCGGACATAATAGGTGCGGTTCGCGGTCAGGACCGGACGGCTTGCGGTATTCGGAAATGAAACCTTGCCGCTCGTGCGCTCCACCCGCATGGCATCATGCCACGCCGACCCGTCGGAACTGACCTTGAACGCGAGATCGTCGTCGCCAATCAGACCGATTTCGGCGCGCCCGGAATAGCCGGTCTGCAACAGGATCGACAGGACATCGGCGGCGGTTTCCTTGTTCAGCTTGGTGCGCAGATTGCCGTCGCCGCCTTCACTGTCGTAGCGGGCCGTCCAGAGCGCGTTGTTGAGCTTGGCCGTAAGCGGATTTGTCGCATCGGCGGTGGTGCCGAGCCCGAGCCGCGTGACGTTCTGGAATTCATCGCTCGCGCCGGGCAGCGGTTGCCAGTCCGTGCCGTCGAACACAAGCGCTGCGGCTTCGTCCTCGACATAGCAGAGCCAGCCGCTCTGCGGCGCGTAGAACGCCCAGGTGCCGTCGCGGAAATGCGCGATCTGGTTGTCCTTGCCGGCGAAACCGTCACTGCCCGGCGGGTGCACGAGATAGCGGTCGCCATCCGCCGGTGTCCCTGGCGGGGCCGACAGGTCGCGATCCTTGACGCTGAGCATCACCAGCGCATCGAGGATGCGCAGCGCCTCGTTGTGGGTCACGTGTTTCTGCGCCTGCGCTGCGGCGATCACGGGCAAGCCGAGATGGACGGTTTCGCTCATGGGGATTTTCCGTTATGGCGGTGCCGCGGCGAGATGGCCGCGACGGAACAGGTCGAAGCGATGAATGACGGTGTTGCAGCGTTGCTGATGCAGAAGGAATTGCTGCCGGGCGAAAAGCTGCTGCGCAGTTACGGCGCCAATGCGCTTCTGCCGCTTCATCCGAATGCGGGCGGCGCAGATGCGAGGCCGTATGTCCTCGGCGCGTCAGCACCGAAGAAGGTGCTCGGCATGCTGCACCTCACCAATTACCGGCTGAAATTCAAACCGACCGATCCGCGCGAGCCGGACTTCTCGATCATGCTGCCCGCTATCACCCGCATCCAGGATGTGTCGTTTCTGCTCGTGCGAAAGTTCCGGCTGACCATGCAGGACGGCAGCGTCATCGAATTCCTGAAATGGGGCATTCCCGCCTTCATCTACGCGGTGAATGCGGTGGGCGGCGCGGCGCGCGAACTGGACTGGAACGCGATCGCGCGCGACATCGCAGAGGCGCCGCCGGAGGCGCTCGGCGCATGGGCGGTGCTGCCGCGCGAGCTTCAGTCGACCGATACGACCGCTTCCGCCGGATAGCCGCGCCCGACCAGCGCCGACATCTGCGCCACCCGCAATGCGATCGCGGAAAGCGGCGCGCCGAAATCGGCGATCTCGTCGGCGGATGGATAGAGCACGTGCGTCGTATCCGACATCAGCACTCGCTTCACATTCGTACCGTCAAGGATATCGATCTCGTAGCGCTCGAACGCTTCGCCGAGCGGCACCTCCTCGGCCTCCCAGGAATCGCCGTCGCGCCGCGTGCGTCTGATCCAGGAGAGCAGGATCCCGTCCTCCCCGCGCACCGCGCGCAGATGCACAGGCGCATAAGGTCGCAAGCTCACGTCTTGCGGCGTGGCATCGACCGAGACCGCCGCCGTGTCGCCATGGTCGCGCTCGGCAGCGATAACGCGCAAGGACAGCGGCCGCCCGAGCATGTCGAGGCCGCGCGCCACCGGCACCACATGCTCGTCCAGCATCACAAAGCCTGCGCCCTGCGGCAGCGGATCGGCCATCGCCCATTCGGTGCCACCCTGCCCGCGCAGGAGACGTGACAGCTCGTAGACGCCGTCGCCGACCAGTTCGGCATTCGCGAACTGGATGATCTCGCACGCGCCGTCCGGCCGCTGCAGGGCTGCCAGATTGGCGCCGCCGAGCAAGGCCAGCTCAGAAACCGACGCAAGCTCGCCGCCATAAAGCTCCACGCGAACAACATTGGCGTCGTCGATGAATCCGGCCGGTCCCTTCGGCAGCGGGTCCAGTGTCTCGCCCACGATCGCCGGTGCAAAGGCAATGGCCGCGCGCTCATAGGACGCCCCGTCGCTTGATCGCCAGATCGCAACCGGTCCCGGCCAGGGATCGGCGAACACCGCTGCGCGAGTCAGCACCACCGGTTCGCCCGCGTCGAAGGCCGGAAGATGCAGGAGCCGCACTTCGACCGGACCGACCGGCAACGGCAGCGGCGGCGCTGCCGTCACCTCCGGCTCCAGCGGAAGACTGAAGATATCCGGATCGATCGAGCGCGCCTTCACCGCGCGCGAACCGGTATCGACAACATCGCGGATTTCGATCACGCGCCGGCGGCCGTCGGCGGTCAGCGCGATCACGTCACCCGGCGTCAGCGCCATCAGGCTCGGTGGCAGGGAAAAATCGGCGCTCTCGCGTCCTGCCCACAGATCCTGCAGCCAGATATCCGCGCGCCGCGCGGCGGCCTTGCCGCCGGTGACCATTGCGATATCGCTCTGCACCAGCCTCGTTGACGAGCCGATCAGGCGGCGCGAGCACGCAGCGCCGCGCCGATAGTCGCTGCGGCCATCGACAAAGCCGATCGACACCTCGCGCGGCAATTCGGTTTCCTGCGCGCGCGTCAGCCGCAACGGTCCTCCCCGATCCGGCAGCACGCAGTCCGCATCGGTGAGGTCGAGCACCGGCGCACCGCCGCGCGGCCGGAACGCAAGTTGTCCGGCGACCTCCGATGCCTCGAACGCGAAGGCCTGCGCCAGCGGTTCGATGGCGGCCCGCGCGCTCATCGGCCGGTCGATGCTGTAGCCGTCCGGCCCTTCCCCGAGCGCGGACATGTCGCAGGTCGGCGCACCGGCGTCGGCCAGGATCGTCGCCAGCAGCCCGTCCATCGGCGTCGCGCCAAGCCGCCCGGTCAACCAATGGCCGGTCTCCCAATTGGCGCCATCGCTCCAGACCTCGGTCGCCTGCGGAAACACCGGATAAGGGCGCGCGTCCCAGGTCCAAGATGGATGCCGGACGGATCGACCATGCGCCCGTCATAGAGTGACGATTGCGGATTGAGATCGCTGTCCGCACCGAACACGGTCAGCACCGCTTCGAGATAGCGGCGCTGCATCAGGTCGTCGCGCCGGCCGTTGGAAAAATGCGGATAGCCGCCGCTTGCCGATTTCGCATCGGGGAACACACTCGGCTGGTTAGCGCCCTTGTCGACCGCCGGACATCCGGTCTCGGTCAGCCAGACCGGCTTCGATTGCGGCACCCACCCGGTGGGCGATGACAACTCGACACCGCCGACGCGCTCATGATGCGGCTGCGACCAGAAGCTCCACAGATCCTTCTGCCGGAACATCCATGGCTTGCCGAGCCCATCGGTGATCGGCGTGCGCGTCTGCGCCTCGCGCGCGGTTTGATCCGCGTAATAGAAATCGAAGGCTTCACCGCCGCCCAGATTGGCTTCGAGATAGTCGCGCCGATGGATTGAATCCGATTGAGCGCGGTCGGCATGGTCCGGCGTGTCGCGCCAGTCCGCCAGCGGCGGGTAATAGTCGATGCCGATCGCATCGATATGCTCGGATGCCCAGAGCGGGTCGAGCGGGAAACGCACCTCCTGCGCCGCGGCATCGACGACATGGGTGCCGTATTCGGTCCAGTCGGCGGCATAGGTGATGATCGTGTCGTCGCCGAGGATCGCGCGCGCGTCGGCGGCAAGCGTGACGAGCTGGCTCACCGCCGGATAGACGCCGGAGGCGGAGCGCACGCGCGTCAGGCTTTTAAGCTCCGAGCCGATGACAAACGCATCGACGCCGCCCGCATCCGCAGCCAGCTGCGCATAATGCAGGACCAGCCGGCGCAAATTCCAGCCGTCATCGCCACCATCCTCAAACAACGCATCGACCTGTTCACCCGCGCCACTCGTGCCATCGGGCGATCCATCGACACCCGGCGCCGGATCGCAGGTGATCTCGCCACGCCAGGGAAAGGCCGGCTGCGGCGCCTCGCCGGTGTAAGGGTTCGACAATTCATTGTCCGCTGGCACATCCATCATCAGGAACGGATAAAGCGTGATCTTGAGCCCGCGATCCTTCAGCTCGCCGATCAAATGACGCACGCTGTTATCGGACGGCGTGCCGCCATAGGCCGCCCGCCCGTCCACGCGCGAGACCACGTAGGCGTCGTCCCGACTGACGCCGGCCACCGACCAGGTTGCGCCGTCGGTGTCCTTGTTGGCGCGGTCGACACCCGGCCTGATCCGGCACGCACCCGCACGCAGATCGTCGCCGAACCAAGACACCACGATCGCGACGCGCTCGAGATTGGGGCACAGCGCTTGCAACTCATCGAGCGCGGCGACCACGTCCGAGGGCGCATGCGCGACATGCCGGTTCTCGGGCATGTGCTTGCCCGGCCCGAGCTTGCGCGTGACGGTGGCAGGCTCGTAGCCGAATTCGGTCGCGCCCGGGATCAGCGTCACGGCGCGGACGGCATTCTCCAAAGCGCCGACCGGGCGCACGATCTCGAACGACAATTGCGGGATGCGATTGCCGAACGGACCCACCGGCAACCGCTCGAATACCACATAGCAAAGCCCGCGATAGGCCGGCGCGTTCGAAGCGCCTTCCTTCGCGACGATCAGCGGATCGGCGCTCTGATCCTCACGGCCGGAATAGAAGCGCACATTGAGCCGCGACAGGTCGAGCGGCTTGCCGTCGGCCCAGACCCGCGCCAGATGCGCCACCGGCCCCTCGGCCAGCGCCACGGCGATATTGGCGAAATACGAGAAGGTCCGCGTCGTCGTGGTCTCAGGCGGCGGTGCGGCGCCCTTGCCGCCAGCAGCCGCGCCACCCCCCGTCGTTTCGGTGCGGGTCTTGACCTTCTCCTCGAGCGCGGTCGCCCAGATCACCTGGCCCGGCACCCGGACGCGTCCGTACACGCGCGGAATCGGCGCGCCTTCGGTCGACACCATGACGTCGAGATCGCGCAGCCGCGGACCGTTATGCGTGCGCGCCGGGGTCGAGGCCGGTGCGAACAGGCTCTGATCGATCAGGCTGCCGCCGATCGCGCCGGCGAGCCGGCCGGCCAGTGCGCCGACCGGACCGAACAGCGCGCCGCCGATGGCGCCGCCCGCAGTGGAAAGGACCAGCGACGCCATCACTTCACTCCGGGAAATCGAAAGGCATAGGCGAGACGCCGCCGCCACCACGCCGCGAATGCCACTTCCGCCACCGCGGCGCCGTCATGCGCATGAATCATGGTGCCGTCACCGGTCAGGATCGCGGCGTGCTTGGCGACAAGTCCGGTGCGCCAGCGAAACAGCAGCACGTCGCCGCCCTGCATCGCGTCGCGCGCAACCGGCACCAGATGACGGCTGCCCGCTTCGGCCAGCGTTTCGCGTGCCGCGGCTTCCGCCCAGTCGCGCGAATAGGCCGGCATGGGTTCGGGCTCCTCGCCATGCAGCGCACGCCACACGCCCCGCACCAGCCCGAGGCAATCGCAGCCGACGCCCTTGAGCGATGCCTGATGCCGATACGGCGTGCCGATCCAGCTGCGCGCCTCGGCGATGATGACGTCGGGTGTCATGGGCATGTGAAGGCCTCGTGTCCCGGGCGCGGCGCGGCACGCAGTGACGCGCTGCAGAACCGGGACCCATTTTGGTCTTTGTCTCGATGGGTCCCGGATCAGCGACGCACCACTTCGCATTCGCTCGCGCTGCATCGCGTCCGGGGCGCGAGACCTACGTCTTCTTCAAGCTCTTCCCGTCATGTCCGGCTTCGCCATCGAGCGCGTATCGCATCAGGAAATCGTTGCCGGGGATATGCGGGAAGCCGCGGAAATTGAGCACGTTGTCGAAGCGATCGCGGCAGGTGGCGAAGCGCTTGTCGCAGCCTGCGGTGACGACGAAGGTGTCGCCTGGCGCGACGGCCATGGCCATCGCCTGCCACAGTTCGACAATGACGGTGCCACCGTCAACACGATGTCGCTTCACCTCCATCGCGTCGCCCGCATTGGCGCCACCGGTGAACGTCAGCCGTCCGCCGGTGAACCAGCCATCGGCAAAGCCGGACAGACCGCTTGCCGCGAATGTCGACACACCGTTCAGCAGCGTGACCGCGCCCTCCCCGCGATACAGCGGATCGCCGAGATCGATGCCACAGCGGGCATCCCCCAGGTCGGCCGTGCAGGTCGGGGTATAGAGCCGTCCGGTCTCCGCATTCAGCGCATCGGCCAGTCCGCGCAGCTCGGCCGTGAAGGCAATTCCCTCGCGCCGCACCTCGCCGATATGCCCGCGCGAGATCAGCACATGGAGCGACGGCTCGCTCCAGTCGACAAGATACATGTCGACCTGCGCCGCATCGTAGCGCCCGGCGGCGAGCGCATCCTCGTTCAGGCTGTCGTCCGACAAAGCACCCGACACCTCGATGCCGTCGACACTGAGGCCGAGCCGCGCCACCGCTTCCGATCCGGCAAAGCCGGTATCGGCACGGCAGACGACATCGTTCAGCATCACGTCGCGATCGTGATCGGTGAAGCCCTGGATCACGCCGTCACGGCGCGTGAGAATCCAGCAGCGGCACAGCGTGGTGGCGCCGGAATCCAGCTTCACCTGCAGGGCGGATGGGATGTTGCGCATCGGCTTACACCCTGATTTCCACCAGCGGGATTTTCGGGATCGCACCCGCGGCGAAGGCCGACAGGTCGACTTCCAGATAATCGGTGTCGAAACGCACAGGCACGTCGAACAGGAAGCCCGCGGTCACCGCCTCGCCGGGACCAGGCGGCTCGCTGAGCGTCACCACACCGGTGGTCACATCGATGGCGACGCCGCCATCCAGCTCCACGCCATCGACGGCAATCCGCACGCTTCCGGCCACCGGCTTCGTAACCGGTCGCGCATATGGCGCGAACGCGCCGCCATACATCTTCGCCAGTTGAAACGTAGCGGTATCACCATCCCCAAAACCAAGCGTCTGGTCGAACGGCGTCACCGCAACACCGGGAGCAGCGGACGAGTGATCCAGCCGGTCGCGCCAGCGAAAGCCATGCAGCATGCCGCGCCGCTCCTCGAAGAACGCGATCACCTGCGACAACGCATCGAAGGTCTTGGTGCCGTAGCCGGCGTCATAGCGCCGCCGCGAATGCGCCCAGCGCGCATTGCGCTCCTCGCGACCGGACGCAAGCGCAACGATCTCGGTGCGCCGTTCCGGACCGCCGGCGCTGCCGAGCGCGATATCGAGCGGAAACAGGATTTCGTGGAATGCCGACATGTTGCCTCACATTCCGCGCTGGCCGCGCGCCACCGCGCGCGCGATCTGGCCGGTGACATAAAGTTCGGAGCGCCGGAACGAGTCCGCGTCGGGCGTTGCGATATTCACAATGATGCTCGAGCCGCGCCCGCCGCCGGATGCGGCAACGCCGAGCCGTCCGTCCGGACCACGCGCCAGCGGCATGATCGCTTCCGGTCCGGCCTCGCCGGCCAGTCCCGTCCCGCCGGAGCGGAGCGGAAAGTACGTGGGCGTGCCGATGATGCCGCCGGACGCGAAAGCCTGCACCGGCCCGGCCCCGCCGCCCGCATACAGACCGGCAAACCCCGCGGTCAACGCATTCTCCACCGGCTTGAAGGCCAGCCGCAGCGCGATGTCGGAGATCCGCAGGTAGAGCGACTTCAGCACATCGTCGAGACCGCGGCTGCCGGTCACGCCCTGCGCGAACGCATCCGACAGCGCCCGGCCGAATTGTCCGGCACTGCGGTTGATGTCGCGCATCGAGCGATCGATGGTGCGCATGCCGCGGTCGAGCGTGTCCACGCGTTCGGTCAGGGCAAAATCGTCGAAGTCATCGGCCATCTGGATATCTCGTCATCAGGTCATGCAGGTCGGTGCGACGCAGCGGCGTGGCCGCGCCGGTCACCGCGGCGATCGCGAGCGCGAGTTCGCGCGGTGTCATCGCCCAGAACGCCGCAGGCGACAACCGCAGCACGCCGAGCCCGAAGCCGATCGCCTCGTCCCAGGGGAATGGCTTCATGTTTCCGCCCGTCCGAAGGTCGCTTCGATCAGGGACGCGGCGATGCGGACATAGCCCTCCGCGCCATCCGGCGAGGCCATGCGCGCCACCTCATTGTCGGTCACGCTCTCGCCCGCTCCGCGCAAGCCCGCGCCGATGATGCGGATCAGGTCGCGCGCACTCATGCGGCCCTGCGCGAAGCGTTCGGCCAGTGCGACCAGGTCGCCATCGCCGAAGGCAGCTTCGAGTTCGGCCAGCGCCCCGAGCGTCAGCACCAGAATGCGCTTGCGCCCGCCGATCTCGGCTTCGATCTCGCCTCGGTGACGATTGGGCATGAGAAATCCTCTTCTCTCGTGTCCCGGACGCGGTGCAGCACGGAGTGATGCACCGCTGAGCCGGGACCCAAACTGATTGTTGGTGGGTTTATGGGTCCCGGTTCTGCGCAGCGTCATTTCATGCCGCAGCGCGCCCGGGACACGAGATACGGCGAGACCTAGGCCGCCGCGAATGCCAGCTCGCCCGCGGATTCCAGCGCGATGTCGTAGGTGACCTCGCCGTCATGCTCGCCGGCAAATTCGAGACTGGTGATCTGGAACGCGCCCTGCACCACGCCGAAATCCGGGATCACCACCTGGCAGTTCTTCACCGCGCCGTCGAAGAAGGTCTGACGCATCAGCACGTCGGTCGCGGCGTCCTTGAACAAGCCGCGGCCCGACACCCCGGCCCGTTTGATGCCGGCGCCGTCGAGCAGTTCGCGCCAGCGCCCGGCACTCTCCGCATGCGTGATATCGACGGTCTCCGCGTTGAACGCGATACGGCGCGAACGCAGCCCCGCGACCGTCACGTAATCACTGCCGTCATGCATCTTGACCAGCAGGTCCTTGCCTTTTTGTGCTGTCATGTTGCCTTGTCCTGTCAGATTGTTGTCATCGCCCGTGAAGGCGGGCGATCCAGCGCTGGATGCCCCCGCCTTCGCGGGGCATGACGTCGAGTGCGTCACACTGCTTCCGTCACTGCGCGGAACCGCACCAGCGCGTGATAGGTGCGCCCATCCGACTCGCGGCGGATATCGGCGAGCGAGAAGCGCAGGTTCACGAGTTGATGGCCGTCGGGCGCGAGCGGCGCATCGTCGAGCGCCTGCAGCAGCGCGCCGGCGATCAGATGCGCCTCCTTGTGTCCGCCCTGCCGCGACCAGGCATGCAGCGTGAGCTGATGCTCCTGCAGCGACTCGTCGCCGGCGGAAAAATCGGACACCCGCGCTTCACCGAGCGTCACATACGGAAACACCGCATGGGCCGGCGGCTCGTCATAGATCTTCGCGCCGCCGAGAATGCCGGTGAGCGCACTGTCTGCATGCAACGCGTCATGGATCGCCGCCCGCAGGGCTGCGGTTGCTGTCGACATGGATATCTCCCGTGATTACGGAACGATCTCTTCCGCCTCGATGGCCAGAAACCGCTTGCGGCCGTCGCGATCGCGCAGCGACACGATGCGGAACACACGCTCTCCATCGCGGAAGCGATGCCGCGTGGTAATGTCATCGGCAAAGCGCATGCCGATCCGATGGGTGATCCGCGCGCCGGCGCGCTCCGCCTCGATGGCACGCGCGGCCGCAAGCGGAGTCACGTCCGCCCACAGCGTCGCGACCGTTTCAAAGCTGCGCACCACCCCACCGGCCCCATCCGCGCCTTCCACCGGCGCTTCCAGCGTGAGCCTTCGGTTCAACGATCCTGGATTGCTCATAGCGACAGCACCCGGAACGGCGCGATCAGCGAAGCGACCGAATGCGGCATCATCGCCACCTCGCCGCTGGCCGCGATCACGCCGCGGTTCTCGTACCAATGCGCCACCAGCATGCGGATCGCCTGGCGCAGCGGTGCGGGCACCGCATCCGGCTCATCGCCGTAGCCGGCAACGATGTCGATCTCGATGCCGGCAGCAAGCTTGCCCGGTGCCGGAGGCGTGCCGCGCGCAAAGGCCAACACGGCCGGCGCCGACACCCTGTCGATCGCGAAAGTCCCGACGTCGAGCAGATGCGGCATGCCGTCGGCATCGAACACACGGATCGCCGTGACCTCCTGCAGCGGCACCGGCAGGACCGGCAGCCGCCCGGATGCGGGCCAGACATCGCGCACCAGTCGCCAGGTCTGGTCGATCAGCGCCCGGCGGGTCTGCGCTTCGACATGGACCCGCGCGGCAGCGATCAGCGCGGCGATCACGTCATCGTCGTCGTCGTGTTCGACGCGCAGATAGTGTTTGGCATCGGCAAGCGAAACCGGCTCGAGCGCCGGCGGCGTCAAGAGAAGTGCGGACATGACTATTGACCTGGTTGTTGTCGTTACCTCTCCCCGCTCTCTTGCGGGGAGAAGTAGACATGTGAGCGCAGCGAGCATGTCGGGTGAGGGGCCGGCGCAGAGCGAACGGCACACTCGCCCCTCACCCGGCTCGCATCTTTGATGCTCGCCATCCTCTCCCCGTTTCACGGGGAGAGGAAAAAGAAAAAGCTTACATCCCGCCGGTCAGCATGATGGCGATCGGCATGACGGCCACCATCGCGAACGAGGTCAGCACCAGCGTGGACGCCGCCTCGGTTTCATAAAGGCCGTAGCGCGGCGCCAGCAGCACGGGAAAAACCGCACTCGGAATCGCGCAGATCAGGATCAACTCGCGCCCCAGCGGTTCCCGCACCGCGAAGATCGTGACCAGCAGCAAGGCGAATAACGGCTGCACCATCATCTTGGCCACGACATTGGCGACGGTCTCGAAACTCACCGTCACCTTGTAAGCGGCGATGATCAGGCCGGCGGCAAACAGCGACACGCCCGATGTCGTCGATCCGATCAGCGTCAGCATGTTGTCGATCGCTTCCGGCACCGGAATGCCGGCCAGCACGATCGCAACCGCGGTGAGCGGCGCCCAGACCAGCGGCTTGACGATGCTGCCTTTGAACGCTGCGACCATCTGTTCGCCAAGCCCGTCCCGTCGCCGGCCACTCTCCGCTTGCCGGGCGCGTGCCGCATGGATTTCCAGCAGCAACACGGTCAGCGGCGCGACCGTCAGGTTCGCGATTGCAGTCGCCGACGTCACCGACAACAGCCCGGAACCGCCGAACAGCCCCTTGAAGATCGGGAAGCCCATGAAGGCGATCGACGGGAAGCTCAGAAGGCAGGCCTGCAGCGCAGCCATCCCGAGCGAGCGGCGCAGCACAGAGAGGCTGAACAGCACGACACACGCATAGAACGCAACGAGTGCGAGGGTGGTCGCGATCAGAAATATTGTCTCGCCGCGCGGCGGATGCGCCGCGGTCTTGACGATGCCGACGAACATGATCGCCGGCAGCGCGTAATCGATCGCCAGCTCGTTGATGCCCTTGACCTGGTTGGCATCGAATTTCTTGCTGCGTCCGGCGAAATAGCCGAGCGCAAGTACGAACAAAACCGGCAACAGGACCGAGAATGAATTGACCAGCATGCGGAAATGTCGGGGCGCGAAAGCGAGGGCCTCCGACACTCGCATCATCGCCGCGGCATGCCAAGGGCGTCGATGGTGCAGACCGGCGGGGCAGCCGGTATTGCTCCGGGGCACGGGTTGACACCGCGCGCGAACATCGTTCCTAGATCGGCATCATGCGCCGCCTCATCCTTGTTGCCCCGCTCCTGTTTGCATGCCTCTCGCCCGCCACCGCCCTGGTCGGCGGCGCGCCGGCTGTGCAGGGCCCGCAGGCGGCGGTGATGATCGTCGGCTCGCGCGGCAATTCCTGTACCGGGATCGCGGTCGCGCGCGACTTGGTGCTGACCGCGGCGCATTGCGTGCCGCCCGGGGCCGATTACAAGCTGGTCGCCTTCGATGCACAGCGGCAGCCGCAATTGCGCGATACGCAAAGCATCGCGCGCCACCCGCAATTCAGCCAGAAGACCTTCGACGCCCACCGCGCCACCGCCGACGTGGCGCTGATCAAGGTCGCGAATGCGACATCCGCGGCCCCCGCCTCCATCCATGGCGAGCGGCTCAAGATCGCGCCCGGCGACCGCCTCACCGTTCATGGCTATGGCCTCACCCGCATGGGCGACGGCAAGAGCGGCGGTACGCTACGCAGCGCCACGCTGACCGTGACCGGACAGCCCGGCAATCTTCAGATCCGACTGATGGACGGCAGCACCCGCAACGAGCGCCCCGGTCTCGGCGCCTGCACGGGCGATTCCGGCGCACCGGTCTTCCGCGACATCGGCGGGCGCATGATGGTGGTCGGCGTCGTCAGCTGGTCGACCGCCGCCGGCAACGAAGCGGGCTGCGGCGGACTGACCGGCGTCACGCCGCTGTCATTATACTATCCTTGGATCGTCGAGACCGCGCGCAAGCTGGGAAGCCTGCTGGCGCCGTAACGCGTCCGCCATTGACAAGTCACACGCGCCTGCGAACCTGCCGCTCCTGTCCAACACAGAGGCGGTCGCATGTTCCCGGTTCCTACCAGTTTCTTCCTCACGCGCGGCGTCGGCGTGCATCGCGACCAGCTCACCGCCTTCGAGCTGGCCTTGCGCGAGGCCGATATCGAACAGCAGAACCTCGTCACCGTCTCCTCGATCCTGCCGCCGGAATGCGTCGAGGTCACGCGCGAGGCCGGCGTCGCCACGTTGCGTCCCGGTGAAATCACCTTCTGCGTGATGGCGCGCACCGAAACCAACGAGCCCGGCCGCCGGATTCATTCCAGCATCGGCCTGGCGCGTCCGACCGACACCAAAATGTACGGCTATATCTCCGAGCAGCACGGCTACGGCATGACCGCCGACCAGAGCGGCGACTATGCCGAGGATCTGGCGGCCTCGATGCTCGCCTCCACCCTCGGCATCGAGTTCGATCCCGATGCCGCCTGGGACGAGCGCAAGAAGGTTTATCAGACCAGCCATCTCATTTTCGGGTCGACGTCGATCACCGCGGCCGCGATCGGCGACGACGCCGGCCGCTGGACCTGTGCGATCGCGGCGGCCGTGTTCCGTTTCGCGGAGCAGAAATAATGGCCGGCGTCCCGACCTTCGCAACGCCCTCGACCTTTCTCGGCATCCTGCGTCTGCAGGCCGAGGCCGAGATCCACATTGCCGGCATTCCGCTCGACATCGGCACCACCAACCGCAGCGGTGCGCGCTTCGGCCCGGCGGCGATCCGCACCGCAAGCCGCATGCTGGTCGATGGCGACCACCCGCATTGGTGGATCGATCCGGCTGCCCTCTCCGTCGCCGATATCGGCGATTTCGACATCGCGCTCGGCGACATCGAGAACAGTCTGGCGCTGATCCAGGAGCAGGCCGCGGCCTCTCCGCATCTAATTGCGCTCGGCGGCGAACACACGATTTCGCTGCCGCTGTTGCGCGCGCTGGCCGAGGGCCAGGGCGCGCCGCTGGCGCTCGTTCATTTCGATGCGCATGTCGATACCTGGCCCGATAATTTCGGACAGGTCTATGCGCACGGCTCGGTGTTCTTCCACGCCATCGAGGAAGGCCTGATCGATCCGAAGCGAACCGTACAGATCGGCATTCGCTCGCCGATGCAGCGCGAGGTCTATGACTGGACGCGCGACAAGGGCGTGACCATCATCAGCGCGCAGGACGTGCATGAATTCGGACCGCAGCCGGTGGCGCAGCGCGTGACCGAAATCGTCGGCGACGCACCGGCCTATCTCTCCTTCGATATCGATTGCCTCGACCCCGCCTTCGCCCCCGGCACCGGCACGCCGGAAATCGGCGGGCTGACCAGCTGGCAGGCGCAGGCGATCCTGCGCCGCCTCGACGCGGTCGGCTTCACCGGCATGGACCTGGTCGAAGTCGCGCCCGCCTACGACACGGCGGAGATCACCGCGCTCGCGGCGGCGACCATGGTGTGGGAATATCTGGCGATGGTCGGGAGGCCGAAGGCGTGACGGCGCCAGGGCGGGCGCTCAGGAGTTCAAGCGCTCAGGATTTAAGGTCCGGCGCCGGCTCCGATTGCAACCCGTAATGGTGAATCAGCCGGTCGAGAACCACGAACACCACCCCTGCGAATGCAAACACGAAGACGAATTCGACAATGTGGGTCAGCACGCTGTCATAACCGATCTTCGCCACGTTGACGAACGGATAAGGATAGAAGCCTGAGAAGGCTCCGTGCAGCAGCGTCCAGCCGCCATAGGTCAGCGGCGGCACCATGATCGCCGGCACGTTATGCAGGTGCAGCGATCCCTTCGGTATGTAGAGCAGCCAGAACAGAACATACGCCGGCGGCATCACGTAGTGCAGCAGATGGTCGTAGCGCGCCTCCCATCCGTGGATCACATAGAGGCCTGAAAGCAGAAAGAAGAACACCAGGCCGGTGATCGAGATATAGACCGCCGTCGCCATGGCAACCGGCGGCGACAGCAGAAACCGTCCCGCGCGCGTCTCTGGCAACAGCGCCGCCGCGGTGAAGGTCGTCGCCACCAGCGTGTTCGAGAGCATGGTGAAGTAGCTGAAATAATCGACGGTGCCGGCCAGTGAGTGAAAGTCCTGCCTGGCGATGTAGTGCCCTATGACCGAGAACCATCCGACCAGCATGAAGACGAACGCATAGATCCGCGCCATTCCGCTCCCCCAGGCGAAGCGGGCTACGCGATGCTCGCTGGCGCGTACCGCTTCGCACCAGGCACACCGGTGCCGCACCCGGCAAAGGGAGCACGAAGTCCTCAAAATTCAGTCAATACCGGACTGCATAAGGGACAGGACGCGCAAGCCAGCTGTGTCGTCCGGTGTCGCGCCGGGAGGGCAATGTGGCGGCTATTCGTCGAAGCCGGCATTGACCCGGTCGGACCAGTCGATGCGGTCGGCACGCGCGGCCGCACCGGTGGTGTGGGCCGTATAGGTGCCTGCCGCTTCCGGGTTCTTGACCGAGCGGGCAACCGAATAGGCGCCGCCGGCCAGCACTGCCAGCGTCAGCACCGATGCAACAAGTATCTTCAGATTCAAAACGCGCATATCCAATCTCCAATCTTCTTCTTGTTGCAGCGCATATAAGTGCGCCGCGCGCGTTTCGCATGCTCACGACCGCGTGACGGCAAGGCAGCAATGCCAGGCTTGCATGAGTCGGCCGGCCGCGGATGTCAGGCGCCGCGGTGGAGTCTTATCGGCCGCGAGGCAACCGTTAAGACTTGTCAGCACCCTTCGGCGGCGGCGCCTGGAAGCCATAGAAATTGGACTGCTCCTGCCAGTCGAGCCGGGCCGAACCGGTGGTGAAGGCATCGGCGGTGGATTCCTGGATCCGGCTCAGCCCGGCATAGCCCGCACCGGCGAGGATCACGACGGCAAGGACCGAAAGAGCATAGACGCGCATGGCAACCTCCATCTCGATGGCCGGGATGTAGCGACACCACGCGCGCCGCGCTTTCACGTGGTTGTGACGGGTTGTGCGATCTTGCCGGAATCCATTCTCCGCTCGTCCCCGCGAAAGCGGGGACCCAGACTTTCTGGATTCCCGCTTGCGCGGGAATGAACGGATGATGGGTCGGCACGGACGCTACGCTCCGCTGAACTTCAGCAGCTTGATCGCGTCGAAATCCTGCACGCCGCCGCCGACGCGCTTGGTCGTATAGAACAGCACGTACGGCTTGGCGGAATACGGATCGCGCAGCACCCGCACGCCCTGGCGGTCGACCACGAGATAGCCGCGCGCGAAATCGCCGAATGCGATCGAATAGCTGTCGGCCGCGATGTCCGGCATCTCCTCGGCCTCGACCACCGGAAACGTGAGCAGCCCGGCCCGCCCGCCAACCTGCGCCGGCGGCTGCCACAGGTAATTGTCGTCGGCGTCCTTCAGCTTGCGGATCGCAGACTGGGTTTTGCGGTTCATGACGAAATGCGCGTTCTGGCGGTAGCCGGCCTTCAGCGCATAGACCAGATCGATCAGCGGATCAGCCGGCCCGTCGGTCGGGAAGCCCGCATCGAGCCCGGTCTCGATGAAGCCGATATTGCCCCAGGACCAGGACGCGTCCGCGACCTTGGTATATTGCATGAATCCCTTCGGCTTGTTGGTGCCGTCGCCGTTGACGAAGGCTGCCCCCTCCTGCACCGCGAACACCTGCTCGACTTCGCTGGCGATCCACTCGTCGAGATTGACGGCGCTATCCTCCAGCAGCACCGGCGTCGCCGCCGGCATGGCGTAGAGTTCGGCTGCCGGAAACGACAATTCGTCCAGCACCGACGAATTGGTGGTCGGCCGCGACGCCGTCTCCGCCACCCAGCCCGTCGCCGGCCCCGTGGTCATGAACGGCTTCTTGTAGACATTGCCGGAAATCTCGCGCACCGACGCGATCGCGCGGATCGGCGAGATCGCGGCCAGCCGCTTGCCGATCTCGCGCTCGACCTCGTCGGGCACCAAATAGCCGCCATCGGCGGGCGTGCCGGCCGACATGGCTTTCACCTCCAGCGCGCGCAAACCGGCGCTTTCGCCGGAGCGGATATAGGCCTCGAACGCGGTCTTGTGTTCGCGCGCCGACGCGCTTCTGGCGCCGGTCTCGATACCGAGCTGCGGCCGCACCGACTTGAGCGACAATTCGTCGAGGCGGCGGGTCTGCGCGTCGAGCGCGGCATCGATGCGCGCCACCTTCTCCTCGTGCAGCACATCCGCAGAGCGCCGCTCGATCGAGGCGATGCGCTCGTCATTCGCCGCCTTGAAGGCGTCGAAGGTGCGCATCAGCTCGGCATGGGTCACATGCGATTCCTGACGGGCGTCCGGGGCGAAACCGGCCTTGGTTTCGAGGTCGTGATGGGCAAGGTCCATTGCAGTCTCCTGGTGAATGCGAAAAAAAAGCGCGCGAGGCGAAGGCCTCGCGCGCCGCAACGGCGTGGCCGGCCCGCGACGCACGACACTCCGCGCGACCAGGACCGGGGCTGTTCAGAAACCGCACACCTTATTGTGATGAACGGTGTGCGCGTAAGATTGGCGCTACCAAGTGTTGGTAACGGTATCGCCCGGGCGCTCGGCCCGGCTCGGAATCAGGGACGTCAGATGCATAAGATTGTAACCTTCGCCGTAACCGCCGCAGCCCTTGGAGCCATCGCGATAGCGGCACCGGGCAGCGCGCAGGCCCAGTATTACGGTAGCTATATGAATCAGCCGCGTGCCTATGCGCCGCCGGCCTATGCACCGCCCCCGGTATACGCCGCGCCGCCGGTCTACCGGCCGCGCGTGGTGGTGACGCCGCCGAGCTACGGCTACGGCAGCAACGCCTATACCGACTACCGCCATTTCGGCGATCCCTCGTCGCGAGATGCGCTCGACACCTGCGCCTATTGCTAGGCGCGGATCCTCAGACAGCGGGAATGCGACGTTTCATGCGAACCACAACAGCGCTCGCCGCCGCTTCGATCGTCCTGGGTGCCGCTGCCTTGGCGGCGCCGGACGCGGCGATGGCGCAGCCCGTCGCCGGCATGATCGCGGATAGGTCTGACTGGGTGGCGCAGCCGGCGCAGGATGTCAGCGCCCAGCAACGCAGACCCCGGACCTATACGCCGCGCACCTATACCCCGCGATACACACCGCCGCGCAGCAACACCGCGCCGCGTTACATCTATCCGGGCTCGCGCGACGCGCTGGATACGTGTGCGTTCTGTTGAGCTGGAGTCGGAAGGTCGAAACGTAACGCGCCCAGAGACGCGGCAGCGTCCACCTACTTCGGCTTGTAAACGCCGTCATCCAGGAACCCGAGAGACATTCCCGCCTCGAGCGCCTGCGGTTGCCAGCCCGATGCCCTGATCGCTTCAAGCTGCGCCCGCGCAGCAGCGGGCGCAAACGCCAGTGTCGCCATTGCAGCCTTGACGCGAACCTGCATATTCTTGTGATTGAACAGAGGCAACAGCGCCGAGCGCTGATCGCCGGGACGGGATTTCAATTCGCTCTCGATGGCTTCCAGCTTGTCGTAGATCTTGTTAACTGTGGATATGGTTCTCAAAAGAAGAGCCCTGTCTTGCTCCACGGCAAGCTCTGCAAACAACTGCACTAGCGTTTCAGTCGTGTTCTTGGAGAGAGCCGCACCTCTCATGGCTTGAGTACTCCAACATCTCTCAAAGCTTTGAGCCCGATATATCGCCTCTATTCCCAGCTCTTGTTTTGCAAATATTGCCGCGGGGTCAGCCCACCCAGGTTCTTATTGCTGGTTTGGAACCACGAGTTGATCTCCCAGTGCTTGTAGCGCGGGATGAGCACGAGATTGTCCGCCCTGTTGATCACGCTATCGGGATAATTATCATTGCGCGCCTGAGTCTGTTCGACAATGTGGTGCACATCATAGCCCCGCTTGTCCGCCTGGAATATCCCATCGTGTAATTCTCCGAGGCTTTTCGGTGCATCCTGGAAGGACCTGATCTCCCAGTATTTTTCATTGAGCCAGCGGCTTGCGGACGTAACGACCTCGGCCAGATAATCGCTCGCCAATCGCGCGTTCCGCGCCACCTGTTGGGCAATATAGTTGCGGCCCTGCTGCGTATTGGGCTGAGTAGATGGAATATTGCTCAGCGTTTCGATCGGTGGCAGGCCAGGTCCGCGGCGACGGACATCCGAGAAGTCGGTCAGGTCGAGATCGCCCAGATCGTCATCCGACGCGCCGCCGTCCTCCTCCTCGCCACCCGCGTCCGTCCACTGCCCCAGTTCATCCCGCGGCTGGTCGGGATCGAACCCGGCCTTCAGCGCCATCGCATGCTTGCGGAGCGCGATCTCAAAGCGCATCGCGGCGACATGCCATTTCAGCCGGAGCAGCTCCGACTGCACCCCATCGAGCGCATTCATCGTTTCACACGGCGCGCTGATACAGCACGCGCCGCCGCGCCTTCGGGTCGACCACCAAAGGCTTGCGCGCCCGCGCGGGCGGAGCCAACGGGGGCTTCGCCTCCTTCACCGCGCGGGCGCGCGCTTCCGGCACCGCACTGACGCGCGCACCTGGAAGCAGCGGAAACGTCACGATCGAGATTTCCCAGAGGTCGATCTGATCGAGCTTGCGCACGCGCGATTTCGGATCGACATGTGCCCTCACCGTCTTGAAGCCGATCGACAGGCCGTCGGCGGCGCCTTCGCGCAGCAGCGCCAGCAATTCGCGCGCCCGCGTCACGTCGGGAATGAGCCGCCCGCGCACGCGCAGCCCGCGCCAGTCTTCGGCTATCTCGTGCCAGATCCCGATCGGCTCGGCCGGATCGTGCTGGAACAGCATCGGAATGCGGCGCACGCCGCGCAGTCGCAGCGTCTGTGCGAACGCGCCCGGCATGACCATGTCGCGCGCCTGGTCGATCTCGCCGAACAGACTGGCGTAACCCTCGACGCTGCCGTCGGGGAGAATCGCCGCGCGCGGATGGAACGGGGTGTTGTTGGTGTTGGGTGCGAGCATGGATGCGCTCCTTCACCGCTTGCAAGGCAAGCAATGCACTCGTGCCCCGGACGCGGCGCAGCAGCGAGTGTTGCGCCGCAGAGCCGGGGCCCATGAATGGCGAACGGAAATGGGTCCCGGGTCTGCAGCGCGTCATTTCATGCCGCGCAGCGCCCGGGACACGAGACAGAGCTAGCCCTTCGGCGTCTTCCGTCCCCGCGCCTTCCGCACCGCCTTCACGTCGCGCGCGGCGTTTTGCTTCGACACCCGGTCGAGATGCGACAGAAATTCGCGAAACACCGTGAGATGGTCGCGCTTGCGATCGGTCTTGCGCTTGGGCGCGGGACTGAGCGAGCGCATCACGGAATGCAAACTATCCATCAACGGCCTCCGAATTTTCTGTTGAAGCGCGACAGCTCGCGCACGAAATCGTCGAAGCGCCGCATCGCCGCGGCGTATTCGCGCAACACGAAGATCAGCAGCGCGCTCGCGCCCGCCGCCCACAGGAACAGCGCCAGATGCGCGAGATCGCCGCGCTCGGCGAAGATGCGGGTCAGGTCGGGCATGGACACAATCTCCGTTCGTCCCCGCGCAAGCGGGGACCCAGGAGTCACGAGCGAGGCGGTTCTGGATTCCCGCTTGCGCGGGAATGAACGGAGCTGAGAATCCCCCTCACCCGGATCGCTTGGTTCGCTTCCGTTTCACGGGGCAAGCGAGTCCCCGCCCTCCACCGGCCCGTAACCCACCGCGATCCGCTTCTCGTTCAGCGTGAGAAACGGCGCCGCCGTCACCCGCGCCCATAAGGCCGAGCGATCGGTCGACAGTGCGTCGATCCGGTCGGTATCGACCGCAAGCCGCACGTTGCCGCCATAGGCGGGCGCGAGCCATTGCGACAGCGCGGCGCCGATGCGGCTCGCCAGCGGCAGCACCGTGCCGCGGTAGAAGGCGCGGTTCGCCTCCTGGTAATTCGCATAGGTGTTGTCGCCGGGAATCCCGAGCAGCATCGGCGGCACTCCGAAGCACAGCGCGATCTCGCGCGCGGCATTGTGCTTGGCGTCGAGAAAATCCATGTCCTTCGGCGACAGCGACATCGCCTTCCAGTCGAGCCCGCCTTCGAGCAGCAGCGGCCGCCCGGCATTCTTCGCGCCCTGATATTCGCGCTCGAGTTCGTGCTTCAGCCGCTCGTATTGTCCGTCCGCCAGCACCGACGCCTCGGGCCCGGAATAGACCAGCGCGCCGGAGGGCCGCGCGGCGTTGTCGAGCAGCGACTTATTCCAGGCCGCCGCCGCATTATGCGTGTCGACGGCGATGCCGGCCGCTTCCAGCGGCGCGAAGCCGTAATGATCGTCGAGCGGATGGAAATGCGTGAGATGCAGGATCGGCGGCAGCGCCTGCGCCTGTTCGAATCGCAGGCTGCGACCGGCGACGTGATACTCGTAGGCCTCCGGCCATCCGTCGCTGCCGGGCACGACGCGCATGCGGTCGGGCCGCAGCGCGTAGAGCTCGCGTGGCCGGCCATCCAGCGTCACCGCTTCGAGATAGGCGTTGCCGGCGAGTTGCAGATGCGCGACCGCGCTTTCCAGAAGCGCCGCGCCGTCCTGCCGCGGATTGGGCCGCGCGATCAGGTCGAGCAGCGGATGCGTCTCGTGTTCGGCACTCTCCTCATAGACGAGCCAGGCGACCGAGGCGACCGTCTCCGCCACCAGCCGCACCGCGCGATGCACGATCGCATTCTTCATGTAGCCTTCGCGGGTCAGCGTCGCGATGTCGCGCGGCGTCCAGCGCGCACGGCCCTGCGACTGCAACGCGATCAGTTGTGCGGTGCGCGAGGATTTTTCTTCCGGCGCGCGGAACCATTTGGTGAGATCGAGCATGGATATCTTTCGCGGATGACGGGGGCGATCGCTCTGGATCGCGGACAACAAAAAAGGCCCGCATCGCTGCGGGCCTTTCGTTTCTGACGTTGAATCTAAAGTTGAAGACGTATGCGCGCTAGAACACGCCCAGCAGCGCAAGAACGATAATCAGACTGAGCGGCACGCCCAGCAACCAGAGAATGATCGGCATTGTCGCCCTCCTATGTGTATCCGTTTGATGCGGCGACAACGCAGAAGGGCCGGTGTGGTTCCGGCGCTTTTCGATCCCCGCCTGCAGGGGGGCGACGTTACTTCGCCGGCAGCGGCCAGGTACGGATCTGCTCGGCCACGTCCGGATATCTCATCGCCAGCGCATCGGCATTGCCGAGCTCTACATCCTGCGGCTCGACGCCCGGCCATTCGGTCGATGCGCCAAGAAACCATTGCCGCGTGCCGATCACCCGCGCGGTGTGAAAGGTGTTGCCCGGAATATAGAGCTGCGGCGTCTGCCCGGCGCGCAGATCGGGCCCGACGACATGATGCTGCGTCGAACCGTCGGTCAGCATCATCAGCACCTCGATCGGATCGCCGAGATAATAATGGTAGAGCTGGTCGTTCCGGATGCGATGCAGCTTCACCGGCTCCTGCGGCGTCAGCATGAAATACAATGCCGATCCCATCGGCCGCCCGGCGCCGAACGGCACCGGCAATCCGCCGGGCGCAATCCGCTCCTGGCTCATGAAGGTCACGCGCACATAGCCGCAGGTGGCATTGGGTTTGAGATCGAGCAGCCGCTCGACGTCCTGGTACGTCAGGCCCTGATGCATCGCTCCCCCTTGTGCGGCTGCGCCGCTCGAAGCCAGCGCCGCCGCGCCGGCCAAAGCCGCGCTTGTGATGAATTCGCGCCGGTCCGGCATGGTGCGGCTCCTTCACTATGGTGCGCGACTGTCGTCACCCTGAATAGCACCGTCAATCGCAGCGCGGCGTCACGGTTTCGAATGTGTGACCCGATGCACCCCTACAACGCCCTTATCCTCGGTCCCGGACTTGCCGCGAAGGTCAGATGCGCCACCGCCCACACCATCGCATCCAGCCGGTCGGGCGAATGGCCGGACGACAGGCCGTTCAGCCCGAAGTCGCACATCTCGTCTTCCAGCGCCGGAAACACCCCGGCATGCTTCACCCTGCCCTGTTCGTACAAATGCGATACCGGCTCGGCGCGCAGCCATTTCGCCCGCGTCGCCCGCACCGCGATCACCGGCACGCTCGCATCGGCCTCGCGGATCACCGCGCGCACCATGTCGCCGCCCTGGTTGACCTCGACCACCAGCGCATCGGCCTGCAGCCTGCGCCACAGCGCGATCGCCTTCGCCGCCCAGCCCGCGGGCGAGAGCCCCGCCACCGTGTCGTCGGCGATCACGTAGCACACGCCGTTCTCCGCCCGCCCCGCCGCAACGAGGCCGCAGGCATCCGCGCCCTTGCTCGCCGAGGCCGGCGGATCGACCGCGACCACGATGCGCCGCAAGTTCGGCGCAGCCGCCACGCGGCAGCCTTCGATCATCGCGCGCGACCACAACGCATCCGGCCGGTCGTCGACGATCTCGCCATCCAGTTCCTGGCGGCCGAGCCGCGTGCCGTCATAGCGCTTTACCACATTGTCGATGAAGGCGGGCGACAGGTGATACGCATTCGCCTTCGTCGGCGCATGCGTCACCGCGCTTTGCGGGTCGGCGATCAGCCGCTTCAGAAGAGCGATCGGCCGCGGCGTGGTGGTGATCACCTGCCGCGGCCGCGCGCCAAGGCGCAGTCCGAACTGCAGCATATCGAAGGTTGCTTCGGCATGACGCCACTTGGCGAGCTCGTCCGCCCAGGCGGCGGAAAATTGCGGACCGCGCAGGCTCTCGGGATCCTCCGCCGAGAAGGCCTGCGCGATCGCGCCATTTGAAAATTCGACGCGCCGCCGCGACGGCACCCAGACCGGCCGCGCATCGCGCGCATGCACCGAGAGCAGCCCGGACACGCCCTCGATCATCACCTCGCGGGTCTCGTGTTCCGTTTCACCGATGAGCGCGATCCGCCGCTCGCTCTCGCCGTCCTGCTTCGGCGCATTGGCGATGCTCTTCACCCATTCGGCGCCGGCGCGCGTCTTGCCCGCGCCGCGCCCGCCGATCAGCAGCCATGTGCTCCAGGGTTCGCCGTTATTGGCGAGCGCCGGCGGCAGCTGGTGGTCATGACAGGAGATACCGAACAGCGAGAGCAGTTCCTGGAGCTCCTCACTCGTCAGCCTTGCCAGAAATTCGTCCTGGATCTCGTCCGGCCATGCCCGCCAGTCGTCGCGAAAGCTCCTGACGAAGTGCATCAATGTCGGCTGGGACTCTGTCTCGGTCATGTTCGTTGCCTGGGGTCTTGGATTTCGGTCGCCCCACTTTCGGCTCATGCAATGCATCGAGTGCGGTCAGCGATTGCAGCGTCTTCGCCAGCAGCGCCAGCGTGCGCGCATCGCGCTCGCGCTCGCCGAGCGCCTGCCCGCTGCCGGCCAGCCGCTGTTCGATCTCGCCGACCTGGCGCTCGGCCGCACGCATCATGCGATTGACCAGCGTCAGCCGGTCTTCTTTCAGGATCTTCCGACGCACCACCATCCGCCGCTTCGGCACTTCCGGCAGCAGCCGCTCGCCATTCTTCTGCATCGGCCCGCCCGCGAGCCAGTGATAGAGCCCCCAATGGCTCAATTCGGTTTCGGCCAGGATGTCGCGTGTGGTCGCGCCTTCAGAGTACATCTGCCGCGCGCGCGATGCGTTTTCGGGAATGTCGGTCATGATGATGAATGTGCGAGTTTGCCGCCGCAGCTGCGGTGCGCTCCCTCTCCCCGTCCTTGCGGGGAGAGGGTTGGGGTGAGGGGCATAATTGTTGGGGCACAGCGCGTGGAGACGGCCCCTCACCCGGCCGCCTGCGCTACGCTTCGGCGCCCGACCTCTCCCCGCACGCGGGGAGAGGTAAGACGCTGCAGCCGCATGTGTGGAGAATGACGAAACCCTACCCCACCAGCGTCACGGTGTCAAGGACTATTTTCCTGTTTTCTTCCGCGCGCTGTTTGGCCCTCCGTCAGGCCGTTGCGCTCGTCACGATTTGCCGTCCATTCCGCCCTCCTCCGCGGTTTGAATCCACGCTTGCTCTTTGGCAGTGTGACGCGCGCGAGCCGCGATAGGCGGCGTTACGCGATTGCCGGGATCACAACGCCGTTGCGCCCCATCAATGCTGTCCTCGCGATCGGCGTCGCCGCCCTGCCCTGGCCGGCTCTCGCCGCGCTCGATCATCTCAATCGCGGCTGCGGCGACGGCCTGTGCTCGTTCTTCTCCGGGCTGCTGATACTGGGAGCGCTTGCCATCGCGACACTCGCTTTCGTGCGCCGAAGCGCCCGCCGCGGCGAGACGCCCGCCTGGTTGCGTTGGCTGCCCGCGGTGTTGTGGATCGCGCTGTTGATCCCGCTGGTGTATTGACTCGAGAGTGGGTCCTCCCTCGCGACGCTACTTCGGCGCTCATCACCTGGCGTCGCTGAGAAGACAGGTTTGCTGCACCCGCATTTCTGGAGAATGTCCAAACCCTACCCCACCAGCGTCACGCTGTCAATGATTATTTTCCTATTATATCGTCGCGCCTGATCGCCGTGTTCGCGCTTCCATCATCCTCACAGCACCATCCGCTTACACAATCGCGCAACCGTGACTGGCTTTCCCTCGACATCAGGCGCACGAGGCGCTCTCTCGCAATCGGAGGACGTCATGTCCCTTTCCAAATCTGCATTCATCGCTGCATCTTTCGCACTCGGCGTCAGCGCGCTCGCCTTCACCGGCGGCGCCGGCCAGGCCGCGACCAAGGCCGAACGCAGCGCGATCTCGAAGGAATGCTCCACCAAGGCCGACGCCCAGAAGCTGCATGGCAAGGAACGCCGCGCGTTCCGCTCCAAGTGCAAGCGCGAAGGCGCCAACGCGGCCAAGAAGAGCTGACAGCGTCAGGGCAAGCCGACCGGTCGGGCGATGCGCCGGGCCGGGCCGGACACCTAGCACGATCCCCTGCCTCGGCCCGCCGGATCCGGCGCAGCCCGCCGTCGTTGCAAAAGGATGAAGCGGGGCGCGCGGATTTCACGGCGCGCCCTTTGCGTCTCGATAACTTTTGCGGCGTAGGCTTTTGCCCTGTAAGGCCTATGGAACCGGAACACCGGCCTGCGGGTTGTCGGCAGGCCAAAGGCCGCAAGGCACGGCCGCATTCTTGCGACGGAGAAGCCGTCAATGACCAGCCCGCGTTCAGACGATCGGCCGAGCGATCGCCCCAACCCTGCATCTGCCAGCCCGTCAGCTGAAAGCGCAGCATCCGGCACAGCGCCGATGCCCGTCATCGACACCGCGCCGCCGCTGGCGCCCGCCGAGCACTCGCCATGGTGGAGCGCGCCGTCCGGCAAGCCTTTCAGCATTCCCGATTTCGCGCATGAATTCGTAGCGCGCGGTGCCGCGTTCGCGGTTGCGTCGCTGGCGTCGATCTGGGCCGACGTGCTGGCCTGGCTGTTTCCCGGCTCAGCACCCGTGCCGGTGCCGGTGAAGACGCGCCGCCGGCGCTAGCTACTTGCCTTCCCGCGGATCCTGCACCGGGGCCGATGGCGCGTCGGTGGGCGGCGGCGCGTCTTTCGCCGGACCACGCAGCGGCTTCTGCTCCATGCCGATCAGGAAGGCGAGCCCGAAGCACAGGATCAGCATCGCCGCCAGGAAGACGAAGCGGAACGCATAGGCCAGCGCCGGCTCGGACGCGGTTCGCGCCAGCGCCTCGACCGAAACGCCGCCGCTGGCGCCGATGCCGCCGAGCACAATCGCGCCCAGCAGCGCCACCGTCAGCGCCGAGGTCAGCGAGCGGAAGAAATTGAGCGAGCCGGTGGCGATGCCCATGTGGCGGTCGGTGACCGCATTCTGCATCGACACGGTGGTGACCGGAAACACCGCGCCGGTGCCGAAGCCGATCACCGCGAGAATGGCGAGGATGCCGGGGATCGGCAGCCCCACCGGCCAGATCGACAGGGCGCCGAGCCCCAGGATCGCCACCACGAAGCCGGCAAAGGCCATGCGCTTGTAATGCTCGACCTGCGCCATCGCGCGGCCGGTCAGCGTCGCGGAAATCACCGAGGCGCCCATCAGCGGGATCAGCGCCAGGCCCGACTGGCTGGCGGAGAGATGGATCACGGTCTCGAAATAGAGCGGGACGAAGATCGTCAGCCCCACCAGCACGCCCATGCAGCAGGCGCCGGACAGCGTCGCGGTGCGCACGATCGGATTGGCCAGCACCGTCAACGGCAGGAACGGTTCGGCCGCGGTGGCGAGCCGCCACGCGAAGGATGCCCATAACAGCGCGGACGCGGCGAACAATCCGAGCACCGGCAGGCTCAGCCAGGGGAAGCGGACGCCGCCCCAGGTCAGCGCCAGCATCAGCGCGATCGCGGCCGACACCATCAGGGCCGCGCCCGGCAGGTCGAGCGCATGCTTGCGCTGGGTGAGCGGCAGCCGCCGCAGCACGCTCGAGGTCAGCGCCAGCGCGACCAGCCCGAGCGGCAGGTTGATCCAGAAGATCAGCGACCAGTGCAGATGCTCGGTCAGGACGCCGCCCAGCACCGGGCCGCCGATCGAGGACGAGGCGAATACCGCGCCGATATAGCCCTGGTAGCGGCCGCGTTCCTTCGGCGTGACGATATCGGCGACGATGGTTTGCGTCAGCGACATCAACCCGCCGCCGCCGAGGCCCTGCAGCGCGCGCGCGAGGATGAGCGCGGTCATCGACGGCGCCATCGCGCAAGCCACCGAGCCGGCGATGAAAATCACCAGCGCCGTCAGCATGATGGCGCGCCGGCCGTAGATGTCGGAGAGCTTGCCGTATAACGGCGTCGATGCGGTGGCCGTCAACAGATAGGCGGTCACCACCCAGGACAGATTCTCGATGTCGTTGAAGGCGCGGCCCATGGTGGGCAGCGCGGTCGCGACGATCGTTTGATCGAGCGCGCCCAGAAACATCGTCAGCATCAGGCCGATGACGACAGTGCGCGCTTCGGCATGGCTCAGCGCGCGCGCCGGCGCCGCCGCCGGAACCTTTGCGTCGCGGCGCTCCTTTGGCTTGCCCTTCGGGTGCTTGGGCGCTTTCGGCAATTTTCCCGGCTTGTCGTCCATAACGTGTCTCTTGGCGCGAAGCGGAAAGCCGCGCAAGGCCCGTGTGTCGCAGGTCAATCATGTCGCGTCGTCTGGCGGCGTGTCGCGCGCGCCGGCCGCCATCGCCTCCATCTTGTGCGACAGTTCGCGAGCGATCGCGTCGATATCGGCCGGCAGCATGTCCTCATCCTCGTCGTCGGCGGCAGCGGGAGCGGAACCGCGAGCGGCCTCGCTCTGCTTGCGCAGCGCCTGGAGGTCGCGCAGCGCCCGCGTCAGGCCAACCAGCATGCGCACGTCACGCTCGCGTTCGACCGGGGCTGCGTCGCGCGCTGACAGCCGGGTCTCGATATCGCGCACCTGGCGCTCGGCGGTGCGGATGAGCCGGTTGACCAGCGACACCTCGTCGGCCGGCAGCACGGGCCGCCGCTTGCCCATCACGTCGCGTCGGCGCGGCACCGGGTCCATGCGCTCGCCTTGCGCGCCAAACGGCACGCCGTCGAGACAGGCATAGAGCGTACCGTATGACATCCGGCAATGCGCCAGGATGCGCGAGACCGTGAAGCCCTCCGCATACATCTCGCGCGCCCGCATCACGCGGGCGCGGTCGAGCGGCGGATTGGACTCGGGGCGAATGTGGGATGACAGCGGCATGGGCCGACCTCACGACAGGTTCGTGCCGCAACAGCAGCTTGTCGACGCAAATGTGGAGGATGCGCGAACCTTATCCGACCAGCGTCACGCTGTCAAGGACTATTTTCCTAACGTCGTCGTTTCAAGGATCGCACGCATGTCGACGGTTGCCAGCTATGCCGCGTCCTTGCGGCGCCGCGTGCCGGTCGCGCCATCCTCCGGCTCCGTCTTCACGAAACTGACCTCGCCGTTGCCCTCGAGGCAGGCCGATTTCACCTGCGCGAGGTCGCCAATCCCCTGCTGGCGCGCCTGGCTCATCAATTCGTCCGGCGTGATCAGTTCCTGGCGCATGTTCCGCCGCAGCATCCGGCCGTCCTTCACCAGCGGCAGCGGCGGCGGATTGGCGAGCCAGGCAAAGAACGCGCTGCGATAGGCCAGCCAGTCGAGCGCGAAATTCCAGAAGATGATGGTGAGCACCAGCGTCACGCCTTCCGGGATCGATTTGTACTCCTTGGCAAACGCATTCTGCGCGGCGTCGGCGATGATGACGATGACTAGGAGGTCGGCGATGCCGATCGACGACGCCTGCCGCCCGACAATGAAGCGGAAGATCAGGAAGATGCCGAGATACATCAGCGTGCCGCGGATCACCATTTCCGCAAGCGAATGCGTGGGAATGAACATCTCGGCCCAGTCCACGCGGGCAATGGCGTCGAGCATGGCGGGCGTTCCTGCGCAGCGGCTGGCCGTAACAAACGCGCGGGCGGGGAATGGGTTCCGGGGAAAATCGCACGGGGCGCGTCTCGTGCCGCTCTTGATAATCTTTGCCCGCTCAAGTGCCAAAAGGTCGCTTCAGCCGCGCGGGAGAACTCTTATTCGGTACTAACCCTTAAAGACATTTTGTCGGTGGAATTCTAATTAGAAAGTATGCGGATGATGGGAGTTATCACTCGGCAGAATTAGCTTTCCAGTCTTGTTAACGGATCTACGATCCGGCCAGATAGCTGGCTCGACATTCTTGGAATTGGATTTTGGTTTCGGCGTCCGGATGGCGTCAGCGAATACCAGCGGCCAGCGTGTGATAACATTGCCGATTAAACCACAGCCTCAACATCCGTCGCACCGAAATCCGTGCCTTTGAACAGCAGCGGCTCTGCTTCAGACATGGCCAACGCGTAGACCGCGCAATCGCCGAAATTCAGCGCGGCCACGTGGCGGCCCTTCCCGTATTTTGCGAACGCATTGCGCGCGATATCCGCCTGATGATCGTCAAACGGAATGACGGCCGGCCCAATCGCAGCTATCAATGCATCGAGGTCCGCCGCAGCAGCGGGGCCGAACCGGCCGAGCGCGACCATGCGCGCTTCCAGCTTTGTCACCGCTGAGACGAGACGACGCGGATCGTCTTCGATCGCTTGGGCGAACGCTTCCGCCTCCGGCTCAAGCCGCAACAACGCGATCAGCGCCGACGTATCGATCACCATCAGCGCCGCTCACGTCCCGTGGGCTCACCTTGAAGTCGACCTTCGGTCGAGTTGAGCATGTCGTCATAACCAAGAAGTTCGTCTTCGCTGCGGGCCTCAATCACCGGGTGTTTGCTGCCCCGTTCGCCGATTTCCCGCAGGGTACGAAGAAAGGCCTCACGACCCTCTCTCCGAGGTCGCTTGCGCTCGCGCTCGACTTCCTTGCGCAGCGCATCGGTCACCACTTCTGTGATGCCCTGCTTGCGTCTTCGCGCGAGTTCGCGAGCCAAGCGCTCGGTCTCTGTATTCTTGATGTTAAGGGCCATCGTGACGCACCGATTAAAGAGACGAAGAAAACAGAATTCTTCCTTCTTCCTATAATTCTTCCTCGCGGCAGAAACAAGATTCTGCCTGTGTTTAGTGCCCTGCTGATCGGCCTATCTGGAACCTCGCCTCGTACCAGCGGGGTGCGGCTTCCCCGTTGGCTGCTTCGCACCGGCCACCACCGGGTTCGCCTTCGCCCCCGCCCTCTTCTTCACCCCATCCGCCACCGCTGGCTTCCCCGCGCCTCGCGGCACCTTCCCCGGCCAGCTCACCACCCAGTTGTCGAGTTGGTCGTCCGGCACCTGGCTTTCGCAGGCGCCGACCCGGCCGCGCACCGAGATGCCGGCGATGTGGACCGTCTCCGGGTCGCCCGAGACCAGCGGATGCCACCAATACAGGTCCTTGCCCTTGGCCAGCCGGTCATAGGCGCAGGTCGGCGGCAGCCAGTCGAGTTCACGCACCTCGGCCGGCGTCAGGCCGACGCAGTCGGGCACCTTCTTCAGCCGGTTGCGGTAATCCTTGCAACGGCAGGTGTCGTGGTCGAGCAGCTTGCAGGCCACGTCGGTGAAGAAGATCCTGCCGGTGTCCTCCTCCTCCAGCTTGTTGAGGCAGCAGCGGCCGCAGCCGTCGCACAGGCTTTCCCACTCCCGGGCGGTCATCTGCTCGAGGGTCTTGCGCTTCCAGAAGGGGGTGTCGTCTTTCACGGCAAATCCTGTACGGCAAAGCCCTGATCGGCAAAGCGATTATGCGGTTCCGGGTCCGGGCAAGCCGGCGCGGGCCTGACACCCCGGCGGGGCCTGGCACGTCATCTTAAGCCGCTTCCGACAGGGTGGGACCGGCGACATCGCAAGGGTCGGCGAAATCCGGCTCCCCCGTCCCTGCCGGGGACCGGGCGGACCTTCGGCAACCCGCGGTAGAGCTTGAAGAATCAGCAGGCGCACGCATCTTATCCTTATCCGCAATTTCGACATGCTGTGTGGCTCTGGTGGCATGGAACAGCAAGGCGGGATCGGCTAGATATAGCGGTCTTTCGGACATTTCCCCGAACCGCCCGTGCCTGAGCACAAGGACGCCCGCGTGGCTGAACGACAGAAACCCGGATTTGGCGAGGCGGTGCGCCGGTTTTTCCTCGATCTGGACGCCCGGATCGATTCCGGGCTGTTCGATGCGGCGCGCTGGTCGCGCGAATTGTACGAGCGCTTCGTCACCTTCATGGACCGGTTCCATGTCGCCGGCTGGAAGCGCTGGGCGCTGGTGGAGCCGGCCTCGGAAGCGGCGACCATGGGCACGGTCGGCCTGGTGCTGGCGCTCGCGCTGGCGCTGCCGGCCTTCTACGAGACCTCCGACGAGGACTGGCTGAAGAAGAGCGAACTCGCGGTGCAGTTCCTCGATCGCTATGGCAACGAGGTCGGCGCGCGCGGGATCAAGCATAACGACTCGATCCCGGTGGAGGAGTTTCCGGATCATCTGGTCAAGGCGACGCTCGCCACCGAGGACCGGCGCTTCTACGAGCATTTTGGCATCGATGTTCCGGGCACATTGCGCGCGCTCGTCGTCAATGCGCAGGCCGGCGGCGTGGTCCAGGGCGGCTCCTCCCTCACGCAGCAGCTCGCCAAGAACCTGTTCCTGAGCAACGAGCGCACGCTCGAACGCAAGGTCAAGGAGGCCTTTCTTGCGATCTGGCTGGAGACCCGGCTGACCAAGAACCAGATCCTCAAGCTCTATCTCGACCGCGCCTATCTCGGCGGCGGGGCATTCGGCGTCGACGCGGCCGCGCAATATTACTTCAACAAGTCGGCGCGCGACGTGACCCTCGCCGAATCCGCGATGCTCGCAGGTCTGTTCAAGGCACCGACGCGATATGCCCCGCACATCAATCTGCCGGCCGCCCGCGCCCGTGCCAACACCGTACTCGACAACCTGATCGAGGCGGGGATGATGACGGAGGGCCAGGTCTTCGGCGCGCGTCGCAATCCCGCCAGTGCAGTCGACCGTCGCGACGAACGTCAGCCGAATTACTATCTCGACTATGCCTTCGACGAAATGAAGAAGCTCGTCGACAAACTGCCGAAGTCCGTGCAGGAGCGCGTCTTCATCGTCCGCACCGGCCTCGACGTCAATCTGCAGCGCCAGTCCGAGCAGGCGGTCGAGGAGACGCTCCGCGATTACGGGCGCCAATATGGTGCCAGGCAGGCGGCCACCGCGGTGTTCGAGAATGACGGCACGCTGCGCGCACTCGTCGGCGGCCGTGACTACAGCGAGAGCCAGTTCAACCGCGCCACCGATGCGCTGCGCCAGCCCGGCTCGTCGTTCAAACCCTACGTCTATGCGGCAGCCTTCATTCACGGGCTGAAGCCAAGCACCGTGGTGGTGGACGGCCCGATCTGCATCGGCAACTGGTGCCCGGGAAACTATTCCGGTGGCTATTCGGGATCGCAAACCCTGACAACGGCGCTCGTTCGCTCGGTCAACACCATTCCTGTCAGGCTCTCGATCACGATCGGTAATGGCAGTCCGCGCACCGGCCGCAACAAGATCGTCGCGCTGGCCAAAAGCATGGGACTGCGCACACCACTTGCTGACACGCCATCGCTGCCGATCGGCGCGGGCGAGGTCACGGTGTTCGACCACGCCGCCGCGTTTGCAACCTTCCCGAATGGCGGCATGGCCGTCACCCCCCACGCCATTCTTGAAGTCCGCAGTGCCACCGGTGAACTGATCTGGCGCTTCGATCGCGACGGCCCGAAGCCGCGCCGCGTGATGCCGGCGCAGGTCGCCGCAGACATCAACATGATCCTCACGCAGGCGGTCGAGGCCGGAACCGGGCGGCGCGCCATTCTCGACGGCGTCAAGGCAGCCGGCAAGACCGGTACGACCAACGCGTATCGCGACGCCTGGTTTGCGGGCTATACCGGCAACATGGTCGCGGCTGTCTGGTTCGGTAACGACGATTATGCGCCAACCAATCGGATGACCGGGGGATCGCTTCCCGCCATGACCTGGAAAAAGATCATGGCCTATGCCCATCAGGGCATCGAATTGAAGACCATGCCGGGCGTAGATCCTTCGCCTGCTCCGATCGGCCCCGCTGTGGCAGCCGTGCCCGGCGCCAGGCCCGGCGACGAAATTCCGCGGCCAATTCTGCTGACGAAGAAAGGTGCCGAAATCCTCGTCCGTATCGAGCGCGCGCTGGAAGAAGCCACGCGGTCGCTTGCGCCCCCGGCAACCGCAGACCGCACGGTCGAGGCTCCGACGCCGCCCGTCGGGGACCGGAGCGACGGCGTCGTCGCCGCGACCGACGGCCGTGGACGGGTCGTGAGCGGCAATTGACAAGCCGCCCCCGCAATTTCATATCGCTGACCTGTATTCATCCCTAGCCTGGATTACCCGTGCGGTTGCTCATCGGATTGCTTCTGGCATTCGCAGTCGCTGCATCCGTCGGCCTCGGCACAGCCTTGTTCGCCCTGCACGAGGGAACGCCGTTCGGCGCATTCAAGGTCGGCGCCTGGACAGCATGGCCGCGAACAGGAACGCCTGACATCGATCCCTATGCGCGCGCACTGGTGGCGCGCAGCGGTGAACTGCCGATGGGAGCCGGCGACGGCGTTGCGTTCGTCGCGACCAAGGACGACGATGGCGTCGCGCTGGACGGCCGGTGCGATGTGCTGGTCTCGGGGGTCACGCCGCAGGCGCGCTTCTGGACTTTGACGGTTTACGATCCTGAGGGTCAACTGATCGGCAACTCGCTAAAGCGACACGGCTTTTCGAGCCAGGAGGTGGTCCGCAAATCGGATGGCGCGATCGAAATTTCGGTCGCGCCGCGCGCACGCGCCGGAAACTGGCTGCCGACCGGTGGCGCCGAGCGCTATATGCTTGTGATGCGCTTCTACGACTCGCCGATCGGGGTTGCATCGCGTACCGGACGCGAGACACCGATGCCGTCCGTGAAGGTGCAGTCATGCACGTGAGGCAGCCGTCATGACGCGCTGGTTGTTGTGGCTCGCAAGCGGCCTCCTGCTCGGCGGCATCGTGCATTTCGCAACGATCCTGTATCTGCCAAGCACCGCAACCCAGAATGCCTATGCGAGAATCTCCGCCATGGCGCCGGTCAACAGCGTGGTGCCCCTCCCCGCTCCGAGCGCGGGAAAATCCGTGATCCCGCTGATGGACCCGGCGTTCGCGGCAGCGGTCTGCCGCTACGATCTGAACGAAGCGCCACTCAAGCTGACGGTGCCGGTCAGCCCGGCCTATACCTCGGTGACCTTCTATACCGACAAGGATGTCGCCTATTACGCGATCAACGATCGCGCCGCCGGACGCCGTTCGATCGAGCTCGACCTAATGACGGCCGCGCAGAAGGCCCAGCTTCCAGACGACGAGGACGTCGCCGCCGCGGACCGTCTGATCGTCGAATCCCCAAGCCGGGCGGGGTTGATCGTCCTGCGCGCACTCGCGTCCGAAATCGGCATGATGCCGGCCGCGCTCAACGCGCTGGCCGGAGCGAAATGCGAGCCGCAGCCGGTTGATTGAAAGCGCTATTTCGTAACCAGCGGCCCGCTCGCCTGCGTGACCCACGGCCCGGATGAGCCGCGCGGAACCAGTGCGGCTTCGGTGATCATCGCGCGCATGTGGTTGAGCTGCCGCTCCACCTCCGCTGCCTGCGGCGACGGCGCGACGATCACGAGCTTCTCCAGCGCGAAATTGTACGCGTAGGTGCGCTCCATCAGCGACTGATGCACCCACCGCGCGATCAGCGAATTCTCCGCCATGCGGGCGACAGCATTGCCATGTTCGCGCGGGCTCAGATTGGTCACATAGCGCAGCCCCTTGTCGCGCTTGACATCCATGTCCGAAACCTGCCGCGCCATCGTCGCGAACGGCCCAATGCGAACAATGTCGTTGCGGATGTCCTGCAACAGCCGCGCATAATATGTCTCGGTCGAGCGTGCGGGATCGGCGAACATCGCAGCCGAATACGCGGTCTGGTCATAGTACCACCACGCGTCCAGGAACATGCCGGAAAAGCCATACTCGTTGAGCACGCTGTACCAGCGCTGCCGTTCGTAGGGCGGCTCGATCAGCGGATAGGCCTGGTCGCGCAAGCTGCGCTCTTCGTCGGTAAGGGGGAAAGCCGACTGCGCCTCGCCATAGCGCTGGGTCACGGCCGGCCCCATCCAGCGGTGGATATCGTCCGCCCGCAGCGACGGCCGCACGCGACCGAGATCGGTGTTGAAGCAACCGATCAGCGGAAGACACAACATGATGCGGGTCTTGTGCAGCTTCACGACCGCGATGCCCGCTTGCGCCGCTTGCTGCCCTGCATTCCGCCCCTGGCGGGCCTCAGCACCGGCATGTCTTCATACCGGTCGATACGGATGACCGGAAGAATCACCACTTCGCACACTTGCTCCGGCGAGCCTGCGCCACGCGCCCGGAGAGCCGCCTTGTCGGCCGGAAAGACGATCACAACGCCCATGAGCTTGCCCCACCCCCACCGGCAGCGACGCGCCGGTCTCGTCGCGATTAAGAGACGGTCATGGTTAACGCTCTGCTAACGAGCACGTGACTAGAGTGAAGCCGTATCAGTATCGGATGGCATCACGTGCAACGTCTCACACTCAATAATCTCGACGGCATGACCGGCCTTGCCGGACTGGCGGACCGGACCGGCGTCGATATCCGCCCGACCCTGTTGCGGGTCCTGACCGACCTCTACATTCAGAAATCAACTCACACGCCCCACGAAGACCAGCACTTCTCGGAACTGGCGCTGAGACTGATCGATGTGGTGGACGATTCGACGCGCGCCGCGGTTGCGTCACGGCTGAGAAAACATCCGCGCACGCCAGCGGCCGTGCTCGCGCGGCTCGCCGAGCTTGGACACGGCGGTGGCGAAGTGGCGGCGCCTGGCAGCATTGAATTGTTCGGCGCCGGAACGGCTCTGGATGACGATCTCGGAATTTTCGAGCCCGTGGCGCAGAGCCAGCACCCGTCCCGGTCGATGCCGGCGACGGCTCCCGCGATTCCGGCCGCGACCGACTTCATCGGCCAGAGAGAGGCATTCTTCTCCGCCAACTCGGAGGAGCGCGCGTTGATCCTTATGAATCTGGTGCATGTCGCCGAACAGGACGTCGCGCTGGCGCAGGAAACCAACATCATCCGCTACCTCGAGCAAGCCGCGCTTGCCGGGCGCGCGCAGGAATTCACCACGCTGCTGCAGCAGGGACTGGGCGTATCGCGCGCGCTGTCGCGCCGGATTGTGACCGATCCGCTTGGCCAGCCTTTCGTCGTCTCAGCCAAGGCGCTGGCGATGCCGACGGACGTGTTCCAGCGAATCCTGATGTCGCTCAATCCGGCGATTGGCCAGTCGGTCGAGCGGGTGTTCGAACTCTCCGATCTGTTCCTCGATCTGCCGCTGTCATCGGCGCTGCATCTCGTGGCGATCTGGCGGGCGGCCGACCGGCTGGAGGCAAGAAGCCTTCTGCATCGCCGCGCGCATTGGGATGATGCGGCGCCGGCAACGCGCCGGAGCGGGACACAGGAGCCACGCCGGATCCTGGACTATCCGGCCGCTCAGGAGCCATCCCGCCGCGAAAACTCGGGCGGATAGCGAAGTCAGAACCTTGGACTGACCCTCAGACGACCACGCGGTCGAGGAAATTCCGGCCCTGCCGGTCCTCGACCTCGACGATCCAGATGTCCGGATCGAAATCGACCTGACGCAAGACGTATTTTTCGATCTCGTCGTAAGGACGCGGCTGGGCCTTCAGGCATGCGATGAAAGCGCGGTCACCCGGACGCGCCTCGTCGAATTCGCTCTGCGGTGCAGGGCCATACAGGTCCGCGGTCCCGTCAAGCCGGTCGATCTTCACGAAGATCGCACCCGCCTCCTCCGCGCCGCGCCGCCGGACCACGGCGTAGGCACCCTCGACCATACAGCGCCGGATATAGGCCGATACCCAGATCGCCGATTTCAGCCGCATGGGAGCAAATGCCGTATCTCGAGGTGCCTCTCGCGGCGATCCGCGCGCGGCACCCGTGAGCTAATCAAGCTCGCGGCCGGTGACAACCGACAATTCGCGCATCAGCTTCGGCGAAATCTGACCGGTCACCGGCAGCTTGCGTGCGCGCTCGAACTGCTCGATCGCCGCTTTGGTTTCAGGCCCGTAGGTGCCATTCGGCTTGAACTGGCCGTAACCGTAATCCGTCAGCGCCCGCTGGACCGCAAAAATGCGCTTCGACGACGGCGCGATCAGTTCGGCGATCGGATCGGTGGCGACCGGCTGCGCCGCAGCCGTGCGCTGCGGCGGCCCGGCCTTGGCCTGCGACCGGCTGACCGCCCGCAGAAACACCTCGTTCGGTTCGCCGCCGGGCCGCAAGCCCGACGCCTGCTCGAAGTCGCGCATGGCTGCATTGGTCTTTGGACCGAACACACCGTCAGGTGCACCGTCGTAAAATCCACGGCGGCTGAGTTCACGCTGGATGTCGGCAACCACCTCGTTGCGCGGCCTTGGCGCCGATGGCTGTTCGGCTGCCCTCTCCGCCTCGATCCTCGCCATGTCGGCCTTCGGCGCGTCGGTCTTCGACGGTTCGGTCTTTGCCGGCTCGCTTCCCGCTGGCCGGCTCTTCGGGAGAACCGCCTGAGGCGGCGGACCGGTCAGCTCCTGCCCGACGACGCGTATCGACTTTGGAGCGGAGGCTGCCGCAGTGGGCTTGTCCGCAAACAATGGTGCCGGATGCCGTCCGGTCTGCAGGAAAGCCGCATTCGCAATCACGACCGACAGCGCCAGCGCCGCAAGTACGGCCGCGATCGCATCCTTGCGCCAGCCATGCACCGTGGGCTGTTGCGCCGGTTCGAGCGCCATTGAAGCGCCTTTTCGTGACGCCTTACGCACTTTTGCGCACCTGCAGGTCTTCGATCTCTTCGTTCTGCTTGCGGGGCTGAACCAGCGGTGTCGGAACGCCTGCTTTCCTGCGCGGCGCTGCCGTCGTCTCGCAATCGAGCGGAAGATGTATCGATATGGCCGTTCCCTTTCCGAGTTCGCTTCGCACCCGCATGTCGCCACCGTGAAGCGACACCAGTCCCTTCACGATCGAGAGCCCAAGTCCGGTGCCGTCGTGACGCCGGTCATAGGCCGACCGCGCCTGGAAGAACGGATTGCCGATGCTCGGAAGATCGGCTGCGCCTATTCCCACGCCGTTATCCTCGACCGACACGACGAGCTGGCCATTCTCGACCCGCGACGCGATGACCACGCGGCCGCCGCGATCTGTGAACTTGATCGCATTGGACAAGAGATTGAGCATGATCTGCTTGAACGCGCGCTTGTCGGCCACGATGTCCTGGAATTCGCTACCATGGCGCATCACCAGATCGATACCGGCTTCGCGCGCGCGCAGCGCGAGGATGTCGCAACAATTGCCGACAACCCTGGCCGGCGCGAACGGCTCGGGCGTGATCTCGAAGTCACCCGTTTCCATCTTCGACATGTCGAGAATGCCGTTCACGACAGCCAGGAGGTGGCTTCCGGAATCGTTGATCAGCCGCGCATAGTCCTGCCGCTTCGCCGCATCGAGGCGCATCTGCTCCTCGTTCGCCAGCATGTCGGAGAATCCGATGATCGCATTCAACGGCGTGCGCAACTCGTGGCTCATGGTCGCGAGGAAACGCGTCTTCGCCGCATTCGCACGCTCCAGTTCTACCCGCGCGGCGTCGAGTTCCTGCTCCTGGGTCTTGCGCTCGGAAATGTCGCGCATCACTGCGACGACCTCGCGCTCGACCGCCGCGCCTGCGGTCTGCTCGAACGGCCGGCAGCGCATCTCTACCCATACGAACGCGATCCCGGTCTCGTCGCTTCCCTGCGACCGCTTCACCCGGAATTCGACCGATTGCTGCTCGCCCTGTGCGGCATCGGCAAGTGCCGTCAGATAGGCCGGACGATCGGCGACATGGACGCGATCGAACAACCCGTGTCCCATCAGATCCTCGTCACGCACGCCGAACAGCGCCTGTGCCGCCGGCGACACGAACAGCACCGCGCCATTGCGGCCATGCCGGGTGATCACATCGGTCATGTTGCGCGCGAGCAGGCTGTAGCGGTCCTCCTCCGCATCGAGGAGGCGGTAGCTGGTTCGCGCAAGCGTTTCCGCGCCGAGCGCCAATCCCGTCGCATAGAGCGCGGCGGAAACGATCGCGAGTGTGGCCAGGCCGGCGTGATCCGGGATCGTGGAGGCGGGTGTCAGGCCGAATTCCTGCATCGTCAGCAACGCACCGGCGGCAACCAGTGCGAAGGTGGATGCCAGCGCCACGACCCGGCGGGAGGCCGACAACGCCGCTTCCATCGGCACGACCACCAGCCAAATCGCTGCGAAGGAAGACATGCCGCCGGTTTGATACGCCACGGCAAAGACGAGACCGGTCAGCGAGAACGACGAGGCAATATGAGCGGCCTCATAACGTCCGGTCCGGGACAGGTAAAAGGCAATCAGAAGCGGAACCACGAGCCATGCGAACACGGCGATTTCCAGCGCACTCGGCACGCCGCGCATGGCCAGATAAACCGGGAATGCAGCAAGCGCGATCAGCGAGCCCAGCACACGCGATGCGATGAAGGCACGATGCCGGGTCGCGGTCAGCGGTTCCTGCTGAACGGACGGATGTACCAGGCTGTCGATATACGCACGAAGCGGCTGGACGAAACTCAACACACTCAAACTACGTCAGCTCGTTGCCGGCCGACGCACTCCCCATTTGCAGGAGATCGTGTCAGACGCCGCTTAAGCGAACGCTAAGGGAACGGACTTTGGCGGTGGCAAGCGTGCCGCACCGTCGCGCAAATGGGTCGCTCGCGCGGCATCGTCGCGGCATGGTGAATGCTTGGTTTCCACGAAAGGTATCGCAATCCTTTACGGCGTTCCGGAAAAGCCGGTGTCGCGGGCCTTCACGCAGCCTTCGCGCGGATTCGATTCAAATTGTAATCAAAATCGATTCTTATTCGCTTCGAATAAGGCCCAAATCTCCAACCGGCTTTTCAGCCGCCCTTGCTAGACCTTGCGCATAAACGGCCGATCGAGCCGTGGGGAGCGTAAGGGCCATGTTCTTTCTGTTGCGGGTGGCATTCTGGCTGAGCATCGTGCTCGTGCTGCTGCCGAGCGGCGACTACCGGCCGAAGGATCAGGAAGCGCGAATCGGCGCCGCCGACGCGGTAAACGCCGCCACCGCTGCCGTGTCCGATCTCGGCGGCTTCTGCGGCCGCCAACCGTCTGCGTGCGAGGTCGGCGGTCAGGCCGCGATTGCATTCGGGCAGCGGGCCCAGGCCGGGGCGCGCTATCTGTTCGACCTCCTGCATGACAGCATGTCCCCGGCCTCGACCGGTTCGGTTCCGCGCGCGCAGACAGGTCCTATGCCGCCATCGCAAAGCACCCTCACCCCGGCCGATCTGCAGCCGGAATGGCGGCCTCCGCTGCCGCAGCGGGATCCGCGCCGTCCCGCCTGACGCCCGAGAGAATTGCGGCGCTTTCCCCGACGCGTGCGGCTGCCTATATCTGGCCGCATGAGACGGGACACGTGCCGATGACGATCGACGAGATCACCGACAATTTCGAGCTGCTGGATGAGTGGGACGACCGTTACCGCTACATCATCGAGCTCGGCCGGTCGCTGCCCGCCTTGCCGGACGAGGCGCGGAGCGAAGCCAACAAGGTTCGCGGTTGCGCGAGCCAGGTCTGGGTGACAACCAGGACCCGGCCCAACGGCGCGGACGGACCGGTTCTCGAATTCGAGGGCGATAGCGACGCTCATATCGTCCGCGGGCTGATCGCGATCCTGTTCGCGCTCTATTCGGGGCAGCCGGCCCGCTCGATACTGGAGACAGACGCGCAGGCATTGTTCGAGAAACTCGGGCTTCGCGAGCATCTCACGCCGCAGCGCTCGAACGGCTTCCGCGCCATGGTCGATCGCATTCAGTCCGACGCACGTGCCGCACTCGCAGCCTGACCGTCTTGGGCTGCCGGATCCGGCTCCGCTTCGGCGGCCCATGTCCTGATCGTTGCCGAAGTCCTGCCCCGCATTTCGGATGCATAACCGTAATGCCGGGCGAGCCGCTCCAGCGCGAGTTGCAGGACGACCTTGGCCGAGCGCACCGGCCATTGCCGCTCCCGCTCGACCAGATCGAGCTTTTTCAGAAAACAGCAGACATCCAGCAGAAGACCGGAGAATTCCGGCCCGACCGCATCCAGAGCATGCCGAATTCGCTGACGCGCGGCGACCACCCACTCGGCAACATGGCCGTTGGTCTGGTCGGATTTGCGCCCGGACAGCGGCGTTTGCCAGTTTGTGGTGGTCTGCGGCATCATCAGCGCCCGCGTAAAATCGGCCCGCAAGCGCTCTCCGGCCTGGAATTGATGCGGTTCGATCAACGGTCGGCCGTCGGTGCCCTTGCGGCGCGCCAGCCAGATCAGCGGGCTTTCCGATTCATCGATCTTCGCGCCAATGCCAATGTCGGGCCCGCGGCCGTCTACGAGCGACATGTGCTGCGCGCGAAAGCGATCGATCGCAGCGGCGGCTTCGAGTGACGATCGCGCGTTCCCGGATCGAAGATTTTTCATTGGCGCGCTCTCCCGGTCGGAGACTCCGGATGCACCACGAATGCCTCCATCTTCTGCAGCAGTGCGTCGAAACGAGGATCGTCGCGCCGATCCTCGATCACGCGGCAGGCATGGGAGGCGGTGGTGCGGTCGCGGCCGAACAACAGGCCAGCATTCGCCAGCGTCATTCCGAGCGCGACGCGGGCGAGATACATTCCGGTCTGACGAGCGACCGCAACATTATGGCGTCCGCGCGTCGCCGCGCGCAGTTCGTCACGGCGAATGCCGAAGCCGTTCTCAACCGCCTGAAACAGCCGTGTCTGAGACGGCGTCCAGTTCCGGACGGGACCGCTCCGGAAAGGCGACAGACCACCCGCACTGCTTATCCCGTCGATTGCTTGCTGGTCCATGGCACCCCTCTGTAGGACTTAATACCTACAGCATGCAACAGCCTTGCAGGCAGGGGGATAACTTTTTTGGCGCTGGCGCGCTGGCCCTGGCCGGTTGCTCTGTTCCCGGTGACGGGGCGCCGGACGGTGGACTTTTAGCTGCTTTTTTCCAGGTGGTTGCGCAGCTCTTCGATCGATCCGAACCGCACAACGCCTTGGGCCAATTCGGCTTCGATCGAGCCGTCCGTATACAGCGTATAGGCCATGCCATCCACCACGCCGGATTTCAGCACGGTCGCGGCTTCCGCCCGGCCCGCTGTTTCGGCAGGGGATTCAAGGGTGGGTTCGCGGCGCGGTGCCACCGGCACCGGGTCCGGCGAAGCCGGGCGCCGCGGCTCAGGCGCTTTTGCCGGACGTTCGGCAGACGGACGCGGCGGCCGCCAACCGCTCGGACGAGAGGGCGGCGGGACCGGAGCCGCTTCTTCCGTTGCCGGAATCGGCGCCCGCGGCGGCGGCGGACGCACCGGTTCGACCATCTCCGGAAGGTCGAATTCATCGTTGTGCTGGGCGCGCTGTTGCGATGCACGCGGCGGTGCCGGCGGCGCAACAGGAGCGGCAGGCGGCGGTGCAGCCACAGCCGCCGCCGCGACAGGCCGTGTCGCGAGCAGATCGGCAATTCGCGAGAGTTGGGCGACCGCACGGCTGATCGCGAAGGTGACGAGCCCCCCCGCGGCCGTGACCGTTCCCGCGAGGATCAATGTATTGCCGAGACTGAACTCATTGATCGGAATGCCAAATCCGATCAGGATCGCCCCCAGCGCGATCGCCAGGAAACCGACCATCATCAAGACAAAAGACATTCCGCCAGTCCTCGCGCCCCACGTCACAATTCTAAGCGAATTGTGACGACCTTCCTAGTGACAGGCAAGCGGCGCCGTTGAAAAGCCCCGACAAATTTCGGTCCTGTTCAATCGTGCAGTCGCCGTCCCAAAGCCTGATCCAAGCCTCAACCACAAGAAACGCCAAAAGAAAAGCTTCGTTCCTTGCGCAAGGCCGGAATTGCTGTCGGCCGACGCACCCTTCATATTGCTTCCTTGCTGATCAGAGCCTAACTCAATAAAGGTCGGCGCCGTATCCGCCGTCCGGACGCCTTTAACGTCACCCGAAACGCGAGCAAGCCCCCATGTCATTTACGTTGCCCGATCTGCCCTATTCTTACGACGCCCTCGCCCCCTACATGTCGCGCGAGACGCTCGAATATCATCACGACAAGCATCACAAGGCATATGTCGACAACGGCAACAAGCTGCTCGCCGGCACCGAATGGGAAGGCAAATCTCTCGAAGAGATCGTCAAGGGATCGTTCGGGAAGAATCCCGGCCTCTTCAACAATGCCGGTCAGCACTACAACCATATCCATTTCTGGAAATGGATGAGGGCCGGCGGCGGCGGCGACAAGATTCCTGGCGCGCTGGAGAAGAAGATCGTGTCCGATCTCGGCTCGGTCGCAAAGATGAAGGAAGACTTCGCACAGGCCGGCGTCACCCAGTTCGGCTCCGGCTGGTGCTGGCTGGCGGTCAAGGATGGCAAGATCGTCATCATGAAGACTGCCAATGGCGAGAGCCCGCTGGTCCAGGGCGCCTCCCCGATTCTCGGCTGCGACGTGTGGGAGCATTCCTACTACATCGATTATCGGAACCGCCGTCCCGACTACCTGAAGGCTTTCGTCGATCACCTAGTGAACTGGGATTACGTGGCCGAAATGTACGAGAAGGCCGCCAAGTAGGCCTTTCCACGAAGCTTTGCGACAGCCACAACAATATGACATGCGGCCGCCCGACCCGGCGGCCGCAATGCTGTTTGGAGGTCCTGACGCGACCTTGCAGCAGCCATCGGTTCACGTCTCCGTTGCGCGGTTCTGCGACGCGCTGGCCTGGATCGCGATCGCGTCGCTTGCCGGCATCGCCTGTCTGACCTTCGCCGATTACGGGCTCGGATGGGACGATTACACCCATTCGCAATACGGGCAGTTGCTGATCGACTTTTACGCGTCGGGATTCTCGGACCGCCGCGCCCTCTCCTTCGTGAATCTGTACATGTATGGCGGCGGGTTCGACATGCTCGCGGCGCTGGTAGCGAAAGTGCTGCCCTTCGACCTGTTCGAGACACGGCGGCTGGTTGGCTCCGCGGTCGGAATCCTCTGCATGATCGTCGTCTGGCGGCTGGCGCGCAGACTGGGCGGGCCACTGGCGGGCCTGATCGCACTCCTGCTGATCGCCGCCACCCCGATGTTCTACGGGCATATGTTCATCAACGCGAAGGACGCGCCGTTCGCGTTGGCGATGACGCTCCTGCTATTCGGGCTGGTGCGGGCGCTGGAAGAGTATCCCCGGCCAGGCGCCGCCACGATTGCAATCTTCGGTCTGGGGCTGGGGCTTGCCCTCGGCACGCGCATCATGGGCGGAATGACGGCGCTTTACGTGATCCTGCCAATGGCAGTGGTCGTGGCCCACGATATGCGCGAGGCCGGAATCAAGCCGGCCGCGGGCGCATTCGGGAGCTTTGTCCTGCGCCTGGTGCCGGGTCTCATACTCGCCTACGCCGTGATGGCGCTACTCTGGCCATGGTCGGTGATCGAGCCGCTGAATCCGATCCGCGCGATCGAGTATTTCTCGCACTTCTTCGAGAAGCCGTGGAAGGAAATGTTCGCCGGTCAGGTTATTCCGGTGCCGGACATGCCACGCGCTTACTTGCCGACCTATCTTCTGGTGAAGCTGCCGGAAATCCTCACTCTGCTTGGCCTTGCCGGGCTCTGCGGCGCAATCGCCGCGCAATTCCGACGTCACATCCCCGCCTCTCATCGCGCCGCGCTTCTGCTGGTTGCGATGGCGGTCGTCATCCCGATCGCGATCGCAATCGCGACGCGACCCGCCATGTATAACGGCATCCGGCACTTTGTTTTCCTGCTGCCGCCGGTCTGCGTGCTGGGCGGCCTCGCCGGCGGTGCGCTGTTGACCTGGCTGGCGAACCGCTCACGCGTGGCCGCCATCGCCGCCGGAATAGCAATCATGGTCGGGCTTGCACTTCCGGTATCGGCGATGATTGCGCTGCACCCTTACCAATATACGTATTTCAATATGTCGGCCGGCGGCGTGAGAGCTGCCGACAAAAGCTATATGCTTGATTATTGGGGATTGTCCTTCAAGCAGGCGACCGACGAACTGCTCGGTATTCTCGACGAGCAAGGAATCCAGACCCCGGAGGGCCGCCACTGGATCGTCGCCGTATGCGGACCGCATCCTCCCGCCGAGGTGCGGCTCGGCGACGATTTCATTACGACTTGGAACACCAAGGGGGCCGACTTCGCATTGATGCTCGGCGAATTCTATTGCGCCGAACTCAAGGCCCCTGAACTCGTGCGTATCGAGCGCGAGGGAGTGGTCTACGCACGGGTCTACGATCTGCGCGGACGCAATATTCCGGACCTGTTCACGCTCCCGCCGGTTCAGTGACTCATCGGTGTGATGTTACGCGGAATGCAGATCGACGCGTCGCCGCGACGGGGTCGCGTGGACGGCGTCACGACACGCTTCGTTCGCGCCTACTCGGCAGCCTGCGACAGCGGCTCATCGAGAAAGGCATCAGTCGCCTTGATCTGATGCGACGTTCCGCAATGCGTGCACCAGACCGAAAGCTTCATGTTCCGCATTTCGAGAAGCGTCACCGTGTCGGTCTTGATACTTGTCGTGATGACACGCCCGCTTCGCGGGCATTTGTATTTCAACATGACGGGCGCGGCCTCCACCTGAGATGGACTCTACGCTGCGTGCGGCCGTAATCCTCGCGTGATGGTAGTTGTCCACCGTTTATCCACAATTTCTTCACGCTTTCGTCACCGTACCGTCGCAACGCAAAAAAGCCCGGGTATGTCCCGGGCTTTACAGCGAAATCTGAGTCGCTAGCTCAGTAGAACCGGCACTGACGCATGCCTGCCCGGTCGTACCAGCATTCCTGATGCTGCCCGGGACGGCCCCAGTTGGGGAGCGGCGGGCCGCCGACCGCGACGCCGACGATGGTTCCGACCACCGCACCGGCAGGTCCACCGATCACGGCACCCACTCCTGCGCCGATCGCTGCACCGGTGACCACGCCGCGCCCTTCGAACTGGGCATTGGCAGCGCCCGATGTTGCAGCGAGCGCGACGGCCGCAACCGCGGCCAGCATGATGCTCCGCATCGCAATCTCCATTGCAGGGACACGCGCCCCGTCGGAGCATCACTAGACTTTGTTAAGGTTAAAATTCCGTGAGCGCCCTCTCCCGTCACGCCTGCCGAGGGCGCGACGACAGGCTCACCAGCACCACCAATATCGCAGCGAGCGAACACACCGCGGTGCCGACCAACACGCCGCCCGGCATGCCCACATCCATCATGTAACCGAAGGCCGGCGGCGCCAGCACGCCGGCGATATTGAAACCGGTGGTGACGAAGCCGAACACCCGCCCGAACGCGCCCGGTGGGGTCATCGCGCGTACGATCATGTCGCGCGAGGGCTGCAGCACGCCGTTGAAGAAGCCCGACACCGCCATCAGTAGGATCAGCAACGTGGCGCCGAGATCGATGAAGGCGATCGGGACCAGCGCCACGCCGCTCACCAGCAGTCCGATCAGCGCGACGATCTCGAGCCGGTTGGTGCGCGACGTGAGCCAGCCGCCGACCAGCACCGCCAGCGCGCTGAGCATCAGATAGACCGTGATCGCTGTGGTCGCGCTCGACAGCGATGTGCCCCACAGCGCCTGCAGCGAGACGATGCCGTAATTCTGAACGCCGACAGACACCGCCGCGATCAGCGTGAAGAACAGCAGATTAAGCATCACCGGCCAGGTTGCGAGCACGCGCCAGTCGCCCGCCGAAGGCGCCGACGCATCCGCGGCCCTGGCGCGCGCGGCTTCGCGCCCGGCGAGCGGTGCGCCGAAAGCGAGGATCGCGCCCGCCACCACAATGCCGAGGCCGGCCGCGATCAGAAACGCTGTGCGCCAGCCAAGCGTGCTGGCCAGGATCACCATCGCCGCCGGCGTGATCGCGGTGCCGATGAAGCCCGCGAAGATATGGATCGAAAACGCCTGACCGACGCGGCCGGGCGAGACCCGGTTCGAGAGCAGCGCATAATCGGCGGGGTGATAGACCGTGTTGGCGAGCCCCAGAAAAGCGAACGCTACGCCAAGCAGCAGGAAAACCGGGGCCACCGCCGCGGCAATGAGCGACACCGATCCGAGCAGCAGCCCGCCGATCAGCACCGCGCGGCCGGATGTACGATCGACCAGAAAGCCGGCCGGGGTCTGCAGCAACCCGGACACGATGTTGAACACCGCGATCACGAATCCGAGCTCGGTGTAGCTGACGCCGAACTCCGCGCGCACGAACGGGAACACCGGCGGCAGCGTGAGCATAAACACATGGCTGATGAAATGCGCCGATCCGACCAGGCCGATCACACGCAGATCGGCCACGCGCGGCGGACTGGCGTCGATGGTAATCGGCGTCATCAAGGAAATCCCGGCTGGCGAGATGGCTTAACACGCAAGTTGTGAGGCAGGCCATGCACTCTTCGAAGATGACGTGGCGGTTCCATGCATGCGCCGTTCGAATCTGCAAACGTTCGTGGGCCGCGCACTCATGACAATCCGCGCGGCGCGAATGCGCCCGACGGGCGTTTGCAAAGCGCGTATCGGAAACATCCGACATGCGCTGGTGGGACGACGCACCGACGCGCATCGCGATCTCGATGCGGCAGTCGCCGCGGCCTATGGCGGGCCCGATACTTCGGAAGACGAGGCGCTGACGAAGCTGCTGGAACTGAAGCTGTCGCGGGCCGGCGCCAGTACCGCGGAAAGCCAACAGCGCGGAAGGCTAGCCCCTCAGCGAGAAAAGCCAGACCGGTGTCGTGTCAAGCGTCCCGGCCACATTCTCACCGGTGAACCGGTAGCGGCTCACAAAAAAAACCCTCCCTCCGCAAGGCGGGGAGAGGGTTTTCGATTATAAAGGAAGGGTCACCGGCGGGCCAAGTTTAGCGGCCGCCGCCCATCCCGCCTCCACCGCCGCCGCGGCCTCCACCGCCGCCGCCGCCGCCCATGCCGCCGCCGCCCATGCCGCCGCGGTTACCGCCGCCGCCCATCATGCTGCGGTTTCCGCCACGCTGGCCCTGCATCTGCCGGCCGCCACCACGCTGGCCCTGCATCTGCTGGCGACGCTCCTGCCGGAATTGCTGCCGGTCGCCGCGCCGCTCCTGACGGAATTGCTGACGTCCACGACGCTGCTCCTGCCGGAATTCCTGGCGACCCTGGCGGATATCGCGGCGCTGCTGGCGTTGATTCTGGCGGAACTGCTGACGGCCCTGACGCATATCGCGGCGCCGGTCCCAGCCACGGCCGTGATAGAAGCGCGTGTGGTAGCGCGGCAGATACCAGCGATTCCATCCATAGGCGCCGCCGAAGCCGAAGCCACTGCGCCACGCATAGCCGCAGCGATACCAGCCGGGTCCGTTCCAACCATTGATGTAGAAGCAATAGCGGCGGCCGCTATAGACCATGACCTGCGCGTCATCGACGATGTTAACCGCCGCGCCGGCACCGCTCAGGCCACCGCCACCCGGAACCGTGAACGCGTGGGCCGGCGCCGCCGCTCCCATCGCCGTCGCGGCTGCCGCGGTCGCCGCCGCTATCAGAAATCTTCGCATTGTTTCGCTCTCCGTTGGGTACTCCCGGAGATCGAACGCAAAGCGGGATGCATCGTTCAATGCGCGGTGATCGGCCGCAACCTGGATACCGCAACCACCGATGCGCGTTTGAGCGGAGCGAAAAAGCGTCATTTGACACAACAAACACCTCAATTTTTGCGAATTCCAGACCGGCGGACACACCATCGGCCTGTTTGCAAGTGGTCAGGATTGGTGCGGAACGGTATGCTTGCAGCTACAGGCACGACATGAACCAGATTGCTACGCAACACGTTGACCCCATTCCCGCAGCGATCGCGGAGGTGGTCATCACCGACCGGCTGGCCAGCCGTCCGGAGGCGCGCCCCGATTATCTGCGCGAGAAGCTCGCCATCCAGGATCTCGCCAACGAAATGGCGGAGCATCCCACCCAGCTGCTGCCGCGTCTGGTGAAGCTTGCGATGGACATATGCGAGGCGGAGTCCGCGGGCGTCAGCGTCCTGGATAGCAACGCCGAGGTGTTTCGATGGCTGGGCCTGCAGGGCACGCTATCGGTATTCGAGGGCACCACCACGCCGCGCAATCATTCGCCCTGCGGCATCTGTCTCGATTGCGACGGCGCCATTCTGATGGAGCGGCCGGAACGGGTCTACGCATGGATTGCGGACACGAACATCGCTGTGCCCGAAGTCCTGCTGGTGCCGCTGCTCGTCAAGGGCGGCGAACATCTCGGTACGTTGTGGGTCGTGGCGCGCGATGGCCAGCAATTTGACCGCGGGCACCTCCGCGTGCTCACCGAACTCGCCGCCTTTGCCGGCATCGCGCTGCGCATGATCCAGAGCGAGGAGAAACTGAAAACCGCACTGGAAGAACAGGCGACCCTGACCAAGGAGATGAGCCACCGGGTCAAGAACGTTTTCGCTATTGCCAATGGACTCATTCGCGTGAGTGCGCGCAATGCGGAGAACAAGGATCAATTGGCCGAGAGTCTGACCGGCCGGCTGCAGGCGCTGGCGGAAGCGCATGCGCTGGTCCGGCGTTCGTTCAGCGAAAACGGCGATGGGCAGCACATATCACTCGGCGAGATCATCGCCCGCATCCTGCGTCCGTATCATGGCGACAACGATATCGACGGACCGGACGTGCGGCTCGGCGAGCACGCTACCAACAATATCGCGCTGGTGTTTCATGAGCTTGCCACCAATGCCGCCAAGCATGGCGCCCTGAGCCACAACGACGGCACGGTGCGCGTGCGCTGGACACTGGGCAACGACGCTGTGGTGGTGGACTGGCAGGAGCGCGGCGGTCCCGCGGTCGCCCAGCCGGCGAAGAAGGGCTTTGGCTCGACGCTGGTGCGCTCGACGCTGACCAGTCTCGGCGCCGAGATCGTGCACCATTGGGACGCCGATGGCCTGCGCGTCGTCATCACCGCGCCACTGGCGAAGCTTCAGCAGTGATATCGACGCGACCGCGCAGCCGGCGTTCGCCAAATCACATCGCGGTCGCGGCTAACCGGCCAGCGCCGCAAGGATGCGCGCCCAGCTGCGTGTGCCCTTGTGAAATGAGCTGAGGTCATACTTCTCGTTCGGCGAATGCACGCGGTCGTCATCGAGCGCGAAACCGACCATGATCGCATCCATGCCGAGCACGCGCTTGAAATCGCCGACGATCGGGATCGAACCGCCGGCGCCGACCGTCACCGCCTTGTGGCCCCATTCCTCCTGCAGCGCCTTGCGGGCCTTCACCAGCGCCGGGCTGTCGAAGGGCAATTGCAAGGCCGGCGCGCAGCCGTGGTTCTCGAACTCCACCTTGCAGTCGGCCGGCACCCGCGCCCGGATGAAGGCACGGAACGCATCGCGAATCTTTTCCGGATTCTGATCGCCCACCAGGCGGAACGACACTTTCGCCTTCGCCTCGGACGGGATCACGGTCTTCGCGCCCTCCCCGGTATAGCCGCCAATGATGCCGTTGACGTCGCAGGCCGGTCGCGTCGAGATCATCTCGATCAGCATGCGATCCTTCTCGCCGACCGGAATTTTCAGACCGATCTGGCCGAGAAATTCTTCGGCGGTGAGATCGAGCGCCTTCAGATCGGCCTTGATGTCGGCGGGCAGCTCCGGCACGCCGTCATAGAAGCCGGGGATGGTGATGCGACCGTTGTCGTCGTGGATCGCCGCCAGCGCTTTGGTGAGCACGCGGATCGGATTTTGCGCAGCGCCGCCGAACGAGCCGGAATGCAGGTCGCGGTCGGCTGCGGTCACTTTCACGTCCTCATAGACAAGGCCGCGCAACGAAGTCGTGACCGAGGGCGTGGTCGGGCTCCACATCGCCGTGTCGCAAACCAGCGCCATGTCGAGCTTGAACTCATCGGCATTGTCCTTGACGAAGGCGAACAGGGACTTCGATCCGCATTCCTCCTCGCCCTCGATCATCATGGTGATGTCGAGCGGCAGCGTGCCGGTCACCGCTTTCCAGGCGCGGCAGGCCTCGACAAACGTCATGAGCTGACCCTTGTCGTCGCAGGCGCCGCGCGCGACGATGATCTTGCGGCCGTTGCCGAGGTCCTCGATGCGCGGATCGAACGGCGGAGTGGTCCACAGCTCGAGCGGGTCGACCGGCTGCACATCGTAATGGCCGTAGAACAGGACGCGCGGTCCGCCATTCTGCTTCTCGGCCTTTGCGATCACCACGGGATGGCCAGAGGTCGGACGCACTTCGGCGTTCAGCCCGAGCGTGTCGAGGTCCTTGGCGACAAAGCTGGCTGCCGCCTTGCACTGATCGGCATAGGCCGGGTCGGTCGAGATCGACTGAATTTTCAGGAAATCGAATAGCCGCGAGAGCGACTTGTCGAGATCGGCGTCGATACGGTCAAGGACTTTTGGCAGGGCTTCGGTGGGGGTCATGCTTGCTCCGCGCTCCTGTCCCGGGCGCAGCGCAGCGTGAAACGGTGCGCTGCAGAACCGGGACCTATCGAGTATGGGTCCCGGCTCTGCAATGCATCACTCCGCTTTTCGCTGCGTGCTGCATCGCGTCCGGGACACGAGACACTTATCGCCGCAATATTCCGCCCAGCGTGCCGCGCACGATCGAGCGTCCGACCGATGCGCCGGCACGGCCGCCGATCTGCTTGCCGATCGCGGCCGCCACGCCGCCGACGACGGTGGTGGTCACCGTGCGGGCGACACTGCGCGCGACCTGCTGGCTCGTGGTCAGGGTTTCGCCGCGCTTGCGGTTGGTGCCGAAGATCGAGCCGATCCAGCCGGTGATGCCACCGCCATCCTCGGATTGCCCGGCCTCCGCCACCTCTTTGGCGACCCGCGCGGTGAGCTTTTCATAAGCGGACTCGGTGTCGATCGTGGTGTCGTATTTTCCCTTGACCGGGCTCTTCGCCATGATCGCGGCGCGCTCCTCCGGCGTGATCGGCCCCATCCGGCCGGACGGCGGACGGATCATCGTCCGCTCCACCATGGAGGGCGTGCCCTTCTCTTCCAGGAATGAGACCAGCGCCTCGCCCTTGCCGAGTTCCATGATCACCTGCCCGGTATCGAGCTTCGGGTTCGGACGGAATGTGTTGGCCGCGGTTTGCACGGCCTTCTGGTCGCGCGGGGTGAAGGCGCGCAATGCGTGCTGCACGCGATTGCCGAGCTGCGCCAGCACCTTGTCCGGCACATCGAGGGGGTTTTGCGTCACGAAATAGACGCCGACGCCCTTGGAGCGCACCAGCCGCACCACCTGCTCGATTTTGTCGAGCAGCGCCTTGGGCGCTTCGTCGAACAGAAGGTGCGCCTCGTCGAAGAAGAACACGAGCTTCGGCTTGTCGGGGTCGCCCACTTCGGGGAGTTCCTCGAACAATTCCGACAACAGCCAAAGCAGGAAGGTCGCGTAAAGCCGCGGATTGCCCATCAGCTTTTCGGCCGCGAGAATGCTGACATAACCACGGCCGTCGCGGTCGACCTTCATGAAGTCCTTCAGTTCAAGCGCGGGCTCGCCAAAGAATTTCTCGCCGCCCTGGTTCTCCAGGACCAGCAATGCACGCTGGATGGTGCCGACGGTCTGCTTGGTGACGTTGCCGTAGCTCGCGACCGCGCGCTTGATCTCGTCGAGCTGCGGGTTGCCGGTGCCCTCTTCCGCCTCCTTCTTGGTGCCGAACGGCGCGATCGCCTCGAGGATCGCCCGCAGATCCTTGAAATCGAGCAGCGCGAGCCCCTGATCGTCGGCGATCCGGAACGCAATGTTGAGCGCGCCTTCCTGCACGTCGTTCAGATTGAGCAGCCGCGCCAGCAGCAGCGGTCCCATCTCGGAGACGGTGGCGCGGATTGGATGGCCCTGTTCGCCGAACAGATCCCAGAAAATGGTGGGGCAATCGTCCGGCTGGAATTCGAGCCCCATGCTCTGCGCACGTTCGACCAGGAACGGCTTCGCCTCGCCGATCATCGAAATTCCGGACAGGTCGCCCTTGATGTCGGCGGCGAAGACCGGAACGCCCATGCGTGAAAAGCCTTCGGCCAGCACCTGCAGGGTCACGGTCTTGCCGGTGCCGGTCGCACCGGTGGCGAGGCCGTGACGGTTGGCCATGCGCAGCAGAATGCGCTCGGGCTTGACGCTCTGCCCGACGAAGATCGTGCCTTCGGGCTCGATTTGCTCCGCAGATTTTACCGGTGGCGCTACAGAAGCCGTCGCACCAGGCTTTGCCTTGGCCGCCTTCGCGCCGTTTTTCGGTTCGACCGAGGCGTCTGCGGTCGCATCGGCTTCGACCGACACCGATGCCGATTTTTTCTTCGCCGACTTGCTGGCTCGCTTTGCCATCGCCCCGCATCCTTTCGAAATCAAACGCATTTTTGATGCGTCGCCAGCGCCGGGTCAACGTCTGCGGTGCCGAAGTGAACCCAACATCTATGTGTGTGCCGTTATCGCATAGTGGCCAGCGTGTCACACAGTTGCATATTTGTCAGGCAGTCACTTTCCTTTGTGGATGTTTCCATTATCAATGTCCGTTCATTACCCGCCGTCAGTGCGGGAGGGGGCAGCAAACACATGGACGAGCTCGTCGGGCGACTCGTCGCCGAACTCGGCATCGACCGTCAGGTCGCTGAGCAGGCGGTCGGAATCATTCTGGCGTTTCTGATCAAGGAAGCGCCGGCGGACAAAATCAAACCGTTGATCGACGCGATGCCGGGTGCGGCCGAGGCTGCGGCTGCAGCTCCCTCGGGAGGCGCCTTCGGCATGGGTGGCATCATGGGCGTCGGGACCCAGTTGATGGGACTCGGTCTGGGCATGGGCGAGGTGCAGGGCGTCGCCCGTACCCTGCTGGCCTTCGCGCGCGAAAAGATGGGGGCAGACCAGGTCGACGAAATGGTCGGTGCAATCCCGGGTCTCTCGCAATTCGCCTGACCGGAAAACTGTCGGACTGTTTCGGGGACAGCCTTGTGTCGAAATCGCTTAAAAATCTTGATTGTCTTGATCCGGAGGTGATCGATTGCCTGCGTTCCGCGGGCATTCGGACCTCCGACAAGCTGCTGGAAGCCACCAAGAGCGCAAAAGATCGTGAAGCGCTGTCGCTGAAGACCGGAATCGAGCCGCGCGAGCTGCTGCGCTTCGCCAACCTGGCCGACAAGCTCAGGGTCAAGGGTCTCGGCACGGGTTACGCCGAGCTTCTGTGCCGGGTCGGCGTCGATACCGTGCGCGAACTGAAGTACCGCAACCCGGCCAAGCTCGCGGCCGCGATGCGGGAGGAAAACGACAAGCGCAAGCTGGTCCGGCTGGTGCCGACGGAAAAGGCGGTCGGCCGCTGGGTCGCAGCCGCAAAGACCCTGCCGCCGAAAATCACCTATCGCTAGGCCTGGTCCATAAGCCGGGCCGACAGCCCGCCGAAAGCCGTGGACCCACAAAGCGACCGGTTCACACTCTCCGGTTGACAGGCGGCCGCTCCTGCGCCCCAAAGCGCAGACCATGACCGCGTCCGGACCCAAGCCCGCGAGCCGCCTTGCGCTCACTGACCTGATCTCCCCCCACCGCGCCACGGTGATGGGGGTTCTCAATCTCACACCGGATTCCTTTTCCGACGGCGGCCGCTTCGTCGATCCGGAGGTCGCCATCGCGCACGCCACGGAGATGGTGGCGGAAGGCGCAGACATTATCGATGTCGGCGCGGAATCGACCCGGCCCTATGGCGGCATGCGGCCGGTCACGGCCGAGATCGAACAGGCCCGGCTCGAACCGGTGCTGTCCGCCGTCGCTGGCCTCGGTCGGCCGGTCTCAATCGATACGATGAAAGCGGTGGTCCTCGACTGGGCGATCCGCAACGGCGCTGCCATCGCCAATGATGTGTGGGGGCTGCAGCGCGATCCCGACATGGCGCGCGTGGTGGCCGACCATGGCGTGCCGGTGATCGTGATGCACAACCGCGACGAAGCCGATCCCGCGATCGACATCGTCGACGACATGCTCCGCTATTTCGAGCGCTCGCTGGCGATTGCCGACGCCGCCGGTGTCGGCCGCGCTCAGATCGTGATCGATCCCGGCATCGGGTTCGGCAAGACGCCGGAACAGAGCGTCATCGCGGTTGCGAAACTCGCGCAGCTTTCCTGTTTCGGTCTTCCGATCCTGATCGGGCTGTCGCGCAAGCGCTTTATCTCGTCCATCGTGCCGTCGGAGCCGGGCGAGCGGCTGGGGGGCTCGATTGCCGGCCACCTCATGGCCGTGCAGGAAGGCGCCACGATCGTGCGCACCCATGACGTGTTCGAAACCGTGCAGGCGCTTCGGGTCGCGGAAGCGATCGGGAGAGCCAAATGACTGAAGCACGAAGTGACTGCAGCACGAAGTGACGGGGAGCCCGACGTGACAGAGACCGATACCATCTTCATCTCCGGGCTCGCCCTGCACGCCCATCACGGCGTGATGCCGCACGAGGGCAAGGTCGGCCAGAGTTTCAAGCTCGACATCAAGCTCGATATCGATCTCGACGAGGCGGCGCGCTCGGACCGGCTGCGGCACACCGTTTCCTACGGCCAGGTTGCGACCATTGCGTCCGAGGCGTTCTGCGCCAAACGCTACAAGCTGATCGAGGCCGCCGCGGGCGCGGTAATCGATGCATTGCTGCAGACATTTCCGCGGGTTACGCGCGTCAGCATCACCGTGCACAAGCCGCATGCGCCGATTGCCGCGACGTTCGACGATGTCGGCGTGATCATCACCCGCAGCCGGGGGACATAGCGGTCGATGCCGCACGCTTTCGTCGCATTCGGCGGCAATGTCGGCGATGCGCGCGACACCATCGCCCGCGCCATCGCCGCATTGTGCGATGGCGACAACGTCACGCTGCGCGCGCGGTCGTCGGAATATCGCACGCCGCCCTGGGGCGTGACCGACCAGCCGCCATTCGTGAATGCCTGTATCGCGGTCGAGACCAGCCTGTCGCCGCATGCCCTGCTCGAGCGTGCGCACGAGGTGGAGCGCGCCTTCGGCCGCGACCGGAAGAACGAAACCCGTTGGGGTCCGCGCACGCTCGATATCGACATCATCGATTACGACGGCATCGTGCTCGACGATCCGATGCTGACCTTGCCGCATCCACGGCTGTTCCAGCGCGCGTTCGTCTTGGTTCCGCTTCTGGAAATCGCGCCGGACGCGACAATTTCGAATGTGCCGCTTCGTGATGCATGCGGGCGCATGGATTGCGAAGGGGTTACGCGCCTGCCTCCATCACGATGACGCGAGCGCTTCGCGTCAAACGTGCCGCAGCCACTTTGCCGCAGCGATCTGCATACGCTTGATCAGAACGATCGCCACCGCAATGCATTGGCAACACAAGGGCACGGCGAATTTGACGGAGACTATTCATGAAACCTTACCTGCTCGCAACCGCCGCAACACTGATCCTCTCGGCTCCCGCAATGGCCGGCGGTCAAAGCAGCGCCGCAGGCCAGCCAGCCGCCGGCTCGGCGCAGCAGACTTATCAGAGCGGGCAGCAGCAGCCCGGGATGCAGCAGGGCGCGCAGCGCGTCTCGCCAGACGACCTGAGCCAGTCCGAAATCCGGCAGATCCAGCAGGCGCTGAGCGATCAGGGATTCAACCCCGGTGATGTGGACGGCCAGTGGGGTCCTCAGACCGAGCAGGCACTGACCGAATTCCAGACCCAGCAGAACCTGTCGACCACAGCCGACCTGGATCAGGAAACGCTGTCGGCTCTCGGCGTGCAGGTCGCGTCCATGGATGACGCCAGCGATATCGAATCCGGCACCACCGGTTCTGGTACCACCGGTGCGGGATCGCCGGGCATGGATGAGCCCGCGCTGGATGCGGGTCCTGCTCCGGCCGAGCAGCCGGACGTAACCGGCACCCAGCAGTAACCGGGACAGGAGGGGCCGCGACGCCTCGGGGCATCGCGGCCCCTCTTTCCGGCCTGCTACGCGAGGATGATGGCGCGGAGCGTTGGCTCGTGGCATTTTGCTGTCATGACCGACCTCCGCCTCGCCGCCGAATTTCCCCCCGCGACCCGTGAGCAATGGCTGAAGCTCGTCGACGGCGTGCTCAAAGGCGCACCATTCGACAAGAAGCTGGTCAGCCAGACCTATGACGGCCTCAGGATCGAGCCGCTCTATGCTCGCAGGGACGATGCAAACGTCCTGACCGGGCGCGCGCCGGCCATGCCGTGGCAGATCATGGCGCGGGTCGATCACCCCGCTCCGAAAGAGGCCAACCGGCAGGCGCTGGAGGATCTCGAAAACGGCGCCAACGGCCTCGTGCTGGTCTGCCCCGGTGCGATCGGATCGCAGGACTTCGGCATCGACGTCTCGGCGGACGGGATCGCGACGCTGCTCGATGGCGTCTATCTCGATGCCGGCGCGCCGATCGAATTCATGCTGACGCGCGAAGCGAAAGATGTGCCGGCGCATGTCGCCGCGATCATCAAGGCGCGCAAGCTCGATCCCACGGCGTGCGATCTGCGTATCGGTTTCGATCCGATCGGGCTGATGGCGGCGGGCTCGTCGGCACCGATGCCGTGGAGCGAGATCGCGCCGCTATTCACCCGCATGACCCGAGCGCTGGCCGACGAAGGCTTCCGCGGTCCGTTCGCTGCGGCCGATGCGCGCGTCATCCACAACGCCGGCGGGTCGGAGGCGCAGGAGCTGGCTTATGCTTTGAGTGTCGCGGTCGCCTATTCGCGCGCGCTGGAAGCGGGCGGCGTGCCGTTCGAAGACGCGCGGCGGATGATCTTCTTCCGCATGAGCGCCGACGCCGACCAGTTCATGACCATGGCGAAATTCCGCGCGCTTCGGAAGCTCTGGGCGCGCGCGGAGGAAGCGAGCGGATTGGCGCCGCAGGCCATCTTCATCGGCGCAGAGACGGCGTGGCGGATGATGACGCAGCGCGATCCTTACGTGAACATGCTGCGGGTGACGATTGCGACCTTTGCGGCGGGGCTCGGCGGCGCCAATGCGGTGACGGTGCTGCCGTTCACATCGGCGCTCGGTCTGCCTGACGCTTTTGCGCGGCGGGTGGCGCGCAATACGCAGCTTGTTCTGCTGGAGGAGTCGAACCTCGCCAAGGTGGCGGACCCGGCGGCTGGTTCGGGCGGCATCGAGGCGCTGACCGATGAGTTGTGTCGCAGCGCATGGTCGCTGTTCCAGGGGACCGAGAAAGCCGGAGGTGTTGCAGCAGCACTTGCATCCGGCTTAATTCAAAAACAGGTCGCAGAGACTCGTATCGCGCGCGAAAAGGCGGTCGCGACCCGAAAGGACCCGCTTACCGGGACCAGCGAATTTCCATCCTTGAACGAAGCTGCGGTGCAAGTGCTGATGCCCAACCCTCGCCTTCAAGCAAGGACGGAGTCGGGCGAGTCCGCGGCGCTGCCGAATATCCGCCTCGCCGAACCCTATGAGGCCCTGCGTGATGCATCGGACGCCATTCTGAAAGAGACCGGCGCGCGGCCGAAAGTCTTCCTCGCCACGCTCGGCAAGCCCGCCGACAACATCGCGCGCGCGACCTTCGCGAAGAATTTCTTCGAGGCCGGCGGGATTGAAGCGGTGGAGTTCTCAGGCGGCGATCTGGCCGCGGCGTTCAAGGCGTCAGGCTCAGCGCTCGTCTGCCTGTGCTCGTCGGACGAGGTGTATGCCAGCGAGGCGGCAGCAGCGGCGCGCGCCCTCGTCGCGGCCGGTGCGAGGCATGTCTACCTCGCCGGCCGGCCGGGCGATCTCGCCGAAGCGCTTAAACAAGCCGGCGTGCAGACCTTCATTTTTGCCGGGTGCGACGTCCTCGCGACGCTTCGGGATGCCCATCGCTCTCTCAGCAAAGCCGCGTGATGCAATGCACAAAATGTGCTATCGTTGCGGCGATTGAGGCGTTGAAGACCCATGAGCCGGCTGCCTGATTTCGCATCCATCGACTGGCAGACCCCGCAGATCGCGGCTGCGGACAGCGCGTCCGCGCCTGACTGGATCACGCCCGAAGGCATTCCGGTGAAGCCCGCCTTTGGCGAAGGCGACCTCGCCGGGCTCGATTTCCTCGACACCTGGCCCGGCATCGCGCCCTATTTGCGCGGGCCCTACCCGACCATGTACGTCAACCAGCCCTGGACCATCCGGCAATACGCCGGCTTCTCCACGGCCGAGGATTCCAACGCCTTTTACCGGCGCAACCTCGCCGCCGGACAGAAGGGCCTCTCCGTCGCCTTCGATCTCGCTACCCATCGCGGCTATGACAGCGATCATCCGCGCGTGTCGGGCGACGTCGGCATGGCGGGTGTCGCGATCGACTCGATCTACGACATGCGCACGCTGTTCTCCGGCATCCCGCTCGACCAGATGACGGTGTCGATGACCATGAACGGCGCGGTGCTGCCGGTGCTCGCGCTCTATATCGTCGCGGCGGAAGAACAGGGCGTGGCGCCGGCGAAGCTCGCAGGCACCATCCAGAACGACATCCTCAAAGAGTTCATGGTGCGGAACACCTATATCTATCCGCCCGCGCCGTCGCTTCGCATCATCTCGGACATCTTCGCGTTCACCTCGCAGAACATGCCGAAATTCAATTCGATCTCGATCTCCGGCTATCACATGCAGGAGGCCGGCGCGACGCAGGATCTCGAACTCGCTTACACGCTCGCCGACGGCATCGAATATGCGCGCGCCGGCATTGCCGCCAGCATTCCGATCGACAAGTTCGCCCCCCGGCTGTCCTTCTTCTGGGCGATCGGCATGAATTTCTTCATGGAGGTCGCCAAGATGCGGGCCGCGCGCCTGCTCTGGGCCAAGCTGATGAAGGAGTTCGACCCGAAGGATGCGCGTTCGCTGTCGCTGCGCACGCATTGTCAGACCTCGGGCTGGTCGCTGGCGGCGCAGGACGTGTTCAACAACGTGCCGCGCACCATGATCGAAGCGATGGCGGCAACGCAGGGACACACCCAGTCGCTGCACACCAATGCGCTGGACGAGGCGCTGGCGCTGCCGACCGATTTCTCCGCGCGCATCGCACGCAATACCCAGATTGTGCTGCAGCAGGAAAGCGGCACCACGCGCATCATCGATCCGTGGGGCGGTTCGTTCTATGTCGAGAAACTGACCTACGAACTTGCGAAAAAGGCCTGGGACCACATCCAGGAGGTCGAAGCGCTCGGCGGCATGGCCAAGGCGATCGAGGCAAGCATTCCAAAGCTTCGCATCGAAGAGGCCGCCGCCAAGACCCAAGCCCGCATCGATGCTGGCGTGCAATCGGTCATCGGCGTCAACAAATACAAGCCGAAGAGCGAAGCGCAGATCGACGTGTTGAAGGTCGACAATTCAACCGTGCGCACGCTGCAGCTCGACAAGCTCGCGCGGCTGCGCAAGGAACGCGATCCGAAGGCGGTCGAGGCTGCGCTGACCGCGCTGACCAATGGCGCGAACCAGGGCGGCAACCTGCTGGCCCTTGCGGTCGATGCGGCGCGTGCCAAGGCCACGGTCGGCGAGATTTCATCGGCGCTCGAACAGGTGTTCGGGCGTCACCGCGCGGAGATCAAGGCGATTTCCGGCGTCTACAAACGGGAGGTCGGCGGAATGTCCGACGCCGTCGAGCGTGTACAGAAGCTCGTCACGCAATTCGAAACGGATGAGGGCCGCAGGCCGCGCATCCTGGTGGCCAAGGTCGGCCAGGACGGCCACGACCGCGGCCAGAAGGTGATCGCGTCGGCTTTCGCCGATCTCGGCTTCGACGTCGATATCGGTCCGCTGTTCGCCACCTCGGCCGAAGCCGCGCGCCAGGCGGTCGAAAACGACGTGCATATCGTCGGACTTTCCTCGCTCGCTGCCGCCCATTTGACCGCCGTTCCTGAACTTAAGGCAGAACTTGAGAAGCAGGGCCGCGGCGACATCATGATCGTGGTCGGCGGCGTGGTGCCGCCGCAGGACTGGGATGCGGTGAAAGCAGCTGGCGCCGAAGCCATCTTCCCGCCCGGCACCGTGATCGCGGAAGCGGCAGAAGACCTGATCCGCAAGCTTAACAAGCGGCTCGGCTACGGCCAAAAGGCGGCGGAGTAATCCGGCGCGGCGCACCGCCGCTCCCGGCCTCCCCCCTCCCGCCGCTCAAGAGTCTTTGATCGATATTCGAACCTGATCAGGTTGAGCGCGCGTCCAATCGAAGTGACACTCGTCCGGCATTGGGGGAGATGTTCGTGACAGACGTTGCAGAGATTGCGCCTGCTTATTCCATCCTCCCCGACGCACCCGACACCTTCTGTAGTTATCTCGCCAGGCAATTCATCGCCAAGCGCGGCTTCGCGCCGTGCGATATCCCGGAAGCCGCCCCCCTCGCTGCCCATTGCGATCACCTGCTGTCCTACGCAGACGGAAACTCCCTCACCATCCTGGCGATGGTCGATCGTGAAACGCATCCGGGCAAGACATTCGACATGTCGCCCGAGGCAACGGCCGAGATCGGCAGGGCTTGTCTGAAACGAACCGGCTCAAGCTATTTCAGTCAGGACCTCGTCGCCCTCATGATCATGGAGGCCGGACCACAGGACGAGGATCAGCGCGCACGGCTCTCCCAAATCAAGGCGTCCGGCCTGTTCTCGAAGATGCAGCCATCCGGCTGGATCGTCGATCCGCAGCAGAAATCGGTCTGGACCAATGCGCGGTTCGGCAGCCTGTCGCCCTACAGGCGCTTCATCCACAAAATGATGACATCGCCACGCGAGCAGATCGCCCCACCGCAGACGGTCGCCGTCGATCTCACGCCCCGCTTTCCCTATCTCACCGTGGCAATCATCGGCGTGCTGTGCGGGATTTTTGCCGCCGAGATCGTATTCAGTGTCGGCCCATGGACGGGCATGTTGCAGCCCTCGATCGCGACGTTGCTGGCCTTCGGCGGCATCTATCGCCCGCTGGTGATGCAGGGCGAATGGTTCCGGTTGTTTTCGGGTCCGCTGCTGCATGCCGATGCGATGCATCTCGCGCTCAATTGCATCGCACTCTACATCTCGGCTCGCATTCTGGAGGGATTGGTCGGGCGTGCCTGGCTCGCCGCCCTCTTCGTCATCGGCGCGATCTCCGGCGCGCTGTTTTCGCTCGTCTTCAATCTCGACAATCTGGTGTCGGTCGGCGCCTCCGGCGCGGTGATGGCGCTGTTCGCCGCATTGCTGGTGCTCGCCTTCCATTTTCCGAAGGGGGCAGATCGCACCGTCCTCCTCACCAATTCGATTTACGTCCTGGTGGCGTCGATGGTGCCGGTCACGTCGTCCGGCGGCAAGGTCGACATAGCGGCTCACGCCGGTGGCGCGCTCGGCGGCCTTGTGGTCGGCGCCTTGCTGCTGGCAATCTGGCGTAAGGACGAGCCGCATCCGCGCTTCGCAGGTGCAGGCGCTGCGATCGGTCTCGCGGGGCTGGCGGCGTTCATCTTCGCTTTCACGCCGCTACCGCAAAACTATCGCGAAGGCCTCATCAGCGCGGCGATGATCCCCGACAGCGAAACACCGAAGAACGCAACCGAATGGCGGGAGCGCGCGCCCGACCTGATGGCCAGATATCCGCGCGATCCACGGCCGCGCTATTTCCGCGCGATCGATCTGATCGACGCCCGGGACATAACCACGGCGGAGCACGAGTTGCGCGCCGGCCTGGCCGAGGTCGACTTGTGGCGCAAAGTAATCAACCCCGAATTTGCGATGCATATGCAGGTCGCGCTGGCGATCACCCTGGCGGGGGACCGTCTGCAGGAGGCGCGCGAAGTGGCCAAGCCGACCTGCGACTGGGCCACCGGACCGACGCGCCAATTGCTGGACGAGAACAAGCTGTGTCCGGACTAGGATCGCTGCGCGCTAGCCCACACTTGTGCTATGGCTTGCGCCGGAAGCGAATCCGCGTTTGCCGCTGACGCGACGAAGCGTTACGCACGAAGCCCTGAGCGTTCCTGACCATCGTGAACTCGAAGACGAGCGACACCCAAACACTGGCGGACGCCATCCGCTCCGGCGATCGCGCCACACTGGCGCGCGCCATTACGCTGATCGAGAGCCGGCGCGAGGATCACCGCAAGCAGGCGCATCAGCTGGTGCAGGACCTGCTGCCGCAAACCGGCAAGGCGATCCGCATAGGCATCACCGGCTCGCCGGGCGTCGGCAAGTCGACCACGATCGACGCGCTTGGCTCTTTCCTGACCCGCGGCGGGCACAAGGTCGCGGTGCTCGCGGTCGACCCCTCCTCCACCCGCACCGGCGGCTCGATCTTAGGCGACAAGACCCGGATGGAGCGTTTGTCCGCTGATGACAATGCCTTTATCCGTCCATCGCCGTCCTCCGGCACGCTCGGCGGCGTGGCGGCGAAAACCCGCGAAACCATGCTGCTGTGCGAGGCCGCCGGCTACGACGTGATCCTGGTCGAGACGGTGGGAATCGGCCAGTCCGAAACCACCGTCGCCGGCATGACCGATTTCTTCCTGGTGCTGATGCTGCCCGGCGCAGGCGATGAATTGCAGGGAATCAAGAAGGGCGTGGTGGAACTCGCCGACATGATCGCGGTCAACAAGGCCGACGGCGACAATATCCGGCGCGCGCAGCAAGCCGCGGCTGAATATCGCGCGGCGCTGCATATATTGAAGCCCGCGAGCGACGGCTGGACGCCGCCGGTGATCACCTATTCCGCATTAACGGGCGACGGGCTGCCCGCGATCTGGCAGACCATCTGCAATTATCGGCAATCTTCTGACGCGTCGGGCGCGCTGGCCAAGAAACGCCGCGATCAGCAGGTCACATGGATGTGGTCGATGCTCGAAGAGCGGCTGTTCGCGAAACTGCGGGCGGATCCCGAACTCAAGGGCAGGTTGCCGCAACTCGAAAAAGCGGTGGCGGCCGGACAGCTGTCGCCAATGCTCGCGGTCGAGGAGATCGCAAGCGCCATGGGATTATGAATGCGAATGAATGACGTGAAAGCGAACGACGCGAGACCCACTGACCCGGACACCGACGACCCGAAAGCGAACGACACGCAAAAAGTCAATCTGCAGCACCGCTTCGCCACCCGCGACGATCTCCCGGCCCTGACCGCGCTGATGGAACTCGCGATCGGCGAATTGCAGAAGCCGTTCCTCAATCCGGCGCAGATCGCCTCCAGCCGCACGATCATGGGCATCGACACCCAGCTGATCGACGACGGCACCTATTTCATCGTCGAGCAGGACGGCCAGTTGGCCGGCTGCGGCGGCTGGAGCCGGCGCGCCACGCTCTATGGCAGCGATGCTTCGCCCGGACGCGACCCGGCGCTGCTCAATCCGGCGAAGGATCCCGCGCGCGTGCGCGCGATGTACACGCATCCTGACTTCACCCGCCGCGGCGTCGGCCGCCTGATCCTGGACTTGTGCGAATCTGCTGCGCGCGCCGAGAACTTCATCCATGCGGAACTGATGGCGACGATGGCCGGCGTGCCGCTGTATCGCGCCTGCGGTTACCTAGCCGTCGCCGATGTGAGCGATGCCAGTGGCGGCACGCCGGTGCCGCTGATGCGGATGCGTAAGCGGCTGTAACGGCGCGCGTCACCGCTCACGTTACGCCGGGATAATTGTTTCCCTTCAGCAGCCGCGCCAGATGCGCAGCGTTGGCGGCGGCCATCGCCGTCGCCACCGCGACCTTGTCCGGGGCGGACCGGAATTCGTTGTAATTCTTCGATTGCATCGCTTCGCCGACCCAGTAGGTCATGCCGTTCGCGGGAATCGTGAACCCGCAATCGGAGAGCGCCTGATAGAGTTCGGCCGAGACGTGATGTGCGCCGTCCTCGTTGCCGACCACCGCGACAAGCGCGATCCGGTTGTAGGTCTTCATGCGCTTGCGGTCGTCCATGTCATGGATCATGGCATCGAGGCGCTCCAGCACCCGCTTGCAGATGCTGGATTGCTGGCCGAGCCAGATCGGGGTGCCGATGACGAGGATGTCGGCGGCCAGGATCCCTCTGAGCAGGCCGGGCCACGCGTCCCCCTCCCCTTCGTCGCTCTCGACCCCGGGTTTGATATCGTGATCGGCGGCGCGCACGATTGCACCGCCGGACACGCCGTGACCGGCCAATGCGTCCAGTAATTGCCGGATCAGCACGTCGGTTGACGATTTCTCCTCGTTCTCTATCCCTTTCAGGGAGCAGTTGATCGCGAACGCAGTCAGGGCCATGACGAAAAAGTCCCGGTTGAAACGCAAGGTCCGGAAGTCAATCCCCGCCGCTCACGCACGTTCCCGCAGCCGGCCGCTTCGGATTCTGGTCACCGGTTTCGGCCCGTTTCCCGGCGCGCCCGACAACCCGACCGGTCCGCTCGTTCGCGCACTCGGGCGCAAGCGCTGGTCGGGGGCCACGGTCAAGTCGCATGTGTTTGCGACCCGCTACAATACGGTGGACCGCGCACTGCCGCGGTTGCTGAAGACTTTCGAGCCGAACGCGATCGTCATGTTCGGGCTGGCCACGCGCTCGCGCGCGATCCGGGTCGAGACGCTCGCACGCAATCGCATCTCGCATTATCCCGATGCAGGCGGTTTCACACACGGCCCATGTGCAATCGAGGCGGCCGCTGCTCGCACCCTCGCCGTACGTGCACCGACTGCGGGCTTGCTGCGCGCTATAAAGCGCGCCGGATTGCCGGCGCGGCTGTCGCGCAATGCCGGTGATTATCTGTGCAATTACATTCTCTGGCATGCGACGCGCGCGAGCGAAACACACGGCGTGGAACTTTCAGCTTTCATTCATGTGCCGGAGCCTTCACTGCGCATCACGCCGGATGCGTTGCTGGCGGCAGGCGAAGCGATCATCGAGACCATGATCGCAACGCTGCGCCGGAAGCGCCGTCAGCCGGTTCACCAATAACGGCGATTCCGCTTCAGGACGTGTTGTCCAATGCTCCGGGCCGCTGGCATGGGTGCGTCAGACGGGTTTTGCGGGGGCGTAATTTCAGAACCAAGGGCGATTTCATTAGCTGTCTCAACGGCCGGTCGGTGACCGGCTGCCGATTGCGCTGACTGAAACTCCTCAGCCGGCCTCAACCCACAACGAGCCATTCGTACGCTTGCAAAGCAAAGCGACGTGCTTCCGCACGTCCGCATGGATGCGCGAGCGAGCAACAAAGGAAAGTGTCAATGACTGCGTCCTGGTTGGACAAAACCGTCAAGGCGCGGAACGTGGCGGCGACTGCCGCATCCGCTGCTGCAATTCTAGTACTGGCTGCATCGTTCGGCGCCCCGGCCTTCGGGCAGCGGGACGTGGCACCCACGAATGTGCAGACCTACGCCACGCTCGGCGACTGGATCGTCGAGTTCGTGCCGGCCGAGCGCCAGCGTCAGATCCCCGCCTTCTGCCAGGTGACGCGGGTTTATGACCAGGGCGTCCAGCTTCGCGTCGTGTCGGGCGCAAACCTGTATGCCATCGACTTCCAGGGTCAGAACATGCTTGCCGACAACCGCAAGAGTTTCGACCTCGAATACATATTCGATGTGCCCAATTCGTCGGCGCAGCGCACCGTCGGAAACATGATCACCGACGGTGAAGGCTTCGAATGGATCCGGATCGTGGAGCCCACCGACCAGCCCGGCTCCGCCGACGAAATGATGAATGCGCGGCAGTTGCTCATCAAATCCCTGACGGACCGGCGCCAGTGGCCGTATCAGATCAATGGCAGCAACCGCGCGCTCAATGCCCTGTTCGATTGCCGCGACGAGAAAGTGCTCGGCCAGCCGCGCCGCCGGGCGCCGGCTCCGGTCGCGCAGCCGGCGCCGCAATTCCAGCAGGCACCGCCGCCGCCTCCCGTGGCGCAATTCCGGCAGGCACCGCCGCCTCCCGCACGCGGCGACAACTTCGACTTCTGCAACGAGTATGCAGCCAAAATGGTCTCCGCCACCGAGCGTGCGCTGCAGGCGAAATGCGCCGGCTGGCCCGCCGGACATCGCAATCATGTCGGGCATTTCGACTGGTGCCGGACCAAGCCGCGCGCCGATGTCGACAGGGCGCTCGCAAGCTGGGGCGGCCGGTTGCAGGGATGTCTCGCCAACCAGGGCGGCGGCGGCCGGCCGCAGGGCAACGTTTATCAGGCCCGCTGGGACTGGAAGGGCGCGCTCAAGTCGAAGCGCGATCCGAACAACACCAGTTCGTTCGAGCTCAAGTCATCGACGAGCGCGGTCTATTGCTACAAGCAGGATTGCCGCAACGTGACGGTGGCGAAGGGCCCCGACGGCAGCCTGAGCTTTTCAACCAACGGCAAGAACTATTTCGAGCTCAACCCCAGAAACAATCAGATGCATGCGCGGTTCTGGGAAGACTTCGCGCCGCCTGCGCGTGCTCCGGACGCCACAGCAGTCTTCGCGAAGAGATAGTATCGAATATCAGGCCCCAGCCAGCTGCGGCGACGATCCGACTGTGATCATCGCCGCAACAACAACACCGCATACGAAAGAAACCCAACATGAAGTCAGCCACGCTCGCTGTTGTCGCAGCAATCGTGACAGCAACGCTATTCGCCTTCCACACGCCGGCATTTGCGCAGACCTCGGTCGAATGGGTGCAGGTGGGCGGCCCGTTCCGGGTCAAGGCAGCCACCGCCGGCACGGCGAGCAATCCGCTCTGCGTTCACGGCTTGCGCTGCACCTGCCCGGGCGCCGGCAGCTATTGCGGTCAGCATCGCAACGGAACCGAGGTCGAGTTCTGGAAGGACGGCTGCAACCGGCCAGCGATCACCATCAAATGCGTGATCAGGACCGCGGGCGCAACGCCGCCCGGTCCAGTCGCCGGACCGGGCTGCCCTGCCCCCGGTACAGTCCGCTCCGACAATAGTGCGCAGAAATCGGCACTGGAATTCCAGAACCTGTCGGGCCGCAGGGTGGACATCTTCTGGCTGGACTACAAGGGCGGGCGCAAGCACTACAAGACCCTGAACCCGGGTCAGAACTACACGCAAAGCACCTTCGCCACGCATCCCTGGATCGCAGTCGACCCGTCCGGCCGCTGCATCGGCGGCGTGTTCCGCGCCAATCCGGGACGCAACACGTTCCAGATCATGTAGCGGCAGGTGGCAGCAGGGCGTCGTCACTCCCGGCTTGATTGCGTCGCGCAGTTAAGCGAGACACATTCGATCCGTGAGGTTGATCGATGACGCTCCTGCCCCTGCGTTCTGTGCTGCGCATATTGGCCGTTTTCAGCGGATGCACCATCCTGCTCGCCGGCACACAGGCCTTAGCGCAGACGCCGGATCAATTCGACAAGCCCGCGGCGGTCCGCAGCATCAACCCGAAGCCCGACGACTCGACGGAAATCCGCTGCACCTATTTTTCCGACCTGATGGTGCGGGAGACCCAGGACGGTCCCGAATCCGAAAATGCGGCGATCGTGCGAAATCCGAAGGCGGCCTGCAAAGCCGGTGCGGTTCCGGGCGAGACCCTGCTCGACACCGCCGGCATGACTCTCGACGGACGGAAGGGATCGTATCTCCTGTTCTCCGATCTCGATCCCCATGGCGCGACCGGGTTCGTGATCATCGATACGAAGACCGGACACATCCTCCTGCGCGACACCGCCATGAGCCATCCGGTATTGCAGACCCTCAGCCTCGAGAATGGCAACCTTCGCCTGCGCTACAGGCGCGGCGTCAATGCGCCCTGCTCGCTGATGCAGGACGCGAAAAAATGCTGGGCGCAGCTTGTGACGGAGAAGCTGGTGCCGGCCGATCTGCCGGCACCGCCGGCGCAGATCTGCAACGAGGCGTATGGCCGCGACAACGCTCCGCGCAACAATCCGAGCATCGTGGTCTATGCGACCGAGGTCATCGTCGAGACCGGCGGAAAGACAAGGGTGGTGTCGCGCGGCGCGGTCGGATGCGAGTCGATGCCCTGACCGCCTGCATGGCGGCGAGTTCCGGCCCTTAACCCTGCCGCGCGATTGTGCGCGCCAGGCCGATCCACGACGGCGGCCAAGGGCTTATGTTGATGCCCCACCCGATCACGCCGGGAGCATCGCCATGCCGGTCAACCGCCGCACCATCATCGCCGCCAGCGCCTTCGGGGCTGCGGGCGCGGCTGCCCCGGCGGCAGCAGCGCCCGTTCTTGGCCTCGATGCCAGCCAACTGGGGCTGAAACCCGATTCCGCGCAGGACCAGTCGCAAGCCTTGCAGCGTGCGATCGATCGCGCGGCGCAGGCGCGCACCACGCTGATCCTTCCGGCCGGCACTTATCGTGTCGCGGAGTTACGGTTGCCGCCGCATGCCAGGATCTCCGGCACGCGCGGCGCGACACGGCTGTCGCTCGCGCATGCGCGCTCGCTGTTCGTCGGCGAGCGGGCGGAAAACATCGACCTGACCGGACTGGTCATCGACGGGCTGAAGGCGAAGCCGGCGGAAGGCCGCGCGCTGGTGCATCTGGTGGATGCGCAGGATGTCCGTCTGACCGATTGCGCCATCGTCGATGCGGGACGCAATGCGATCACACTGGAACGCTGCTCGGGTGCGGTGACCGGCTGCGTGATCGAGGATGCCGGCGACGGCGCGCTGTTCGCGATCGACTCCACCGGACTTCGCATCGCCGGCAACGTGATCCGCCGCTCCGGCAATAACGGGATTCAGGTCTGGCGCACGGCATTCGGCAATGACGGCACCATCGTCACCGATAACCGCATCGAAGACACCCGCGCCGATGCCGGCGGCGACGGGCCCTACGGCAATGGCATCAGCGTCTACCGCGCCGCCAACGTGCTGGTGCGCGGCAACCGCATCGACGGCTGCGCCTTCTCGGCGGTGCGCGGGAATTCGGCGTCGAACATCCAGATCGCCGGCAATATCTGCACCGGCCTCGGCGAAGTCGCGATCTATTCGGAATTCTCGTTCGAGGGCGCGGTGATCACCGGCAACACCGTGGACGGCGCAACGCTCGGTATCTCGGTGACGAATTTCGATGTCGGCGGCCGGCTCGCGGTGGTTCAGGGCAATCTGATCCGCAATATCACCGCCGGCGTGAGCGAAGATCGCGGCGCCGGCATCGCCATCGCGGCCGACAGCGTGGTCACCGGCAATGTGATCGAGAACACCGCCGTGATCGGCATCGCGGCCGGCTATGGCCCTTATCTGCGCGACGTGATCGTCAGCGACAACGTGATGCGCGGGACCAATATCGGAGTCGCGGTCAGCGTGGTGAAAGGATCGGGCACGGCGCTGATCGCCAACAACCTGATCGCCGACGCCAAGGGCGGCGCGGTGGTCGGCCTGGAATGGGAAAAGCGGGTCACCGGCGACATGACCCGGGATGGCGTCGGCAAGCACGCACACGTGACGTTGAGCGGGAACCGGGTGCGGTGAGGATCACCGCCCTTGTGGTGCCGCAAATCGATTCCTAATTTACCGCCATGGAGTCACCGCTCGCGCGCCGCCGATCCTGGCGCAAGATCATCATGCTCACCATTCTCGCCCTGTTTCTCTTGCCGGTCGCGGCACGCGCTGCCCTGTTCGCGTTCGAAGACCGCCCGAGCGGCTGGCGCAATGCCGACTGGTCCAGCATCGGCGCCCTGCCCGCGGCTGCCGCGCATCCGGAGGCCCGCGTCCTGTTTCTGTCAGGCCGCACTGGCGGGCTGAAGGGGGCGGTCGCGGTGCATAGCTGGGTGGTGTTCAAGCGGCCCGGCGCGAAAAGCTGGACCCGCTACGACGTGGTCGGCTGGGGCAATCCGGTACGGCTGAATGGCTGGGCGCCGGACGGGCGCTGGTACGGCTCGCCGCCGACCGTCGTTGCCGACATCAAGGGCGAGCAGGCGGAAGCCGTCATCCCGGCCATCGAAAAGGCCGTGAAGGATTACCGCTACGCCAATTACGGCGATTACCGTCTGTGGCCCGGGCCGAACAGCAATTCCTTCGTCGCGGCGATCCTGCGTGACGTGCCGCAGATCCAGGCGACGCTGCCGCCGAACGCGATCGGCCGCGATTTCCGTCCCGGCCCTTATCTCGGCTTGACCGATTCCGGCACCGGCATCGAGGCCAGCCTTTACGGGCTGCTCGGCGTGAAAGCCGGCTGGATCGAGGGGCTGGAGTTCAATCTCGGCGGGCTTGTCGCCGGGCTCGATATCCGCAATCCGGCGCTGAAACTGCCGGGCTTCGGACGGATCGGCCTGCCCTATTCCTCCGCCAATGCCGCGCTGGCGCCGTCAAGGTAAGGTCTGCTCCTGCATGTTGAGTCTGTAGCCCGGATAAGCGACAGCGAAATCCGGGACCGCAAGACCCCGCATGTCGCTTCGCTCATGCAGGCTACGGATGCTACGGGGGAGCCATGACCACCGCGCGCAAATCGCCACCCGTACTGTCGATCATCGTCCCGGTGCACAATCACGCGCGCCGCATCGGTCCGGTGCTGCAAGCACTGCGACCGTTCAGCGACCGCAATGTCGAGATCATCGTGGTCGATGGCGGCTCGACCGACGACACTGCGATGCTGGCGCGGCCGCTCGCCGACCAAGTGATCCGCGCGCCGCACGGCCTCGGCCGCCAGATGAACGAGGGCGCCAAGGTCGCGAACGGTTTCATCTTCCTGTTCCTGCGCCCCGATACCACGCTGCCGGCGGACGCCGATACCCAAGTGATGGTCGGCCGTTCGCGCGACACGTCGGTGTGGGGGCGGTTCGACCTGCGCATCGCCGGACGGCACATGCTGCTGCCGCTGGTGTCGCGTTGGCTGAACTGGCGCTCGCGGGTGTCGGGCATTGCCACCGGCGATCAGGCGATCTTCGTTCAGCGCGAGACCTTTTTCCGGATCGGCGGCTTCAGCCATCTGCCGGTGCTGGAAGACATCGAATTGTGCCAGCGGCTGAACGCCATCTCGCCGCCGATCTGCGTGGCCTCGCGGGTCACCGTGCCGGGCGAGCGCTACGATCGCGGGGGATTGTGGCGGACATTGCGCGACCGATGGATGATGCGGCTGCGCTATCGCATGGGCGCGAAGCCGGAAGACCTTGCTAAGCGATATGGAATTGACGGCGGCCCCACGCCCGCCGGCGCTAGCTCATCCGGATCAGCACCAGTCCGCAAACGATCATCAGCGCCGCGCTGATGCGCGCCGGGCGCAGCGGCTCCTTGAGGAACACGACCGCGATCAATGCGCCGAACAGCACGCTGGTCTCGCGTAGCGCGGCCACCAGTGCGATCGGCGCCAGCGTCATCGCCCAGATCACGATGCCGTAGGACAGAAGCTGCAGGCCGCCGCCGACCAGGCCGACCGGCCATGTTTTCAGCATCGGCGCTATGGCGGACGGACCGCGGCGGATCAGGAAATAAACGATCATCGCCAGCGCGTTGCCGATGAACATCGCCAGCGTATAGGCATGCGGATTGCCCGCAGTCCGTCCGCCGATGCCGTCCACCACCGAATAGAGGCAAATCGTCAGCGCGGTGAACAATGCAAAGCCGACCGCGCGCCGGTCCGGCGGCTGCATCAAGCGGCCGCCCCGCAGCGACAGCAGCAGCACGCCGGATGCAAGGATGACGATGCCGCTCCAGCCGGCCGCTCCGACCCGCTCGCCAAGCAACGAGGCGGTGACGCCCGCGGTCATGAGCGGCGCCGAACCGCGCGCCAGCGGATAGACCTGCCCGAGATCGCCGGTGCGATAGGCTTCGCTCAGACCGATGAAGTAGAACAAGTGGATGACGACCGACGCGATCACCCATGGCCACGCGACCGCCGTAGGCAATCCTGCGAATGGCAGCAGCGCGAGCGAAACCAGCCCGGCGCCGGTGGTGATGAGCACGGTCGAGGTGAGCGGATCGAGCCCGGTCTTGATCGCAGCATTCCAGCCGGCATGACAGGCGGCGGCGAACAGCACGGCGGCGAAGACAGTGGAGTCCAATTACGTCTCGCTGCCCTTTCCCTCTCCCCTCCGGGGGAGAGGGTGGTCGAGGCTCGCGTAGCGGGCCGAGACCGGGTGAGGGGGAGCCGTCAGTTTCGATACGAGATCGCTCAGCACACCGTCCGGATTGCTCAGGATGTCATTATTCGCGTAGCGGACAACAACATAGCCTTGTTCCATCAGCCACCGGTCTCGATTCGCATCCCTGTCCGACACATAATGTTGCCCGCCATCAGCCTCAACGATCAGCTTGCTTCCGAGGCAAACAAAGTCCGCGATGAAAGGACCGACCGGCGCCTGGCGTCGGAATTTGGCGCCACCGAGCCTGCGGCTTCGCAGCAAAAACCATAACTTTCTCTCGGCATCGGTCATGTCGCGGCGCATGGATCGTGCGCGCGATGTAGCAAGTGGCGGGCGTTCGTATTTAACCACCGTCCGCAAAGCCCCCTCACCCGGTCCGGCCTTCGGCCGGACCACCCTCTCCCCCAAAGGGGAGAGGGAAAGCAAGACCTCACCTACAGCCTGATCCGCAGCAGGCCCGCCAGCTCACCCACGATGCCGCGGCGGAACAGCAGCACGCAGACGACGAAGATCGCGCCTTGGATGATGGTCACCCATTGACCGAATTCGGCCAGTGCATTCTGCATGTAGATGATGACGAAGGCGCCGACGACCGGGCCGAAGATGGTGCCGAGCCCGCCGACCAGCGTCATCAGCACGACTTCACCCGACATCGACCAATGCACATCGGTGAGCGATGCGAGCTGCACCACCAGCGCCTTGGTGGCGCCCGCGGTGCCCGACAATGCCGCCGACAGGACGAAAGCGAGCAGCTTGTAACGCTCGGTTTTGTAGCCGAGCGATATCGCCCTCGCCTCGTTCTCACGGATCGCCTTCAGCACTTCGCCGAACGGCGAATTGATGATGCGGTAGATCACCAGGAAGCCGCCGAGGAAGACCACCGCAACCAGCGTATACATCCCGACCGGATTGTTGATGTCGATCAGCCCGAACAAGCGGTTGCGCGGCACCGCCTGGATGCCGTCTTCGCCGCCGGTGAACGGCGCCTGCAGCGCGAAGAAATACATCATCTGCGCCAGCGCCAGGGTGATCATCGCGAAATAGATGCCCTGACGGCGGATCGCGAGCGCCCCGGCGAACAGCCCCAGCACCGCGCCGACCAGCGTGCCGGCAATGATCGCGAGTTCCGGCGTGAAGCCCCAGGACTTGGCGACATAGGCAGCGACATAACTCGCCCAGCCGAAATACAGCGCATGCCCGAACGACAGCAGGCCCACATAGCCGATCAGCAGATTGAAGGCGCAGGCGAACAGCGCGAAGCACAGGATCTTCATCATCAGCACCGGATAGATGAAGGCCGGCGCCGCGATCACAAACGCGGTGAGGATCAGGAAGCCGATCACCTCGCTGCGCGAGGTTTGCGCGGACGCGGCGGTCACCTGGGCGTTGATGGCATGTTCGGTCATGTCACGCCGTCCGTCCAAACAGGCCCGCCGGCCGGATCAGCAACACGATCGCCATGATGACGAAAATCACGGTGTTGGAGGCTTCCGGGAAAAACACCTTGGTCAGTCCTTCGACGATGCCGAGCCCGAATCCTGTGACGATCGCGCCCATGATCGAGCCCATGCCGCCGATCACCACCACCGCGAACACCACGATGATGATGTCGGCGCCCATCAGCGGGTTAACGCTGTAGATCGGCGCCGCCATCACGCCCGCCAGCGCGGCGAGGCCGACGCCGAAGCCGTAGGTCAGCATGATCATCAGCGGCACGTTGATGCCGAAGGCGCGCACCAAAGTCGGATTTTCGGTTGCCGCGCGCAGATAGGCGCCGAGCCGCGTGCGCTCGATCACGAACCATGTGGTGAGGCAGACGAACAGCGAGAACACCACCACCCAGGCGCGGTAGTTCGGCAGGAACATGAAGCCGAGATTGCGGCCGCCCTGCAGGATATCCGGGACCTGATACGGCAGGCCGGAGGAGCCGTATTGCTGGCGGAACAACCCCTGGATGATCAGCGCCAGGCCGAAGGTCAGCAGCAGGCCGTAGAGATGATCGAGGTGATAGAGCCATCGCAACAGGAAGCGCTCGATGATGATGCCGGTGATCGCGACCATGATCGGCGCGATCAGCAGCGCCGCGAAATAATTGACGCCGAAAAACTGCAACAGGAAATAGGCCGCAAAGGCGCCCATCATGTACTGGGCGCCGTGGGTGAAATTGATGATGTTGAGCAGGCCGAAAATCACCGCCAGCCCAAGACTGAGCAGCGCGTAGAACGAGCCGTTGATCAGGCCGAGCAGGAGCTGGCCGAACAACGCCTGCGAGGGGATGCAGCGGCCGCCAAGGATTTCAGGAACACAGAGTTCGAACATTATGTGGTCTCGCGTCCCGGGCGCGGCGCAGCACGCAAGTGTTGCGCCGCAGACCCGGGACCCATGGGTCCCCGGTCAACTGCGCCCCGGATCAGCGGCGCACCGTTTCACGCGGCGCCGCGTCCGGGGCACGAGGTCTTCAGCCCTTCACCAGCGGGCAGCCACCCTCGCTCATCGGGCGGAACGCCTGATCGGCGGGGATCGTGGCGCGCACCTTGTAATAGTCCCACGGCCCCTTCGACTCGGCCGGCTTCTTCACTTCGAACAGATACATCGGGTGAATCTTGCGGCCGTCCTGACGCACCTCGCCCTTGCCGAACAGCTTGTCGTCGGTCGGCATCTCTTTCATCTTCGCCACCACCGCGGCCCCGTCGGCATCGCTCTTCAGCGCTTCCAGCGCCTTGAGATAGTGCGTCACCGCCGAATACACGCCGGCATGCACCATGGTCGGATAGGAGCCCTTGTTCTGGGCGATGAACTTCTTGGTGAATTCACGATTGTTGTCGTTCAGATCCCAGTACCAGGCCTCGGTCATGACAAGGCCCTGAGCGGTCTTGAGGCCCAGCGCATTCACGTCGGTGATGAAGGCGAGCAGCGCGGCGAGGTTCTGGCCGCCCTGCACGATACCGAATTCGGCTGCCTGCTTGATCGCGTTGGTGGTGTCGGCGCCGGCATTGGCGAGGCCGATGATCTTGGCCTTGGATGACTGCGCCTGCAGCAGGAACGAGGAGAAATCCTGCCCGGGGAACGGATGGCGGACCTTGCCGACCACCTTGCCGCCATTCTTCTCGACCACCGCGGAGGTGTCGCGCTCCAGCGCATGGCCGAAAGCGTAATCGGCAGTGAGGAAGAACCAGGTGTCGCCACCGGTCTTGACGATGGCATTGCCGGTGCCGTTCGCCAATGCCCAGGTGTCATAGGTCCAGTGGATGGTGTTCGGCGTGCAGGCCTTGCCGGTCAAATCGGACGCGGCCGCGCCCGACACCAGGAACACCTTGTTCTTGTCCTTGACGATCTGATTGACCGCGAGCGCGACCGAGGAGGTCGGCACGTCGACGATGGCATCGACCTTGTCGACATCGATCCAGGTGCGCACCACGTTGGAGCCGACGTCCGGCTTGTTCTGATGATCGGCGCCGACGATTTCGACCTTCATGCCCTTGGCGGCCGCGCCGAAATCCTCGACCGCCATGCGCGCGGCGATCACCGAGCCCTGCCCCGACAGATCGGAATAGGTGCCGGACATGTCGTTCATGACGCCGATCTTGATGACGCCGTCGCTGAATTGCGCATGCGCGGTACCAGCGCACAAAGCGGCTGCGAATGCGGCAACTCCCAGAGCGTGCCTTGCTGAAAGACGTGACATTCCTTCCTCCTTTTGTGACGCTTTTGTTGCGCCGTTTATACGCCCAGATAGTCGTGCAGCTTATCCAGACTTTGTTCGAGTTCGGAACTGAGCAGTTTGTCTACTACCCGTCCGTGTTCCATCACATAATAGCGGTCCGCCACGGTGGCCGCGAAGCGGAAGTTCTGCTCAACCAGCAAAATCGTGAATCCCTGAGCCTTGAGCGTGCGGATGGTATTGCCGATCTGCTGGATGATGACCGGCGCAAGACCTTCGGTCGGCTCGTCGAGCAGCAGCAGGCGCGCACCGGTGCGCAAAATTCGGGCAATGGCCAGCATCTGCTGCTCGCCGCCCGACAGCTTGGTGCCCTGGCTCGAACCGAGCCGCTCCTTCAGGTTCGGGAACAGGTCGAAGATGCGCTCGAGCGACAGGCCGCCCGGCTTGACCACCGGCGGCAACATCAGGTTTTCCTCGACCGACAGGCTGGCGAAGATGCCGCGCTCCTCCGGGCAGAGCGCGATGCCGGCCCGCGCGATCCGGTTCGACGGCAGGCCGATCAGTTCGAGGCCCTCGAAGCGGACATGGCCGGTGCGTTTGGCGACGATGCCCATGATCGATTTCAGCGTCGTGGTCTTGCCGGCGCCGTTGCGCCCGAGCAGCGTCACCACCTCGCCCGGATAAACCTCGAAATTGACGCCGTGCAGGATGTGCGACTCGCCGTACCAGGCCTGCAAATTCTCGACCGAGAGCAGTGCCGTGCGCGGATCAAGCATGGCCGGTCCCCATATAGGCTTCGCGGACCTCCGGATTGTCCGAGACCGTCGCGTAATCGCCCTCGGCAAGGATGCGCCCGCGCGTCAGCACCGTGATCTTGTCCGACAGATTGGAGACGACGGAGAGATTATGCTCGACCATCAGCGTGGTGCGATCGGCCGACACGGTCTTGATCAGGGTGGCGATGCGGTCGATGTCTTCGTGACCCATGCCGGCGGTCGGCTCGTCCAGCAGCAGCATGTCCGGATCGAGCGCGAGCGTGGTGGCGATTTCGAGCGCGCGCTTGCGCCCATAGGGCAATTCCACCGCCGGCACATTGGCGAAACCGGATAGCCCGACATCGTTTATGAGCGATAATGCGCGGTCATTGAATTCGGTCAGCACGCTGCGCGAGCGCCAGAAATCGAACGAGCCACCGCGTTTGCGCTGCAGTGCAACGCGGACATTTTCCAGCACCGTGAGGTGCGGAAACACCGCCGAAATCTGAAACGAGCGCACCACGCCAAGCCGCGCGACATCGGCCGGCTGCATCGCGGTGATGTCCTGCCCCTTGTATAAAATCTGGCCGCGCGTCGGATTGAGAAATTTGGTCAGGAGATTGAAGCAGGTGGTCTTGCCGGCCCCGTTCGGACCGATCAGGGCGTGGATGGTGCCCCGCTCCACCTTCAGGTTGACGCCATTGACCGCGACGAAACCGGCGAATTCCTTCGTCAGATCCCGCGTTTCGAGGATGATCTCCGCACTCATGTTCGCTGCCAACAAACGCCTGCCCAACGCCCGTCCCAAGCGCCATGACTGCACGTCCTGCGGAAATGGTAAAGCCCGCCCGCGAGGAATCGCGGGCGGGCTCCTGATCATTTCGGCGCCACCGCGAGGCGGCGCCGGTCTTTGCGTCAGCGGACGTCGATCTTGATCGCGGTTCGCTTGATGTCGCTGCCCGACGCCTTAGGCGCCTCGGCCACCTTTTCCGGCGCCGACGAGCCGCCGCCGGCCGGCAGGATCGTGATCTTGCGGGTCGGACCCTGCTTGTAGATCCGCTCGCCGATCGTACGGGTGCTGTTCTTGACCTCGGTCAGCGGCGCCTTGTTGAAGTCGTGCTTGATGCCGTCGACTTCAGGCTTGTCGCTGCACACGGCCATGACGGTTTCCTTGCCCTTGTCGCCGAGCTTGTAGATGAACGGCGCCTTCGGACCGGGGAAGCTGACCGGAACACCCGCCTTGATCCGGTTATCCTGCTGGAACTTGTTCGGCAGGAGCACCGTCAGGGTATCCTTCTCGTCGATATTGGTCAGCGTCAGGAAGCAGTCCTTCGACGAAACCACCGTGAAGACCGGCGTATCGCCGAGCTTGTAGGTGTCCTTGTCCGAGGTCAGCGAGAAATCGACATCGGTCTTGACCTTGGCGATGCCATTCTTCTGGTCGTTCGAAGCGGACTGCACGCCCTCGTCGATCGGTTCCTCGTCGCCCAGTTCGGCCAGGTCGCGATACTTCACTTCGAACTGGTCGCGCGGGATCGAGTTCTGCTGCAGGCGGCGGATGGTCGGGATCAGGTCCGGCTTGAAGCCGCCGCTGGTGGCCTGCAGGAACTCATCCTTGGTCATGCCGAGTTCGGCCGCCGCCATGGTCAGGTCGACGTCCTGCTCGTAACGCTGCGACAGCGCGGTGATCATCTCGATGCCGTTATAGTTCAGGTTCGGATCGAGACCGGCACGGTACATGGCATCCTGGAAGCGCTTGGCGTCGCCGTCGAGAATCTTGTCCATGCGCTCGTTTTCTGGATAGAGCCCGTCGATCTCCCGCAGTTCGGCGCGCGAGAACGCCTTGCCGCCCGGGCCGCCGAGCGCGATCTTGCGGATCTCGTCCTTGGCCTTGATCATTCCGAACTCATGGCAGCCCATGCAGGAGATGCCGTTGGTGACCGCGAGGTCCTTGGCGCGCTTGTCCTGCACGATGTTGGTCGGGCCGGTGTTGAGGGCCTTTCCGTCAGCCGTGTTCAGGTAATAGGCCTGGAAGCCGTTCGGCAGGCTGAAGATGGTTTCGCCACCGTCATGCTCGAACGCATTCTTGCCCTTCGGGCCGAGCGGATGCTCGTACAGGCTCTGCCGGCCCTTGTTGCCGGCGAAGTCATACGAGGTCCAGAAGTAACCGTTGCGCGAAGGATGCCGCTCGATCAGCCGGTTGTTGCGGCTGACGCCCGACACCTGGAAGCCGGCGCGCTGGGCGATGAACTTGCGGATATTCTCCTCAAGGTCGACACCTTCGTCCTTCGCCAGCTTGTTGAAGTCCGGCGCAAGCTTCAGGAGCTTCTCGTACATGCCCGGGCGCGACGCCGTGAAGGCGAACCAGTCGGCGCGCACATACGGCATCTTGCTGTCGGTCGCCGAGACCAGCAGGTTCTTGAAGCTGGTGTCGGGCTGCATCTTGTACGGATAGGACTTCAGGACGGTTTCCCAGTCGTCGGAGGTCCAATTCAGCTCGTCGAGATTGACGCGGATGATGGTCTCGCCCGGATCGATCGCCTGGAAGCGAACGACATCGGGAGAGCGGCTCAAACTGTTGAGCAGCTTGATCACCGCCTGGCGATAGACCTTCATCGCCTTCTCGTCAGTGCAGGCATTCGCCAGATGGGTCAGCGTCAGGTAGCGGATGCCCTTGCGCCGCTGCGGAAGGCGCTCGCGTTCGATATCGGCCGCGATCATACCGATCATGTCGCTATGGCTGACATAGGCCTTGGGATCGCAGCTCAGTTTCAGGCCGTTGATCCAGGCCTCAAGTGCTGCAAGTTCGTCGGGGGACACCGGATCGAACTTGCCCTGACCGTTGGCCCAGTCGTAGGGCATTTTCTCGTTGATGATTTCGGTGAAGAGACGCGACGCCTTGGCATTGCCCGGCAGAACGTAATGCGGGTTGGACGCGATCTCCTCGAGATTCATGACGTTGCCGAAATTGCTCGCGGCGTTTTCGCGCTTGTGCTCGACGCCATCGAGATCCTTCTGGCTCAACTGGCCGGTCTGGTGGCAGCGGGCACAGTGTTTCTCGAGAACACCATAGGCCGCCTTGGCGACAGGATCGCTCGGCGGAGCAGCATTGGCGGCACCGGCGAAGGTCAGGCTGAGGCCGAAAGCGGCCGCGACAGCCAAACCCTGAACCGGGCCATTCACTCGTTGACGACCGCTCATTGTGGTCTCCCATTGCAAATCGTTGCGACGTGCGGCGTGACACGCCGTGTCGGTTGTTGGTGTCGGCGTCTGCAAATCGCGTTCAAAGGGTCAAAGCAACGTGAAGCGCGGCCAGTGTCTTGGCCGCCGATCGGCCGGAATTCTATCGCAGTTGCGGCAATTTACAGAATATCAAAATACATGCGAAGACGCCCGCCGCTCACTTTTCAGTTGGCGGTTAAGGGCAAACGGTCGGATTCCGAAACGAAAAGACCCGCCCGGCGGGGACATGCCGGACGGGTCAAGCGGACCGGTACAAGGGTGGAAGGGGCGCGTGCACCGGTCACACGATGGGCGGTGCCGCGAGGCGGCGCCGCAATCTGTGTATCCATTGGTCGTTCGGTGGCGGCGCAAGGTTCAATGGCCGGGCGGCCAAAACTTTGCCGGCGGCATCAGCCTGCGAAGAACGGGCGCAGCCAGTCCATCAGCGCTTGCCAGAGTTCGGCGGCTTTGTTCGCCAGCCAGTCGCGCGGCGACGGCGACGGCGGAGCGGCGTCGTCACCGCTCCGCGGATTGGAGCGCCGCCAGTCGCCCGGCGTCTCGAAACTTCCCGCCCATATCCCGCGCTTGTCGGCGCGGGCTTCGGCCTGGGCGCTGCGATAGGGACTGGAACCGCGTCTCTCGAGAACGGTCGCGAACCCCGCGCGAACCATCTCCTCGGCAAGGTCGCGGCCACCCGCCTCACAAACCGCGATGTTGCGGCCGTAGCGATCGGTCGACACCACCCGGCACTGGACGGGGTCGGTCCCGATGATGCGGCGGAGCTCCGAGCGTGCGCGAATTCCGCAGGGCCAGGGTCGGCCGGACGTGTCCTTGCATTCCTGATGCAATTCCGGCGCGTCGATGCCCTGAAGCCGGTAGCGCTCGCGGCCGAGCGAGAAGGAATCGCCGTCCGAAAGGTGCACCGGTTGCGGACCGCGCTGACCGGTAGCCGGCATGATCAATGCCAGCATCACACTGACGGCCAATACGCTCCGCCGCTTTATCCGCGTTCCCGATCGATGCAAGATTAACGGCCGCCGCCTTGCGTGGTGCCGCCGGCAACGGCATCCGACCGACCGCCGATCGATCGCAAAGCCTCGAAGGCATCCGCAAGTCCCGCGCCGAAATCCTTGTCGCGGCCGGCGGGCCCCAAGTCGCGGGCGGTCGACAGCAGCACCCGGCGAACCGCATCCGGCTTCAACTCGGGCTCAAGTTCGAGAAGCAACGCGGCGATGCCGCTGACATGTGCCGCCGCGAACGACGTCCCCGTCGTCATGCCATAGCCACCACCCGGAACGGGCAGAAGCACGTTCACGCCGGGTGCCGCGACCGCAACGTGATGCCCGCGGTTGGAGCCCTGAAACAGCTTGTCGTTCAGATCGGTCGCAGTCACCGCGATCACATTGGGATCGGAGGCAGGGAATAGCGGCGGCGATTTTGGGCCGGCATTACCCGCCGCCGCGATCAGCACAATCCCGCGCTTGCCCGCAGCCGCAAGCATGCGCGCCATGATCGGATCCTTCGGCCCGGCAAAGCTCATGTTGATCACGCGCGCACCCTTCCCGGCCGCCCATTCCAGCCCCTTCAGGATGCTGAACGTGGTGCCCTCGGCACTGCCGGACACCGGATCGAAGGCGCGAACCGCGAGGATCCTGGCGTTGGGGGCAACGCCGGTGAGTTTCGAATGCGCGACGATGGCGCCGGCGATGCTGGTGCCATGCGCATGCGGCGCACCGTCTCCACCGGCCGGATCGAATGAGTCTTCCACGGTCCCGCTCAATTCGGGATGATCGGCGTCGATGCCGGAATCGATCACCGCGATCAGAATGCGATTACCCCGCGCGATCTCGTGCGCCCGCGGCAGGCGCAGTTTGTCGACCGCATATTGGATGCCGTCTGCGTTCTTGGTCTGCTGCAGCATGTAACGGTAATTCGGCTGCACCGAGAGAATGGTCCGGTCCGCCTCCAGGCTGCGGATCACGGACGCGACGTTGCGGCCGTCGGGAATATTCCAGCGGAACATGGTGGTGCCGCTGAGTTCAAAACTCTGCGACTCCTGGCGGTTCAGGCTGTGCCGACGCGCCAGCGCCTCGACCTCCTGCTGGCTGGGACGGCCCGCAACCTCGATCACGACTTCGTTGGTCACGAAGCGGCGTTCGTCAGCCGGCGGCAATCCGCTGGATTGGCGCGACCCTGTCGGCGGCTGAGCCGGCTCATCCACACCGGGCACCGGACGGTTGGCGGATCGGGTCGGTTGCGACTTCGGGCTTGCCTGAGCCTCGCGCGGCGCGCGCGGCTTCACTGTCCGACGCGGCTGCGGATTGGCGGGTGCGCTCTGCACGGTGTAGCGGCCGCCGCCGGAATAGCCGCCGCCATAATAGCCTTGGGCGGATACAGGAGACAGCGGCGTCGCAGCCAGTCCGCATACGGCCAGCGCCGTGAACGCGATGGCGATCTGTTTACGCTCGAACTGCATGGGCGAAACCTCCGCGAGGTCGATACCGAAACGTGCCCCGGCAATCCGGGGCACGTTCGCCGCGTCGTTAGTTGGTCGCGGGAACGACGAAGCTTACCACCTTGCTGTCGCCGAACTTTTTCACGATTTCGGCAGTCTGCTCCTTCTTCGCCGGAACCCGGACCCGGAAGAAGCCGTCGGCGGGACCGCCGACGATCGTGGCCTTGTTGGCGCTCAGAAATTCGGCGATCTCAGCCGCATTCGCCTGCGGCGAAAACCGGATGAGCGTCTCGACGCCTTGGCTGGCCGTCACCGTGGCCGGGGCCGAGGCGAGATTGGGCGCGGTGCCGGTGCGCTCGCCGATCAGCGTGCCGATGACACCGGCCTGCAGCATGAGGGCGATCGCGGCGACGCCGCCGGCATAGGCGAGCGTCTTCGGCGACAGGCTCGACATGAATTCGGAGATGCGGCCCATCAGATTGAACGAGGCCGCGGCCGGCGCACGCGCAGGCTCGGCGTCGATCTTCTCGAACAGGGACTTCATCGCGCGCGCCGACGGCGCGCCGAGCGATTCATTGACGCCGATGGTTTCGCCGAGCTCCTCGCGTACCAGTTCGAACTGGCGCGCAAGCTCGTTGTCGTTGGCGAGCGCCCTTTCGACGCGCGCGGCGTCACGGCGGCTCAGCGTTCCCGCGGCATACCAGGGCAGCAGGGTTTCGATCTCTTCGCGCTCCGGCGCGTTATTCATTGCCGTGTTCATGGCCAACCTCTTTCGATTCCCGCCGCCTTCAGGGATTCCGCCAATTTTTTCCGCGCGTAGAACATGCGCGTCTTGACGGTATTCTCCGGGATACCGACGATCTCGGCGACTTCTTCCACGGACTTCTCGTGGTAGTAGACGAGATCGATGATCTCCCGATGATCCGGCGTCAGTGTTTCGATGCACTTTCGCAGGATCACGCTCGTATCCTTCTTCTGCATGGCGGCTTCGGGGGTGTCGGAGACATCCTCGATCGCCTCTGCAACCTCATCGTCCAGTGCCGACTCCTTGCGTCCCCGCAGGGCCGAAAGAGCCTTGAACCGGGCGATTGCGAGCAGCCAGGTCGAAACCGCAGAGCGGCCCTCGAAGCGCCCGGCTTGACGCCAGACATCGAGGAAGACCTCGCTGATCAGATCCTCCGCCGTGGACTCGTTACGAACCAGGCGCAGGACGAACCGGTAGACCCGTACATGGTGCCGCGCGAACAGCACCTGCATGGCGAGCCGGTCACCGCCTGCGATCCGCTGGATCAGGACTTCGTCTGATGTTTGCTGCATCGGGACGGCCGGCTCATGGTTTGGTCGCGGGAGATCCGGACCCGGTTCAAATGGATGTGAGCGATTTTTTGGGCGGGGCCGAAAGTTACCCCCGTTCTTTACTAATGCAGCGGGGGAATATTCCCAATAGCGGAATTTCGTCATTGTTATCAATGACGTTTCTGGTCTCATCGGCTATTGTCGTGGACCATGACCAAGTTGTTCACCCTGGAATCGCTGAATTCGCTTCCCTTTCCCGCCTTTTCGGGCGCGATTGGCGATGTGTTCGAGCACGCCTCCTGGGTGGCCGACGCGGTGTTCGGCTACAGGCCGTTCCCGACGGTCGCCGCCTTGCACGAGGCGATGATGGGGGTGGTCCGGGCGAGCCCGGCCGAACGCCAGCTTGGCTTCATCCGCGCCCATCCGGAACTCGGCTCCAAGGTGAAGCGCCTCGACATCACGGCGGATTCCCAAGCGGAACAGGGCTCGCTCGGACTCGACCGCCTGAGCGATGCGGAATTCAAGACATTCACCGTCATGAATGCGGCCTATGCGAAGAAATTCGGATTCCCGTTCATCATCTGCGTACGGCGGCACACCCGTGACTCGATCCTGAGGGAGTTCGAGCGGCGGCTGTCGAACGATCCGGAAACCGAACGCAAGGCAGCGCTCGACGAGATCGGACTGATCACGCGGCTGCGCCTGGTCGCCCGTGTCGACGGTCCGGGCAAACCGAAGACCGAAGGGCGGCTGTCGACGCATGTGCTCGACAATGTCAGCGGCAAGCCGGCACAGGGCGTGAAGGTGTCACTCTATGAAGTCGGCGCCAGCGCGCGGGCGCTCGTGGCGGAGGCGCTGACCAATGCCGACGGCCGCACCGACCGGCCGCTGATGGCAGACGGCCCGCTGCGAATCGGTTCATATGAACTGAACTTCGCCGTATCGGACTATTTCGCCGGCAACGCGACCGCGCAGTCGGACCCGCCGTTCCTCGATGTGGTGCCGATCCGGTTTTCGATTGCCGAGCCGGAAGGCCATTATCATGTGCCGCTTCTTGTCACGCCATGGAGCTACGCGACCTATCGCGGCAGCTGACGCACCGGACACATTGCAGCGCATGCGCGGGCTCGCCGCTGCGTTGCTTGCGTTGTTCGCACTCGGCCATCCCGCGTCGGCGCAGGATCTGTCTTCGCCCGCGGACCCTGCCTGGTCGGTGCCGCAGATCGGCGCCCTGCCCTACGACGCCGCCGGCATGCTGATCCGCCGCGGCCGCGATCTGGTCACCGCGACCTATGCGCACATCGGCCCCGCGGTCCCGGACGAGGCCAAGCGCTATGCCGGCAACAACCTCGCCTGCTCGAATTGTCATCTGAATGCCGGCACCAAGAAATTCGGCATCCCGCTCTGGGGCCTGGAGGGTCTGTTTCCGCAATATTCGTTCGAGGCCGGCAAGGAGATTTCGATTCAGGACCGCATCAATTCCTGCATGACGCGGTCGATGAACGGCAAGCCCCTGCCGGTCGATTCCGAGGAGATGCAGGCATTCGTCGCCTATATCAATTTCCTGTCCACCGGCGCCAAGCGCGGCGAGAAGCTGTCCGGTCTCGGTGCGGGCAAGATGCCGGAATTGAAGCGCGCCGCCGATCCGGTGCGCGGCAAGACGGTTTACGAAAAAAGCTGCGCGCCCTGCCATCAGGCCGACGGACGCGGCGTGCTGCGCAATCGCAATCTGCCGAATTTCGGCTACCTCAATCCACCGCTCTGGGGACCGGATTCCTTCAACGACGGCGCCGGCATGGCGACGCTGATCACGATCGCCAATTTCGTGCATTTCAACATGCCGAACGGCACCAGCTATACCCTGCCGCGGGTCTCGCAGCAGGACGCCTGGGACGTCGGCGCCTATGTGATCTCGCAGCCGCGCCCCAAACGCGCCGACCTCGACAAGGATTTTCCGGACCGCCTGAACAAGCCGGTCGATATTCCCTACGGTCCCTATGCCGACGGCTTCAGCCAGAAGCAGCATATGTACGGACCGTTCGGCCCGATCCGGGCCGCGATCGCAAAGCTGAAGGCGCAGCAGAAGAAAAACTGACGCCGAAATCCGCGCGAAATTCCGGGCCTGTCCGCGCGCGCTCCCGTGCGATACCGTCTGTCAAAGACGCCGGGAGAACAACGTGACGCATCTGCTAACCCGCCTGTTCTGCATCGCCGTGCTGGGCGCAGTGTCCAGCGTGCCCGCAAGCGCGCAAACACTGTTCAACAATGTCCGCATCTTTGACGGCAAGAGCGCAGCGCTGTCGGCGCTGTCGAATGTTCTTGTCAGAGGCAATGCGATCGAACGCATTTCCACAGAGCGTATCGTAACCGATGCCGCAACGACCGTGATCGACGGCGGCGGCCGCACGTTGATGCCTGGCCTGATCGATGCGCACTGGCACACGATCCTGGTGCGTCCCACCGCACAACAGGCGATCACGGGCGATGTCGGCTACGTCAATATTCTCGCCGCGCTGGAAGCCACGGACACGCTGATGCGTGGCTTTACCACCGTTCGCGATCTCGGCGGGCCAGCCTTCGGATTGAAGCAGGCCATCGATCAGGGACTGGTGGCCGGCCCGCGCATCTATCCGTCGGGCGCCATGATCACCGTAACCAGCGGACACGGCGACTTCCGCCAGACGTTTGAAATCCCGCGCGCGCTTGGCGCACCGCTCAGCCGGATGGAAATCATCGGCGGCGCCATGGTTGCCGACAGCCCGGACATGGTGCGCATGCGGGTGCGCGAGCAACTCATGCTGGGCGCATCGCAGATCAAGCTGACCGCTGGCGGCGGCGTTTCCTCGCCGCACTCGCCGATCGATGTCTCGACCTTCACCGAGGCCGAGTTGCGAGCGGCGGTCGAGGCGGCGGAGAACTGGGGCACCTATGTCACGGTGCATGCCTACACCTCCGCTGCGATGCAGCGCGCGATCGCGGCCGGCGTCAAAGTCATCGACCATGGCCATCTGATGGATGAAGCCACCGCGAAGATGATGGCGGACAAGGGCATCTGGCTCAGCATCCAGCCGTTCCTCGATGACGAGGATGCGGTACCGTTCCCGCCGGGCTCGATCCAGCATTACAAGAAAGCGCAAGTCGTGGCCGGCACCGATCGCGCCTATGGCTTTGCGAAACAATACGGCGTCAAGACTGCCTTCGGCACCGACATTCTGTTCTCGCCGCAACTGGCCCATCGCCAGGGCGCGATGCTCGCCAAGATGACCCGCTGGTACACCCCCGCAGAGCTGTTGAAGATGGCGACCTCGACCAACGCAGAAATGCTGGCATTGTCCGGGTTGCGCAGCCCTTATCCCGGCAAGCTCGGCGTGGTCGAGCAAGGCGCGCTTGCCGACCTGATCCTGATGGACGGCAATCCGCTGGAGAATATCGGGCTCATCGCCGACCCAGCGAAAAACTTTTTCGTCATCATGAAAGATGGCAGAGTCGCGAAAAATACGCTGCCGCGCTAGTCATGATGCTGCTACTGCAGTGTCCCCGGGCTACCGAAAATAAACTGAGGAAACGATGATTGATCTTTACACATGGACGACGCCGAACGGACGCAAGGCCTCGATCGCGCTCGAGGAAATGGGATTGCCCTACAAGGCACACGCCATCGACATCTCCAAGGATGAACAATTCGCACCGGCCTTCCTGAAGATTTCGCCGAACAATCGCATCCCCGCCATCGTCGACAACGACACCGGCATGTCGCTGTTCGAGTCCGGCGCGATCCTGATTTATCTCGCCGACAAGACCGGCAAGCTGCTGCCGAAGCAGGGCGAAGACCGTTACCGCGTGATCGAGTGGCTGATGTGGCAGATGGGCGGCCCCGGCCCCATGCTCGGCCAGGTCCACCATTTCGTGAAGTACAACAAGGGCAAGTCGGCCTATGCCGAGGAGCGCTATTCGAAGGAAGCGCAACGGCTCTATGGGGTGCTCGACCGCAGGCTGGAAGGCCGCGACTTCGTCGCCGGCGACTATTCGATTGCCGACATCGCCATTTGGCCGTGGATCTCGCGCTTCGAATGGCAGGAAGTCGACCTGAACAAATTCCCCAACGTGAAGCGCTGGTACACCACGATCGCGGCACGCCCCGCAGTGCAGCGCGGCTACAAGGTGCCGAAGGACGTGGGCGAAATCCCGATGCCCTGAGATGTTCAGGTCCGGCGCCGCGCGTTGGTTAACGAAGTCCGACCGCGGCGCCGCAAACACTTGGTGCGTTTCCAGTAAGCATTGATTCAGAACAATCTTGAATTGCACGATGCTTTTCACGTTTCAAAAAAGCGCGCCCGCTATGACGGAGGCAACGACAAAAAGTCCGGGGAGCGCGGACCTTGTTCTCCTTCTTGCCTCGTCTTTCGTTTCGCGGATTGTTGCTGCTGGCGCTCGGCCTGATCGGGGTCGCGGTGGTCGCCATCGCGGCCACGCTCGCCGCTTTGCGGAACGACGCGATCAACGATGCCATCAACGACACCAACAACCTCGCGATCGTGCTGGCGGAACAGACCGCGCGAGCGGTGCAGGCAATCGACATCGCGATGTCGGAGATCGCCGAACGGGTCAGTGAGAAGAGCGAACTCCCAGGCGGGGACTACAACGCGTCGATCCGCAGCAAACTCACCCACGAATATCTGGCGGAAAGGCTGACGCGGCTGCCGCAGACCGAAGTCATTGCGCTGCTCGACAAGGACGGTCAATTTGTCAATGCGTCGCGGGGCTGGCCGGTGGTGTCGAGCAATTTTTCCGACCGCGACTATTTCATCCATACGCGCGACCATCAGGATTCGAAGCTCTACGTCAGCAGCGTTCTGCAAAACCGCGTCAGCGGACAGCCCAATATCTTCTTTGCGAAGCGCATCAATGGGCCGGAAGGGGACTTCCTCGGTCTCGTCCTTGCTGCCGTCAACCCCTCCTATTTCCAGCACATCTATCGCTCGATTAACGCGTCACGACAGCAGGCTTTCGCATTGCTGCGTGACGACGGCTTGGCTCTCGTTCGTTATCCCGACATCGACGGGATCACCGGCCGCCGGCTACCCGCCACCTCACAATGGTATCGCGTGGTGCGGGACGGCGGCGGGCATTTCGAATCGACAGGAGGATTTGACGGTATCCCGCGTCTGATGTCGGTCAGGCCGCTGAAGCACTTGCCGCTTGTCGTGAATGTCGGGGTCCCGAAAAGCGCTGCTCTGGCCAGCTGGAAATACCGTGCAACGGCGATCGGACTCGGCGCGGCGCTGGCCCTGATATGCGCACTGCTGCTGATTTACGCGCTGTACCACCAATTCGCGCAACTTGCCGCCTCCAAGGCCTCGCTGCTCGAGCGCGAAGCCCGGCTTGCAGAAAAAACGACGGAGCTTGAACAGGCCAACGCGCGGCTCGACACCGCGGTCAGTCACATGATCCAGGGCCTGGTCATGTATAATTCGGCGGGCGAGCTTGTCGTGTGCAACGACCGCTTCGTCGACCTCTACAGCCTCCCGGCCGATCAGATCAAACCCGGAATTTCGATCCGGCGCGTGCTTGAACTGCGCACCGCTGCCGGAACCTTCTTCGACGACATCGACACGTACCTGGACGAACTGCGCCGGAAAATGAACGCCGGCGAAACGATGACCAGGATGTCCGACCTGGGCGACGCCCGGACCTATTGCGTCACCAACCGGCCGACCGGTGACGGCGGCTGGGTCGCCACCCACGAGGACATTACCGAGCGCCGACGCGACGAAAAGGAACTGCAACAGACGCGCAACATGCTGCGCGCCATGGTCGAGCACATTCCGGAGACGCTGATCGTCAAGGATGCAACCACCCGGGAATATGTTTTCGTCAACCGCGCCGGCGAAAAGCTGTTCGGTGTCCAAAAAAGGCATTTCGTCGGCAAGACCTGCGAGGACATTTTCCCGGAATCCGAAGCCGTCCACGTCCGCGCGCGCGACGATGAAGCTATTCGCAGTGGCCAATTCACGATTGAAAGCCGCTCGGTGGTCACGCTCGACGGGCGGGCGCGCGATGTTCGGTCCAAGCGGATTGTGATCTTCGCAAAGGACGGGACGCCCGAATATATCCTGAACGTCATCGAGGATGTGACCGAGCAAAACCGCAGCGAGCGCGAACTCGAGCGCGCGCGCAAAATGTTGCACGCCGTGATCGAAAACATTCCGGAAATGCTGGTGGTGAAGGACGCCAAGACTGGCGTCTACACCTTCGTGAACCGCGCCGGCGAGGGACTTCTGGGGGCCCCGCGAAATGAACTGATCGGCAAGACCACCGAAGAGATTTTCGACAGGGAGCAGGCCGCCGTAATTGTCGCGCGGGACAAAGAAGCCCTGCGCACCGGCCAGATGACAGTCGACTTCCACGTTACGCGTACTCTGGATGGACGTCTCCGCGACGTCGCATCCAAGCGCGTCGCAATCGGCGGCAAGCGTGGCGAGCCGGAATATCTCCTGACGGTCATCGAGGACGTAACCGAACGCAAGCGCAACGAAACCCGCATCGCGCATCTCGCCCATCACGACCCGCTCACCGATCTCGCAAATCGCGCCTCTCTGAACATGAAGCTCGCGGAGACCGTTGAGCAGGCCGCGGCGTCCGACACACAATTCGCGCTGCTGTGCATCGATCTGGACCGCTTCAAGGAGGTCAACGATCTCTACGGTCACGCAGCCGGAGACAATGTCCTGCTCGAAATCGCAAGACGAATGCGGGGCGCGGCCGGCGACGCCTTCCTCGCGCGGCTTGGCGGCGACGAATTCATGGCGATCTGCGTGGACGGGACGATGCCCGAGGCTGCGACCGCCATGGCGGAACGGCTGGTGGACGCTGTCAGCGAGGACATCGACTGCGACGGACGGAAGGTCCGGCTCGGGATGTGCGTCGGAATAGCGATTTATCCCGCCGACGGCACTGATGCGGTCGCGTTGCTGCGCAATGCGGACGCGGCGCTCTACCGCGCCAAGGCCGAAGGCCGCAGCGCTGTCCGCTTCTTCGAGGCCGACATGGACCGCATGCTGCACGACAGGCGCGCCTTGCAGGCCGACCTCGCACTCGCGGTGTCGCGCAACGAATTGCAGATCTATTACCAGCCGCAGGCGCGCGTCACCGGACAGATCATCGGTTTCGAAGCGCTCCTGCGCTGGGATCACTTGCGCCGCGGCTTCGTGCCGCCCGACACCTTCGTTCCGCTGGCGGAAGAAAGCGGCCTGATCGACCAGATTGGCCAATGGGTGCTGCGCGAGGCCTGCCGCGAAGCGGCATCATGGCGCAAGCCATTGCAGATCGCGATCAACCTGTCGCCGGTACAGCTGCGTCGTCCGGAGCTTGTGACGATCGTCCATTCGGTCTTGCTGGAGACCGGCCTTGCGCCCGAGCGGCTCGTTCTCGAAATCACCGAGGGCGCGCTGATGGACGATTACTCGCGCGCGGTGTCGATCCTGCGCAGGCTCAAGGCCCTCGGCGTGCGCATCGCGATGGACGATTTCGGTACCGGCTATTCGTCGCTCTCCTATCTGCAGTCTTTCCCGTTCGACAAGATCAAGATCGATCAGACCTTCATCGCGAATCTGGAGCGGAATGCGCAATCCTTGGCTATCGTTCGCGCAGTGCTCGGGCTAGGGCGCAGCCTCGACCTCACCACGGTTGCGGAGGGCGTCGAGACCCAGGCGCAGCTGTCGATGCTGCGCAGCGAAGGCTGCGACGAGATGCAGGGCTATCTGATCGGCCGGCCGCAGCCGATCGCGGAATATGCCGAGATCGCGGGACGCCCGGCGCACGAGCGCCGCGCGGCGGGCTAGAATTGCGGCGAAAAAGCAGCCGCGATTTGGTTCCGGCTTCGCGATAAGACCTTCTCAGGAACGCATCATTTTCACAAAAGTGTCCGCTTTCCCCAGCATCACCGAAACTTCATCGAGGGGACACCTCAGACGACAATCAGGTGAGCTGCGCGACGGGCCTTCGGCCTTCCTCGCGGCCGGGGGAGATTTTGCGCGCATGAAACTTGCGCTCACGATCGTCAGCGCCGCACTGGTCGCCGGAACGACACATATCGGCTCGGAAGCCATTCCCGTTCAAAACTGGCGCATCGGTGCCGAACCGAGCTTCAGGCAAACCCGAATTTTCGACATGCCGGCTCCGACCGAGGTGGATTTCCGGGTGCAGCTTAACCCGGTACCAGGCGAATTGATCGAGGCCGAGCTGGCCGCCTTGCGCGAGCCGGAAGGCCCTCCGGTGGCGCCGCCCGATGTTCCGCTGGAATCGCTTTGCCATACCCTCGCCTCTGCCGCCCAGGCCCATGGCATCCCGGCTGGATTTTTTGCCCGGTTGATCTGGCAGGAAAGCAAGTTCAAGCAGCGCGCGGTCAGCCATGCCGGAGCGCAGGGCGTTGCGCAATTCATGCCGGCGGTTGCGGCCGAGCGGGGCTTGCGCGATCCGTTCGATGCGCTCGATGCGCTGCCGCATTCGGCGCGCTTCCTGAAGGAGCATGTCGAGACGTTCGGCAATCTCGGCCTCGCGGCCGCTGCCTATAATGGCGGGGCGCGCCGGGTGATGGACTGGCTGGCCCGCCGGGGCAACCTCCCGCAGGAGACGCGGCAATACGTGAAGTCCATTACCGGGCACGAACCGGAGAAATGGACCGAGGAAAACCAGATCGAACTGGCGGTGAACCTGCCGTCGCGCGCGCCTTGTGACGGCGTCGCGGATCTGTCCCGGGAAGCCGAGCCCGCGAAGCTCGCGGTCCAGCTGGAGCCGCCGGTCGCAAAGGTGATCGTGGCGGCCCGCGTCGCCGCCGCCAAGGCCGCCGCTGAAAAGGCTGCCGCCGAAAAGGCCCGGCTGGCCGCCGCCGCCAAGGCCAAGCGCGGCAAGCTGCTGGCCAAGGGCCGAGGCGGCAAGAGCAAGCCGGCGATCGCAAAAGTCGCCGACAAGCCCGCGGCCAAAACCCGGCAGCCCGCCAAGATCGCCGATCGCGCGCCCACCGACAGGGGCAAGGCCGGAAGGACGCGGCTTGCCGAGACCAGCGCCGCCAAGCGCTAGACGGTCCGCGCGTTCAGCCGCGACCGCATGATCCCTGCCCCCGATCCGCTCCGGGGCCGCGCATGACGTGGTCCGAAAACCGCTTCGCACTTCTCCGCGTCATGCTCTAGAACGGGTGCAATCGGGATTGCACCATGACGTTCGACACCATCATCCGCGGCGGGACCATCGCGACCGCCTCCGACACCTTCGCCTGCGACATCGGCATCAAGGACGGCCGGATCGCGGCGCTCGGCGCCGACCTCGGTACGGCGAACGAGATCGTCGATGCGACCGGCAAGCTGGTGCTGCCCGGCGGCATCGACAGCCACGTCCATATCTCGCAGCCCTCCGGCCCCGACATCGTGATGGCGGATGATTTCGCCTCGGCGACGCGTTCGGCTGCATTTGGCGGCAACACCATGGTGCTGCCCTTTGCCATGCAGCAGAAGGGCCAGTCGCTGCGCGAGGTCGTCACCGAGTATCACAAGAAGGCCGACGGCCAGTGCTACATCGACGTGTCGTTCCATCTCATCATTGCCGATGCCACCGACGCCGTACTCGGCCAGGAGCTGCCGGCGCTGGTGCATGACGGCTACACCTCCTTCAAGGTGTTCATGACCTACGAAGGCCTCGCGCTGTCCGACATGGAAATGCTCAACGTCATGAGCGTGGCGCGCGACACCGGCGCGCTGGTTATGATCCATGCCGAGAATTACGACGCCATCCGCTTCCTGACCGATCGCCTCGAGCGCGCCGGCAAGACCGAGCCGCATCACCACGCAACGTCACGGCCGATTCCGGTCGAGCGCGAAGCAACGCACCGTGCGATCTCGCTCGCTGAACTGATCGACGTGCCGATCATGATCGTGCATGTCTCGAACGGCGAGGCGATGGAAGAAATCCGACGGGCGCAGCAGCGCGGTCTGAAGGTCTATGGCGAGACCTGCCCGCAATATCTGGTGCTGACCGCCAAGGACCTGGAAGGCCTCAACATGGAGGGGACGAAATATGTCTGCTCGCCTCCGCCGCGCGACGAGGCCAGCCAGAAAGCGTGCTGGCAGGGCATGCAGCAGGGCATCTTCTCGCTGTTCTCGTCCGACCATTGTCCGTTCCGCTACGACGACCCGAAGGGCAAGCTGACGCCGAAAGGCCGCACAAGTTTCCGCTGGGTGCCGAACGGCATTCCGGGTGTCGAGACGCGACTGCCGATCCTGTTTTCAGAGGGCGTCGGCAAGGGCCGCATCTCGCTGAACGAATTCGTGGCGTTGACCGCAACCAATCACGCCAAGACCTATGGGCTCTATCCGAAGAAGGGCACGATCGCGGTCGGCGCCGACGCCGATATCGCGATCTGGGACCCGGACCGCGAGGAAACGATCTCGCAGTCCTTGATGCATGGCGGCTCGGACTACACGCCCTACGAAGGGATCAAGGTGAAGGGCTGGCCGGTCTCGACCATGGTGCGAGGCAGGTTCGTGGTGCGCGACGGCAAGCTGGTTGGCACGCTCGGTGCAGGGGATTACGTGCCGCGCGCGAAGTCGGATCTGGCCAAGCCGCGCGGTGCGGCGGTTTAACTTTGAGCGATCATCAAAAGACCACCCTCTTCTCCGACCTCAATCCGCCGCCCCGCCTGCTGATGGGTCCGGGCCCCGTCGGCGTCGATCCGCGCGTCCTGCGCGCCATGTCGATGCCGATGCTCGGGCAATTCGACCCGGCCTTCACGGCCTACATGAACGAGACGATGGAGCTGATCCGCCAGCTCTATCGGACGAAAAACAAATGGTCGCTGCTGATCGACGGCACCGCGCGCGCCGGCGTCGAGGCGATTCTCGTGTCGATCATCTCGCCGGGCGACAAGGTGCTGGTGCCGTCGTTCGGGCGATTCGGCTTTCTACTCGCGGAGATATCGAAGCGCTGCGGCGGCGAGGTCGCCACCATCGAGCGCGACTGGGGAACGGTGTTCACGCCGGACGAGATCGAAGCGGCGATCAAGCAGCACAAGCCGCGCGTGCTCGCGGTGGTGCACGGCGACACCTCGACCACGATGGCGCAGCCGCTCGATCAGATCGGCGCGATTTGCCGCAAGCACGATGTGCTGCTCTACACCGATGCCACCGCCTCGCTCGGCGGGATGAATGTCGCGATCGATGCCTGGCACGTCGATGCTGCGTCGTCCGGTCTGCAGAAATGCCTGTCGGGACCGCCCGGCTCCTCGCCGGTCACCGTCAATGAGCGCATCGTCGAGGTGGTGAAGCGCAGGCGGCATGTGGAGGGCGGCATTCGCCCGGCCAATTTCGTCGATGGCGATGGCCCGGTGATCCAGTCGAACTATTTCGATCTCGGCATGATCATGGATTACTGGAGCGAAATGCGGCTCAACCATCACACCGAGGCGACATCGATGCTCTATGCCGCGCGCGAGGCGATCCGCATCGTGCTCGCGGAAGGCCTCGACGAATGCTTTGCCCGGCACCGGCTTGCCAGCGACGCGATCACCGCAGGTCTCACCGAGATGGGGCTGAAACTGTTCGGCGATCAGGCCAACAAGATGCCGAACGTCACCGGCGTCTATATTCCCGACGGCGTCAATGGCGACGCGGTGCGCTCCATGATGCTGAACGATTTCGGCATCGAGATCGGAACGTCGTTCGGGCCGCTGCACGGCAAGATCTGGCGCATCGGCACCATGGGCTATGTCTGCCGCAAGGAGAGCGTGCTGATGTGTCTTGCCGCGCTCGAGGTTTGCCTGCGGCAGGCTGGCTTCCGTGCCGGATCCGGCACCGATGCGGCGCTCGCCGTCTATCGCGCCGCGGAGGCGCCGGAAAAAAGGGCGAAAGTGTCATAGCCAAAAAAAACGGTCCGGATCGCATTGCGATCAGGACCGTTGAGGGGACTTGACGAACGGGGCCGAACCAATTTGGACCGGCGCAAGGCTCGTCTAGGGGTTGCCTGTTACAGGACCGTGACCCCGATACCGCGGTTGTGGATAACCCCGACCTGCTGGCCAGAACAATTGGATTTACCGCCTCAGCTTTTCCAGCTCCGGAAATGGCTGCCAGTTCGCCTTCTCGCATTGCTCCTTGCGCGCGGGGACCAGCGTATCGAGCCGCCCGGCCAGAAACGCCACCATCAGGTCGCGGCTGCCTTCGTACTTTCCGGTCGAGTCCTTGGCGTTGAACCGCAGGCAGACCATGTAGCGCTGCGCAGGCGTACCCGGAATGTTGCGCAATTCCGGCTCGGCGATGAATGCGCCGCGGACGCCGGTCGGGTCGTTCAGATAGGTGCGCAGATAGGCGATGATTTCGGCCTTGTAGTTGACCGGCGGCGTGTTCGGCTCGGTCGTGATCACCGCCGGCTGCTCACGCGAACAGGCGCAGGCGAGCGCCGCCAGCGGCAGCGCCAGCAGCGCCGCTCTCAGCCCGCGGCCTTCGCGTCGTTGATCGTTCGCCATATCCGCTCCGGCGTTGCGGGCATATCGATATGCTCGATGCCATAGGGCGACAGCGCGTCGACGATGGCGTTGATCACCGCCGCCAATGCTCCGACCGTACCCGCCTCCCCCGCGCCCTTGACGCCGAGCGGATTCATCGGGGTCAGAACCTCGTTTGCCTTGCAGATGAATGGCGGGAAATGCGCGGCGCGCGGCATCGCATAGTCCATGAACGAGCCGGACAGAAGCTGGCCGCCCTCGTCATAGGCGATGTTCTCGAACAGGATCTGTCCGACCCCCTGCACCACACCGCCATGAACCTGGCCCTTGACCAGCATCGGATTGACGACACGTCCGACATCGTCGACCACGACATAATTCAGGACCTGGCAGATCCCGGTATCAGGATCGATCTCGACCTCGCAGACATGGCAGCCGTTCGGAAACGTCGCGGCCTTCGGCGCGGCGATGGTTTTCTCCGAGAAGCCGAACGCGCCGCCGAGTGACGGATCGCGCAGCGTATAGGACAGCTTCGCCACGTCCTTGATGCCGATGCGACGGTCGGTGCCTGCAATCGCGAATTGTCCGGCCTCGAACACGATGTCGCCGGCATCGGCCTCGAAATGTACGGCGGCGATGGCCTTGCCGCGTTCGATCAACCGGTCGGCGGAAATGCGCAGCGAGTTCGATCCGGTGATCACCGAACGGCTGCCGAAGGTGCCGGTGCCGAATTCGATCACGTCGGTGTCGCCATAGCGCACCCGCACGTCGTCGGTGTCGATGCCGAGGAAATCCGCAACGATCTGCGCAAAGGTGATCTCGTGCCCCTGCCCGTGCGAATGCGTGCCCATCGACACGGTCACGGCGCCGGTCTGGTCGAACTTGATCTCGGCGCTTTCCGGCATCGGCGCGGGCGCAGGCCCGGCTGAAATCTCGATCGCATTGGCGATGCCGATGCCGCGCAGCTTGCCGCGCGTCTTCGCCTCCTTGCGGCGATCGGCGAAGCCGGTCCATTCGGCAAGCTCGAGCGCGTCATCCATGTTGCGCTCGAATTCGCCGGAATCGTAGGTGAATACGAACTTCGTATTCCACGGCATCTGGTCGGGAGCGATCAGGTTCTTCCGACGCAGGTCCACCGGATCGAAGCCGCATTGCTTGGCGGCGAGGTCGATCACCCGCTCGATCGCATAGGTCGCTTCCGGCCGGCCGGCCCCACGATAGGGTGCGGTCGGCGGCGTGTTGGAAAAGACGCCGGTGACGCGGGAATGGATGTGCGGGGTGCGATACACGCCCGCAAGCCCGCCGAGATTGTTGGTCGGGACATGCAGACCCATCGGCGAGATGTAGGCGCCGATATTGGCGGTGGTTTCCACTTTCAGCGCGAGGAAATGACCCTTCTCGTCGAGGCCCAGCGTCGTGGTGGCATGCGCGTCGCGAGCGTGGAAGTCGGACAGGAAGCTTTCGCCACGATCGGCGGCCCACAGCACCGGCCGGCCGGTCAGTTTCGCGCCGACCAGCGTCAGGACATATTCCGGGAACGCAGCCTCCTTCAGTCCGAAGCCGCCGCCGACATCGGGTGACACCACGCGCACGCGATTGCCGGCGATCCGGAAAATATCGTTGGCGAGACTCTCCCGCACCGCATGCGGATTCTGCAATCCGCAATGCAGCGTATAGGCCTCTGCGACCGAATCGTACTGGCCCAGCGCAGTGCGCGGCTCCATCGTCACCGCGGTGATGCGGTTGATCGGATAGGTCACGCTGACCGTGTGCTTCGCGCCCGCAAGGGCCTGCTCGACCGCATCGCGGTTGCCGGCATCGAACACAAAGCAGACATTGCGCGGCGATTGCGGCCACAGCTCGGCCACGCCCTCATTCGCCGCAACGCGGGTTTCGGTGACGGCCGGCAGCGCGTCCCATTCGATTGCGATCGCTTCGGCTGCATCCCTCGCCTGGTCCAACGTCTCGGCGAACACCGCAGCGACCGGATCGCCGACATAAAGCGCCCGCTCGCGTGACAGGATGCGATACGGCGGCTCGAAATTCGGCGCGCCACCCGGGGCCTGGCGCTTGACCTTGGACTGGATCGAGCCGAGCGCGGCGATATCGGGATGCTCGCCGGTCAGGACCAGATGCACGCCGGGCATCCGTTCGGCATCGGCGGTGTCGATTTTCACAATGCGGGCGGCCGCGTGCGGCGAGCGCACCACGAACAGGCGCAACGCGTCGCGCGAGGCGAGATCGGCGGTGTAGCGGCCGAGGCCGCGGACGAGCCGCAGGTCTTCGGTGCGCGGCAGCGATTTTCCAATGAAGCGGTAGGTCATGCGGGATCGGGGAACCTTGTGGACTTTCACCCCCTCTTATCCGCTTCGCGCGATCAAGTCATCGCGCGATGTATCGCGGCGGCTCATGCATTCATGCCGCCGTCGGCCATAGACACGCTGCCCGTGCAGAAACTCGCAGCGTCCGAGGCCGGGATCAGGGCGGCCCGCCCGATCGCCCCGCTCATGCCGGCATTCATCCGCCGAGCCGCAGCAGGATTGAACGCATACGAAGCGACACCGCTCCCGGATGTCGCTCCGCTCCGTCCGGGCTAAGCTATTTCATCATTCCCAGCAGCACATCCCGCAAGGCCTCCGGGCAGGTGATGTGCGGATTGTGACTCGCGTCCATTTCGGCATAGGGCCAGCCCTCGGCCCTGGCGCGATCCGCGAATTGCCGAAACACGTCGCCCGGCGCGAGCCGTGTGCAATAGATGTAGCCTGCGACCGGAAGCGGCCGGCCGGACAATGAAAGTCTCTGCTCGAAACATTTCATCGGATGTGGAATCCGCCGTGACGCGGCCCAAGCCGCATAATCCGCCGGCGTATCCGGCGGCATCGGGTTGGACGGCACGCGCCACCCGTCGCCGGCCGCAGCGCCTGCCCGCATCTTCGCTTCGGTCTCGGCGCCGACGAGTTGGAACAGACTTTGCCCATCCTTCGGCGCAAACGCATCGAGATAGATAAGCTTCGCGACGCGGCCTTCCGCACGATCGGTCACACCAGTCGCAACCATGCCGCCATAGCTGTGCCCGATCAGCACCACATCGCGCAGATCCTCGCATTGCAGCACGCCGAGCACATCGGCGATATGCGTGTCGAGATCGATCGCGGACGATGCAAGGTGAGCGCGCTCGCCAAGTCCGGTATAGCTCGGGGTGAAAATGTCATGGCCCGCGGCGCGCAGCAGTGGCCGCATTTTCTGCCAGGCCCAGGCCGACGACCAGGCGCCATGCGTAACAACGATTGTGGCCACGTATCCCCCTCTTCACGTCTTGCTCATGCCGCTCAGCGGAATTTTGCAACGATTGTCATCAAGTCAAACGCAAAGGCAAAATAAGCACATCTGACATGTGTGGGACATGCCGGTTGCCACCTGCCGGTCGCCACGCTAACGAAAAAGAAAACGATAAGGAAACGCCCGCAATGCCCCCCCGAACGCGCCCGCCCTTCCGCGCCGATCATGTCGGCAGCCTGCTGCGTCCGCCATCGCTGCTGAAGGCGCGCGAGGAGCGCGCACGCGACGCGATCTCCACCGAGGAACTGCGCCGTATCGAGGACGAGGCCGTCCGCGAGGTTGTCCGGCGGCAGGAAGACATCGGACTGCAGGCGGTGACGGATGGCGAGTTCCGCCGCGTCGACTGGTTCATGGATTTCAAATACGCGATCGGCGGGATCGAGAAGCTCACGGAAAAGGTCAAGGTGCCATTCCGGTCGGCAACCGGCGGCACCGATTTCGAATTCGTGGCCTATCGGGTCGGCGAACGCATGTATCTCGACGATACGGTTTTCGCCGAGGATTTCGCGTTCCTCCGGTCGGTCGCCTCGAAAGCGATCCCGAAGCTGACGATCCCCTCGCCGTCGATGATGCATTATCCCGCCGGCCGCGGCGTCGACCGCAACGTCTATCCCGAATGGGAGATGTTCTACGACGATCTCGCCAAGATCTACCGGCAGCAGATCGAAGGCCTGGCCGCGCTCGGCTGCACCTATCTGCAGCTCGACGACACCTCGCTGTCTTTCCTGAACGATCCGGCGCGCCGCGCCATGCTGGGCGACGGCGCCGAGACCCAGCATCTGCGCTACATCAAGCTGTTCAACGACTGCGTCGCCGACCGGCCGTCGGACATGACCATCTGCACCCATACCTGCCGCGGCAATTACAAGTCGGCCTGGATGGCGGAAGGCAGCTACGAGCATGTCGCGGAGGCATTGTTCAGCGACCTCGACGTCGAGGGTTTCTTCCTCGAATATGACGACGAGCGCTCCGGCGGATTCGAACCGCTGCGCTTCCTGCCCAAGGGCAAGATGGCGGTGCTTGGCCTCGTCACCACCAAGTCGGGCAAGCTCGAGACCAAGGACGCTTTGAAGCGGCGCATCGATGAGGCCGCGAAATACGCGCCGCTCGAACAGCTCTGCCTGTCGCCGCAATGCGGATTCGCCTCCACCGCGGAAGGCAATATTCTCACCATCGACGAGCAATTCGCCAAGTTCGCCCTGATTGTCGAGACCGCCCGCGACGTCTGGGGGACGGCATGAGCGAGCGCTTTGACGGTGTCGTCGTTGCCGGCGCCGGCCCGGTCGGACTGGTCGCCGCACTGAAGATCGCGCGCGCCGGAATTCCGGTGCTGGTGCTGGACTGCGAGCCTGACATCATCCAGTGGCCCCGCGCGGTGGTCTATCACGCGCCGACAGTGGAGATGCTGGACCGGCTCGGGCTGCTCGACGAACTGAAGGCCGCGGGCATCCTGAAGCAGGATTACCAGTTCCGGACCGTCGACGGCGGCATTCTGGCGGCGCCGAACATGTCGGTGCTGACGCCGGAAGACACCGCCTATCCGTTCAACCTGCACATGCCGCAGCATGAACTCGCAAGCGCGATCCTGCGCAATTTCCTGACCATTCCCGGCGCCACCGTGCGCTGGAATTCACGTGTTATGGACGTGAAGCAGGACGCCGACGGCGTGACACTGGCAATCGACACCGGCGGCGAGACACGGGAGCTGCGCTGCGACTGGCTGATCGGCGCCGATGGCGGCAGCAGCACGGTGCGCCGCGCGAGCGGCCTCTCGTTCGAGGGCTACACCCATCCGGAGCGGCTAGTCTCCACCAACGTGGTCTACGATTTCGAGGCGCGCGGCTATGCGCGTGCGAATTTCATCATCGATCCTGTGCATTGGGCGGTGATCGTCAAGGTCGACCGGCATGGCCTGTGGCGCGTGACCTATGGCGAAGATGCCAGCCTTCCCGAGGACGGCGTCAAGTCGCGAATCGCCGATCACTACCGTGCCCTGCTGCCTGACGACGGCACCTATCGGCTGGAAGCGTTCGCGCCGTTCCGGGTTCATGAGCGCAGTGCGGCAAGTTTTCGAGTCGGCCGGGTGCTGCTGGCGGGCGACGCCGCCCATGTCTGCAATCCCTTTGGCGGCCTGGGTCTGACCTCCGGTCTGCTGGACGCCGACTTGTTAGGCGACGCGTTGCCCGCGGTCATCAAACGGGCAGCGCCGGATGACCTGCTTGATCGCTACGCGGAGGAGCGCCAGCGGGTCTTCCGGGAAGTGACCGGGCCCACCGCCGCGGAAAACAAGCGGCGGCTCAAGGAAACCGATCCGGAGAAGAAGCGCGCCGACAATGAGCGCTTCAATAAATTGCGCGACGACCCGCAATTCCAGCGCGAAGCCCTGACCTTCACCTACAAGCTGGTGGGCCGGCCGATCGGCGTTCCGCAGCAATTCGCGCAGTGACGTCAGCGCGCAGCACGAGCGCCGACACGTCGATCGAACGACGGCACCGGGCCCGGCACATGGCGCAGGCGACGCCGGCCCAAAGCCCGGCCTCACGCCCGAATTGGGCGGGCGGTTAACGGCAAGACTTTGTGCAGGAAGGCGATTGAATTGTTGGACCTCAAACTATAGCCTGCGTCTCAAGACCGAAAACGAAATCGGCTTACACAGGGAGGATTCGATGGTTTCACATCGCTCGATGTTGTTGTCCGCCGCTGCGCTGGCCGGCGGCCTGATCGCGGCGCAGCCCGCACCCGCTCAAGAACTCATCTACGGCAGCTGGACGCCTGCCCGCGAATACCAGAACGCCAAGGTCATGCCTGGCATGTTCAAGGCGATCGAGGAAAAGACCGGCGGAAAGGTGAAATGGAAGCTGATCCCTGGCGGCCAGCTGGTCGACGGCAAGACCACCTTCACCGGCGTGAAGGACGGCCTCGTCCAGGCCGGTCTTGCGATCCCGCAATATGTGCCGAACACCGTGCCGGCCATGTTCATGCTCTACTCGACCATCGTGCTCGGCCACAATGACGTCGTCGCATCGACCGGCGCAGCGCTCGAGACGGTTTATTTCAACTGTCCGGAATGCCTCGATGAGGTCAAGAAGCTGAACGCGGTCTCGCTCGGCGGCTGGACCTCGTCGGCTTATCTCCTGGCCTGCACGACGCCGGTGAAGTCGCTCGCCGACCTGAAGGGCAAGCGCGTTCGCGCCGCCGGCGGCAATGCCGACATGCTCAAGATGGCGGGGGCCGTCCCGGTCGGCGCGACGCTGGTCGAGGCCGTGAGCCTGCTGCAGCGCGGCGGTCTCGATTGCCAGCACGGCATTGCCGACTGGCTGCGTACCTTCGGTTATGCCGACTTCGCCAAATACGTCGTCGACATGCCGCTCGGCCTCAGCGGACCCGCGCTCGGCTTCTTCATGAACCGCGATGCGTGGAACAAGCTCACGCCGGAACAGAAGAAGGTCCATCTCGAAGAAGCGGTGAAGCTCAGCGCCGAGATGGCGATCGGCAACTTCATTGTGGCAAACGAGGAAGGCCTGCAGGCGGTCATCAAGGACAAGGGCGTGCAGATGATCAAGCCCGATGCCGATTTCGAGACGATCGCCACCGAGTATCAGAAGGTGCAGAAGGCCCGGAACGTCGAGACCGGCAAGAGCTTCGGCCTGAAGGATCCCGGCGCGATCATCGATGCGTATGAAAAGAACCTGGAAAAGTGGCGCAAGCTCTCGCCGGCGATCGGCCGCGACGTCAACAAGTTCGTCGACGCGCTGAACACCGAGATCTTCTCGAAGGTCGACGTCAACAAGCTCTGACAATCATTGCCGGGCCGTGACGTCACTCGCGTCGCGGCCCACCTTCCTTTCGCTTCCAGCACCCGTTGCCGGCATGGACCGCCTTCTGAAATGGCTTGAATGGCCGATCCAGTTCTTCCTCTGGATCGCTCTCATTGCCGGCTTCCTGATGATGCTGCACGTCTCGGCCGACGTGACCGGCCGTTATTTCTTCGGCAAGCCGGTCGAGGGCACGACCGAAATCGTGTCCGCCTACTACATGGTGATCGTCGCCTATCTGCCATGGGCCTATCTGGCGAAGAACGACACTCACATCTCGGTCGACATCTTCACGCGTCTGATGCCACTCGGCTTCGCGCACTGGCTCGATATCGCGGTGAAAGTCGTAGTGCTGTTGTATCTCAGCATCTTCATCTACCAGACCGGCTCGCAGGCCATAAACCAGACCCGCATCCATGAAGTCTGGCAGGCTGGCACATCCTTCATTCCGGTCTGGCCGAGCCGCTGGCTGCCGCCGGTCGCATCCGGGCTCATGGCGCTGTACCTGATCGTCAAGACCATCGACGACATCATCAAGGGTCCGCGGCCGCCCGCGCCTCATCCGGTGGAGGAAGGCGCGTGACCACACTCCAGGTCGCCGGCAGCAGCATCGTCATGATGCTGATCCTGATCGGGCTACGGGTCCCGATCGGCGTCGCCATGGGCGGCGTGGCCTTTCTGGGCTTGTGGTATCTGCGCAATTTCAATGTCGCGCTCAGCGTGCTGCGCGACACGCCGTTCGTGTTCGCGGCGAACTGGGATCTGTCCGCGATCCCGATGTTCCTGTTGATGGGCGCGATCGCATCCAATTCGGGCATCGGCGCGGCGCTGTTCCGCGCCGCCTATGCCTGGTTCGGCGGATTGCCCGGGGGGCTCGCGGTCGCGACCAACTGGGCCTGCGCGGGATTCGGCGCCGCGTCCGGCTCGAGCATCGCCGCCGCCGCGGTGATGGCGCGTCTCGCCGTGCCGGAAATGCTCAAGAACAAATATGACAAGGCGCTCGCGACCGGCGTCTGCGCCTCCGGCGGCACGCTTGATGCACTGATCCCGCCTTCCATCTTGTTCGTGGTCTATGGCGTATTCGCGGAAGTCTCGATCGCGAAACTGCTGCTCGCCGGCATTCTGCCCGGCCTGCTGACCGCCGGCGTCTACATGATCATGATTGTCGTGCGCTGCTGGCTCAATCCGAAGCTCGGCCCTCCGGTCGAATTCGCAAGCAACGACGAGAAATGGAAAGAGCGCTGGGCGTCGCTTCGCGAAATCTGGCCGATCCTCGTTCTCATCGTCGCGGTGATGGGCGGGCTCTATTGGGGGGTGGTGTCGCCGACCGAATCCGGCGCGGCCGGCGCGCTGATCGCCATCGTGATCGGCGTCGCGCAGCGCAAGCTGTCGTGGCACGGCTTCGTCGACAGCTTCAAGGATGCGATCGGCACCACTTCGCAACTGTTCTTTATCGGCATCGGCGCGGTGATCTACACCAAGTTCCTGGCGCTGTCCGGCAGCGGCGTGCTGTTTACCGAACTGGTTGGAAGCTGGGCGGTCGATCCGTTGCTGCTGGTGATTGCGGTATCGGCGATCTATCTTGTGCTCGGGATGTTCCTCGATCCGCTGGGCATGATCCTGCTGACCATCCCGGTTTTCGTGCCGATGTTTGCGGCCCTCGAACTCGATCTGGTCTGGTTCGGCGTCCTGGTGGTGAAATATATCGGCATCGGGCTGCTGACGCCGCCGGTCGGCTTTAACATTTATGTGGTGTCCGGCGCGCTCAACAACCAGATCCCGCTCACCACCATCTTCCGCGGCTGCTACTGGTTCCTGGCCTGCGAAGCGGTGATCATGACGCTGCTGATCGCCTTCCCGCAGATCTCGCTCTGGCTGCCGAGCCACATGAACTGACCAGGCGCTTTGTCGGGAGGGAACCCGGCGCGGGGTGCGGCGTTGCCTGTCGCCCGCACCGGACCCCTGAATGACAACACCACAGATCCTCGCCTTCGCCATCCTCGCCGGCATGATGGCGTTGTTCGTCTGGGGACGGCTGCGCTATGACATGGTCGCCGTCATGTCGCTGCTGGCCGGCGTCGCCGCCGGCATCGTGCCGACCGACAAGGCATTTTCCGGTTTTGCCGACGACATCGTCATCATCGTCGCCAGTGCCCTGATCGTCAGCGCTGCTGTGGCGCGCTCGGGCGTGATCGAGACACTGCTGCGTCCGCTGGCGCCCTACCTGACCACGCCCGCAATTCAGGTCTTCATGCTGACCGCGGTCGTCGCAGCGCTTTCCGGCTTCGTCAAGAATATCGGCGCACTCGCGATGATGATGCCGGTCGCCTTCCAGCTCGCGCGCAAGACCGGCACACCCGCTTCCGCCATGCTGATGCCGATGGCTTTCGGATCGCTGCTCGGCGGCATCGTCACGCTGGTCGGTACCTCGCCGAACATCATCGTGTCTCGCGTCCGCGAGGAAGTGCTCGGCACGCCCTTCAGCATGTTCGACTTCGCGCCGGTCGGTGCCCTGCTCGCGATCGGCGGCGTGGCGTTCCTCGCTTTCGGCTGGCGGCTGCTGCCCGAGCGCAAGGGCGCGGCCTCGATGGACGCGGCTTTCAATCTCGAAGGCTACACCACCGAAGTGTCGGTGCCGGAGGAGTCCGAATTTGCCGGCAAGACCGTCAAGGACCTCGAGGCGCTCGCCGACAACGAGGTCGAGGTGCTGGCGATCCTCCGCCGCCGGCAACGCAATTCTTCGCCATCGGGCGCGATGAAATTGCGGGCGGGCGACGTCATCATCCTGCAAGGCGAACCGGCGGCGCTCGAACGTGCGGTCGGCGCCGCCAAGCTGACCCTGGTGCGCGATGAGGTGACAAAGGAGACCGACACGCCGTCCGACGATATCGGTGTGATGGAGGCGATCGTGACGCCGGAATCGCTGCTGGTCGGCAACACCCCGGCACGGATGCGCCTCTACGATACCTATCAGGTCAACCTGCTCGCGGTCAGTCGCGCCGGAAAGCGGATCGCGCATCAATTGCGGTCGGTCCGGCTGAAGGAAGGCGACGTGGTGCTTTTGCAGGGCGATCTGAACACGATGCCGGAAGCCCTGGGCGCGTTGCGCGTGCTGCCATTGGCCGAGCGCGGACTGGCGCTGGGCCGCGGCCGCCGCGGCTTCATTCCGGTGATCGTGCTGGCCGTCGCAATGCTTCTGGTGGCGCTGCATCTGGTGCCGGTCGCCATCGCGTTCTTTGCCTCGGCCGCAATCATCATTCTGCTCAAGGCCATTTCGCTGCGCGAAGCCTATGACGCGGTCGAGTGGCCAATCCTGGTCATGCTGGGAGCGCTGATCCCGCTTTCGGACTCGCTGCGCACCACCGGCGGAACCGATGTTATCGCGGGCTGGCTGTCGGCCGCGGCCGGCGCGCTGCCGCCGCTCGGGATGCTGGCGCTGATCATGGTCGCGGCAATGGCTGTCACGCCGTTTCTCAACAATGCGGCGACCGTGCTGGTGATGGGGCCGATCGCGGCTGCATTTGCGGCAAATCTCGGCCTGTCACCCGATCCGTTCCTGATGGCGGTCGCCATCGGTGCCGCCTGCGACTTCCTCACCCCGATCGGGCATCAATCCAACACGCTGGTGATGGGCGCCGGCGGTTATCGCTTCACCGATTACTGGAAGCTCGGGCTGCCGCTCTCGGTCTATGTCGTACTCGCAGGCGTGCCGCTAATCGCGCTGTTCTGGCCGCTAGCGGCACGCTGACCGGCCGACACGCGGCCATGTGGAATCTGCAGCCGGCATTCCAGGCCCTCGGCGGGAAACGCGGCATCAACCTTGCCGCCGAGACTTTTCACGCAGCCGGCGACCAGACGCGAGCCGAAGCCGCGCTGCTCGGGGGGCGACGTACGCGGACCGCCCCGCTCGACCCAGTCGATGGTGAGATGCGTATCGTCGGTGCTCCAGGATATCTCGATACGCCCCTCCGGACGCGAGAGCGCACCGTGCTTGATCGCATTGGTGACGAGTTCGTGGAATACCAGTGACAGGTTGCGCGCCGCATCCGCCGGCAGCTTGATATCCGCGCCTCTGAGATTGGCGCGAAACTCTCCGAACGGTTCGAATTTCGCCCGGATCAGGGTGTGCAGATCGGGCTGCAGATCGGCGGCGTGGCTGATGATGTCGTTCGTCGACGATACCGCCCGGATGCGGCCGGTAATGACCTTGGCCGTATCCGGATCGTGAGCAAGCGTCTGCAGCACGATCGACTCTACCACCGAGAAGGTATTCTTGCCGCGATGCTCGAGCTCGCGCAGCATCAGGTTCTTCTGTTTTTCCTGAAGCCGGTAGTGGTCGACCAGTTGCCGGTAGGCCTCCGCCAACACGACGATGATCGCGCAGGCAAGCGTGAACAGACCGGCATTCAATACCTCAAGGCGCGTGAGAGAGCCCGGCGGCCCGAACAGCCACCCGACGGCCAGGATCGACACCAGAACCGTTGCAATCGCGGCGGGCGCCCCCGCAAACAATGCGACCGCCAGCACCGCCGGGAAATAGGCCGCGTAGGGCACCAGGTCGGGATTGACGTAACCCAGCCCGTAGCGGAGTGCGGTCGCTGCCGCGACGCAAGCACCTGCAAACACGAAGGCGCCGATCGACATGGGTGCAAACGCACGGTCGGTCATTCGGCGCAGCCAGTCGCCCAGCATCCACGACTCCCCCTGCGGAACCTTAACAGCCGCAGCAGCCGCGCTGCATTATCAAAAAGGCAGAAGGTCGCGGCACCGACATGTCAAAAGACGCAAATATCCACCTCGGAGCGACCTGATCGCGCCGCGCAACTAACCCGGCGCGAGCTTCATCTGCTCAAGCGCCGCGCGGCCGAGCTGGCCGTAGGGATTGGCCATCGTTTCGATGAACTCGAAATGGTTGTAGCCATCGCCTTTGATCAGCTCGGCGCTCTTGCCGGCCTTCTTTACCGCCTCGACGAAATCGCGGCTCTGGCGCTGGAATTCCGGCGTCTCCAGCGCACCATAGCCCACGATAACCGGCGCATTCAGCTTGTCGAGATGGCGCTGCGACGACAGCGCCTGCTCCGACGCATCGGTGAACTTCACGTAGCTGGAGCGGGCCGACAGCCGCACCGGTTTCAGGTCGTACATGCCCGAGACCAGCAGACCGCCCTTGATGATGTCCTTCGGCAGGCCGAAGTCGTTCTCCCAGTCGGTCACCATCACCACGCCACCGAGATGGCCGCCCGACGAATGCCCGGAGAGATAGATGCGGTTCGGGTCGCCGCCGAAGCTCGCCGCATTCTTGTAGATCCATGCAACAGCGCGGCGGCATTGGTCCGCCATCGGCATGATGTCGCCGTCGGTCTCGGTGACATTGCTGAAATCGACAGAGATGTAGTGGGCACCGGCATTGACGAACATTTCGGCGGGGAACGCGTAATACTGCGCAAGCTCCGCGCGCCAGGCGCCGCCATGCAGGAACACATTGATCGGCGCATTCGGCGCCTTGGTCGCGAACAGATCGAAAGCCTCGATCGGGGTCGCGCCGTAGCTCAGCCGCTTCGGCGCGCCAAGCCGCTTGCGCGTCAGGTCGCTGTTGGTGCGGTAGCGCCCGACGACCTGAAGCCTGTTGGGGGCGTATTTGGCCTGGTCGTAGGCGTCGTCCAGCGCTTTCTGATCGAGATCCAGCCAGACCGGCGGGCCTTTTGGCGCGGCCGCCGGCGGCGAAGCCGTCTGGGCCTGGGCTTGCTCGGTCGGGACTTGCGATGCGGCGACGAGACCTGCGGCGGTTCCGGTCATGAAGTTACGGCGGCTCAGTGAGTGGGTAGGTTCGGTTCGGCGCAACATGATGACCTCGCTGTGGCATGTCCAGCGACATTATTAGCGGGCTTGCATGCGCTGGCCAGCGCAACATGGCCGCATCCCCCGCCGCCCGATGCACGCAATAATCGACGCATTCGCACGTGTTTTCCCGCTGCCTTCGCCAAATCTTTTCGTCGAATTTGAGCGCGGCGCTGAGCGGTTTCGAAAGACGGGGACGCGGACATTGCACGCGGCGAACGAGGCCGCCACGTGGATGCAACCGACATTGAAGGAGCAGACATGCCAGCCGACCATGAATCGGGACGCTTTGCGCTTCTCATGAACGCCTGGTCCCGCCGGACCTTCCCGCTCGGAACTACCGCCGCCCTCAGCCTGCTGATTTCAACCGCCGCGCATGCGGAGCAGTGTTTCGACACCAGAAACAACCGCCCCATGGTCGTGGCTCAGGCAACGACGGTGTCGCCCGCAAGCGCCTGCATCCTCGACGAGAGCACAATGCGCAGGCCGTCCGGCGTTTGCCGCGCATCGGTCAGGCAGGATGCGTCCGGCGCGCGCGCCTTACCAGCGCAGCAATCGGCGGCCCGCTAGCGCGCCGATCCCGGTCGCGATCGCAATCGCGAGCGTGAACCACGCGGCGACGAAGAGCGGCGAATCGTCCGGGCAATGCGCAATGTAAAGGCTTGCCGCCAGCGCGCCTGCGAGAAGTCCGGCACCAGCGCCGGCGAGCACCGGCCGCGTCGGGGCGCCGTATCGCAATCCGAACAGAAGCGCCGCCAGGATCGGTAGCGACAGCAGCACCATGTTGAGCACGCACATGTACCAGTGAACGCCCGCAAGCTTCACCAGCCATTCCGAACGCGGCACCTGCATCAGTTCGACGGCAACCCCGGCCACCATGATCGCCGGCACGACAGCTGCCGCGAGTAGCGTCCAGCCGAGCGGCGCACCGGGCCTGGCCAGTCGCAGTACCGCAATCGCCGAGACCACGACCAGAATACCCATCTCGATCGGCTTCAGCGCGAACGGAAAGGACATCACTGCCTCCCCGAGATTGGGCCGAAGCGGCACCAGCCACAGGAAGAGCAGCACCGAGAGTACGATGCCGAGCGCAGCGGCAAGCGTAAGCGCTCTGCCCGGCGCAGGTCCGGAAGGTTCGCGATCGGCGGCGAGCGCACGAATGAGATCGTCGGTCTTCATGTCTCGTCGCGATGGCGTTTCGCCAGGGCTCCCAGTCCGCGATGCAGCGCCACCCGGACGGCGCCCTCGCTCATGTTCAATGTCTGCGCCGTGACCGCAATCGATGAGCCCTCGATTGCAATCGCCCGCACCACCTTGCGCTGCCCCTCCGGTAACGCTTCGAGCGAGCGGCTGACGTCGCGGTCGTTCACGGATTCAGGCTCTGCCTGAGCGGGGAGCACGTCTTCGAAATCCTCGATCGGCAGATCGATGCGGCCGCCGCGGCGGCGCGCGGCATCGATGATCTTGTAGCGCGCAATGCCTGAGATCCACGGTCCGATCGAACGGGTTGCGTCCCATGTCTGCCGCTTCAGATGCACCGCGATCAGGATATCCTGCACCACATCCTCCATCTCGGCCGGATTGGCACCGACGCGATAGAGCCCGCGGCGCACCAGCGGACGCAAGGCCTGCGCCATCTCGCGCAGACAGCGTTCATAGGCCGCGCCGTCACCGGCGAGCGCCGCCCGCATCAGGTCCGCCCATTGCGCCTCGCGATCCTTCAAGCCGCCTCTTCCCGTCTCTTCGGTCCCGCCAGGCACATTGTTACATGCCGGTGACAGCATTGCCGAACCGGTAGCCTCCGTTCCGGCGAACACGAGCCCGTGAGCGCGTAACATAGGCCGGCCCCATCGCGAAACATCCGACAAGGCCGGGTTGTCCGGCCCGCGCCGCTGCACCGTGCAGGGCGACCAGCTTTCCTTCTGGAGGATAACGGGATGAACACCAAATTTGCAGCCGCCGCGCTCGCGGGCTCCTTTGCCGCGGCTCTCGCGATCACCGCAACGCCGGCCACCGCGCAGAAGGCCGATCAGGAGAAGTGCTACGGCGTCTCGCTCGCCGGGAAGAATGACTGCGCCGCCGGCCCCGGCACCACCTGCGCCGGCACGTCCAAGGTCGACTACCAGGGTAACGCCTGGAAGCTCGTGCCCAAGGGCACCTGCGCGGCCATGAAGACCCCGAAGGGCATGGGATCGCTGCAGCCGATCAAGAGCTAAGGCCCGTCGGTCTTTCTCCCTCCCGATTTTCGGGAGGGAGAAGGCCAACTCGTGCACGAACGACAGACGGCTTTTGCCGGAGCCTATCTCATGCACCGCACATGTCTTCCCGATAGACCGGGCGTCGGCTTCAAGCCGCAGCATTTCGATGCGATCGTCGCCGGCGAACAGCCGATCGGCTTTGTCGAGGTGCATGCCGAGAACTACATGGGCGCGGGCGGACCGCCGCATGCAATGCTGCGGCAATTGCGTGAACATTACGCGCTGTCGATCCATGGCGTCGGATTGTCGATCGGTTCTGCCGCACCGCTCGATACCGATCACCTGTCGCGTCTGAAGGCGTTATGCGAGCGCTACGAGCCGGCGAGCTTTTCCGAACATCTCGCCTGGTCGTCGCATGACGAGGTCTATCTCAACGACCTCTTGCCCCTGCCCTACACGCCCGAAACGCTCGACCGCATCGTCACGCATATCGATCAGGTGCAGCACACGCTACGCCGCGAGATGCTGCTGGAAAATCCTTCGACCTATCTGCAATTCGCGGGCTCGACGACTCCCGAAACCGAATTCCTGTCGGAGATCGCGCGTCGCACCGGCTGCGGGCTCCTGCTCGACGTCAACAACGTGTTTGTGCAAGCAACAAACCACGGCACCTCCGCGGAGGATTATCTCGCGGCGTTCCCGCTGTCGCGGGTGAAAGAAATCCATCTCGGCGGACACGACGCGCAAACCGACGAGACCGGCGCACCGCTGCTGATTGACGCGCATGGCGCGCCGGTCGCCGATCCGGTCTGGGCCCTGTACGAGAGCGTCATCGCCCGCACCGGGCCGCTGCCAACCCTGATCGAATGGGATAATGACGTGCCGGACTGGCCGGTTCTGGCCGCGGAGGCGCGTGCCGCCGGCGCGATCCTCGCCAATGCCACGAAGCGCCGGGCCGCCTGACATGTTCGCCGAACTCCAGACCGATTTCGCGCAGGCATTGCTCGATCCCGACCGGCCGGTGCCGGCGGAACTGACATCGCACAGCGTGCGGCATCCACAGAAGCGCTTCGCGGTCTATCGCAACAATGTGGTCGTCAGCCTCGTCAACGCGCTGCGCGCGAAGTTTCCCGCCACCGAGCGCATCGTCGGCGACGAATTCTTTGCCGCCATGGCGCGCCTGTTCGTGTCGGCGTATTTGCCGCGCTCGAAAATCCTGCACACCTATGGCGACGATTTTGGCGACTTCATCGCCGCCTTCGAGCCGGCGGCGGAATTGCCGTATCTGGCCGATGTGGCACGCCTCGAAGCCGCGCGCACACGCGCTTATCACGCGGCGGATGCGGAGCCGCTCACGGCGTCGGAATTCTCCGATCTCGACCCGCAATCCATCGGCACGCTGCGCCTGACGCTGCATCCGTCGCTGCAGGTGCTTCGATCGCCTTATCCGGTGGTGACGATCTGGGCGATGAATGCAGGCGAGATCGAACTCGGGCCGGCCGACCCGGACGCAGCAGAAGACGCATTGATATTGCGGCCTACGCTCGGTGTGACCGTGCGCTCGCTGCCGCCGGGCGGCGCCGCGTTCCTGCGCGCGCTGGCCGACGGTGCGACGCTCGCCGAAGCCGCCGCAAACGCCGCATCAGACGATGCCCGCTTCGACCTTACCGCAAATCTGGCAGGTCTCGTCGGTTCGGGCGCCGTATCCGCATTCACTGCCGCCGCTTCGCCGCAAGAAGGTTGAACATCATGACCGACACCCCGCTCACCATGCGTTCGCAACCCGGCCTGGCCGGACTGATCCTCCGCGCCAATGCGCTGATGGCGGCGATGCCCTACTGGCTGATCGCGCTGGTCGCCCGGGTGTCGATCGCCGCGGTGTTCTGGCGCTCGGGACAGACCAAGGTCGAAGGCTGGCACATCACCGATGCCACGCTGTTCCTGTTCAAGGACGAATACAAACTGCCGCTTGTCGACCCGACTCTCGCCGCCTATCTGGCGACATTCGCCGAGCATTTCTTTCCGGTGCTGCTGGTGCTCGGATTTGCGACCCGGTTCGCCGCACTCGCGCTCCTGATCATGACGCTGGTGATCGAGATCTTCGTCTATCCCGAAGCGTGGCCGACGCACGGCACCTGGGCCGCCTGTTTCCTGATCCTGATGGCGCAGGGTCCGGGCAAGCTGTCGCTCGACCATCTGATCGCGCAGCGGTATCGGTGAGCCGAAAAAAAGAATGCCCCGCGGCAGCCACAGCGGGGCATCCTCCCGGCACGACCGGGGTCTCTTTCTGAGGCCCCGATTGTCCCAATCCTCGGGCCCGGCGTCAGGCGCCGGTCTTCAACGAGCCGGTCTGCGCGGGCTCTTCCGGCTCGATGGTGACGCCTGACATCGGATCGATCCAGACCAGGTCGTCGCGCACGGACCTCACGCCCGGCACATTCTCGACCAGCACCTTGATCGCCGCGCGCTGCTGTTCGTCGAGCACAAAGCCGGAGAGCGTGACCACACCCTGACGCACGATCGCATCGACGGTCGCGACCGGCGCCCATCGTTCGTTGTTCAATTCGCGCAGGATTGCCTCGCGGATCGTAGCGTCGCCGTTCGCCGGCGCGCTGGCAGGATGCAGGTAGCTGACCAGCGCACGCAACAGATTGGCCCGGCTCACGATGCCGACCAGCTTCTTGCCGCGCAGTACCGGCACGCGCTTGATGTGATTGCGTTCCATCAGCGCAACCACATCGTTGAGCTGGGTGTCCTCGTCCACGGTCTTGGCGTCGCGGGTCATCACCTCCGACACCTTGCGGCCATGCGCCTTGACGTAATCCCGCGCCAGCGGCCCCGGCCCCATCAGAAATTCCAGCCAGCGCGGTGGCGCAAATTGGGTACCGGTCTCGGCGCGACGGAGGAAATCGCCCTCGGTCACAACGCCGACGAGATTGCCGGCCGCATCGACGACCGGAAGTCCGCTGATCTTCTTCTGCAGCATCAGCCGGATCGCGAGGCTGATCGGCGCCTCGGCATCGATCGAGACGACCGGCTTCGTCATGACGTCGCGCACCTTCATGCCGCATCCTCCATGCCGGAGGATCGCGTCTGCGGGTCACTGTCTCATTGCGCTAGATCAAACGGGGGCGAGCGCACCTGGCGTGGGGCGGCCCGGACTATCCGCTCTTCGCGAGTTTCTGCGGCGCCACGTCGGCCACCTCAATATCCGCGGCCATGGTGTGATACATGCGCCGCAAGGTTTCCCGCGTCACCGCGAGATCCGCGTCCGGAATGCCGGCGGTCGCCGCGGCCTCGAGTTCGCGAGCGCGCGGAATCAGCCGGTTGACCAGCGCACGGCCTTTCGGACTCAGTTCCACATTCACTTCACGGTTATTGGTGTCGGATCGCGTGCGTGTGACGAGCCCGAGATTCACCAGCCGCGTGATCAGACGCGAGATGGTCGACACATCGATCGAGGTAATCTCTGCCACATCGATCTGGCGATGCTTGTCGCCGGTCGACAATCCGGCCAGCACCCGCCACATCGCGATAGTGACGCCGTGCTGCGCCAGCTCACGCTCGTAGCCGGCGACGAAGCCAGCGCCCACGCGGTTGACCAGATACGGCAGATACTCGGAGAGATCGAGATGCGGACTTCCAGCCATTCGGCGCTCCAGTCAGGGCTTCGTGCAGTCTCTTGCAAGGCAAAAGCCGCCTGTCAAAAGGTCAGCAATCCTGTCCAAATATTGCATTTACAACTGTTGCACGTGCAAGTATGATCGCTGCCAATGAGAACAACAAGAGCCGGTCATCGGCCATCACGGGAGCGCAGCCATGGATCATTATCCACACGACCTCGGCGGCAATTTTCGCAAGGCGATGCGCCGGCTCACCAGCGCAGTCAGCGTGATCTCGACCCAGCACGACGATATCCGCCACGGCATCACCGTGACGTCGGTGACATCGGTATCGATGAGCCCGCCTTCGCTTCTGTTCTGCGTCAACCGCACCTCGCGGTTTCATGACCCGGTGATCCGCGCCGGGCGGTTCTGCGTGAACATGCTGCATGCTCACCAGATCGATATCGCCGATGCGTTCAGCGGCCGCACACCCGGCCCGGACCGCTTCCTGTGCGGCGAATGGGCAAGCGACGACGACGAGATGCCCTATCTGATCCCGGCTCAGGCCAACATCTTCTGCGAAACCGACGCCATCTCGAGTTACGGCACGCATTCGATCGTGATCGGGAAAGTCCATCACGTGGCGGTGCGCGGCCAGGTCGCGCCGCTGCTATACCAGGACGGCCAATATACGGTTGGGCTCGGAGAAGGCGTCGACTGGGTTGTGCCGGTCGGCTGAACCGCATCGCGCACGGCTGTTTCAAGAACAACGCTCTAAAGGGAGAACCAGGATGGAATTCGGCTATTTCACGCTGTCGGACAATCACTACGAAGGCAACACGCGCGATGCCAACACGTTCGTGAAGGATCTCACCGCCGAGGCGCTTTATGCCGATCAGCTCGGCATGCATTCGGCCTGGATCGGCGAGCATCACTTCAACTCGCTCGGCGTGAATTCCTCGCCCGAGATGGTGCTGGCCTACATCGCCGCGATCACCAAGCATATCCGGCTCGCGCCGGCCGTGACCGTGCTGCCGCTGCACAATCCGATCCGCGTCGCCGAACAATGGGCGACGCTCGACCTTCTGTCCGGCGGACGCGTCGATTTCGCCGCCGGCCGCGGCTATGACCGGCGCGAATATCTGCCGTTCGGCATTTCTTTCGAGGACAACCAGTCGATCTTCGACGAAGGCATGGAGGTTCTTCGCAACCTCTGGAATTCCGGTGGCGAGCGCATCGACCACAAGGGCAAGCATTACCAGTTCGAGGACGTGCGGATCACCCCGCAGCCGTTGCAGAAGCCGATGCCGATGTATGTGGCGTCGTTCTCCAAGCCCTCGATCGAACTTGCCGCACGGCTGAACTGCGGCCTGATCGTCGCGCCGTTCGCCGCCGCGATGAGCTTCGGCGGACTGAAGCAGGTGGCCGATCTCTACCACGAGAGCTGCGCCAAATACGGCGCCAAGCCGCAGCGCCTGATGTGCAGCTACTTCACCCATTTCGCCGACGACGCCGCGAGCGAACAGGCGCAGCGCGCGCGCCAGATCCGCTACTACAAGGAATGCGTGATCCCCTCCTTCCCGGGCGATCCGCGCACCGCGCCGCCGAGCTACCGCTATTTCATCGACATGGTGGAGCGGCTGCACAAGGTGAGGCCGGAGGACCTGACCGAGAATTCGGTGCTGATCGGCAATTCGGCGCGCATCACCGAAATCCTGAAGAAGGTGGAGGCCGCCGGCTTCGACGAAGTCATCCTCTATTTCAACGTCGGCATGAAGCCGCACCAGCAGACCAAGGAAGAGATGCACCGCTTCATGAGCGAAGTGGCGCCGCACTTCCAGGGCAAGCATATCGAGCGGCGCGCGGCCTAGAGTTACGTTTCGGCTTGTCCTCCCAAGCGACAAGGAAACCTCATGCCGCAACCTCCGGGTTGCGGCATTTTTTTTAACGCCGTCCGGTCGAGGACTCTGCGACGATGCGCAGATTGCGCTACTCCTGCGGCTGGGATTTGCTACCAAGGCGATCGATTATCACCGGTCACAGGAAGCATGTCTCCAAACGCATCGACACACGCTCTCTCCGTTCGCGAAGCAGGCACGAGCCGCATTCCGCTGGCGGGCGGTATCCGCGCCGGCAACTGGGTTTTTGTCTCCGGGCTTCTGCCCGACGAACTGGGCGATCCCGGGCGGCCGCTGTCGGGAGAGCCTGCGGCCCTGACCCAGTCCAGGGCCATCTGGCGTAAGGCGGCCGCGATCCTCGCCGAAGGCGAGTCCGACGTCTCGCGGATCGTGCGATGCGACCAGTTTTTCGAGGACTGGCGCGCCGTGCCGTTTTTCCATCAGGCCCGGCGGGACGCCTGCGGCAGCTATATCGCGCCCAGCACATCGGTCCTGCAGCCGCAGACGCTCGTCCCCGGCGCCACGATGATGACCGACATGATCGCGGTCGCGCGCGGCGGTCCGGACGTCGAGCCGATTTTTCCCAAGGGGCTCGACGTGCCTTCGACCTCGTCGTTCGTACCGGTGGTGAAGGCCGGCAATCTGGTCTTCGTCGCCGGCTTTCTCGCCGCCAGCGGCAAGGGCGACCTCGACGGTGTCGCGGCTGAAGCCAAGACGCCCGAAGGCCATTTGTGGAAAGGCAATCGCATTCAGCTCGAGACGAAATATGTCATCGAGAAAAAGCTGATCCCTGCGCTGGAAGGCGCAGGCCTCGCCCTGCAGGACGTGGTCAAGGCCAATGTGTTCCTGCGCGATATCGACGATGTCCCGGCTTTCAACCAGGTATGGAACGACGCGTTCGGTGGCCATGCTCCTGCGACCGCAATCACACCGACCAGCAAGCCCGGTTTCGCGATCGAGGATTCCCGCATCGAGATCAATCTGGTGGCCACGACCGAACGCCATGTACAACGGATCGATGGTGGCCGCGCCGGGCTCGCCGTGTGCCAGGGGCAGCCGGCCGCGATCCATTGCGGCGACTTTCTCATTTTCTCCGGCATGCTAGCCGCGGACGCCGACGGACTGATCGCCGAAGCGAAGGTCGATCCGCGGGAGCGTTACCTCTCGTCCAGCATCGAAGCGCAGATGGACTATCTGCTCGATTGCGCGGAAGAGGTGTGCGCGAAAGTGGGCGCCAGCCTGCGTAACGTGGTCCGAATCCTGCAAGTGCACACCGATCTTGACGATGTCCTGCCGGCCCTCAAAGTGTGGCAGCGACGTCTGCCAGGTGTTCCCCTTCCGATCAGCGCGGCGCGCGTTCCAGCACCGTTGATCGTTCCCGGATGTACGGTGCAGCTCGATCTGTGGATCCATGCACCGCAGGACGCGACCTGAGGAGAATTAAATGAGTGGACCACATTTCCTTCGCCGGCGTCAGTTCGCAGCCGCCATCTGCCTGACGGTTGCAGGCCTGATGGTGCCAGGCGCAGCTCTGGCGCAAACCTATCCCGACCGGCCGGTGCGGGTGATCGTGCCGTTCGCCGCCGGTGGCGGATCGGACGTCGTGGGCCGCGCCATCGCACAAAAACTTCAGGACAAGTTCGGCCAGCCCTTTGTGGTCGAGAACCGGACCGGAGCCGGCGGCAGCATTGGTGCTACCCAGGTCGCGCGCGCGGCCCCGGACGGCTACACGCTGCTGCTGGGATCGTCCTCTGAGATCGCCCAATATCCGAACGTCAAGGCAGACGTTCCCTACGATTCGATCAAGGACTTCGCTCCGATCGCGGCCGTCGCCACCGTGCCGCTGGCGCTCGCGGTCAAACAGGATCTGCCGGTGGCGACGGTGGCGCAGCTTCTGGATTATGCGCGAAAGAACCCCGGAAAACTGAATTACGGCTCGGCCGGCCCCGGTTCGACCACGCATCTCGCGGTGGCGTTGCTCACCTCCATGACCGGGACCGACATGACGCACGTTCCCTACAAGGGTAGCGCGCCGGTCATCACCGACCTGCTCGCCGGCACGCTCGATCTGTCGATCTCGACCATGCCAGCCGTCCTTCCGCATGCCGGCGGCGGCAAGATCAAGATTCTCGGTGTCTCCACCGCGCAACGCGCGAAGGCCCTGCCCGACGTCGCTACCATCGATGAAGGCGGCGTCAAGGGCTATGCCACCGGCCTCTGGACCGGCCTGCTGGCGCCGGCGGGCACGTCACCGCAAATCATCGCGCGCTTGAACGCGGCTGTGAACGAGGCGCTCGCCACCGACGAACTGAAGACGCTGCTTGCCAAGCAGGGCGCCGAGCCCACCGGCGGGACGTCGGAGAAATTCAGCGACGAGATCAAACGCGACCTCGCGGTCTGGAACGACGTCGTCAAGAAGACCGGCATCAAGATCGACTAGTCGGTTCCGCATCTCTACCGCTGTTCCGGCAATACGAAAAAACGAATGCCGCAACCTGAAAGGGTTGCGGCATTTTTTCATACGCAAACCATCAGGCGCGGCTGTTTGTTTGTAGAAAAGATCGGGGCGGTCGTGCACCATGACCGCGGGAGAAAACAACACCAAGGGAAACACCTGATGAAGAAACTGGTTCGTGCCGCCGTGACGGCGGCCGCCATATCCACCGTTGGTATCGGCAGCGCATCCGCTCAGGGAACGAAGGCCCTCGAGGTCATCGTATTCCCCGGCGGCTTCAACTGGCCGATCTGGGCCGCCCAGGAGAAGGGCTTTTTCGACAAGCACGGCGTGACGCTCAACATCACGCCCACGCCGAACTCGCAGTTTCAGCTCAAGGGTTTGATAGAGGGCAAGTTCGATATCGCGATGACCGCGATCGACAATGTCATTGCCTATAGCGAGGGCCAGGGCGCGACCAAGACCGATGTCGAGCCCGATATCTTTGCCTTCATGGGCGGCGACAACGGCTTTCTGCGGCTGATCGCCGTTCCGGAGGTGAAAACCATAGCCGATCTGCGTGGCAAGCAGGTTTCGGTCGATGCGCTGACCACCGGCTATGCCTTCGTGCTGCGCAAGATCCTCAACAATGCAGGGCTGAAGCCGGAGGAGTTCGAATTCGTCCGGGCCGGTGGCGTGATGCAACGCTATCAGGCGCTGATGAAGAAGGAACACGCCGCGACCCTGCTGATCTCGCCGTTCGAAGTGAATGCGGAAGCGGCCGGATTTACCCGCCTGGCCGATGGGTCCGAAGCGCTCGGCAATTATCAGGGCCTTGTCGGCGCAACCCGCAGGTCATGGGCGAAGGCGAACGAAGCGCAACTGATCGGCTATATCCGCGGTTACCGCGAGGGACTGGACTGGCTCTACAATCCGGCCAACAAGGCGGAAGCGATCGCCATCCTGCGCAAGAATGTGCCCAGTCTGTCCGAAGACCTTGCGGCCAAGTCCTACGATATCCTGCTGCATCCCAACAACGGCTTTGAGCGGAATGCCGCACTGAATGTGGAGGGCGTGAAGACCGCGCTGCAGTTGCGCAGCGAATATGGCGAGCCGAAGAAGCAGCTGACCGATCCGGCCAAATATTACGACCTCACCTATTACGACAAGGCCAAGAAGAACTGAGCGTGTCGCCTCCCCCTCCCGCGCTGCGGGAGGAGGATTAGCCCCGGCTTGCAATCGTCCCGCGGCCGGGCCATCCATTCACTGCCATGACCGCGCCGCGATCCATCGACCTCACCGCCTACGGCGTCAGCTGCACGCGCGGCTTCGTGCCGGAGCAGGATCCGCTCGACCGGCTGCCCGAAGCATTCCGCGCGCTCGACAATCTTGCGCCGATGATCCCGGCGCTGATCATGAATCAGGAGATCCGGCGCTTCCTCGCCGCCCTGCCCGAACTCGACGTCGCCGCCCTGACCGATGCTGACGAAGCCGAGCGCGGGATGCTGATCCTCTCGGCGCTGACCATGGCGCATGTCTGGGGCGGCAAGGATCCGGACTTCACCCTGCCCCGCAACATAGCGGTGCCGCTGATGACGCTGTCGCAGCGGCTCGGACGCCCGCCCATCGTGATGCATGCGACGCTGGTGCTGAACAACTGGCGCAGGCTCGATCCCGCCCGCCCGCTCGCGCTCGACAATGTCGATACCCAGTTCACCTTCACCGGCTCGTTCGACGAGAAATGGTTCTATCTGGCGACGCTCGGCGTGGAGCTTGCGGGTGCGCCGGCCATCGTTGCGCTGGCCGACGCCGTTGCGGCCGCGCAAAGCGGCGACGACAACGCCGTTGCGGAAGAGCTCATCGCACTGGAATCCTGCGTCCGGCAGATGAGTGCCGCGCTGATGCGCATGACCGAGCGCTGCGACCCGCACATCTTCTATCATCGCATCCGGCCCTATCTCGCGGGCTGGCCCGCACCCGGCCTCACCTATGCCGGCACGTCTACGCCACCGCAGATCTGGGCCGGCGGCAGCGCCGCGCAAAGCTCGCTGCTGCAATCCTTCGACGCAGGGCTCGGCATCCGGCACGAGCACGCGAACACGCGCGATTTCCTCGACGCCATGCTGCAATACATGCCGCCGAAGCACCGCGCTCTGGTCGCAGCGCTGCGCCAGACCAGTACGATCCGGACGCGCGCGGAAAACGGCTCACCCGCGCTGCGCGATGCCTACAATGCCTGCATCGCGGCTACCGATGAATTTCGCCGCAAGCATATCGGCCTGACGTCGCAATACATCATCAAGCAGGCGAGCACCCATGTCGGCCCCGGCACGATCGGCACCGGCGGCACCGATTTCGTCGAATTCCTGCGGGAGTCGCGGGTGGAAACCGCCCGCTCCCAGCTGACGTAATGGCGGCACGACCCGTCGGCGCCGCTCCGCCGGGGCACATTACATACCGAGCGGTCGCTATGTAACTTGACTCGGGTCGCGCCCGACCGTCATGATCCTCCGACCGCGGCCAACAGAGCCGGAACGGGAGGACATCGATGAGACGGAGCGGCGCATCCACGCGTCCAGACCTGCGTCGTTCACCGGAGCTTTTGCGGCCGGCAAAGCCCGGCGCCTCACGCCGCCCTCCCCGCCGCACCCAGGAATCTCGCTCCAAGGCGGCGCGTGAAAAGCTTCTGCGCGCCACGATCGAGCTGCTGCAGGAGCGCGGCTATCACGGGCTCACCACCAAGGAGGTCGCAACCCGCGCCGGATTTTCCAACGGTGCGCTGATGCATCATTTCTCGACCAAGGCCGATCTCGTGATCGCCGCCGGCGCCCATATCTACGAACGGCATGTCGAGAGCGGGCGCAAAGCCGCAAACAGCGCCGCGGCCCGCAAGGATCCGCTGAAGGCCTTCATCGCCGATTGCGAGCGTGTCTATCTTGGCGACACATTCATCCCGACCTCGGAAATGATGATCGCCGCGCGCAGCGATCCGCTGATGAACGCGCCATTCGACATCTTCATGAACGACTATCGCAAGACCATGAACGAGATCTGGCTGAACGCCTTCATGCGCGCAGGCTACAGCGAGGAACAGGCCTCCTTCACCATCATGTCAACGCTCTATGTGGTGCGCGGAATGGCGATCAACTCGATCTGGCAAAAGAACATGCCCTATTACCGATCGTTCCTGCGCGAATGGGCAAAGATCGAACGCACCGGTGCGCTCAAGGGCGGCCGCCTTCCAATTCGCTAAACCACCAAGACAATAACCGGGAGACGCTCGTGACGCTGCAGCAGAACAAGGATCGCATTCAGACCACGCATATCGGCAGCCTGCCTCGGCCGCACAAGCTGCTCGATATCCTGAAGAAGAAGTTCAGCGGCGAACCAATCGACGAAGCGGCGTTCGAGAAGATCCTCGCCGACTCGGTCAAGGCCAGCGTGCAGAAGCAGAAGGACTGCGGCATCGATATCGTCACCGACGGCGAATTCTCCAAGCCCGGCTTCTTCACCTATATCCAGGAGCGGCTGGAAGGCTTTGAGGCGCGCAAGGGCCAGAAGATGGTGCTGTTCCAGAAGGAGGTCGAAGCCTTCCCGGAATATTACCAGGAATATTTCAAGCAGGCGATGCTGGGCGGCGCGATCGTGCCGATCAATCCGGTGGTCTGCGTCGGCCCGGTCAAGTATCGCGGCGAGAAGGCGGTGCAGCGCGACATCGCCAATGTGAAAGCCGCGGCCAAAGCGGCCGGCATTCCGGACGAACACGTCTTTCTGCCGGCAACCGCACCGTCAGGCGTCGGCGTGAACGAATACTACAAGTCCGACGAAGAGTATTTCCACGCCCTCGCCGCGGAGATGGGCAAGGAATACAAGGCCATCACCGATTCCGGCATCCTGGTTCAGATCGACGATCCGTTCCTGCCCGATATTTTCGTCGAGCCCGGCCTCGACGACAAGCAGATGAAGCGCCGCGCGCAAATCTATGCCGAGGCGGTCAACACCGCCCTCAACGGCATTCCGCGCGAACGCGTGCGCTTCCACACTACGGCATCAACGAGGGGCCGCGTCTCTATGAGGCGTCGCTCGCCCAGATCATCGAATACGTGCTGTCCATCAAAGCCGGCTCCTATTCGTTCGAGGCCGCCAATCCGCGTCACGAGCACGAATACCACCTGTTCGAGACCGTGAAGATGCCGGACGGCACCGTGCTCTGCCCCGGCGTGATCACCCATGCCAGCAACATTGTCGAGCATCCCGAACTGATCGCAGAGCGGCTGATCCGGTTCGCCAAGCTGGTCGGGCGCGAAAACGTGATGGCGGGCGGCGATTGCGGCTTCTCCTCGCAGGCACTGTACCGCACCGAGGTGCACGACACCGTGGTCTGGGAAAAATTCAAGGCGATGCGCGAGGGCGCCGACATCGCGTCGAAGAAGCTCTGGAACTGAACTGCCAAGCGCCGGCAAACGGCGCAGTTACATAGGGAGAACGAGATGCTCAAGCAGCTTCTGACGGGGGCGGCGCTGGCCGTTGCCGTCACACTACCGGCCAGTGCGCAGCAGAAGGTGAAGATCGGCTTCGTCACCACCTTCACCGGCCCGCAGGCCGTCGTCGGAAACGACATGCGCGACGCCTTCGAACTGGCGCTCGATCATCTCGGCCGAAAGATGGGCGGTCTCGGCGTCGAGGTGATCTACGAGGACGACACCCTCAAGCCGGACATCGGCAAGCAGAAGACCGACAAGCTGATCGAAAGCGACAGGGTCAACTTCCTCACCGGCTATATGATGTCGCATGTCCTGCTCGCCTCATACAAATCGGCGGTGGACTCTGGCACCTTCATCATCAGCGCCAATGCCGGGCCCTCGCAGATCGCGGGTGACCTCTGCTCGCCCTGGTTCTTCTCGACCTCCTGGCAGGGCGATCAGGTGCCACAGGCGATCGGCGAATTCATGAATGAGAAGGGGGTCAAGAGCGCGTATCTGATCGCACCCAACTATGCCGCCGGAAAGGACGTGATTGCCGGCCTCAAGGCGAACTTCAAAGGCAAGATCGTCGGCGAGGACTACACCAAATGGCCCGACCAGCTCGATTTCTCGGCTGAGTTGTCGAAGGCGCGCGCCGCCAAGCCGGACGCTATTTTCGCGTTCTATCCCGGCGCGGCCGGCATTCAATTCCTGACTCAGTATTCGCAGTCCGGCCTGCGCGGGCAGATTCCGCTCTATACCTCCTTCATCGTCGATGCGCTGTCGCTGCCACGCCTGAAGGATCTGTCGCTGGGCGTGCCCGGCGCGCAGCACTGGGTGGCCGACCTGCCGAACAACGCCAACAAGACGTTCGTCGCGGACTTCAGGAAGAAGTATGGCCGTGAACCGTCCTTTTACGCGGCCCAGGCCTACGACTCGGCGAAGCTGATCGATAGCGCGGTCAAGGCGGCGGGCGGCGACCTCACGAAGAAGGACGCGATGCGCGATGCCATGCGCAAGGCGAACTACGATTCGGTTCGCGGTCCCTACAAGTACGGCAACAACCACTTCCCGATCCAGAATTTCTATCTGCAGGAGGCGGTGAAGGACGGTGATGCCTTTACCCTCAAGACCGTCGGCACGGCGCTGAAGGATCATCAGGACCGATATGCGGCCAAATGCACCATGAAGTGGTGATTGGCCGCACTCAGAGCAAAACCAGACGCGCATAAGAAAGGCCGGCGGTCGCCCGCCGGCCTTTTCAGTAAACTTTCACAGCAAATGTCAGCCTCAGCGATTGCGGCCGCCGCCCCAACCCATGCCGGCGCCGCGCATCCACGGACCGAACGCATAGCCGGGGAGCACTTCCTTCGCAATCGCCACCTGCTTCTCGTCCAATGACTTGATCAGCTCGTCGACCGCGGCGTTGACACTGTCCTGCTCCTTGCGGCGCTGCTGAATCATGGCGTCGCGGAACTGGCGATGCTCCTCGGTCGACATCCTGCGCATGGCACCGTGGTCCATGCTTTCGCGGCGCGTCTTGCGGGCATCGGCCACCTCCTTCAACGTCGCCGTATACTTGGTCCAGGCCTGCTCCTGCGCCTCAGTGACCCCAATTTCTTTCTTTACGCTCTCCAGGCGCGCCGGATCGAAGCCACGGCCCATGCCCGGTCCGCCGCGACCTTCTTGGCGCTGATGATGGCGGTGGTAGCCATGCCCACGATGGCCGCGATCTGCATCGTCCCGGTCAAACCTGCGGCCCTCTCGCCAGCCGCCGCCACGGCCTTCGCGCCGGTCATAATCGCGATCGTTGTCATACCCCCGGCCTTCGCGGCGGTCGTATCCGCGGTCCCGATCGGGTCCGCGGTCCATGTCGTCCCTCCCCCGGCCATACCCGTATCCGTGATGCATGCCATGACCGCGTCCGTGGTAGCCACGGCCGCGCGGACCGCAATTCTCGTTGCCATCCCCGCCGGCGCGCGGACCATAGCCACGGCTGTCGTCATCGCGATCGCGCCAGCGCGGGCGGCGCTCGTCGTTTCCACCGCGGCCGTCATTGTCATTGCGCCACCGCTGTCCACTCCAGCCGTCGTCTCCCTCGCCGCGCATGTAGCATTGGCCACAGCCATCGCCGTTCTGCGCCGAGGCCGCGTATGTCAGCCCGCCCAGGCCCGCGACTCCCGCAACCAGCATGGCGGGGATCACCCATGTCCGTTTCATCTTTTGTCTCCCGGATTGCCGCAACCACAGCGTTGCATGCCCGAAACATGGACGGCCGGTTTGACCGAAGTTTTTCAGACACCGCCTATTGTGTGACAGAGTGTGACGGCAACCCCCTTGGACAAAGGCGGTTGCAACATTTCCAAAAATTAACCCACGGTCTTTCCTATAATGGCGGCATGTCCGGCGGGCCGCACATTCTGATCGTCGACGACCATCGCGAAATTCGCGAATTGGTCACGCGTGCGCTTGTAAAGGAGGGATTTCGAGTCAGTTCCGCCGCCGATGGGCGCGCCATGCACAAGGTGCTGGCGGACGGACGCATCGACCTGATCCTGCTCGATCTGATGCTGCCGGGCGAGGACGGATTGTCGCTGTGCCGCGCCCTGCGCGCGAAATCGGACATCCCGATCATCATGCTCACCGCCAAGGGCGACGAGATCGACCGCGTGCTCGGTCTCGAAATGGGCGCTGACGACTACATGCCGAAGCCGTTCGGCAGCCGCGAACTCATTGCGCGCATCCGTGCGGTGCTGCGCCGCGGCCGGCAGAGCGAAGCCTTGCCGACGGCGGCAGGAAGGTACAGCTTCGACCGCTGGCATCTCGACACCGCGGCACGGGAATTGACCCGCGACGACGGCGTCACCGTGCCGCTCTCGACCGGCGAATACGACCTGCTGATGGCCTTCGTCGAACGCCCGCAACGGGTGCTGACCCGAGAACAACTGCTCGATCTCGCACGCGGCCGCGCCGCCGCGAATTTCGACCGCGCCATCGACACCCAGGTCAGCCGGTTGCGCAAGAAGATCGAACGCGATCCGGCCGATCCGAAAATCATCAAGACGGTCTGGGGCGGCGGCTATACCTTCACCGCGGCGGTGACCGCACAATGACGCGGTTCCTGCCCAGCGGCCTTCTTCCGAAGAGCCTGTTCGGCCAGACGCTGCTGCTGCTGCTGGCGGGGCTGATCGTGTCGCATGCTATCGGCTCGTTCATCTATTCGCTCGATCGCGAAAGCGCGGTGCGTGCGGTCGGCGGGCTGGCGACGGCGCAGCGGATCGCCAACGTATCCCGGCTGGTCGAGGACATGCCGGCCGACTGGCGCGAGCGCCTCGTCACGGGATTAAGCGATCGCAGCCTGACGGTGGCGCTGTCGACAACCCAGCCGCTGACCACCAGCGATGCCGGGCCGGTTGCCGATGTGATCCGCGACTATCTCATCCGCCAATTGCGGCTGCCGCCGGCGCGCGAGCCGATGGTCGCGGTCGATAATGTCGAGGGCCCGCCTTTTGGCCGCCGCCATGGCCGCCCGCCTCACGCCGAGCCCGGCAGAGGCTTCGGCAGCGAATTCGGAACCGGTCGCGGCCGGATGATGCGCGAGCATGACGGCGACGAGCGCTACGGACGCGGACACGACCGAGAACGGCGGCCGATGATGCGGGCGCTCGATCTCGAGGTGGCGGTGCCGCTCGCCGACGGACAATGGCTGTTCTTTGCCACCAACCTGCCCTCCAGCAATGCCGGCTTCTCGTATCAATACCTGATCTCGATGCTGGTGATGGCTCTCTTCATCGTTGCGATCTCGGTCTGGGCCGTTCGCCGCATGACCGCGCCGCTCGCCACCGTCGCGCAGGCCGCCGACCGGTTCGGACGCGACGTCAACGCGCCGCCGATGCCCGAATCCGGCACGATTGAGATGAAGCAGGCGGCATCCGCTTTCAACGCGATGCAGACGAAGCTGCGCGCGCTGATCGAGAACCGCACCCGCATGCTGGCCGCGCTCTCTCACGATCTGCGAACGCCACTCACGCTCTTGCGGTTGCGCGCCGAGAATGTCGACAATGCCGAGGAGCGGGACAAGATGCTCGCAACCATCGCCGACATGGATGCGATGATCGGCGCGACCCTGAATTATGCGCGCGAGCAGGCCGCCGACGAGCCGCGGCGCACCACCGATGTTACCGCTCTGGTTCAGAGCGTAACCGACGACATGGCCGATGCCGGCCTCGACGTCACCATGACGCAGTCGCCCCCGGTCTCGATCGACTGCCAGCCGGCGGCGCTCAAGCGTGCGCTGACAAATCTCATCGAGAATGCGGTCAAGTACGGCCAGCGCGCGCGGGTCTTGCTGTCAGACTTGCCGCAGGCGGTGGAGATTGCGGTGGAAGACGACGGTCCCGGCATTCCCAAGGATCAACTGACCAAGGTGTTTGAGCCGTTCTACCGGGTGGAGAGTTCGCGCAATCGCGATACCGGCGGCGTCGGACTGGGGCTGGCGATCGCCCGCACGGTGATCGAGGCGCAGGGCGGCACGCTGGTGTTGAGCAACCGGCAGCCGCAGGGGTTGCGTGCGCTGGTCACGCTGCCGCGCGTTCGTGCATAGACGCAAGCCGCTCGCGACCGATCGCATTTTCCTGAACTTTTTTACCGGCGCGAAACCAGGATCGCGAGAATACATCCAATCGGAATACCGGTCCCTTAACATCGACATGGCACGATAACCGCAAGCATGCGGAGAACCGATCGATGCGCATCTCACACGCTTTCATGATGGCCGTAGCCGCGGTTGCGTTCGGGACCCCCGCCGCGGCGTCCGACGTCCGTATTCTCAATCTGCCAGACAGAATACAAGGAGCGTGGGCCCCAAACGCCGAGGCCTGCACGTCCGAAAGCAGGGACCGGCTGGACATCGCCGCCCGAACCATCGGCATGCCAGATACGGCCTGCAACATTGCCTGGGTCACCGTGACAGCCGCGCGCTTCGGTCCGGTCTATTCCGCGCGTTCGATGTGCACGCAAGTCAGAACCGGACATCAGGAAGCGCCGTCCTATCTTCTCATCACCCCGCTTCCGGACGATACGTTGCTGGTGCGACGGGCGATTGGATATAACCCGGCCGATCCGGTGACCTATCGGAAATGCTGAGCCCGGCAGGATAAGGTCGGCACGGAAGCAAGCACCGGTCACTTCACTTCTATCTTCGCCGCCGTCACTGCGCGCTTCATGCGCTCGAGCTGCACCCGGATCAGCGCGGCAAAATCGTCAGGCGTTCCAGGTTGCGGCTCCGCCTGTTGTTTCGCCAGTGTCTCCCGCACCTGCGGATCGGCAAGCGCTGCCCCGAGCGCGGCATTGAGCTTGTGGATCACCAGCTTCGGCGTCCTGGCCGGCGCGATCAGGCCGAAGAAGGCCATCCAGTCGAGGTCGGCGAAGCCCAGTTCGGCAAAGGTCGGCACATCCGGCAGCACATCCAGCCGCTTCGGCGACGACGCCGCGAGCGCCCGCAGCTTGCCGTCCTGAATGAGCGGCAGCGAGGTCGGCAGATTGTCGAACATGATCTGTATCTGCCCGCCGACCGCATCGTTCAGCGCCGGGCCGACGCCGCGATACGGGACGTGGATGATGTCGGTCCCGGTCGCGAGCTTGAACTGCTCGCCCATCAGGTGGCTGACCGAGCCGTTGCCCGCCGAACCGTAGGTGAGTTTGCCGGGCTCGGCTTTCGCCAGCGCCACCAGTTCCGCCAATGTTTTCGCCGCCAGCTTCGGATTGACGGTGATGACATTCGGCACCTGCGCGATCAGTCCGACCGGTTCCAGTCCGTCGACGTCATAGGGCAAGGACTTGTAGGCCGCCGGATTGATCGCGAGCGTCGAGGCAGTCCCCATGCCGATGGTGTAGCCATCGGGTGCGGCCTTGGCGATCGCAGCGGTGCCGATCGAGCCGCCGGCGCCGCCGCGATTGTCGATGACGAACGATTGGCCGAGCGGACCGCGCATCGCATCCGCCACCACGCGCGCGATCACGTCGGTCGAACCGCCGGCGGCGAATGGCACGATCAGCGTGACCGGACGCGACGGGTAATTGTCCTGCGCGGTTGCAGACGAGACTGCGACCGCGGACAATGCGAATGCGAATGCGAGGCGCCTCATCCGAAGAAATCGCGCAGCATCTTGTTGACGGTGTCTGGCACCTCGACTTCCGGCAGATGGCCGATCTCTTTCAGATATTCCAGCTTGCCGTTCTTCAGATACTTGATGAGGATATCGGCGTTTTTATCCCCTGGATTGACCTTGTCGGTCCGGCCCTGGATCATGAGCACCGGCATGGTGAGCTTCGCGCCCGCTTCCGGCGCGCTGTAGCCGTTGACCATGCCGAGCTTGACCCCATGCATGAAGCCGCGCGGCATGGTCGCGCGCAGCACCCGCTGCACCTCGGCTTTCAGTTCGGGCGAGGCATTGGGGCCGAGCAGCGCATCTACCCGCGCGCCGAAGCCGTAGAAGCCCTTGGCGACCTGCGCTTCACGCGTGGCAACGATCTTCTGCTTCTGCTCCTCCGGCATGTCCTTCGGCCCGACGCCGGTGCCGGTCATCGCCAGCTTGGTGACACGCTCAGGGTAATGCATGGCGAAGCATTGCCCGACCCGGCTGCCGAAGGAATTGCCGACGATATTGACCCCGCCTTCGATCTTCAGCGCGGTCAGAAAGTCGCGCACCGCGTCCGCATAGTCCTTGCACTCGGCAACGTCCTTCACGAAGCCGTCGCTCATCATGTAGCCCGGCGCATTCCATGCGATCACCCGGTAGCGGTCGGACAGTCCGGCGAGCTGATGACGCCAGTGCATGGCGTTGGCTCCCACACCGTGCAACAGCAACACTACCGGGGCGTCGGGCTGGCCCGCCTCCAGATAACTGAAGCGGTCGCCCTGGTAATTCGCCCGCGAGGCGGCCGGGATTTCGGCGAACCGCATGTCGGGCAATGGCGGTAGTTCGGATTTCATCTGGGCGAAAAGCGGGCTGGTGGGGGTCAGGGCGAGGATAGCGGCAAGGGCGGCAAGAGACAGACGGACGCGCATGGGAGACCTTTCGTGGGGACCTCTCGTCAGGATACCGACGGAGATTAACACGGCTGCGCAAAGGGTCGCATGGCCATTGCCGTCAAACCGGTTCCCTTGCTACGCCCTGCCCGCGTACAATGGAACCGCAGGCATCAGGCTTGCATGTCTCCGATCCCTTCTCCCCGCTGGTGGCCTGTTCGATGAATGTTGCCGTGCCTGTCGACGCCCTGAGCAAAAGCCAGGCTCCCAAGCCGCCGCTGCTCGCCTTCCTCGAGCAGGCGCATGCCCGCTTCCGCGACGATTTTTCCGGGGCGGTCGCCAATTATATCCCGGAATTGAGCAAGGCCGATCCGGCGAAATTCGGCGTCGCCATCGCCACCATTGACGGCCATGTCTATCAGGTGGGCGATGCGGCCTTCCCTTTCACCATCCAGTCGGTCTCCAAGGCCTTCGTATTCGGGCTCGCGCTCGAACTCCTCGGCGCCGATCATGTCGAATCCTTCGTCGGCGTCGAGCCGAGCGGCGAAGCCTTCAACTCGATCCGGCTGAACGCCAAGAACCAGCCGTTCAACCCGATGGTCAATGCCGGCGCCATCGCCTGCTCCGGGTTGATCTATCAGGCGAAGGGCGCGGGGGCCTTCGAGGTGATCCGCAGCGTGCTCGGCCGCTTCGCCGGGCGCGATCTCGACGTCGACGAAGCCGTCTACCAGTCCGAGAGCGCGACCGGCGACCGCAATCGTGCGATCGGCTGGATGCTGCGCAATTACGGCATCGTCGGACAGAATGTGGACGCGGTCCTCGACGTCTATTTCCGACAATGCGCGATCCTGGTCACCGCGCGCGACCTTGCGGTGATGGGGGCAACCCTGTCCAACGGCGGCGTCAATCCGGTCACCGGCGAGCAGGTGATCTCGCCGCTCGCGGTGGCCCGGACCCTGTCGATCATGACCTCGGCCGGCATGTACGATTATGCCGGGGAATGGACCTATCGGGTGGGCATGCCGGCGAAAAGCGGCGTCGGCGGCGGCATCGTCGCCGCGCTCCCCTCGCAGATCGGGCTCGGGACCTATTCGCCGCTGCTTGACGAGCACGGCAATTCCGCGCGCGGCCTGCGGCTCTACGAGGCGCTGTCGGCGCATTTCGATCTGCATGTGCTCAATCGCGCCAACGATGTGCGCACCTGCGTCGTCGCCGATTACGACGTTGGCCGGTTGCAGCGCCGCGGCCGCCAGCCACACGAGCAGCGGTTGCTGGACGACCGCACCTCCTCGATCCGGATCCTCGAACTGACCGGGACGCTGGCTTTTTCCAATGCCGACTATCTCGCGCGACGCCTGCTCTCGCGCGACGCCGGACAATTCGCCGTGCTCGATCTTCGGCGGGTGCCCCTGATCACCAGCGCCGCCGCCAAGATGCTGGCCGACCTGTTCGCGAGCTTGGCGGCCAACGGCACCCGCCCTGTCCTCGCCGGGATCGAGCGCGAGTCCCGCAATTTCCGGCTGTTGCAGACCTTCCTCGCCGATTCCGGTGCGATCCGGACATTCTCACAGCTCGATGAGGCGATCGAATGGGCCGAGGATCAGGTGATCTTCCGATATGGCGGCTTCAGCCAGATCACCGAGGTGGCACTGGGCGAGCAGGAGCTGTTGAAGGGCCTGTCGGACGAGGATCTCGCCGATCTCGAAAGCCTGTGCGAAACGAGGAGCTGCCATCCCGGCGAACGCATCATCGCCAAGGGCGAGCCGTCCGATTCCATATTCTTCCTTCAGCGCGGCATGGTGAGCGTGAAGCTCGCCGAGGGGGTCCGGCTTGCGACGCTGGTGCCGGGGACCGCGTTCGGTGAACTGGCCCTGATCGGGGGACCCCGCAGCGCCGATGTGTTCGCCGACAATGCCGTGCTGTGCCGGCGCGTTCCGCTTCAGGCCTTCGACGACTTCCGCGCCCGCCGGCCCGCCGCCGCCGAGATCATCGTCCGCAACCTTGCGCAGTTGCTGGCGCACCGGCTGTTGCAGGCCAATACCAAGATCGACCTCCTGAGCGCGAATTGAACGGCGCCGCGCGTTCGCAAAGCGAATGCCGAAGTCGAAGCGCCACCGCTAGATGTGTCCGGCGATTGCAAACAGCGCGATCCGGACCGCCGTCATCGCCACCACGCGGATCACCAGCATTCTGGAGACCGGTTCCGCCGGCTCGTCCTGCCCCAGGAAGCTGACGCTGTAATCCCCAGCTGCGCGCCCGCGAGCGGGCTGCGCGATCGGCGCATGAGCGAATACCAGCTGGTCCACGCTCGGCTTCAGTAAGTTGGCCATCTGACCCTCCCCGTCCTGGCGCGCCCTGCGCCCGATACGGATGAGTGGTCCGCCAATGAGGTGGGGTTCGGCGCGCGCGACCGGGCGCCCTCCCAACGAATGGGAGGCCCTCAAATCCCGGAATTCGTGGGGGTTCGGACCCGACGCGGCTCAGCGGCCTGCCGGGACACAGCAAGACCCGCCATAACGGCGGGGCTGATTGCGCTATTTGCGCTTGGCCTTGGATTTAACCTTAGATTTGACCTTGGTCTTGGATTTGGCCTTGGTCGCCGCCTTCGATTTGACCTTGGAGCCGCCGACCTTTCCGCGCTTGACCTGCGGCTTCTTGCCGGCCGCAGCGGCGCGGCGCTCCGCCCGCAGCTTCTTGGCGCGCGCCTCGGCCCGCTCGGCGGCCCGCTTCTCGCGGCACTTCTCGCACTGGCAGCCGACCGGCTTGATGAAGATGTCGACGTAGTCCTTGCCGTAATCGTAGGTGATCTCTTCGCCCGGCTTGATCTTCTTGCGGGCCACGACGATGACCCTGTGGCCCTTCACGTCGCTTTCGGCATTGGGACGGCAGGAATGGTTGAAATAGCGCGCCAGATTGCGCCGGTTCGACCCGTCGATGGTCCAGCGCGAATTGACCTCGAACATGTAGCGGTTGTCGCGCTTCTCGGCTTCTTCGTTGTTGAGCAGCTGCCCGCGATAGGTATCGATCAGCTGGCCCTTCTCGATTTCCTTGGTGGCGAAACAGCCGAGCCCTGTGCGGGAGCGACCAACGCGATAGGCACGACGGAAGGGTTTGCGAGCGCGGGGCATGGTCCGGACAGAATCGATGTTGCTTGTACGGGGAAAGGCATAAGCAAAAGCCAAGCCAATTTCAATCCGGCGAATGATGCGTCCCCAGAAGCGACGCACCAACCCATCGGCCGTTCGTCCCCGCGAAAGCGGGGACCCAGAATGCTTATGCTGGATTCCCGCCGGAGCTTGTCATCGGGCCGCGCATTGCGCGGACCCATTGCCGCGTATGAATGGAGATTGCGGCCGCCCTCACCCCAGATTCAGCGCCTGGAAGAAGTCGTTGCCCTTGTCGTCGATGATGATGAAGGCCGGGAAATTCTCCACCTCGATCCGCCAGATCGCTTCCATGCCGAGTTCATGAAACTCGATGGCCTCGACCTTCTTGATGCAATGCTCGGCGAGGTTCGCCGCCGCGCCGCCGATCGAACCGAGATAGAAGCCGCCATGCTTCTTGCAGGCCTCGCGCACCGCCGGCGAGCGATTGCCCTTGGCCACCATGATCAGCGAGCCGCCGGCCTCCTGGAACTGATCGATATAGCTGTCCATCCGCCCGGCCGTGGTCGGACCGAACGATCCGGAGGCATAGCCCGCCGGCGTCTTGGCCGGGCCCGCGTAATAGACCGGATGGTTCTTGAAATAATCCGGGAGGCCCTTGCCCTGCTCCAGCCTCTCGCGCAGCTTGCCATGCGCCAGATCGCGCGCGACCACCATGGTGCCGGTGAGCGACAGCCGCGTCTTGATCGGATATTGCGACAAGGTCTTGCGGATCTCGTCCATCGGCCGGTTCAGGTCGATCTGCACCACCGCGCCGCCGAGCGTGGATTCATCGATCTCGGGGAGATATTTCGCCGGATTGTGCTCCAGCTCCTCGAGGAACACGCCGTCCTTCGTGATCTTGCCCACCGCCTGGCGATCGGCCGAGCATGACACGCCGAGCCCGATCGGCAGCGATGCACCGTGCCGTGGCAGCCTGATCACCCGCACGTCGTGGCAGAAATATTTTCCCCCGAACTGCGCGCCGACACCGAGCGACTGCGTCATCTTCAGCACTTCCTGCTCCATCTCCAGGTCGCGGAAGGCGTGGCCGTCTTCGGAGCCCTTGGTCGGCAGCGTGTCGTAATAGCGGCAGGAGGCGAGCTTCACCGTCTTCAGGTTCAGCTCGGCCGAGGTGCCGCCGATCACGATGGCCAGATGATAGGGCGGACACGCAGCGGTGCCGAGCGTCAGCACCTTCTCTTTCAGGAAGGCCAGCATGCGGTCACGCGTCAGGATCGACGGCGTCGCCTGGAACAGGAAGGTCTTGTTGGCCGACCCGCCGCCCTTGGCGACGAACAGGAACTTGTACTCGTCATCGCCGTCGGCATAGAGCTCGACCTGCGCCGGCATGTTCGACTTGGTGTTGGTCTCCTCGAACATGGACAGCGGCGCGAGTTGCGAATAGCGCAGGTTCTTTTTCAGGTAGGCGTCGCGCGCGCCCTCGGCCAGCGCGGCTTCATCGTTGCCCTCAACCCAGACATTGCGCCCGCGCTTGCCCATGATGATGCAGGTGCCGGTGTCCTGGCACATCGGCAGCGTGCCGCCGGCGGCGATATTGGCGTTCTTGAGGAAGTCGAAGGCGACAAACTTGTCGTTGTCGGAGGCTTCCTTGTCTTCGAGAATATTACGCAGCTGCTGCAGATGCCCCGGCCGCAGATAATGGTTGATGTCGGCATAGGCTTCCTCGGCGAGCCGCTTCAGCGCCTGCTCCGGCACCACCAGCACGTCGCGGCCCAGCACCTTTTCGGTGCGCACGCCGGTCACGTCCAGCTTGCGGTAGGGGGTGTTGTCCTTGCCGAGCGGGAACAGCGGAGTGTGGCGATAGGCGGGGATCGGCGGGGTAACGGGGGCGTTCATGGGCGGATTCTCTAGATTTTCAGGGCGGCCAAACGGGACGGCCGGTTCGGAATGGTTCTAGAGAATTTCGGTGGCGGGGGGAAGGAAGGGAGCCGTTATTGCAAGGCGTCCGCGTTTGCGCAGATCGAATGTCGGCTCGCCCTTTCGCCGGGCGAGCCGACATAGCGTGGCTGCAAAAGCCTGTAGGCTGAGTCGAGCGCAGCGAATCCCATCGAAGCAAGCTGAAGCCAATGTTGGGGTTCGCTTAAGCTCAACCCAACCTACGAACCCCGCCTAAAACAGCGGCTTCGGCTTGTCCGGCTTGCACTCGTCGGCGATGAGCTGCAGCGCCCGTTTGCTCTGGTCGATATCGCCCGGCAGCGCAAAGCGCGCGGTGCGATGACCATGGGACACCGTCTTGTCCGTGTTGAGGAACTCGACCACGTCCTCGTCGCCCTCGACATAGAGCTGATAGGTCGGCGTCCGCCCAATATAGCGGGTCTCGAACCGGAACCGGTCCGGCTTGAACCGGCTCAGGTGATAGCGGACCGCACGGTTGTTCTCCGGCTCGGACACGACCACCACGCAAGGCTTGCGATCGACGATCGCGATACGGCTCTGCGGCGCGATGCTGCCGGTGAACACGTAGGTGATGGCCTGCTGAAGCTTGTCGGTTTCAGCGAAGGCAGGCGGCTGCAAGACAATCGACGCAAGCAACGTGGCCGCGCTGGCGAAAGCTTTCATGCTCGCCCTATAGCGGGTTCGCTCGCGGGCCCGCAACCGGCCATTGACCGTGCGACGCAGCGCCACACGGCGGGTGCCGCGGTCACCTCTGCCTCAACCACCGCCGAGCTGCCGCATCAGCCCGGCTTCGTCGAAATTGTGCCAGTGTTCGGCGATCTTGCCGCTGGCGATCCGGTACCAGTCGGAAAAACTCACACTCACCGGCCGCCCGGTCGCAGCCAGCGGCCCGAAATGTCCGCGTTGCGTGCCGGTGAAGACCGAGCGCGCGGCCACGCTATCCCCCGCGGCGATCACACGTTCGAGCGTGAAGCGGCCATCGGGAAACGCATGCCACAGCGCCGCCAGTTTCTGGATCACGCCGTCGGCCCCGGTCGCAGCACCCGGTGCGGCATCCTGATCGACAAAGTCACCAGAGAGAAATCCGGCCGCGCGCGCGGCGTCGCCCGTTGCCAGCACCTCGGAAAAAAACCGGACGACCACATGCGCGTTCAGCACGGCGGCGGCACTGTCGGCGAGGATCTGCGGCTTCTCGGTCATCTGCCCGCCAAACTAGCCCGACTGCGCGGAAGCGCAATCCGGGGCGCAGGGTCGCAGGCGGCGATCCCGGATGCCGGTGGCGGGAAAGCCGGGATATCCGGTCCGGCGCACTGGCGGGGCGGCCGCGCGGCGTGTTGAGATAGCGCATGGCGCGCCCGCACGGGAGCGATAGGACACCGGCATCCGCATCACGGCGACCGAAAGAGAATCGCAACCATGATAGCCTGGCTGATCCGTCTGATCCTGATTCCGGCGGGCGTGATCGCCGGCTGGTTCGTCGCCAAGGATGCGCCGAATTTCGGTATCGTGCAGGCGATGGTGGCGCTGTTCCTGATCGTGTTCGTGGTCGCCGTCTATGCGCTGACGCGAAGCGACGACGAGCGGCGGCCGCAATGAGCGGGACACCTTGAAACCGGGGTCGCCAGCCGTGTTAGGATGAGTCGTCGGTCCCGCAATCCATCCCGCATGTCGATCCGCGTTTATTCCTGGTATGGCTATATCGGTGCGCCCTTCCCGCGCGGGGTGGGCTATTCGCGCGGCATCGATGTGCTGGGTGACAAGCTCGGCGCGCTGGCGGGCGTCACGGTGCTGCCACCGCATGCCAACTGGCTGTCGCAGAGCAAGGTCGCCGCGGATGCCCGCGCGCATCCGTCTGCGCTCAAGGTCTGCATCGGCCATTCGATGGGCGTCTATGCGATCACGCGGATGGCCGCCCGCGCGCGCGATATCGTTTGGGACCTGATGATCGCGTTCGAGCCCGCGCCCGGATACAATTCGCTCGGTGCCTTCGCCTGCCCTCCGCTCCATGCCAATGTGCGCCGCGCCATCTGCTTCCGCTCGACCAACTGGCTCAATCCGATCGGCCACGGCCGGCTGCATGCGGCGCCGGACTTCACCGGTGATCTGACCACCATCCCGATGACCGCCCTGCATCACAAGATCGCGGGTGACCCGTCCGCGCACGCGATCTGCATCGAGGCCGTCCGGGGGCTGTCGGAAACTGCACCGCAGAGGATTTCCGCATGACGTCGCGCCTTCACTGCGCCACCCTCCTGGTGGTTATCGCCGCGGCGTCATTCACGTCCGCGGCATCCGCGCAAAAGCAGCAGACGCTGCCGCCGGATTTGCCGAAGATCGTCACCGACGCGATGGAGACGAACCTGAAGGAATGCGAGGCCGGCGAAAGGCCGCTCTACAAGCCGGGATTCCTCACCGTCCGCGACATCAATGCCGACGGCAAGCCGGACTACATCCTGAATTACGACCATTTCCAGTGCGGCGACCGCGTCAGCATGTTCTGCGGCACCGGCGGCTGCCAGACCGAAATTTTCGCCTCGGAAGAAGACAAGGGCTACGTGCCGGTGTGGAACAAGCTCGCGCGCAAGGTCACCTTTCTCACCCTCGCCAAGCGGCCGGCGATGCGGATCGACCTGCACGGCACGCTGTGCGGACGCAACGGCAGCGAGCGCTGCACCCTGACGCTGTACTGGAACGGCTCGGAATTTCATCCGGCCAATTGAACCGGCAGCAGACCGCGGCCGATTCAGACAAACTGCACGCGCGCGTTCACACCGTATTCATTGCAACGCCAAAGATCGCCGCCTCCGGCTGCTGCGCGGCCCCCCTTGGTAGCAAAAGCGCTCATCATTTTGTCGGAGCATCCGCAACATAAAGCGGGGCGATCATCAGTCCCGGCAGGGAGTGCAATATGCTGAAGAAAATCATGATGGGTGCGGCCGTGGTGGCCGTGGTGGCGCTGGCTGCGCCGGATCAAAGCGAGGCCCGCGGCGGCGGCGGCTGGCACGGCGGCGGCGGCTGGCACGGCGGCGGCGGCTGGCATGTTGGTGGCTGGCATGGCGGCGGCTGGAACGGCGGCAAATGGAATAACGGCAAGTGGCGCAACGGCAAATGGTATGGCGGCTATGGCGCTTACGGCTGGGGCGTTCCCGCCGCGGTCGCGGTCGGCGCCGGCGCTGCGGCTGCAGCGGCTGTTGCCGCGCCGTATTACTACAATAACGGCTGCTATCGTAACGTGCAGGTGATGACAGCCTATGGCCCGCAATGGCAGGTTGCCAACGTCTGCTGAGTTCGGCCGTTGAGTGGGGGCGCAGTCGCGCCCCTGCTCACCGGTGCATTTTGCTTTGGGCATGCACCGCCAAGATCGCGTCCGGCTTGATGCCATAAGAGCCCTTGAAAGGCGCATCGAGTACCGCGATCATGTAGATCACCAGCGCGATGAACATCGAAAGCGCACCGCCGATCAACGCGTGGGTGAACGGCCGTAGATCGAACATCCAGATCAGGATTGTGTTCATCACTGCACCGATCAGAACCACAAACCACATGATCCGCGGGATCGAACTGGTACCCGCTGAAATCCTCAGTCGCCGCGCCTCGACGAAATCGTCCAGCACCCGTAGCGTTTCCGCGTACCGCACGCTATGCGCCATGTCGTTGGGCACGAACGCGCCGACTGCGCGGTGAAGTGAGGTCAGGATCTCGATCTCCCGAGGATTGATCTTGCCCTGCGCCTGCAAGTCCCAGCCGGGTCCCGTGACCTCGTCGACATACCGATCGAGAACGTCGAGAATTTCGGGACGTGAATTCGAGGGATAACTGCTGATGTCGCGGTAAAGCTTGATGATGCCGGCGGCCTCACGAACGACCGCGTCCTCGGCCTTGTTGTGGTTCTCGAAGACAGCAATCGACAACAGCGCCAGGAGCACGCCGAAATAGAGCGCAAAAGCGTTGAGCAGAAAGCCGAGGATCGTATTGATGTCGCGCTCGCCACGGCACAGCTTCGCGACCTTGGGCTGAAGCAGGTACGAACCGACCAGCGTCGGCACAATGAACACGGCGCATACGATCGCCAGTCCGGCGAGAAACGGGAGATCGTGCAGCCAGTTCAGGATCGGAGTGTTTGACATGCGCGATTATACCGCGTCGCGTGGCCGTGCCAAACGCCGCGGCAGCCGCGCGCTCACTCCGCCGCGTGCGCCGCGACCTCATCCATCTTTCGCACCGGATTGACCAGTTTTCCGAGCCCGGTAATCGATATGCTGACCGGTCCGCCATAGGCCGTGATGTTGGCGGTATGCAGGCTGCGCTTGGCGACACCGGGACGGAACGCGGTGCCCATCGAGATCACATCGCCCGGCCACAGCGAATGGTAGCGGGTGATATAGGCGATCACGTCTGGGACGCCGTAGGTATAGAAGGCGGTCGAATCCTCGGCGATCAACTCGTCCTTGTGCCAGGCCAGCACGTCGAGCTTGTGCGGGTCGGGCACCTCGTCCTTGGTCACGAGATAGGGACCGAACGGACCGAAGGTGTCCGAGCCCTTGTAGCGCGCGGTATAGGATAGATGCTGCTCGCGCCGCTCCACCTTGGTGGGATCCTCCTTCGACGGATACAGCGCGTAGTAATGCACCATGTCCTGCGAGCGCATGAAATTGCCGGTCATGTCGTTCAGGATCGAATAGCCGTAAACGACGTCGAGCGCGTCCTTCGCATCCACATGGCGGCAGGTCTTGCCGATGATGACGGCCAGTTCCGGCTCCGGATGCACCGAGCCGTAATAATCGTAGACCTCGATCGGCTGGTTGTGCCCGACCAGCGACGACGCCGGCTTCAGGAAGAACAGCGGATGATCGGGCGCCGAGATCTTGCGCTCGTTGCTCGCCGAATTGTTCAGCGCCACGCCGCAGATTTTCGAGGGCCGCCGCACCGGTGGATGATAGACGATCTCGTTTTCCGGGATCGTCGTCAGCTTCCCCGGCTGGTCCTTGGCGAAAGCCTGCGCATCGCGCAGGAAGCGCGTGCCGGCATCGCCCGCCTCGATCAGCGCCAGCATGTCGGCATAGGGCTCGCGTCCGAGCGCGGTTGCGATTTCGCCGAGATCGGCGACGCGGTCGTCGTCGAGCGCAAAGCCGAGCCGGTCGCGATCCTTCCAGCGGAAGCTCAGGAGTTTCAAAGGCGTCTTCCCATTGTTGTCGTTGAGTTGCAGCGACAATGTTGGAGCGCCCGGAGCGAGTCAAGAATTCGGCTGCCCACTGATAGCCCATCCCTGCCGCGATCACTCACCCGTCGAGCTCGCTGTAAGCGCGGAATAGTCCCATCTCGTTGAACGGAATCCGACGCTCGCTTTCGAGATAGGCAGCGATCCGCGGGCGTGCGGCAACACGCGCCGCAAGATCGGTCAGCCGCGGATGCTTTTTCGCCAGCCGCTTGCTCAGTTTCGGAAAGGCGTAGCGCATGCCTTCCACGATCTGGAACATCGACAGGTCGGCATAGCAACAGCGGCGGCCGGCGAGCCAGGGGCCGCCGGATGCCGCCATCACGCGCTCGAAATAGTCGAAAAATTTCGGCGCCCGGTGTGCACGGAAATCGTCCGCGCGGCGCGCCGCTTCCGGCTTCTGGTCCTCGTAGTACAGCCCCGATCCGATCGGGTGATGGGTGTCGTGAATCTCGACCACGAAGTCCATGATCGTAAGTTGCAGTTGATGCACCCACAGCCGGCCGGCTTCTGATGTCGGTGCAAGACGCAGCGGGTCGCCAAGATAGAGCAGGATGTTCGCCGTCTGCGCGATCATGAGCCTGCCGGCTTTCAGGACCGGCGGCGCGAATGGCGGGGTTTTCACGCCCCGTCCCCCGACCAGGGCCATCATCTGGTCCTGGCCGCCGGGTGCGCGCGCGACATCGACATAATCGGCGGCGCCCTCCTCCAGCGCGAGCCGTACGAACTCGCCCCGACCCTGTATTTCCGGCCAATAATAAAGCTCGTAGCGCATGGTGCCCGCCTTAATTCCCTGATTTGATACCGCCACCATAACGCAGTCCGGCGGTATTCGGTCGCCGCGCCGGTTCCCGCGTTCAGGTTAATGCCGCGCGCGGCTTGAAGCCAAAACCGCCGCGTGCGACGGCTAACCCCGAGTAGCTGTGGCGGACGCGTTCATGTTTGGTATCCCACTCGAATATCTGATGTTCGGCGGCATCGGCTTTTGCCTTGCATGGCTCACCGCGCTGATGGTTTTGCCCGCCGTGCATAACCGTGCGGCCCGGCTCGCGCGCCAGCGCTATGACGATCTTCCACTGTCGATGCAGGAAATCCGCGCGGAGAAGGACACGATACGCGCCGGCTTCGCCGCAGCGACCCGCGATCTGGAACTCCGGATCGAAAAGCTCCGGGACAAGACCGTCGCGCATGCGACCGATGTCGCGAAAAAGAACCAGCTCATCGAGCGGATGAAGCAGGAACTGGAAACGGTGACCGCCGCGCTGCGCGAGAGCGAGACCCGCGAACAATCCGCACGCGACGGCTTGCGCGAGGCCAAGCGTGGCTTCGCCGACAAGGACGTGACGCTCGGCACCGCCGAAGGCGAGATCACCGTCCTGAAGCGCGAACTGGCGGTGAAGGAGACTTCCTTGCAGGCGGCGCTGCGTGACGTCGCGACCGTGCGCAGCGATCTTTCGGCGAAAGACGAGGCGCTGCGGATCGCCGAGCGCGACCGGGCGTCGTTGCGCCGCGAACTTGAAGCGAGGGATTCCGCGCTCGCCGGCGCGACAAAAGACATCATTTCGATCAAGGCAAGCCTCGGCGAAACCGAAGCGCGCGAGCGTGCCGCCAATGACGCTCTGAGCGCCATCCGTCGCGGCTCCGCCGACAAGGACGCGACCCTCGGCGTGGTCGAGGGCGAGATCGCGGCGCTTAAGCGCGAACTCGCAACCCGCGACGCCACCCTGCGCACCGGCGAGCGCGAGATTGCCAGCCTGCGTAGCGAGCTTGCCGGCAAGGATGCCGCCCTGAGCCGCGCCGAGCGGGAAATCGCAGCGATCAAGGCCGAGATCGCGGCGCTCACCACATTGCTGGTTCAGCCCGCCGACAATTCCGCTGCCCGCGCCGAGCGGCCGGCCGCTTCGCCGCGGCGGGTCGAGGTCGTGCCCTTCGTCGCCGCTGCTCGGCTGATGTCGCAACCGCAGCCTGTTCCCGCTCAGCCTGTGCAACAGCAAGCCGAGCCGCACCCGGTGCGCCAGGCGAACGAGCAGCCCGCCGCATCCCGCCCGGTCGACGTCGTCGTCCCACCAACCCGACTGATCCCGCCGGCGATCCCCCGGGCGCAACAGCATGCTGAGGACACCGCCACACAGGCGTTGACCGAAATCAGCGATGCGGCGCGCCGTGTCGACGAACGGCATGCCGGCGTCAACCAGCAGCTGCGCGCGATCTACGCGCCGGCGGCCAAAAGCACGCCCTGACCGCGCCAGCCGGATTGATCCGCACCCGCAATGACGACACACACCGCGCGCGTTTCGCGCTGCCCGGCCATGCGGATTAGCGCTTGCGCGAGCCTCAACGGAGTTGAAAACTCCGCGCCATGACAATGCCGATTCAACCATGACCACCCGTTCCACGATCCTGATCGCAGGCGCCGGCATCGGCGGACTCACCGCTGCGCTGGCGCTGATCCGGCGCGGCATGCGCGTCCATGTGATCGAGCAGGCGCGCGAACTCGCCGAGATCGGCGCCGGGGTGCAGATTTCGGCGAACGGCGCGCATGCGCTGTTTTCGCTCGGGCTCGAGCCTGCATTGAAGCAGGTGTGGTGCGAGCCTGCCGGCAAGGAAATCCGGCTGTGGAGCACCGGCGAAACCTGGAAGCTGTTCGATCTCGGCGCGGTCTCGCGCGAACGCTATGGCGCACCCTATTTCATGATCCACCGCGCCGATCTGCACCGCATCCTGCTGGATGCGGTGACCGCCGCGGCGCCCGACGCCATCACGCTGGGCGCCCGCGTCACCGGCTTCGAGCAGGACGCGAGCGGCGTCACCGCGCTGTGCGAGAACGGCACCCGGTTTCAGGGCGATGCGCTGATCGGCGCCGACGGCGTACATTCGAGGATTCGCAACGCATTGTTCGGCGAGATGCCGGCGCAGTTCACCGGGCTCATGATCTGGCGCGGACTGGTGCCGATGGAACGCCTGCCCGAACGGATGCGACGCCTCGTCGGCACCAACTGGGTCGGACCCGGCGGCCATGTCGTGCATTATCCGGTCCGTAGCGGCTCGCTCATGAATGTCGGCGGCGCCATCGAACGCAACGACTGGCGCGTGGAAAGCTGGACCGAACGCGGCACGACGGAAGAGGCGCTGAGCGATTTTCCGGGCTGGAACGAGGACGTTCACACCCTCATCCGCAATATCGAGACGCCGTACAAATGGGCGCTGCTCGGACGGGAACCTCTCGACCGATGGACAATGGGCCGCGTGACTTTGCTCGGCGATGCCGCGCATCCGACGCTTCCGATGATGGCACAAGGCGCCAACATGGCGCTCGAGGATAGTGTTGTCCTCGCTCGCTGCCTCGACGCCTGTGACGATATTCCCGTGGCGCTGCAGACCTACGAGGATGCAAGGCGCGATCGCACCGCCCGCCTGGTCCGCGCCGCCAACGACAATGCCACACGCTTCCACAATCCCGCGCTTGGAAACGCCGAAGGGGCTGCCCGCTACGTCGACACCGAGTGGCAGGAAGCCAAGGTCAAGCAGCGCTACGACTGGGTGTTCGAATATGACCCCGTAAAGGTCGCAGTCTGATCGCACAATATCTATTGCTCGGACTTGTCGCCGTAACCCGTGGTGTTCTGCCGCGTCGTACCGTCTTGGATGTCGACGGTCGGCTGCGGCGCGCCTGACGTTTGCTGCTGGCTTGGCGAGGTACCTCCCGTGGTGCCTGGAACTCCGAAGGTCACCAGCATCGCAATCGCGCCAACAATGAGGATCACGCAAAACGCAGCAAATCCGATCCAAACCCCGGTGCGGGCGCGGCGGTCAGGTGGATTTCTTTCGATCATGACGTCGGCTCTCGTTGTCGGGTTTCAAAGGCCAACGCCGGTCTTGAACTCGGGTTCCGGCACCATCGGCGGCGCTGCGACCGCGCCGTTCGGCCCCGCTACAGCGCCACGACCTGAACCGATACGGTCATGTGGCTGAACGCATTCGCAGGCCCGTCCCACATGCCGGACACCGGCGAGGCCTTCTCCTGCGCGCGCGATACCGCGACCGCGATATGTTCGCTGCCGGCCATCTTGTTGTTGGTCGGATCGAAACCGTGCCAGCCGGCACCGGGAATGTAGATCTCGGTCCATGCGTGAGTGGCGCCGTGCTGACCTTCGGCCATCTGGATATAGCCGCTAACGAAGCGCGCACCGAAACCCCAGTGCCGCGCCGCCTCCATCATCAGCACCGCGTAATCGCGGCATGAGCCGGTGCCGCGCGCCAGCGTATCGCAGGGCGTCTGCACCCCGGCTTCGTCGCGGTTGTTGTAGGTCAGCGACTTGTAGATATGGCTGTTGAGATCGTTCAGCAGATCGAATGTCTCGATCGCCTGCCCCGGCCGGTACAGCGCCTGCAGCCAGTCACGCAGCTTGGTGCCGTCATAGGGATAACTGGGAAGACGATACTGGACCAGTTCGACCTGCTCCTCCGGCGCATACTGGAATGGAAACAGCCGCGCGCTCGGGTCGATCAGGCATTCGATCGGATTGTCGCGCAGATAGTCGATATCCGCCTCACCGAGAATTCGCAGTACCGTCGCAGGTTCGGCGAAGGTCAGGATGGCAATGGAATTGTTGTAGATGTCGCGCAGCCAGCGCACGGTCGCTTGCGGCTCCACGTCGAGACGGCCATGAACAATGCGCACGTCATGTCCCTCGCGCGGCCGCATCATGACGCGATGCGGTCCGAACCTGACCGGCGCGTTGTAGTGATACTCGGTGTTGTGGATGATCCGGAGACGTTTCACGAAAGGCCCCGCCACCTGTGAGGACGAAACCAGAGCACCGGAACCGGGGTCAGGTCAATAAAGGCGACCCCGGTCGGTCATAACGCGACCGCGGGAGGATGCGACCACAACAACACAAGCGGCGCGTCTACTGTCCGGACCACGTCCGCATCGCCGCCGAGGCAATCGCGCCGCCGACTACGCAAGGCAGGCCGAGCGCGACAGTGCCGGTGGCCGCGGCGCCGATGCAGCCAAGCGCAATCGCACCCTCGCCGATCCGGCCCGCGGTCATCATGTCGCGTTTGCTTCCGGGACCCTTGCGCTTCAGGTCCTCGATCGCGCCCAGCGCCTCCTTGCGGATCGCCGACAGCTGCATGCTATCGGCGGCATCGGTGATCTGCTTGACGATCTCCGCGGTCTCCTTGTCCTGATGACGGGCGCTGCGCTTCAGCATCGCCAGCAATTTCGGATCGCGCGCGGAATTGCTCGCCAGCGTGTATTTCGCCATCACCCCGAGCGTGAGCTTGTCGACGCTGTCGCGGTTCTTCGACCAATGCAGCATGCCGACGATGCGCAGGATCGGCCCGTAATCGCCGGTCGCGAAGAACTTGCCCCAGAGCATGTCGAGCACTTCCGGCGACGCATCCAGCGCCCAGTCGACCATCGGTCCCTTCGGCTTGTCGCGCGAGAACAGCGTCTTGATCTTATCGGTCGCCGTGGGCGGCGTCTGCGCAACGGTCGCCCCCAGTGTCGGCAGCGACCCGTCGATGAATTTCTGCACCATCACCTTGCGCGCCGGCATGCGATAGGCATTTTCGGCGAGCACGTGCTTCCAGTCCGGCAGACCGGAATGCGCGATCGCACGCACCAGCGCCCAGTCATCCTCGGGGTTGACCGGGAAGCTTTTCGCAATCAGGTCGCCGGCGATATCCGGATTGGCACCGATCACGCCGGCGATGAATCCCACGAACACACCGGCGCTTTCCGGATCGCGCAGGCCGCCGAAACGGCTGGTCGCCTGCACCGCGGCCGGCAAGCGCCGCGGATCGGGCTTGTGCCGATAGGCGTTGATCCAGGTCAGCACCTCGTCGGAGGAGATGAAGTCGGCCGGACGCTGCGGAGCCGCCGCCGTTGGCGCGATCGGCGCATGCGCGATCAGGCCCGCGAGCAACACGGATGCAATGACAAGACGCGGTCGCATGTCTGGCCGATGTCCCTCCCCCGGAACGCGACAAGGGAAACCGACGGTTCGGCCGATTTCATGTCGGGGGCTGGGCGGGATTTCGGGAGCCTGCCGCAATGATGCCGCAAGGATTGCCGGCTGAGCGGCCGGGCCCAGCGGTTTTGGGTTTGCTTATAAATAGGCGTGGATGGCGGCGGCAGACCCGGCGGCCGTCGCAAAAAGCGCCTAGCGTGGGAAAACCCTTTCCTGGAGCACCGCCATGCGCATCGACCCGGCACTGACGCTCATCATCATCCTCGCCATCGGCATCGTCGCCGGCCTGATTTTCGACCGCATTGCGGGACCCGGCTGGCTCACGCGGCAGATCGCGGGCTCGACGCGCGGCATGGCGACGAGCTCGCTGGTGGGAATTGCGGGCGCGTTCATCGGCTATCACGCGGTCGCACTGGCCGCGCCGGGCAATGCCGCCTTCATCGGCGCGATCGTGGGTGCAGCCGCGGTGCTGTGGATCTGGCGCATGATGCGCTGAGGCGAACGCGGACCAAGGGACCGCATCAAGAAAAAAGCCCGGCGGATCACGCCGGGCTTTGCATTTCAGATCGCACGTCGAGCGATCAGGCTTCCTGATTTCAGGCTTCTTTTGTCAGGCTTCCTGGATCGCCGACAGCATCCACTCGCCGCCGCGCGAGCGGCGGAAGGTCCACAATTCGGTGCGCTCGAACGGCTCCTTGTCGCCCTCGACGATGGTGCCGGTCGCACGCTGCGTGGTGTAGTCGGTCGACGTGTAGCGCATCGCGACGGTGGCGTATTCGGTATTGCCCTCGCTCCAGGCTTCCGCAAGGTCGCCCTGCAGCAGCTTCACGTCGCCGACCGTGTTGACCACGCCCTTGCTCGCGTTTTCGGCAAGCTCCTCGCCGAAATAGCCGACGATTTCCGGCGTCGCCAGCACGCGCAGCTTGTTGAGGTCTTCAGCCGAATAAGCGGCCTGGACGTCGCCGAGCAGCTTCTCGAAGGCATCGAAGTCGGCCGCGGTGAGTTCGAGATCCTCGGTGCCAACCATCGGAACGCCGGCGCCAAGGCCAGCGCTTCCAAGGCCGGCCGTGCCGCTGCCGCCACCATAGGCCGGCTGCGCCGGCTGGCGATCGTAACCGGCATTGTCCCGCATCGACGGACCCGCGGCCGTGGCATAGCCCGGCTGCTGCCGGCGCTGCCACCAAGACCAGAGCAGCCGCGCGACCACGACCACCAGCACGACCTGGATCAGCAACCCCAGAAAACCGGCGAGACCGGACAGACCGCCCAGCAGACCATTGCCGAACAACAGGCCGAGCAGGCCCGCTCCGAGGAAGCCGGCCATCAGGCCGCCCATGAAACCGGGCCGGTTCAACAGCCCGCCCTTCGCCGCAGCGCCGGCCTGGCCGACGCTGCCCGGACGCGGCGCCTGCGGCTGCGTGACCGAGCGGTTGATCGGAGACGCCGCATTCGGCGCGGTCTGAGTCGCGGGCGGCGCCTGGTAGGTCTTGCTGCCCCGGCTGCCGAAACCTCCGCCGCGACGAGCGGCGTCGGCGTCGATCACCGTGACCGCGAGCAATGCGAAGGCGGCTAGGCCGCTCAGGATATAGCGAAATTTCCACAACACCGGCATTGAAGGTCCTCCCAGACCACGTTCGTTCGGCGGACATATAGGCAACGCGGATGCCGATGATAAGTCCCGCACCGTGTCGCCCCGGCACTGGAGCCGCGCCGTTTCACCTGACATAATATCTGCCACTGGGGATAGGCGGGTGCGACATCGTCGCTCGCAAGTGGGGGAACTACCGATGCAGATGCCGCGATCGAACAGGCCCGCATTCCGCGCGCTTGCCGCCGGGATCGTGCTGCAGGTGTTCTTGTGGGGCGGCTACGGCGTGAAAGGCAACGATACTGGCGGGATCATCCCTTACCGCCCGGGCGCCGATGAGGTCGCCCTGCAGATGGCCGGCGCCCATTGCATGCGCTACGGCAAATATGCCGTGATCACGAGCGTCCATCCCTGGTACGGCGATTATATCGGCTTCGTCTGCCGCCGCGCCGGCCGCTGGGGTCCGGCCTATAACGGCTGGTAACCCGCTCTAATCTCACGACGCCAGCGTCGTCTTCACCTGTTCGACCAGTTGCTTGAGCGTGAACGGCTTCGGCAGGAACGCGAACTGCCCACCGGGCGGCAGGTTCTTCTGGAAGGCGTCCTCGGCATAGCCCGAAACGAAGATCATTTTCAGATCCGGGTTCTTTTTCCGCATTTCCCGGAGCAACGTCGGGCCGTCCATTTCCGGCATCACGACGTCGGACACCACGATATCGACCTTGCCCTCGTTGCGTTCGAGCTCCTCGAGCGCCTCGACGCCGTTGGATGCGGTCAGCACCGTATAGCCGCGGGATGCGAGCCCGCGCGCATTGAGCGCCCGCAGTCCTTCCTCGTCTTCGACCAGAAGCACGGTGCCCCGCCCGGTCAGATCGGCCTGCGCCGCCTGTGCCACAGCCCCCGCCGCCGCGACGGCTTCGGGTGCGGGCTTTTCGGCCGGTTCTTCCTTTTCGGCGATATGGCGCGGCAGGAAAATGCGGAAGGTCGAGCCCTTGCCGAGTTCGGAATCGACGTAGATGAAGCCGCCGGTCTGCTTGACGATGCCATAGACCGTCGACAGGCCCAGCCCGGTCCCCTTGCCGACTTCCTTGGTGGAGAAGAACGGCTCGAAAATCTGCGCCATGACCTCGGGCGGCATGCCGGTTCCGGCGTCGCTGACCTCGACCAGAACATAGTCCCCGTTCGGCATCCCCTTGTAGGACGCGATGCGCTGATCGCCCGACGGCACATTCGCGGTCCGGACCGTGAGACTTCCGCCATCCGGCATCGCGTCGCGCGCATTGACCGCGAGATTGACGATGACCTGTTCGAATTGCGACAGGTCGACCTTCACCGGCCACAGATCGCGGCCATGCACGACCTCGAGCTTGACCTTTTCGCCGATCAGCCGCCGCAACAGGATCGTCAGATCGGACAGCGACTCGCCGAGATCGAGCACCTGCGGCCGCAGCGTTTGCCGGCGCGAGAAGGCCAGCAGCTGACGCACCAGCGAGGCGGCGCGATTGGCATTTTGCTTGATCTGCATGATGTCGGCGAAGGACGGATCGGTCGGCTTGTGGGCGCCGAGCAGGAAATCCGTCGCCATCATGATGGCCGACAGAACGTTGTTGAAGTCATGCGCGATGCCGCCGGCGAGCTGGCCGACGGTGTCCATCTTCTGCTGCTGCTTGATCTGGTTTTCCAGCGCCCGCCGCTCGGTGTTGTCGAGCGCGTAGATGATCGCGGATTCCGAATCGTGGTCGCCGTTTTCGTCGATCGCGGTGACGAAGAAGGTCGCGAAGCGTTCGGCCCCTGCCGACAAGGCCGCCTCGACGGGAGGAATATCGCCCTGGCCTTCGCTGGCCATGGCAATCGCCTGTTCGAGCGCGCCGCGTTCGCGTTCCGCCACGGTCGACAGGATGCTGCGCTCGGCCTCGCCCGCGCCCTGGAACATGCGCGCGAACAGGGCATTGGAGCGGACGATCCGACCCGACCGGTCGACGGTCGCGATCGCCATCGGCGTATTGTTGAAGAAGCGCATGAAGCGCACTTCGGCGGCGCGTTGCGCATCCTCGTCCTCGCCACGCGCGCGGTTCAACACGAGCGTCCGTGACGGTCCGGGCGCACCGTCGGCGCCGAAAGCCACCTTGTGGAATAGCCGGACCGGAATCGACCGGCCGCTCCGGGTCTTGAAGTCGAGGTCGAGGACTTCGGTTTTCACTTCGCCCGGCATCGGCGGCAGCGACAGAAGCGAAGCCCCCTCGCCCGGCACGATGTCGGCGAGTTTCAGACCGCCGGATCCGACTTCCGCGAGATCCTGGTCGAGCCAGCTTGCCAGCGTGGCATTCAGATAGACGATATTGCCCGCGGCATCGGCGGAGAAGAAGCCGGCCGGCGCGTGATCGAGATAATCGATCGCGTGCTGCAATTCCTGGAAGACATTCTCCTGCTTTTCACGGTCGCGCGTAACGTCGGCGACGCTCCAGATCGTCGTCCGGTCCTTGCGCCCGCGGCCATCCGGACGCCCGCCCGGCCGGACCCGCAACCGCAGCCAGCGTCCCGGCTCTCCGGGCATCCCGCCGACCCGCACCTCCTCCTGCAGCCGGCGTCCCTCGCGCGCAGCCTTCAGCAGCCGGTAAACCGCCTCCGATACGTCGGGATCGCCGAGAAAAACCCGCTCGATCGGCCGGACGTCCTTCGCGCTCGCAGCACCGATCAGGTGGAGATAGACCTCATTGGCGTAGAGCATCCGGCCGCCGGCATCGGTGACCAGAATGCCGTCAAAGGCGCCGTCGACCAGGCCGCGGATTTCCGAGCCTTCGCTCTCCTGCCCGGCAAAGCGCAGAATTCCCGACGCAAGCGCGAACAGCGAAAACACCCCGACGGTGCCCAGAATGGCAAGCAGGATAAGGATATAAAGAGCGGCATTGCCGCGCCCGACCTGCAACAGCCCGACCGCGGCGCCGACCAGCACAACGGCAATCAGGAGCACCAGCCCGATACTGCCGCCGCGTTGCGATCGATGAAGCTTCATCTCGCCCAAATCTGCTGCCGCCATGATTCCTGATGCCTCATGCACGAGGTGATCCGCAAGGGGCCTTTACGCCCCCGCCCTGTCCCGTTCGTCCCCGCGAAAGCGGCGACCCGGAGCCAAACAGACCGGGTTCCCGCCTGCGCGGGGACTGACGAAAGTCGGGTCCGGCGCCATACCGTCAATTCCTTCGCCCGCCGCGCAGCCGCATCACGTAGCCAATGACCTCGGCCACTGCCCGGTAATGTTCGGACGGAATCTCCTGATCGACCTCGACCGTGGCGTGCAGTGCGCGGGCCAGCGGCGCGTTCTCGACCACCGGCACGTTATGCGCCTCCGCGACCTCCCTGATCTTGAGCGCGATCGTGTCGATGCCCTTGGCGACGCAGAGCGGCGCGTTGTCACCGCGTTCGTACTTGAGCGCGACCGCGTAGTGGGTCGGGTTCATGATCACGACCGAGGCGTCCGGCACCGCGGCGATCATGCGCTTGCGCATGCGCGTCTCGCGAATGCGGCGGATCCGCGCCTTGATCATCGGATCGCCTTCGCTCTGCTTGAACTCTTCCTTGATCTCCTGCAGCGACATCTTCTGTTTTTCGTACCATTGCCGGTACTGGAAGAAGAAATCGGCGGCCGCGATGAAGGCCATGATCACCACCACGAAGCCGAGCATCTTCAAAGAGAAGAACGATGTGAACGGCAGGATCGCGGCAACATCGAGCGTGACCAGCATTTCGAGCCGGTCGCGCTCGGGCCACAGCAGCATCGTCATCACCGTGCCGAGGAGCACGATCTTGGCGATACCCTTTGCGAAGTTGACCAGCGCGACCTTGGAGAAGAGCCGTTTCAGGCCGGCGGCCGGCGAGATTTTCGAGAACTTGGGCTTGAGGCTCTCGGTCGACCAGACCAGCCGGTGCTGGATCATGTTGCCGGCGACCGCAAACAGCGCGACCAGCAGGATCGGGATCGCGATGGCCGCGATCACCTCGGAGCCGATCCGGCTGGACAGACGGACGAGGCCGGCGCCGTCGGTTGGTATCTGATGCGCATTCGCGATCAGTCCGGCCATTGTCGCTTTCAGGCTCGCCCCCATCGAGCCGGAAAAGGCCACCAGCATCAGCGTTCCGCCGGCCAGCACGAACCAGGTCGAGACCTCCTGACTTTTCGCGACATCGCCGCGCTCGAGCGCGTCGTCCAGCCGCTTCTGTGTTGGGTCTTCTGATTTTTCGTTGTCTTCGCTTTGCTCGGCCATCCCGCTGTCTTTCGTTCAGGAATAGGGAGCGATCTGGCGCAGGACCGCGCCGAAGAACTCGAGGAAGGTTCCCATCATCGCTCCGATCACGACGAGGAGAATCAGCATTCCGATCAGGATCGAGAGCGGCAAACCGACGAAGAAGACCTGCATCTGCGGCATCAGCCGCGACAGCACACCGAGGCCAAGGTTGAACAGCAGGCCGAAAATCAGAAACGGCGCGCTGAGCTGGATGCCGACCTTGAAAGCGCCGGCGATGGTATCGGTCATCAGTTTCGCCACGTCGCCGACCATGATCGCGGCACCCGGCGCGAAGATGCGGTAGCTGTCGTTCAGCGCGGCGATCACCAGGTAATGCATGTCGGTGGCGAAAATCAGCGTCAGGGCGAGCAGCGCGAGGAAGTTGCCGACGATGACATTCTGCTGGCCCTGCGTCGGGTCGATCGCGGTGACGAAGCCGAGCCCCATTTGCTGGGCGATCACCGCACCCGCGACCTGAAGGGCGGAGATCGACAGCCGCGCGACCAGCCCGAGAATGGCGCCGATCAGGATCTCATGCCCAAGCATGAAGAGGACCGGGCCGAATTCGCGAAGATCGATATTGTAGGCGTTGCGATGCAGCGGCAGGAACATCGCGCTCAGCACCAGCGCGATCGTCAACCGCACCCGCACCGGCATGCTCATTTCGCCGAGGCCCGGCAGCAGCATCACCATGGTGCCGATGCGGGCGAACACCAGCATGAACGTGGCGGCCAGGGCGGGCAGCATGGAAATGTCGACCCGCATGGCTTCTCACCGCCGCTGCGACAAGGCGTCTTGCCCTTGCCGCGCGCCTGTCATCCCCCGTTCACGATGCGTGCGGAAATCCGCATCATGTGACCCTGCATTGAGTCGGCCATGAACGGAAGCGCCACCAGCATGGCCACGAAGATCGCCAGAATTTTCGGGACGAAGACCAGCGTCATTTCCTGGATTTGGGTCAGCGCCTGGAACAGCGAGATGACGACACCGACCGCCAGTCCGATCAGCATGAGCGGGGCCGCCACCAGCACCAGCGTGACGATCGAATCGCGCGCTACATCGAGGACTTCAGGACCTGTCATTGCTTTTTCTTCTGCTGTTGCGCTCGCTCAGATCGGCATCCGCATGATTTCCTCATACGCGGCGATCACCCGGTCGCGCACAGCGACCAGGGTTTCCACCGCGACCTCCGATTCGGCGACCGCCGTCACCACGTCGACGACATTGGCCTTTCCGGTCGCGAGCGCATGCGCATGATTATCGGACGCGCGTGCGGCCTGGTTCACCGAGGTCATGGCGTCCTTCAGCATCGCGCCGAAATTCTCGCCGCCGGCGGTGTCCTTGATCTTGGACGCGGCGCCCGCCGGATCGCCGAGCTTCGCGAGCGTCGCGTAGGCCTTTGCCGCACTTGCCGCCGACTGCATGATCGCGCCTCCTCAGGCTTTCAGAATTTCGATAGTGCGCTGGAGCATCCGCCGCGTGGCGCTGATGACGTTGATATTGGCCTCATAGGATCGCTGCGCCTCGCGCATGTCGGTCATTTCCACGAGCGTATTGACGTTGGGAAACTTGACATGGCCGCTGGCATCCGCCGCCGGGTGCCCGGGCATATGCTTGGTCGAGAATGCAGACTTGTCGGTGTGGACCGGGCCGAGCTTGACCACCCGCGCATCGAGGGAGCGATCGATTTCACTGGTGAAGCTCGGTATCTTCCGGCGATACGGATCAGCCGACGCATTGTGCGAGGTCGAATCGGCGTTCGCGATATTTTCCGAGATCACCCGCATGCGGCCGGACTGCGCGCGCAGACCGGAGGCGGCGATGGCGATCGACTTGATGAAATCCACCCTTCCCTCCCTTATCGCTTGCCTATGGCTGTTTTCACGAGACCGAGGCTCTTGCTGTAGATCGTCGTGGCCGCCTGGTAGTCCATCTGGTTCTTGGCGACCCGGAGCATTTCCTCTTCGAGACTTACGCCGTTACCGCTGGGCCGCGTTTCCGACCCGCCCGGCGTGCTTTGGAAGACTCCGGTACCCGCGCTCATCGCGCTGGCGAGATGTGCCGAACTCGTCCGCTGCAGGGCGACCGGCTGGGCGATCGAGGTGGACCGGTCGAAGGTCGGCGGGGTCAGATCGCGCGGCTGGAACTTCGGCGTGTCGGCATTGGCAATATTTTCCGCGAGCAGACGCTGACGTTCCTGATGCCACTGCATTTTGGTGCGGAGCATGTCGAGGATCGGCAATCTTGAGATCGGCATCGCGGTTTCTTCGAGCATGAAAACACCGGCAATCTTTGCCGGGTATATGGTTAATGTCTGGTTAATGCGGCCGCGGCCATGCTTTGGCCTCGGATGCCCGATTTACCAATTTGCGAAGTCTTGCAACGAAATCGCCCGAGAATCGCTATAAGGGGCGACCGGGCGCGTTAAGACTTCGTTAGTGCTTGGGGCGGCAAAGATTGCCGAGACCTTAACCGAACGGGCGAAATCGCGTTCTTTCGCCCCGCAGCAGGGAGGCCCGGTAGGTCCGATGGATAGCCTTTTCGGCGAAGGAACATCGCTTCCCGTTCGTTTTTTCATCGCATTCGTGGTGGTCTTCGCGCTGATTGGCGTGACTGCCTGGCTGATCCGCAGGTTCGGGACCGGGGCGCTCGGCGGGACCGGCGCGCGCGGGCGTGCGCCGCGGCTGGCGGTCATCGAAGCCGGAGCCGTCGATGGCCGACGAAAGCTTGTTCTGATCAGAAGAGACAATACCGAGCACCTCATCATGATCGGGGGCCCGACGGACATCGTCGTAGAAGCCAACATCGTCAGGGGTCAGAGCACCCGCGAGGCCGCAACGTCGCGGGTATCCTCGCCCGCCGATAACCTTGCGCGGCCTGCGCCGGCGGAAGAGACCGCCTGGCCGTTGCAGCCGGAGGTCGCGCCGCGTCCGGCGCGCGCATCGCGGCCCGGTTCGCTCGACGATGCATCGCATTGGGCGCTGCCGCCGGAGCCGGCAGTAGCGGCACCGGCACCAGCAATCGCGGCACCGGTGGCAGCCGCGCCGAAGCGCTCGCGCTCGGCCGACGCCCTCGCCGGCCTCGCCGCCGAATTGTCGGTTCGCCCGGCCGAACCGGTCGCCCCCGCCACGGCGATCGAGGCGCCGCGTCCGAAACCCGCTCCGGCGCCTGCCAACGCAGAGGCCGATCAGAATCTCGCCGACATGGCATCGCGGCTTGAGGCTGCGCTGCGCCGGCCGTCTCCCGCGCCTGCTGCTCCGGCCCCTCGCCCGGCGCCTGCGGTGAAGCCATCGGCAGATGCACCGCGCGCCGCGCCTCCGGTTGCGCCTCAGGTCGCCCCACCGGTCGCGCCGCCGATTGCACCACCGGTCGCACCGGCCGCCCAGCAAGCCGTGCCGGTCGCGGCTCCCGCCACCGCCCCGATCGTCACCATCGAGCCGGAAGCCACCACCGCTGACGTCAAGCCCGGCAAGACCGATGACGTCTTCGGTAGCATCGAGGAAGAAATGGCGAGCCTTCTCGGCCGTCCTTCGGGGAAACCTTCCTGACGAGACCAAACGCGGCTTGCGTCCGTCTGTTGACGGGAGCCGCGGTCCTCGTAAGCCTCCTCAGCATCGCCGGCCCTGCTTTCTCGCAGGATGTCAGCATCAATTTCGGACAAGGCGCTGGCCTGACCGAGCGCGTGATCCAGCTCATCGCGCTGATCACGGTGCTGTCGCTTGCGCCGTCGATCCTTGTGATGATGACCTCTTTCACGCGGATCGTGGTGGTGCTGTCGCTGCTGCGCACCGCGCTTGGCACCGGCACAGCGCCGCCGAATGCCGTAATCGTGGCGCTTGCCCTGTTCCTCACCGCCTTCGTGATGGGGCCGGCCTTCCAGAACGCCTATGACGCCGGCGTCCGTCCACTGCTGAACAACGAGATCACGACCGAGCAGGCCTTCGAACGCTCGACCGGGCCGTTCAAGACCTTCATGCTGAAAAATGTGCGCGAGAAAGATCTCGCACTGTTCGTGGACATGTCCCGCGAAGCCAAGCCGGCAACGCCGGAAGATGTGTCGCTGCGCATCCTGATTCCGGCCTTCATGATTTCGGAGCTGAAAAGGGCCTTCGAGATCGGCTTCCTGCTATTCCTGCCATTCCTGATCATCGATCTCGTGGTCGCATCCGTCCTGATGTCGATGGGCATGATGATGCTGCCGCCGGTCGTGGTATCCCTCCCCTTCAAGCTGATCTTTTTCGTGCTGGTCGACGGCTGGACGCTGGTCGCGGGCAGTCTGATACAGAGTTACGGGACTTAAAGCGGTGCCTTCTCGTTACCCCTGAGGGCCTGTCCTCTTACGGCGTCCATTCGCGAACGAGTTCGCGCTCCGGCTTCCTCGAAGGAACTGTGCGCCAGCGCTAAGCGCGCAGACGCTTCACGCCGCAAACAGCCATCCCTGTTCCGCGTATCTCGAAAGGCTTCGGCGTCGCACCTGGAACCGGATTGACGCTCCGCTGTTACCGCCATCGCATTTCCTGGAAATATTGTAAGCTCGGCAGTCCGGGGGACGGGATGATCCAACGCATTCTGGAAATCTGCAGTTCCGACGCAACCATGTTCTGGGTCGTGGTTGTCAGCGACCTGGCGATCGCGTCGGCCTATTTCGCGATTCCGGTTACGATGGCCGTGGTCCTGCGCCACCGCCGCGCGGACATCCCCTATCCATGGCTCTGGCTGCTGTTCGTAGTCTTTATCGTGGCCTGCGGCCTCACCCATCTTGTGCATGCGTGGTCGGCCTTTGCCGGCGCGGAGCTCCTGCGGTTGCACGCGTTCGTCACCGCGTTCACCGCGCTGGTGTCGGTCGGGACCGCACTGGCATTCGCGTATATCATCCCGCAGATCAAGGATTTGCCCTCGCCGCGGCAGCAACGGGCGGAGCTTGAGCGCCTTGTCACCGAACGGACGAAACAGAAGGACGCGCTGATCCGCGAGATCAACCATCGCATCGGCAACCAGTTGCAGATCATCAGCTCGCTGGTCCATGTCGAGCAGCGGCGATCCGACAATCCCGATTGTCTCGCCGCACTCGAGCGGATCAAGGACGTACTCAAGCAAATGTCGGATGAGCACGCCAGAATGTCGATGCGCGATTATCTCGACGAGGCGGAGCGCCGCAGCATCGTCAGCGGCAAATCCGGAACCGGTGGCAGTGTCGTCGTCGACTCGTCATCGTCCTGAAGCGTCTGCGTACGGCGCGAAATCCGGCCGATGCATCTTTGCTATCGTCTCCGCCCTGCCCCGAACCAGAACCACGCCATCACGACGCAGGGCAGGCCCAGCGTCAGCCACGACACCGCATCCCATACGTTGTCGCCGAGAAGGGCCGCGATTAGTCCGACCGCACTCAGGACGCCGAGCACGATTGGAACCGCAAAGACCTGTAACGCAGAACGCTGCATCGGGATCGACGGCGATCAGCGCTGCGCGGCGGCGTAAGCGGCACGAACGGCCGGGCGCGCCGCGCGCCGGCGCCTGATCCGCACCACCCAGAGATACAGTCCGGTGACCAGAACGACGATGGTCGCGATATCCAGCACCGCCCAGATGATCTTGAGCGGCATGCCACCGTAGTCCCCGAAATGCAGCGGCTGCGACACCAGCAGCGCCTTGGTGTAAAGCGGCAATTCGCGGCTGTCGGTCAGCTTGCCGGTCTCGGCCTCAACGAGGGCCGGACGCAGCAGGCGCGATGTCAGCGGCGTCTCGCCGCGCATGAAGACGGCATAGTGGCTCTTGCTCGAGAAGGGATTGCCGGGAAAGGCGACGAAGGACGGCTTCATGCCAGGCATCACCTCGCGCGCGGCGGCCACCGCTTGATCCACCGATGTGGGTCCCGCTGGCATCCCGCGATCCTTGTAGGCCTGCGTCATCGCCACAAGCTGGTCGTTCTGCCAGAGTTTGAAGATCAGGTCGGCCCAGGTGTTGATCACGCCGGTGAAGCCGACCGTCAGCGCCCACACCACGGTGACGACGCCGAGCAGATTATGCAGATCGAGCCAGTGCACGAGCCGCGGCCGGTCGCGGCGCATGGCGCCGAAATCGAGCTTGCGTGTGGAGGGCCAGTACAGCACCACGCCGGAGACGATGGCGACGCAGAACAGTAAGCCCATCAGCCCGAGGAACAGCTTGCCGGGAAGTCCGGCATACATATCGACATGCAGCCGGTAGATCACGTAGGTCAGGCGGTTTCGGAAATCGACCTCTTCGAGAAATTCCCCGGTGCGCGAATCGAGTTTCAGCAATCGGTTCTGGTCGGGGTTGGAATCGACCGCCTTGCCGATGCTGAGCCAGATCAGTTCGGGTTCGTCACGATCCCAGAACATGAACTGGACGGCATGGCCGGGATTTCGGGCGAGCCCGTTCTCGACGATCCTGTCCAGATTGGCCGGAGCCGTATCGGCCGGAAGCGCGGCCGGCTCCACCTCGTCGTAAAGCGCGTGGTTCAGTTCATGGTTGAAGATCAGCGGCAGCCCGGTGACGCAGAGCAGCAGCAGAAACACCATGCTGATCATGCTGGTCCAGGTATGGATTTTGGACCAGACTTTTACCGAGCCGCGACTGAGCATGCTTTATTCTCTTTCCGTCAGAACTTGTAGGTCAACGTTCCGATGACATTACGGCGATTGCCGTAGAAGCAGTCACCGCGCGCCAGGCAGCTTGCGAAGTAGATGTTGTCCGCGAGGTTCGTGCCGGTCACCTGGAACCGCCAGTTCTTGTCCTCATAGGCGAACATCGCATCGAACAATGTGTGGGCGGGCGTGGTGACCGTGTAAACGTCGTTTGCCGTCGGCCATGCGCCGGTCGACCACGACTCGCCGATGTAGCGCACGCCGCCGCCGATGCTGAACCCGGACACGCCGAACAACGTCAGCTTGTGCTTGGCCCACAGCGAGGCGTAGTTCCGCGGTACGCTCTCCACCTGGCTGCCGGCGAATGCGCCCTGCGTGATCTTCGCATCGATATACGAATACGAGGCGATGATATCGAGATCGGGCGTGATGCTGCCGATATATTCGAGTTCCAATCCACGGATCGTGTTCTCGCCGGTCTGGATCGAGACGAACGGGACGGGTCCGGGTGTAAGCCGGTTCTTTTCCTGGATCTCATAGACCGCGCCATTGAAGACCGCGCTGTTGGAGACCTTGTACTTGAAGCCGGCCTCGTATTGCTTGCCCTCGACCGGCTTGCAGAACCCGGCGCAGATATTCGAGCCGAGAATCGGATTGAACGATTCCGAATACGAGACGTACGGGTTGAGGCCGAAGGACGTTTCGTACATCACCGCGAGTCGCTTGGTTGTCGCCGCATCCTCCTGGCTCGGAATCCCTTCCGCCTCGGATTTCAGTTCATCGCGGCGGACGCCCGCCGTGACCAGGAACTGCCCGAAGCGCATCTGATCCTGGATATAAAGGCCGGTGACCTGCTGGCGGATGCCGGGATCCTGGAGCAGCACCGGATAAGCCGTCGCCTGACCGTAAACCGGATTATAGAGATTGAAGGGATTGATATCGTAGCCGTAGCCGCTGCTCGACTGTTCGGTGAGATTTCGGATGTCGACTCCGAACAGCACCTTGTGCGTCACCGTACCGGTGGCGAAGTCCCATTGCCCGCCGGTGTCGGCGGTGAGCATATTCCGGCTGGTGTTTAGCCCGTAAGTATAGCGATACACGCTTTGCTGTGACGCGTTCACGTACGGGTTGAACGGATTGGAGTAATTATCCGGGTACATGGTCTGGTAGATGCCGTCGTCGTGCGAATAACGAAAACGGCTGAAGATCTTGAAGTTATTGCTGAACGAATGCTCGAACAGGCTGGTGATCGCCTGTGTCGTGGTCTGGTATTTGTCCCAGCCCGGCTCGCTGGTGAACCGGTTGATCGGGATCCGGCCGTTGGGATTGTAATACAGCGTGCCGTTGAGCGGCAGGAACGCCGTCGACGAACCGGTCTTGTCCTTCTGGTAGAGGCCGATCACTGTCCAGTCCGTATCCTTCGTCGGCCGCCAGGTGATTGCCGGCATCACCGTCTGGCGATCGTTCTTCACGAAATCGGTCTGGGTATCGGCATCGCGGTAGATGCCGATCAGGCGATACAGCCATTGGCCGTCGGCGGTCAGCTTTCCGGTCAGGTCGGTCTGGAATTGCAGGCGATCGAAGCTGCCATATTGCACGCCAAGTTCGTGGTGGTCCTTTTCCTGCGGCCGCTTGGAGACCGCGTTGATCAGTCCCCCGGACGGGCTGTCGCCGTACAGAACCGATCCCGGGCCGCGCAAGACCTCGACCCGCGACAGCGTATAGGGGTCGGGCCGGTACTGGTTCCAGTAGCCGCCATTGATCAGCCGCATCCCGTCGAGATAGGTGACCGGCGTCGTGCCGCGCACGAGTTCACCATCGCTGCGCGAGTCCGGACCATATGCGTCCGCGTAGACACCGGGCACATAGCGCAGCGTCTCCTGCAACGTCGTTGCGCCCTGATCGCGAATTTCGTCCGCCGTCACGACCGTGATCGATTGCGGAATCTCGCTGATCGGCGTGTCGGTCTTGGTGGCGGTGGCGCTGCGGTTGGCGAGATAGCCGTCGACCTCACTGAACGCATTTTCAACAGGCGCCGGGGCTGGCTGTGGCGCCGGAGCCGGCGTACCGCGGGTTTGCTGGCTGACCGAAGTTCCAGTTCCACGCGGCGCGCGCTGTACATCGATGGTCGGAAGCGAGGTCTGTGCCTGCGCCGGCAGCGCCGCAACCACGCCGGTCAAAACCGCGGCTGACGCAAAGGTCCTGATCGCCGCAGCCGCGGCCCTGTCACTCGATCGCATAATGCCCCCATATTCACGCGAGGATCTTGTTGATCGAAGTATTGTCTCGCGTGATTCAACGCAGGCGAATGCATCAACGCTGCGATGCGGAGTAAAGTGCTTTTGATGGAGAGTTGTTGATCGTGCGTTCGATTTGTCGTCGCGCTTGTTAAAGCGCCACGAACAAGAACAACTTCACTTTGGAAATACAATAATCAAAAACTGGGAGCGGCTGTCTGCGATGGAGTGCTGCTGAATCAGCGTCGCGTAATCGACGCAGTCGGTTCCGGGTCGAAGCGGGCCCGCGAGTGATCCTGAAGCTGCTGACGGGTTTCGTCCGGGGACAGAGTCCCGATCTCCGGATAGCGTTCTCGCATATCGCGCAGGAATGTATCGAACGCGCTGAAATTAGTAACGGTCCTCGCGAGCTCGGCGAATTCCGTGCTGTTTGACGCCTGAGGCGCGGTCGCGATCTCGAACGATCGCTTGTCGGGGCTTTCGCGCATCTTGGCTTCGTAGCGCTCTCTCAGGCGCTCGGCGCCGATCGTATCCGCAGCGAGCGAATAGCCGATCGCCGCCCGCAGCACATCGGCGCGCTCGATATCCGACAGCGGCGCGAAGTCCCGCCAGCGTTCGCCATACATGAGTTCGATCTGCTCGGCGGATTCGTTGAAGCGCTTGGCGGACCAGAGAATATCGGAGCGGAGGCGCACCGCCTGGCGATTGTCGATATTCTCGATGACCTCGAGCGCGACGTCATGACGGCCGGTATCCGACAGCGCGCGCGCCTCGAGCAGCAGCCGCAGATTGCGCAGGTCGGTGTTCAGTTCGGCGGAGCGGGTCGCACGCAGGATGCTTTGCGCGCGGGCGGGCTTGTTGTCCATCAGATAGATCACCGCCAGCCTGGTCGCGACATACGCGCGCGCGGCGCCCTGCAGCCGGTTGTCGATCTGATGCTGAAGCAGTTCCGCTGCCTGCGGCAGCAGGTCCACCGAAACCAGGCGATCTGCGAGTCGGCGGATCATCTCGTCGCCACGGCGCCCGATCGGGGTCAGTTCGCGGAAATCGTAGAACAGTCCCAGCGCCTCGATCGCGGGCAATGCGTCGCCTCGCCCGGCGAGGAAAAGGGAGTCGAAGGTCACCGCGGCCTCGTCATAGATGCGGCGACTCGCTTGCGCGTTGGGATGTGCCTTGAGGGCCGAGCGCATCACATAGAACGCATCGCGGTAGCGCTGCTCCTCGGTGTAGAGCCGCGCCAATTTCTGCAACGCCTCGATTTCGGTGTCGTCGCCGCGCCAGACCGTCGTCAATGTCTCAAGTTCGCCTATCAGATCGGCGCGTTTCAGGTCGCCGGTGTCATAGCGCAGCGACAGACTGCGCAATTGTCCCTGCGCCGCGGACGGGCGGTCGTCCGAATCCGCAGCCTGACGGAAATAGCGCAGCGCCTCGGCGTTCTTGCCGAGACCCTGGGCGAGACGGCCCTGCAGGACCGCCATGGCCGGTTGCATCTCGGTGGCCGAGCCGACGGTCTGGAACTCGCTCAACAGATGCTGTGCGATTTCGTAATCGCGCACCTCGATGGCTGCCCGCAGCGCCTCCTTCAGAGCGACGCGCTGCAGCTCCAGCGGAAGCGTTGTAATGGCGCCCTGAGCGCTCTTGAACCCGCGCGAGGCCTGTTCCCACTTGCCGAGCCGGGCCTGAGCGACGGCGCGCCACAGCGGCGCATCAAGCTGGTCGCCGAGCATCGGATGATTGAGCTCCTTCAGCGCATCCTCGGGCCGGTTCAACATGAGCGTTGTGATGGCCCGCAGCACGAGGGCGGACGGATCGCTGGCGGTCGGGCCCTCTTCGGACAGCGCGACATCCAGAACGCCCTTGGCCTCGGGGAACATGTCGCGCGACAGGAAGAACCGGGCCAGTTCGAGCCGCGGGATATTGCGTTTGGATTCGCCCATGTCGGCGGCAGCCGCGGTGAGCTTGTTCTGACGCTCGGTGATGTCGGACTGGCGGTCGAAGCCCCAGAGTTGCGGATCGAACACCATCGACTTGTGAACCGATGCCGAACGCGCTGCGGCCCCCGGTCCCGACAATGTCAGGCCGCCCGGCCGGGCAATGACGATATTGTCCGGGACCAGTTCGACCTGCACGTCGTCTGCGAGCGGCTGCAGCGCCACGCCATGCGTGGACGCGAGCGCGCGGAATTCCACGAAATCCTGTGGCTTGATGAAGCCGCGCGCCGGCCCGGGCGCCGTCACCACCAGCAGGCTGTCGCCCATTTCGGGATCGGCGATGCGATGCAGTTCGCGCGCCTGTTCCAGAGGAATCGAAATGCTTGGGCGCGCCGCATTGGCCATGGTCCGATCGACCGACAGGGGCGCGCTTGGGATGGCAATGGAATCGCCGACGGTAATCGTCCAGGTGTTGCCTTCCGCTGTCGCACCGACCAGTCTTGGGCGGTCCAGCATCAGCCGGACCACGTAGCCGTCTGGCAATGCCGTGCCCAATGCGTGGCGGATCATGCCGCCCGAACCGGTTTCGAGATCCGGCAGCGCGATCGGACTGCGCGCGTCGAAGACCATCCACAAGGTGCCGGCACGCCGGAAGATCGCGGCCGGGGTCGGAACCGGGAATGGAAAGGTCAGACGCAGATTGTCTGCCTGACGACCGACCTCGACGTTGACCTGACTGTTGCCATCAGCGGGTGCCACTCCAAGCGCAGGCGCGATGGCAGGCCGCGGCGCTGGCGCGGTTGCGTCACGCGGCGTAGGTGCGACTGCGGGACGCGATGGATTCTCGGGCGCGGGTTTGGCCGCCGGTTGGCGCTGACTGTCAGCGGGAGCCGGCGCCGCAGCCACGCGCGGTGCCGCAACCGCGGCCGCAGCGGCAGCCTTCGGGGGCGATGCGGCTCGGGCCGCCTCGGGAACAGGTGCAGCAGCGGGCGGTGGGGCAACCCCCTGCTCCGCCTTCGCCGCTTGCGGTGCCGCGGCGGCAATGGTCTGCGGGGGTTCCGCGCCGGCGAGCGGGCTGCCCTTCTTCGCAACCTCACTCATCAACTGCGAGACGTCGTCGGTACGAGCGGGGGCCACCGCTTCCTTGGCATCCGAACTTCCAACATCGAGGACGTAATTCTTGTCCTCGCGGAACGTGCGAATATCGGCCTTGCCATTCAGCACGAAGCGGACCGCAACCGTATCGGCCTGATCGAAGCTCTCGACCGCCTTCACCGTACCCGGCAGCCTGGCCTTGAGGTCGCCGAAATCGAACTTCAGCCGGGCGGCAAATTTTAGCGTGATGTCGCTGGTGCCACGATCGGCGGACACCGGGATCACATCGGGAAGCTCGAACACGTAGCGTGTGAAGGTCGGCTGTGTCGCGACCCGGATGCGCGCCGGCAGCTCTTCGCGCCTGGCGCTGTCGCGCTGCGCGCGCATGGACCGTTCCGCCAGCCGCGCCCGGCGCGACAATTCCTCGATCACCTCTTTCGGCAAGCCAGGCGCCAAGCCTTTCCATGTCTCCGGCAACAGATCGATGTAGAGGCGTTCACCTGCAGCCATCGAATTGACCGTCGCCTTGCGGCTGAGTGCGAGACGAAATCCTCTGCCGTCCGGATCGCGGCGGGCGGCACCGATGATATTCGACGCGCTATGCGTCAGCTTCTCGATGCCGGCATCGACCGGCCGCTTGAAATGGACGACGACGATGTTGCCCGCGACGTGGACGTCGGACTCCACCTCCTCCGCCAGATGCACGAGAATGCGGACGAAGCCTTGCGACATTTCGACATGAACGTCGCCGCCGACGGTCTGTGCATGCGCAGTAAGATTGGTGCAGGCAGCGATCGCCACGGCGCAAAGCACCGTACGCATCGGACGCACCCGCCCGATCCGCGTCAACCGGCAGATCGCATTGAGAACGGTCATCTACGCTCGCGCCGTGGTCGGCTCCTACAGGCCTGAACCCTACCCGCGGGGGCATTAAACGAGCGTTAACCGTGCAGCTTAAGAACCGCTCGGACGGCCCTCGATCTTGGGCAGTTCCTGCTTCGTTGGCGTATGGCCATCGCCGGCCGGGCGGCTGGCTAGCTCGACCGTAAGGCGCTGCGCCGCCTCAGGCGACATCTGCGCCAGAATGTCGGACATGCGGCGCGGCTGAATCAGTTTGGCGACCTCGGTCGCCAGCTTCAGGTCGAGCCCGTCGAAGATTTTCGCGGCATCCTTGGCTTTCATGCTCTCGTACATGGTGACGAGATTCTTCAACCGGTGCAGCTCCACTTCTTCCCTCTGCTGGGTGGCAGCGACGATCCGCTCCTCGGCCTGCTTCAGCTCGCCGAGACGCTCTTCCAGCTTCTTCTCGGCGGCCTTGAGCAGGGTGTCGCGCATCTCCAGCTCGCTCTGGCGCTTCTCGAGCTCCTTGCGCCGTTCCGACAGCCGTTCCAGCAAGGCTCGTTCGGACGGCGAGACGTTGGTGGACTCAAGCTGCACCACGGTGCCGCCCGGCGTTTTCGGCGGCGTCGCCGGCACTTTCGGAGCGGGTGCATCCTTGGCTGGCTCCCGACTGGCGCCGACCGAACCGGTCACATCCGGATAGCCGAACACGTCCTGCGCCCAGGACTTGGGACGCTGCTGCTCCGATCCTGGCTGCGACGGCCGCGTGACCACGGTCGCTTCACGAAGCGCGCGGTCGCTCTTCGCCTGATGACCGGCACCGAGCGTATAGCCGCCGGCCATTATGATGCCGGTCACCTTGAGCAGAAACAGCCCGGTGGCCGCGACCAGCACGATCGGGACAAGACGCACACGATGCAGCAGATGGGTCATGCCGCCTGACCATTGGCGCGGGCGCGGGCCCGGTCAGCAAAGGCCTGGGCCGCGGCAGCGACGGCCTTTGCATCATTCGCCGGCGGCGGTGCGGGCTCCGGCTCCAACTGGGCATCGCCGCCAAGGAGATTGTTGGCATAGGCGATCTTGCGCAGCCGGCTCAGCACATCCTCGCCGGCGTTCAGGCTCGTGGCCATCGCCTTGCAATAGGCCTCGGCTTCGCGCAACCGCGCGCCCAGCGTGCCTTCGGCCTCGTTGGCGGTCAGCTTCAGGCCGGCGATCGCCCTTTCGGCGCGTTCCGTCGCCAGCACCAGTTCGGTCACGCTCGCCTTCATCAGCTTTTCGTCGGCCTTGAGCCGTTCGATCTGCTTGTTCAGCCGCGCGCAATAGAGAATCGTTAACAGCAGCAGGATCGCCACCAGCGATTCAATGGTCAGTCCGAATCCGTAGCTCACGGTGCCTCCACGCGCTTTTTGGTGTCGTCGGCATTCTCGAACATGGCGTAAGTCATCTTCGGCTTGCGGAGCGGCTTGGCCACCCGCACCGAGACCCGATCGCCGACACGGCCCATGCGCCCCTCGGTCAGAGGAACATCGCCGCAGCGCAAGGTGATCATTGCATCGGGACGGATTTCGAGCGGCAGCGTATCGCCGACCTTCAGCCCCATCATCTGGCGCAGCGGCAAACGCTGCTCGTACAGCACCGCATCGACGCTGATTTCGGCCTGGCCGATCTCGGTCGCCAGATGCTCTTCCCAGATCTGGTCGCGGCCGAACTTCTCGCCCATGAACATCTGCAGCAGGACGCCACGGATCGGTTCGATGGTCGCATAGGGCAGAAGCAACTCGGCGCTGCCGCCGCGGTCTTCCATGTCGATGCGCAAGCGCACCAGGATCGCCGCATTGGCTGGGCGCGTGATGGCAGCGAAGCGCGGATTGCTCTCGATCCGGTCGATGTTGAAGCGGACCGGCGACAGCGGTTTGAACGCCTGTTCCGCATCGGCGAGAATGACCTCGACCATGCGCTTGACCAGGCTGGTTTCGATCGTGGTGTAGGGCCGGCCTTCGACCCGCATCGCGCCGGAGCCGCGCCGCCCACCGAGCAGCACATCGATCATCGAATAGATCAGGCTGGAATTGACCGTGAACAGCCCGAAATTGTCCCATTCCTCGGCCTTGAACACGGCCAGGATCGCCGGCAGCGGGATCGAGTTGATGTAGTCGCCGAAGCGCACCGATGTGATGCGATCGAGCGAGACCTCGACATTGTCGGAGGTGAAATTGCGCAAGGACGTCGTCAGCAGCCGGACCAGCCGGTCGAAGACGATTTCGAGCATCGGCAGACGCTCGTAGGACACCATCGCGGAATCGATGATGGCGCGAATGCCGGAATTGTCGTTGAAGTTGACGTCGGCGAGGCTGAAACCGAGCAGCCCGTCGATCTCCTCCTGATTGAGAACGCGCTCCGACGAGGTCTTCTGGCTGAGCTTGTTCTCGTCGACCATCGCGGCCCATTGGTCGCTGATGCCGGACGCGCTTGCGGGCCTGCTCGCCGAAGGCGGCGGCGACGTGGTGACGTCGGACTCGCCGCCGGGGTCGGCGGGAAGCCCCCAATCCGCTGCGACCGGTTCCTGATCGGATGTCGTCACTGGACCACGATTTCCTTGAACAGAACGGCGTTAACGCGGTTCGGTGCGATCGCGTAGTTGACGCGCCGGGTCAGTTCTTCCTTCAGGCGGTAAAGACCGGCCGAGCCGTCGAGATCGGTCGGCCGCAATTCCCGCAGGTAGGTCTGGAAGGAATCCATCACCCTCGGCATCACCGGCTGCACTTGCTGGACCATCGCGGCATCGGGCAATTCGAGGACGATCTTCACCTTCAGATATTGCGGCCGGTCGGCGCCGGTATTCGAAAGATTGACGAGCGTATCGGGCAGATCGAGGAAAGCCGGCGGCTTCACCACGGGCGCGGCCACCACCGGTTCAGGCTTCTTCTTCATCATGAAGAAGGCCGCCCCGCCGCCGCCGCCCAGCACCAGCAAAGCCGCGGCGCCGATCACGATCAGCTTCTTTTTCGACTTCGGAGCCGCCGCCGACTTCGCGGCATCGTCGGCCGGCTCCTCGGCTTCGGCGCGCTTCTTCTTGTCGGCCATGACATATGCCCCCTGTGGCGCGGGCTTGCCATGAAGCCGTCGCAACCTGTGCGAGGACGTTACGGCCACGATGGTTAACGAAAACTTTCCAACCGGCGCCAGCCAGGAACTTTTTGCCGGGTCGGCCCTGCCGGAATTGCCGTCGCGCCGGCCCCTCCGTGAGCGGGATTTTAGCTAAACCTTTGTTTCTTCGAAACAATCCGACTTGGCACGGCCGCTGCAGAGTATTCGCTGTCCGCGGGCTTGGGAGAGCCGGCGGAAACTGCGGATGACCGCCTCGGGAGGGTGATCGCCGCGGCGGGCTTGGGGAGAACTCTGATGGGGAATGCTCTTCTGATCGGGTTGTCGCGGCAGATGTCGCTGCGGCGCGAACTCGATGTGGTGTCGAACAACATCGCCAACATCAACACCACCGGCTTCAAGGGCGGCATGGCGGTGTTCGAAGAAATCACGATGCCGGCCGCGCGCCACAATGACTTCGCGCATGCCGATCGAAAGATGTCGTATGTACACGACCGCTCGACCTGGCATGACCTGAGCCAGGGTCCGATGCGCCAGACCGGCAATCCGCTCGATGTCGCGATCGATGGCAAGGCCTTCATGGTCGTGCAGACACCGAACGGCGAACGCTACACCCGCAACGGGTCGTTTCAGATCAACGCGGCTGGCGAACTGATCACCTCCGAAGGACACAAGGTGCTGGGCGAATCCGGCGCGATCCAGTTCCAGGTCAACGACAAGGACATCACGATCAGCCGGGACGGCACCATTGCCGTGCCGGAGGGCGTGCGCGGCAAACTGCGGCTTGTCGAATTCGCGAGCACGCATCGTTTGAATAAAGACGGCTCTTCCAACTTTTCCGCACCCGCGGATATGCAGCCGACCCCTGCCCAATTCCCCAATGTCATCCAGTCCGCGCTCGAGCAATCCAACGTCAAGGCGATCGTCGAAATGACCCGGATGATCGAGGTCAGCCGCCAATACACCCAGGTTGCCGACCTCCTGCAGAAGCACGGCGATACCCGGCGTTCGGCAATCGAGCGCCTGGCCGAAGTACCGGCGTAACAACGAGGACCTCTGATGCGAGCGCTTCACACCGCTGCGACCGGAATGATGGCCCAGGAACTCAACGTCCAGGTCATCTCCAACAACATCGCGAACATGCGCACGACCGGCTACAAGCGGCAACGCGCAGAGTTTCAGGATCTGCTCTACGAGCAGGTGCGGCGGGTCGGCACGCAGACATCGGAACAGGGCAATATCCTGCCGTCCGGCGTCGAACTCGGCTCCGGCGTCAAGACGGTGGGCACGCCGCGCCTGATGACACAGGGCGCGATCCTGACCACCGGCAAGGAAACCGACGTCGCCATCCGCGGCGAAGGCTTCTTCCCTATCACGATGGCCGACGGCCGCACCGCCTATACGCGCGATGGCTCGTTCGCGATCGACGCCACCGGCCGTCTGGTCACCGCCCAGGGCAATCTGGTGCAGCCGGCGATCACGATCCCGGTCAATTCATCCGGACTGACGATCAACGCGCAGGGCCAGGTCATGGTCACGCCGCCCGGATCGACCACGCCGACGCAAGCCGGGCAGATTCAGGTCGCGGTGTTCGTCAACAAGTCAGGCCTGCAGGGCATCGGCGACAACCTGTTTCTGGAAACGCCGTCATCCGGCACGCCGCAACTCGGAACCCCGAGCACGCTCGGTTTCGGCAGCCTGCTGCAGAGCTCGCTCGAGCAGGCCAACGTCGAGGCCGTCAGCGAAATCTCCGACCTGATTGCCGCGCAACGCGCCTACGAAATGAACGCCAAGGTCGTGTCCGCCGCCGACCAGATGCTGCAATCCACCTCCGGCATGATGCGATAAGGAGCAGGACCGATGCTGACGCGACTTGCAACGCTGGCCGCTATCGTGCTCGCCACTACGTCCGCCACCGCGCAGACGCTGCGGCCGACCGTCCTCGTCTCCGGCGAACTCGTCCGCATCGGCGATCTGGTTGCCGATGTCGCTTCGGCCAAGGCCGACATCGCGGTGTTTCGCGCCCCTGACCTCGGTCAGACCGGCAGTGTCCGGATCGCACATGTGATCGAGGCGCTGCGGCCCCACAATGTCGCCGTCGATCCCGACGGCCTGTCGGAAGTGTCGGTGACCCGCGCCAGTCGCATGGTCGGTGCGAACGAGATCAAGCACCGGGTCGCCGAAATTGCCGCGGAACGGCTGCGCCTCTCCGAGGTCGCGAACATCGCCGTCGAGCTCGACGTACCGGCGCCGACGCTGCATCTGGATCCGACGCAATCGGGGCCGCTGGTCCCGGCACGAGTGACATTCGAACCGCGCGGCGGCCGGTTCGACATGACGCTGCGGGCCGGCGCGTCGCAGATCCGTGTCACCGGCACCGCCCAGGAGACCCTCGAGGCCGTGGTGCTCGCCCGCCCGATTGCGCGCGGAGAGGTGCTGCGGGATACCGACGTCGCCATCGAACGGCGGCCGAAATCCGAAGTGCAGGCTGACAGCGTCCGTGCACTGGAGGCCGCGATCGGAATGGCGTTGCAGCAGAACGTGCGTGCCGGTCAGGTGATCCGCAGCACCGATCTCTCACGTCCTCAGCTGGTCAAGCGCAACGAGCCGGTGCTGATCGTCTACGAGGTGCCGGGCATCGTGCTGACCGCGCGCGGGAAAGCCGAGGACGTCGGCGCGCTCGGCGATACCGTCAACGTCCTGAACATCCAGTCCAAGCGCGTGATCCAGGGCGTCGTGACCGGGCCGGCTCAGATCACGGTGACGTCGCTGACACCGCGCATCGTGAGCGCGATGCAGAACCACAACACCAATTCGGACGCCACCTCGCGTAACGCCACCATCAAGGCAGAGTAAAGTCATGCCCGTTTTTCGTTCGCCGCTGCGAAACCTCCGCGTTGTCATGGTTGCAGCATTGCTTGGCGGCTGTTCTTCGATCGATCGCCTGAAAACGATCGGCGAAGCACCCCCGCTCTCCCCGATCGACAACCCCACCACCGCGCCAGGCTACAAGCCGGTGCAGATGCCGATGCCAATGCCGCAACCGGCCTCGTTCAACCCGAACTCGCTGTGGCGAAACGGCTCGCGCGCCTTTTTCAAGGATCAGCGCGCCCACCAGGTCGGCGACATCCTGACCGTGAAGGTCAAGATCGACGACAAAGCCAAGGTCGAGAACGAGACGCAGCGCCGGCGCACGGCGGGCGACGAAGCAGCCGTGAGGGATTTCCTTGGCAAGACCGCGCTGCCCGGGCTGATCAAGGCGCAGGTTCCGAGCACGCTGATCGCCACTGAATCCCTCACCACGATGGACGGCAAGGGCAACACCGATCGCAAGGACGAAATCAATACAAATATTGCCGGCGTGGTCACGCAGGTGCTCCCGAACGGCAACCTCGTGATCGAAGGCCGTCAGGAAGTGCGCGTCAATTTCGAAGTGCGCGAGCTGGTCGTCGCCGGCGTCGTGCGACCGGAAGACATCGAGAGCGACAACACCATCGAATCGACCAAGATCGCGCAGGCCCGCATCGCCTACGGCGGACGCGGCCAGCTCACCGACATGCAGCAGCCCCGTTACGGACAGCAGGTCATGGATATCCTGCTGCCGTTCTAGCGGTCGGCACCACGCGCTTCGGCGGCCCGCCGAGATGACATGAGCTCCCACGCCGACCTGGCTATACGTCGGGAAGGCGATATGACGCGGCCTCCGGCACACTCCCCGCCGGAGGCCGCGCTCGCTTTGTCTGCCACGCTTGTTATGGTTGCGCCGGCCGGAGGAATAATCTTGCCATGCATATCCTGATGTTCGTCGCCATCGGCGTCGCATTGCTTGCCGTCATGCATTACGGACCGCGCTTCGCAGGGCTCATCTTTGACGGCAGCTGGTATTTCATCTGGATCTGGCTGGTGGTTTCCATTCTGAACGGACTCTATGGTCATGTCCGGGTCGGAATTCCGGTGCTCAACGAGATCGGCGCCTTCATCCCGATCTTCGGGATTCCGGCAGCGCTCGCGTGGTACCTGATGCGCCGCGGGTCGCCCCTCGACTAGACCTGATCGAGCGGCGGCTGCTCGCCCAGAACGCGGCCCGCCTGTTTCGGCTTGGTGAACGGCGTCGGCTTCGGCACGTTGCCATGCATCAGATCGCGGCCGGAGCCGAAACCGCCAGCGACCTCCAGGGCAAAACGTTCGGCATCGCGCCGGCGCAGTTCGTCTGCGATCTCCGCAGCCTCGGCGTCCGGAACGCCGAGTTCGCGCAGCGCCATCTCGCCGAACTTCATCGCCGATTCGAAGGTTTCGCGAACCTGCGTCTCGACGCCATGATGCACGAGTTCGAGCGCGTGCTCGCGATCAAATGAACGCACCATCAGCTTCGCTTGAGGAAAATCGTCCATGACGATTTCCGCGATACGTGTCGCGGAATGGCGGCTGTCGACGCAGACCGCAATCAGCTTTGCCTTGCGGGCCCCCGACGATTCCAGCAGGTCGAGCCTCGCACCGTCGCCGTAATAGACCTTGAAGCCGAAATCGGCGGCGCTGCGGATCATCTCGGTGTCGTTGTCGATGATCGTCACGTCATAGCCGCGCGCGAGCAATGACTGACTGGCGACCTGCCCGAAGCGGCCGAAACCGATGATCAACACACTGGCCGCGAGATCGCGCGGTTCTTCGACGCCATCGAGCGATTGCGCGCGTTTTGGCGTCAGCCAGCGAAGCGCGATGACGGCGATGGGCGTCAGCGCCATCGAAATGATCACCACCGTGGTCATGAGCGCGTTGACGCGGCCGGTGAAGATGCCCGCGGCTGCGGCGGCCGAATACAGCACGAACGCGAATTCGCCGCCCTGCGAGAACAGCGCCGCGCGGTAGATCGCCTCGTGGTTCGGCGCCTTGAACAGCCGCGCCACGACATAGATGCCGATCGACTTCACGACCATGTAGATGATGACGCCGGCGATCATGAAGCGCCAGTCAGTCATCAGCACCGAGAGATCGAGCGACATGCCGACGCCGATGAAAAACAGGCCCAGCAGGATGCCGCGAAACGGCTCGATATCGGCTTCGAGCTGGTGACGAAACGACGATTCCGACAGCATCACGCCGGCCACGAAAGCACCCATCGCCATCGACAGGCCGGCGACCTGCATCAGCAGCGCGGAGCCGAGCACGACCAGCAAGGCGGCGGCGGTCATCACTTCTCGCGCGCGCGCGGCTGCGAGCAGCGCGAAGACCGGATTGAGCAGCCAGCGTCCAGCCGCAAGCAGGACGATCACCGCCGCAATCGCGATGACGATCGAGAGCCATGCCGGCTCCCCGCTGCCCTCGCCGCCCGGCGCAAGAAGGGCAACCAGCGCCAGCAGCGGCACGATGGCGAGATCCTCCAGCAGCAGGATCGAGATCATGCGCTGGCCTTCCGGACTGCCGGTGTCGCCGCGCTCGTTGAGGACCTGAGCGACAACGGCGGTGGAGGTCAGGACGAAACCCATGGCAGCGAAGAAGGCGACCTTCGGCGCAAGCCCGAACACCATTCCGACGCCGGTCAGCAACAGTCCGCAAAACGCGACCTGAGCGAGACCGAGCCCGAAGATTTCGCGGCGCAATCCCCATAACCGCGATGGCTGCATCTCCAGTCCGATCAGGAACAGGAACATCACCACGCCCAGTTCGGCCACATGCAGGATGGCCTGGGGATGCGTGAAGAGTTGGAGTCCGAATGGCCCGATCACCAGGCCCGCGGCGAGATAGCCGAGGACCGAACCGAGGCCGAGTCGCATGAAGACCGGGGCGGCGATCACACCGGCGCCGAGCAGCGCAACAACCTGGATCAGTTCGGTGCTCGTCTCAGCCGCGGCCATGCTCTGCCCTGCGTTGCGCAGTCCAGCACCTGCGGGAGCGAACCTGAATTGTCAATCAAGCGCCGCGCCCGATGAGAAACGGACCGTTCTGAGCGGCGCGCAGGAAAGCCCTCAATCGTCGCGATAGACGCGCTCGCGCCGCTCATGGCGCTCCTGCGCCTCGATCGACAAGGTCGCGATCGGACGGGCCTCGAGGCGGCGCAGCGAGATCGGCTCGCCGGTTTCCTCGCAATAGCCGTAGGTTCCTTCGTCGATCCGCGCGAGTGCGGCATCGATCTTTGCGATCAGCTTGCGCTGACGATCGCGGGCGCGCAATTCGATTGCACGATCTGTTTCGGAGGACGCGCGGTCGGCGAGATCCGGATGGTTCTGGTTCTCATCCTGCAGATGCTGCAGGGTCTCGCGCGCCTCTTTGAGGATATCCTCTTTCCAGGCCAGAAGCTTTGCGCGGAAATAATCGCGCTGCTTCTCGTTCATGAACGGCTCTTTTTCCGTAGGCCGGTAGTCCTTCAGCTTAGCCGACATTCCGTTCTACTCCCGCGTGCGCGAGTCACCCCTTCACGCGGGCGAGCTTATAGCGAGGCACGCTGGGCCCTACAACTGCGATTTATTCTGCGATGCCGCAGAGTATGTCATAATATGTACTTGGAATCGCACAACTTTAGAGCACGACCGGCCCGCAAGCGGTCAGCGGCGGGATAACTTGGCAATCTCGACCTGAACCCTCAGATCGATCTCGGCCATAACCCGATCCAAACCCGGCTCGCCGGTGTCCGAGGTCAGGTCGGCTGCCGCCGCCTTGAGCCGGTTGAGCGCCGGCTGGTCAAGCGAACCGGTCAGAACGCCAACCTTCAGGGCATCCAGCGCATCCAGGGCGGTTTGCCCCCGCCGCACGGCCCGCTTGCGGCGCTCGGTCTTGTCTTCGACCCCCTGCAGCGCGACCAGAACGTCGAGCCCGGAGATCGCCTGCAGATGTCCGGCCCCCGACCGGGTTGCACCGCTTGCGCCGTCGCCGAGCGAAAACCCCCCGCCGCCGGCGCGACGGGCCAGCGGGGCATCCCGCATCGTCGAATGGGTCGAACTGGCTGAAACTCGCATGCCGTGAGCTTGGACCGTCATGGTTAACCAAGCGTAAATCGTGCGGCAAAAGCTGCCGGGCGGCGGCAGGCCGTGCCGCCTCCAAGCCGGTCGGACTGCCGGGCGGATTTCGAAAAACCATTACGTATCAATGCGTTGATGCCAGCGGACGGTCTGGCACGCCGCTCGCATTGTACTCCGCGAGGTCCGGCCCTCGTGGGGAGCATGATGTCGAGGACATTTGAAATTGCGCGCGCCGCGTTTACGGCCCTGGTGCTGATCGCTGTTGCGGGTCCGGCCGAAGCCACGTCCCGCATCAAGGATCTCGCCAATGTCGAGGGCGTCCGCCAGAACCAGCTGATCGGTTACGGACTGGTTGTCGGCCTGAACGGCACCGGCGACACCCTCAACAATATTCCGTTCACCCGCCAGTCGCTGCAGGCGATGCTGGAACGGCTCGGCGTCAACATCCGCGGCCAGCAATTGCGCACCGGCAATGTCGCCGCGGTGATGGTGACGGCAAATCTGCCGCCCTTCGGCACCCAGGGCACCCGCATCGACGTGACCGTCTCCGCCCTGGGCGATGCCAAAAGCCTGCAGGGCGGCACCGTGCTGGTGACCCCCCTGCTCGGCGCCGACGGCAATGTCTACGCGGTGGCGCAAGGCTCGGTCGCGATCGCCGGTTTCCAGGCCGAGGGTGAAGCCGCCAAGATCACCCGCGGCGTGCCGACGGTCGGCCGCATTTCCAACGGCGCCATCATCGAGCGCGAGATCGACTTCCAGCTCAACCGGCTCAACAAGGTGCGGCTGGCGCTGCGCAATCCGGATTTCACGACTGCGAAGCGGATCGCCGCCGCGATCAACGACTTCATGGGCTCGGCGACCGCCGAGCCGCTCGATCAGTCGACCGTGCAGCTCACCCTGCCGGGCAAGAGCGACAGCAACATGGTCGCGCTGCTGACCGAAATCGAGCAATTGCAGATCGAACCGGATCTCACCGCCAAGATCGTGATCGACGAGCGGTCCGGCGTGATCGTCATGGGACGCGACGTCCGGGTGTCCACCGTCGCGGTCGCTCAGGGCAATCTCACCGTGACGATTTCGGAAGCGCCGCAAGTCAGCCAGCCGGCGCCGTTCTCGGAGGGGCAGACGGTGGTGGTGCCGCGGACTCAGGTCGGCGTGCAGGAAGACGGCCGCAAGCTTGCGATCGTGCGCGCCGGCGTCTCGCTGCAGCAACTCGTGGACGGATTGAATGCACTGGGCCTGAGCCCGCGCGACCTGATCGCCATCCTGCAGGCGATCAAGGCCGCCGGTGCGATCCAGGCCGATATCGAGGTGATGTGATGAGCACTGCTTTTGACCTGAATACGGCATCGAGCGTGAAGTCGGTCGCGGCCCTTCTCGCCGCGCAGCAGCAGCTCGGTGACGCCAAGTCGCCTGCTGTCAAAAACGCCAAGGCCCGCCAGGCGTCGGAAGACTTCGAGGCGGTTTATCTCAACACGATGTTCAGCCAGATGTTCACGGCCATGGATGGCGAAGGCCCGATGGGCGGCAGCAAGACGCTCGGCGTCTGGCGCTCATTCCTGACCGACGAATACGCGAAGACGTTCGCCAAACAGGGCGGCGTCGGGATCGCACCGGAGGTCTATCGCACATTGATGGCGCAGCAGGAGGACCGTAGCGCCGGCGGCGCAGCGGCAGAGGCACGACCATGACAGCGCATCCGCAACCTGGCATCGTCATGTCGGACCTGACAGCGACGATGGACGACATCCTGCGCATCGTTGCACAGGAAACCGAACTGGTGCGGGCCGGCAAGCTCGCCCAGGCGACGCAGCTCCAGGCCGAAAAAGCGGATCTGGCGAACCGCTATTATGCCGGGACCAGCCATCTCAAGGCGACGCTGTCGGCATTGGGGCCGCAACACGAGCCGTCGCTCGCCGAGCTGCGGCGCAGACATGAGGAATTTCGGGCCCTGCTGCAGATCAATCTGACCGTCCTCGCCACCGCGCATGCGGTGTCGGAAGGCATCATGCGCGGTGTCTCGGACCAGCTCGCACGCAAGAGCGCGCCCTCGACCTATGGCGCGACTGGCCGGACCAATGCACCGGGTGCAAGCGCCGGGCAGCCGCTCGCTGTCAGCCGCGTCCTATGATGGCTCACGTCGCGTAACGCGAATCAATGCAGGTTTATCCAATCTCCTAACAGCAAGTTAAAGTCCCGGTACTAGCGTCCCGTCATCCCGCTCTGGTTCGTGCGCGACATGCGCCGGGAGGTGACCTTGGACACAAGCCACACGGTGAGGCCGCGCGACAGCGTCTCGCGAACCGTTGTCGGCCGAAGTAACGTGGTGCGCACCGAGCTATCGCCGTCGCAAAGCGTCAATGCCTCGCAGCAGGCATCCGTGCCGCAACATGCGCCAGACACGCTGACCCGCGATCCTGGTCTCGATCCGCAATGCCACGCAGTGCTCGAACGCGAGCGCGAGGAGCGCGAACGGCGCCGCCGCGCACGCAAGGACGAGATCCTGCTGCGGCAGAAAGCCTATGGCCAAAACGCATTGCAACAGGCGGAGCCGCAGGACGACGACACCCAGCATGCGGACTTTCAGGTCTGACGCTCATCGGCGGACCATTGCGCCGCAGCAAGCCGGCCAGCAAGTGTTAACGAATTGCCGCGGCAACACGTTACCAAAACATAAAGCAACGCTTTACAGAACATGCGCTTGCATTCATCGCGTATCAACTCGTTAACCATGCTTTTTTACGCGGCTTTGATGGGAGCCATGTCATCACCGCGAGCGATCCGGATGGATCGCAGATAGCACCACGACCAGAAAGGTTGAGACACTATGGCTTCCAATATCACTCTGTCTTCGTCTGTCCGTCAAAACCTGCTCTCGCTGCAGTCGACCGCAGACCTGATGAGCCTGACCCAGAACCGCCTCGCCACCGGCAAGAAGGTCAACTCGGCCCTCGACAATCCCAGCAACTTCTTCACGTCGCAGTCGCTGAACAATCGCGCCAGCGACCTGAATTCGCTGCTGGATTCGATCGGCCAGGCGCAGCAGACGCTGAAAGCTGCCGATCAGGGCATCACCTCGCTGACCAAGCTTGTCGAATCCGCGAAGTCGATTGCCAAGCAGGCCCAGCAGGCGGCGGCCCCGGCCACCACCTACGCGCTCGCCCTCACCGGCAACGCGGCGATCGCTGACGATGCGGCTGTTGCAACCGGTACGGTCGGCTCCATCACCGGCGCGAGCACGCTGGCTTCGCTCGGTATCGCCGATGGCGAGACGATCACGATCTCGGATGGCACCAACACCGTCACCCACACGGTCACCACCGCCGCGACCGAAGACGTCGACGACGTCATCACCTCGCTGAACGGCGGCGCCGCGACCTGGACCGTGGCCGTCAACGGCAGCGGCAACCTGGAAGTGACCGCCGATAACGCCTCCGACACCCTGACCATCTCGGGCAACGGTGCGGACTCGGTGTTCGGCACGACCACCACGTCCAGCCTGACCAACGCTACGCTCGGCGCGCTCACCGGCACGCTGACCGTGCAGTCCGGTTCGGCTGCGGCTCAGACGATCACCTTCGGTTCTGGTGGTGCTCAGGTCAACACCCGCGCCGAATTGGTAACCGCGCTCAGCGGACTGACCGGGGTCACCGCGACCATCAACGGTTCGGATCAGATCTCGATCACCTCGACGAGCTCTGACTCGGTCACGATCGGCGGCACCGATGCTTCGTCGTTCTTCGCTGCGGGCAATATCGGCGCCAACGCTCCGACTGCCACGGTCGGAACGCCGAGCACGACCCGTGCGAACCTGCAGACCCAGTACAACGACCTGCTCACGCAGATCGATTCGCTGGCCGGCGATGCCTCCTATAACGGCATCAACCTGCTGAACGGAGATGACCTGAAGGTCGTGTTCAACGAAGACAGCACGTCGTCGCTGACCATTTCCGGCGTCACCTTCGACTCCGCCGGTCTTGGCCTGAGCTCGTTGTCGGCGTCTGAGTTCCAGAGCAACTCATCGATCGACGCGGTCATCACGGGTCTCGACGCCGCGCTGACGAGCCTGCGTTCCCAGGCTTCGAAGTTCGGTTCGAACCTGAGCACGGTGCAGACCCGTCAGGACTTCACCAAGAACATGATCAACACCCTGACCACTGGTGCCGACAGTCTCGTGCTGGCCGACACCAACGAGGAAGGCGCCAACCTGCTTGCGTTGCAGACCCGCCAGCAGCTCTCCACCACGGCGCTGTCGCTTTCCGCGCAGGCCGACCAGGCGGTGCTGCGTCTGTTCTAAGCGTTCGCTTCAACTTCAGATCGGCGGAAACGGCGGGGCCAGTCCCCGCCGTTTCTTTTTTTGTCCGGCGCAAAGCGTTTACTGATCATTAACCAATTTTTTACCCGACATTAGGGTTACCTGATCATTATGACTGGAACCGCATTGAGCGCGGACAAATTTCCATTGTGAAGAAGGACGCCGAAAATGAGTGATGTCGTACTTTCAGCCGGCGTGCGGCAAAACCTCCTGTCCTTGCAGGGCACGGCCGAATTGATGAGCATGACCCAGAACCGGCTTGCGACCGGCAAGAAGGTCAATTCGGCACTCGACAGCCCCTTCAATTTCTTCACCTCGCAGGCGCTGAACCATCGCGCCAGCGACCTCAACTCGCTCCTGGACGCCATCGGCCAGTCCCAGAAGACCATCGAGGCGGCCAACCACGGCATCACGGCGATCACCAAGCTGGTCGAATCGGCCAAATCGATCGCCAAGCAGGCCCAGCAGACGACTGCGCCGGCGGCGACCTATGCGCTCGCGATCAACGGCAACGCCGCAATCGCCGACGACGCGGCCGTGGCAACCGGTTCGGTCGGCAGCATCACCGGCGCCAGCACGCTGGCTTCGCTCGGTATCGCCGATGGCGAAACGATCACGATCTCGGATGGCACCAACACCGTCACCCACACCGTCACCACCGCCGCGACCGAAGACGTCGACGACGTCATCGCGTCGCTGAACGGTGGCGCCGCCACCTGGACCGTTGCCATCAACGGCAGCGGCAATCTGGAAGTGACGGCCAACAACCCCGCCGATACGCTGACCATCTCCGGCAACGGTTCGGACTCGGTGTTCGGCACCACCACCACATCGAGCCTGACCAACGCGACGATCGGCGCGCTCTCGGGCACGCTGACCGTTCAGGTCGGATCCGCCACGGCCCAAACGATCCAGTTCGGCGCCGGCAACGTCGAGACCCGGGCAGACCTGCTGGCCGCTCTCGGCAGCCTCACCGGCGTCACCGCGACGATCAACGGCACCGACCAGATCGCGATCACCTCGACCAGCTCCGAAGATATCACGATCGGCGGCACCAACGCGGCGTCGTTCTTTGCCGCAGCCAATATCGGCGCCAACACGCCGACCGGCACGGTGGTGACGGCCAACACGGTCCGCGCCAATCTGGAAGGCCAGTTCAACGAAATCCTCAGCCAGATCGATGCCCTGGCGCGCGACGCGTCCTACAACGGCGTCAATCTGCTCTATGGCGACGACCTCAAGGTCATCTTCAACGAGGACGGCTCGAGCTTCCTGAACATCACGGGCGTCACCTTCACCACGACCGGTCTCGGAATGACGGCGCTGGCCGGCGGCGAATTCCAGACCAACGGCTCGATCGATACGGTTCTCGGACAGGTCGACGGCGCGCTGCGGACGCTGCGTTCGCAGGCGACCAATTTCGGCTCCAAGCTCGGCACGGTGCAGACCCGTCAGGAATTCACCAAGCAGCTGATCAACACGCTGGAAACCGGCGCCGACAACCTGGTGCTCGCCGATACCAACGAGGAAGGCGCCAACATGCTGGCGCTGCAGACCCGCCAGCAGCTCTCCACCACCGCGCTGTCGCTCTCGGCGCAGGCCGACCAGGCGGTGCTGCGACTGTTCGGCTAATCCGACAGACACGCGAAGAATTGATGCGGCGGGGCGAGAGCCCCGCCGTTTTTGTTTACGCAGCATTAACCATAAAGGTCCAACGATAAAGTCCAAACCCGATGGAGGCCGTGATGGCGCTCAAGGTCGAACTGAAGCCCGGCGAACGCATCCTGATCGGCGAGAGCGTGATCACCAACGGCGACCAGCGTGCGCGCTTCCTGATCGACGGCACTGCACCGATCCTTCGCGAGCGCGATATCATGACCGCGGAGCGCGCCGACACGCCGGCCAAGCGCATCTATCTTGCGGTGCAGCTCATGTATATCGGCGGCGATCCCGCGCAGCAGCATGAAGTCTACTTTGCGTTGATGCAGGACATCGTCAAGGCCGCGCCCAGCGCCTGGCCCTACATCGCCGACATCAACAATCAAATCTTAACGGGCGAACTGTATAAAGCGTTGAAATCAGCGAAGAAAATGATCGAATACGAGCAGGAGCTTCTATCGCATGCAAAGCGCGGCCAAAGCCTACGGAGCAGTGGCACAGCAGACCGCAAGTCCGCGTGAACTCGAAGCGCAGTTGCTGCTGCGCGCCGCATCGCGGCTCCAGAACGTCCACGATCACTGGGAGAGCCAGCGCGCCGGACTTGATCATGCGCTGTTGTTCAACCGCAAGCTCTGGACCATCTTCCTGACGTCGGCTGCCAATACCGACAATCCGCTGCCGGCCGAGGTTCGTCAGAACATCGCTAATATCGGCATCTTCGTGATGAACCACACGCTCAACGTGATGGGCAATCCGGAGCCGGAGCGCCTGCGCAGCCTGATCAACATCAATCGCCAGCTTGCGGCCGGCCTGAGCGGCAACGCCTGATTCTGCCGCCACAGATTCGCGATGCATCAATGGCCGGGCTGAGTCCCGGCCATTTCCATGTCTGCCCAAGGATGAACGATGCGGCCCTCAACAGGCGGCCTGCCGCGCGGCGCAGTGCTGCCAGACTGGCAATGAGGGATACGATCGCCGCCTGGCCTACAGATAGTTCAGGATGCTTATCTGGAATAGTTTCGCGGTGGTCTGTATCGAAGCCTGCAAGGTCGTTTGCATCGCGAGTATCTTCGCCGCAACCTCTTCGTTGCTGATGCCTTCGATCTCTTCCAGCAGGTTGCCAAGCGTGGCGTCGGTCTGCTGGTGTCGCTTTCTGGCGGCCTCGACCGAATCCTGCGCACCGGCCAGATCCGCTTGGATCGCCTGCACGCTCTGGGTCCCCAACGGCACGTCGAGCGCTGTGCGCAGCCGCGCATCGAGTGCGGCGGCTCGCTCCTTCGAATCCGGATCGGTGCTGGGCATGGAGATCGCCGCCATCGCGGCGATGTTCTGCATTTGCCAGCGGATCCCTTCCTCGTTGGCACGCAGACCATATTGCACGCTAATGGACTGATCGATCCGGCCGGAGCTCGTGGTCCGCGCCGGCTGGCTGCCGGCCTCGCCCGTGTACCAGATCACGGTATCGGTCGCGCTTCCCGCGACGAGTCCGGTTGCGGTGTTGAACGGAGGACCGTCAACCCGCTGCGGTGGATTGGCGTCGTCGATGTTGAAGAAATCGTTCGAAGCGGCGAGCGCCGAGGCCGCCGACAGGTCTGTCCGGGCCAGACGGCCGAGCTCGGTGCTCAGCACCGCCTGCAGGTTTGCCGCGGTGGCCGCGCTGTCTGCACCGATGGAGAATTCGCGAGCGGCCGGGGGTGCCGAGGCGGTTGCGGTCAGCACGATGCTCGCACTCGACCCATCGGGCAGATCGAATGTGAACCGCACGCTTTCGCCGGCCGCCGGATTTGTCGCGCCAAGGTCGAGCGAAACCTGGGGCGGCATGCCCGCCGGCCCCGTGGCCGTCGCGCCGGTCAGCGACGACGAGATCGCCGCCAGTTTGAAGCCGAAGGCTGTCGCCGGCGCCTCTTCACTGATTGCGACCGCGGTCGGCGACGGCGACGACACCGCCAGACGGCCGAGCCCGCTGGCCCCGAGATCCGCCTGCAATCTCTCGGACACGATCTGCCTGAGGCCGGCACGCCCGCCCTCGCCGTCGAGAACCTGCGACAGCGACTGCACCGCAGGCCTGTCATTCGCCAGCCCGGAAAACAGGTAGCGATCGCCGACCCGCGTATTCAGCAGGCCAAGCATCTCGCCCAGCGCTGAGGAGGCCGATGCCTGGGTCGTGCTGCGCCCGTCAGCCGAGGTCATCTGCGCCGAAGCCGCCTTCATTTCGCGACCTATATCGCCAACGCGGCTGAGTACGGTCTGCGCGAGTGAAAGCCGCACACCGACGCTCTTGATCGTATCGCCGTAGGAGCCGATTGCCGAGAGATGCGAACGCAGTCCTACGGTCAGGCCGCGATCGATGCCGATACCGGCGTAATCGTCGGCACGCTTTCCGGTCGCGAGCTGCCGCTGCAGATCGCCAAGCTGCGCCCGCTGACCGACCAGCGACTGGGTCAACAGCAAAGATCTCGTGCCGACATTGACGATGCTCATTTGCGGCCTCAGATGCTCATCAGGCGTTCCATCATGTCCTTGACCACGGACATAACCCGCGCGTTGGCGGCATAGGCACTTTGCAGGGTCAGCAGGTTCGCCATTTCGACGTCGACATTGACCGAAGAGACATCAGCGAAGCGCTCCTTCAGCGCATTCACCACGACCGCCTGGCCGGCTGCCAGGTTCGACGCATTTTCTGCGGCTTCACCCTGATAGCTGATCACCTGACGCAGGAACGACGACAGCGTCCCGGAGAACGGAGACGCGGACGATCCGATCCCGGTCCCCGACGAAAACGTGAGCGCCGCATCGTGCAACTGGTCGAGTATGAAGTTCGGCCGGGTCGCGTCGCCCGCCGCCACGCCCGGCTGGAACATGACGAGCTTCGATGGATCGGCGAGAAGCTGCGCGTTGACCGTCAGCCGTCCGGCTAGTCCGACGCTCTGCGCGCCGGTCGAGGTTATCGCCCCGGTATAAAGATTGGACGCATCGGTGAAGAACGGCAGTTGCGCATCACCGCTGCCGAAGCCGGTACGGGTAACGGTGGTGCTGACGGCATCGACAGTTGAATTGTTGGCGGCGCCGTCGTCGAGAATCCGGATCGTGGTCCCGGACGGGTTCGAGAAGTTGACCTTGCCGTTGAAATAGCCATTGAGCTGCGCGGCGACTGAAGCCGGCCCGCCGGAAAAATCGATTCCGATCACGGTATCGCCGGCCGTTGCGGTCACGTCATTGGACAGTGGGAGCGCCGCCGGATCGTCCACCCGCACGATGGTGGCCTGATGTTGCTGTCCCGTCGTCGTGTCGGTCCAGGTCAGGTTGATCCGGTTGCCGGCGAGCATGTCGGCGGTGTCGATATCGTACCCCGCCTGCGCGCCGGAGGTGACGGCATTTCCGGGCGTGGTCACGTCGGAAAGACTTGACGCCATGGCGGCCGCGATCGCGTCGAGCTGCGCCTGCGCTTCCGGCAGGATATAGTCGCGCATCTCGACGAAGGCAGCGATCTCGCCCGAACGGATGGCGTTACTGGCGAGCAGATCGACCTGCCCGCCGGTCGGCGTGGTCAGCGTGATCGTCCCGACGCCGCGGGTCGCCGCGTCCGGGGTCCATTGCGCGTTCGGCGAAATCGACCCGTGCATATCGAAAGCAAGCCGTGCCGCGTCGGTGGCGACCAGCTGAACGCCGGAATTGGTAAAGACCGTGACCTGGTTGTGATCGGTTGGGATCACCCGGATATCCATCAACTGCGCCAGCTCGTCGATATACATGTCGCGCTGATCGAGCAGGGTCGCCGCTGCGGCGTCGGGTGTGGTGTTGACCGCCAGTTGCCGGTTGATGTCGGCGATTCGCGTCATCGCGTTGTTGGCGCGCGCCACCGCGTCGCTGATCCCGTATTCGGCATCGCTGCGCAACGCCTGGATCTGGTTGGACATACCGTTGAGCTGCTGCGCCATCACCTGGGCAGAGCTGATCACGGCGGTACGTGCGGAGGCCGATTCCGGCGAGGTGGCCAGCGCCTGCAGCGTGGTCGTGAAGTCGTTATAGGCCACTTCCAGCGTGGCATCGGCGCCCGGCTCGCCATACATCTGCTGCAGCCGCGAGAAAAATTGCGCGCGGAGGTCGGCATAGGCTCCGCCGGACGCTTCGGTGCGCAATTGCCGCTGCAGATAGATGTCGAGCTCGCGATTGATGGCCGAGACGCGGACGCTGACCCCGGCGCCGCCGGCGGACGTCGTCGTCTGAACCAGGTTCTTGCGCACATAACCGGGCGTCTCCGCATTCGCCACATTCGAGGCGATCAGAGCGAGCCCGGCCTGCACGGTGCGCAAGCCGGCGGTGGAGGTGTTGAGCGCCTGTGTCAGGCTCATGACGTCGTCCTAGGGCCCGCCACCACACTCAGCGGAGCATGTTCAGGAGTTCCTGGGTCATGTCGTTGGCGGTAGAGATCACGCGGGTATTTGCGGAATAGGCCTGCTGCGTGACGATCAGCTTGGTGAATTCGTCCGCGATATCGGTGTTCGACCCTTCGAGCGCGGAGCCGATGATCTTGCCGCTGGCGCCGTAGGTGGGCGTGCCGGACTCATCCGTGACCGCGAACGCGCCGCCGTCGATCCGCTTCAGGAAATCGGCACCGGTGAAGTTCGCCAGCGTGATGTCCGCGAGGTCGATGGTGCGACCGTTCGAATAGGCGCCGACGATGCGGCCCTTGTCGCTGATCGAAATCGTTTGCAGTTCGCCCGCCGGATAACCGTTCTGCTGGAGCAGATTGACCTGCGCATTTCCGTTCGGATCCGCGAACTGCGTGATGCCGCCCGAACCATGCGTGATCTGAATGTTGCCCAGACTGATCCCGTCGATCACGACATCGTTCAACTGCAAAGTCGAAACCAGAGGGCTCATCTGGCCGTTCGGGCCGAAGCTGTAGTTGACGCCGGCATTGGTCCAAGCGGCCTCCGTACCGGTGGCGTTGGAATTGACCTGATAGAACAGGTTCCAGGTATCGGAGCCGCCAGTGAGCTGGGAATCGACCTTCGCCCAGCGCATCTGGATGTTCACCGCCGTGCCGGAGACGTCGTAGGCAGTGATGGCGCCGCCACCCAGTGACGAATCCAGGAACGCCCGCTCGTCATTGGCGATCACGCTGCCGTTGGACGGCAGGCCGGTGCGCGTCAGAATGCCGAAGACCGAGTGCGTCATGGTGCCGTCGACCGTGATCGTGTCGGTCATGTTGGCCGCGGTGATCGTGACGTTGCCATTGGTGGTATTGACGCTGCCGGTGCCGCCGGTGATGCCGGCGAGCGCGGTGGAAAGCTCGGCAAGGGTCGACACCTGACCGACGCCGGCGCCGAAGGTAATGGTCAGAGCCGGGTTGCCGCCGACCTGAATCACCATCGTCTGACCGGTTCCCACCGCATTCTGCGTCAGGAGATTGGTGGCGTTGGTGTTGCCGACATTCAGTCCAAGCTCGCCCAGCAGCGACAGCGTGGATGCGCCGCCGATTTCGATATTGGTGTCGGCATTGGCGCTGGTCAGCACCATGCGGTTCGCACCGTTCATGGTAGCGGTGACACCGGTGGTGCCGGACTGGGCGTTGATCGCGGCCAGCACGTCGGTCGCGTTGTTGCCGGCAGTGATCGCGATCGAGGTGCCATTGATTTCAATGGTGCCGCCGGCCGACGACAAGGTGGAGATGTCGACACTTCCGGTTCCGACTGCGACCGCATCCGGGAGCAGGTTTGCGCCCGAGCCCAGGATGCGCGCCGGTGCCGGCGGACCGAAAATCGGATTGGCGGAGAAATTTGCCGGGTTGAGCAGTTCCGATCCCGGGATATCGGGGTCCGCATTGTTGGTGTTCGGAAAGGCGGCCAGATTGGCGCGATACTGGATCGCCGACGTCTGCTGCGCCGGCAGGAAGTCATTCTGGAATTGCAGCAATTGCGGAATGCTGCCAGTCGGATTGCCGGTTGCAGGATCGATCGGCAGGCCCATCAGGTAATAGCCCGCGCCGTTGACGAGATAGCCGTTCTTGTCCGGCTGGAAGTCGCCGCGGCGGGTGTAGTAATCGGCGCCGCCGAAGACCGGCGTGTTGTCCTGCACCGCGGTCGGCTTCTGCACCACGAAGAAGCCGTCGCCATTGATCGCCATGAAAGTGCCGACCGAGGCGCCCTGGATGTCGCCCTGCACGGTGTTGGTGGCGCGCGCGCTCGCGATCACGCCGCCGGCAAGCTGCTTGGATGGGATGTTGTCCGGGATCAGATCCTGGAAGCTGGTGTCGATCCGCTTGAAGGCGGTGGTCTGCGAATTGGCGATGTTGCCGGAGACATTTTCGAGCGCGTAAGACTGCGCGCGCATTCCGGTGACCGCGGTATTCAGTGCGCCGAAGATACCCATTACCTATTCCTCCAGAACGGCCGGGGCGACCGACTGGACGGACGGCCGCAAGCTTGCGACAGGAACATCGCAAGCAGCGTGCCATATAATTTGTCTTGCAAAATCAATATGTTGAGTCGGAGCACTGGTTGCGGAACGCGGCCAGCTTTGCCGGGCCCGGCAAATTTTTCCGGGACGGTTTGCACCTGCGAGATCAGGCTCTAATGTCGATCCGGCTGATCATCCAGGGACAATTCATGCGTTTCGAAGGCACCAAAGGCTATGTCGCGACCGACGATCTGAAGGTCGCGGTGAATGCGGCGATCACCCTGCAGCGGCCGCTGCTGGTCAAGGGCGAGCCCGGCACCGGCAAGACCGTGCTGGCGCAGGAAATCGCCAAGGCGGTCCGGACAGACCTCCTCGAATGGCATGTCAAATCCACCACCAAGGCGCAGCAGGGTCTGTACGAGTACGATGCCGTCTCGCGCCTGCGCGACAGCCAGCTCGGCGACGAGCGGGTCAAGGACATCCGCAATTACATCAAGCGCGGCAAGCTCTGGGAATCCTTCGTCCGCGAGACCCGGCCGGTGCTGCTGATCGACGAAATCGACAAGGCCGATATCGAATTCCCGAACGATCTCCTGCAGGAGCTCGATCGGATGGAATTCTTCGTCTACGAGACCGGCGAGACCGTGAAGGCGAAGCAGCGCCCGATCGTGGTCATCACGTCCAATAACGAAAAGGAATTGCCGGACGCATTTCTGCGCCGGTGCTTTTTTCATTATATCCGCTTTCCGGACCCGGAGACGATGCGCACGATCGTCGATGTGCATTTTCCGGGCGTCAAACAGCGGCTGGTCGCCGAGGCGCTCAAACTATTTTACGAGATCCGCGACGTGCCGGGCATGAAGAAAAAGCCGTCGACCTCGGAATTGCTGGACTGGCTGAAGCTTCTGATGGTCGAGGATATCGGCCCGGAAACGCTGCGCGAGCGCGACCCGAAGAAGCTGATCCCGCCGCTGCACGGTGCGCTCCTGAAGAACGAGCAGGACGTGCATCTGTTCGAACGGCTGGCATTCATGGCGCGGCGTGACGGGCGCTGATAGCGCAACACGAACATTGCAAAACGCATCACCTGCGTCATCGCGGCGCCTGCGATAAGACGCCGCAGCGTGCATGCACGCTCACACATTGCGCGCTTAACCTGAGCCGGTAACGCAGTCCGCAATAACGATCCTGTGATCGCGAAAACCCGTTCAGGATCGCGCACGTATCTCGCGCGTCCGTTCGATCTTGTTCCGAGCATCGCTTGCTCGCTGCGGCAGGAGCCGAGCCCGGATGTTTTCGTCGAACAATCCAATCACAGAGAGAAACAGGAAAGCCGCTATGACTCGTCGTGTTTCCCGCCACATCCTGGCTGTATGCGCCGCCCTGACGCTCGGCTCAGGCGCAGCGTCCGCTGCAGATATCGTCGATACTGCAGTCAAGGCCGGCCAGTTCAACACTCTGGCGGCAGCGCTGAAGGCTGCCGGTCTGGTCGATACCCTGAAAGGCCCCGGACCCTTCACGGTTTTCGCGCCCACGGATGAAGCGTTCAAGAAGCTTCCCGCCGGCACCGTCGAAACGCTCCTGAAGCCGGAAAACAAGGCCAAGCTCGTCGGCGTGCTGACCTATCACGTCGTGCCAGGCAAAGTGATGAGCTCCGCACTGACTGGCAAGGTGACGGACGCCAAGACCGTTCAGGGCCAGACGGTGAAGGTCGACGCCACCAAGGGCGGTGTGATGGTCAACAACGCGAAAGTGGTGACGGCCGACATCGCGACCGACAACGGCGTGATCCATGTGATCGACACCGTGATCCTTCCGCAATAAGCGACCCGTCCGAAAGAAGGATCTGCAGTTACCGCAATGCGCCGCCGATCGACATCGGCGGCGCATTGTCATGTGCGGGTGGCTAGCGCCGTGGTTGCGGCGCGGTCGCATCCGGCGGTGAGGTGTCCGGTGCTGCGGGCGTAGCGCTCGCTCCATCCGCAGGCGCGGAAGGGACGGACGACCCCTCCGCGATGAGCCGCGCCGCATTCTCGGCCACGCGCTCGGCGTTGCGGTAGGCCGCTTGGAGCTGCTCGGCATCCGCCTGTTCCGCTGCGCGGCGCTCCGTTTCGATGCGCTCCGCCTCCGCCCGTTCGGCCGCAAGCCGTTCCGCTTCGAGACGCTTCGCTTCCGCTTTCTCGGCGGCGATGCGCTCCTTTTCGGCGCGCGCGGCCGCTCGCTGCTCGTCCTTCAGGCGAGCGGCTTCCGCCTTCGCTGCCGCTTTTTCCTCGGCGCGAACGCGCCTGGCTTCGGCCTTTTCCGCGGCGATCCGCTCGCGCTCGATGCGGCGTATCTCGGCCTGCTCGGCCTCGAGCTTTTCGCGCTCGATCCGCGCCGCCTCGGCGACTGCCGCCTCCTCGGCGCGAATGCGGGCGCGCTCGGCCGCTTCTTCAGCCTCTTTCTTCAACCGCGGCTCGTTCTCGATCAGCCACAACTCATTGCGCCGCGAGCGCCGCGACGCCCATTCCTCGTAGCGCCGGTGCGCTGCGTAAAAATACTTTGCGAAGACGCCTCCCATGCGCCCGCCCGACCAGATCAGTTCGAACGGCTCGAACAACCGAAAGCGATCATCGCCATCGACAAGGGCGCCGGTGATCAGCTTCGCCGCCATGGCGCTGGTATTCAGCCCAACTCCGCCGAACCCGCTTGCCAGCCAGACGCCCGGTGCAACCTCGCCGATCTGCGGCATGCCATGGACGGTCACCCCGATCGCCCCGCCCCAGGCATGGTCGATATCGACCGATCCAAGCTGCGGAAAACGGCGCCGCAGATCGGCGCGCAGCCAGCGGGCATGACGATCCGGGTTGGACGGTCGCGTTGCCAACCCCCCGGCAAACATCAGCCGGTCGCCGCCGACGATCCGATAATGATGCCCCGAGGATCCGGAATCGCTGACCGCTCCGGGATAGTCGAGCGCCGAGGCCAGCGTGTCGCCAAGCGGCTTGGTCACCATGACGAATGTGTGAAGCGGGATCAGTGTATCGGCGGCCTCGGGCAGCATCGCGCCGAGATGGATGTTGCCGGCGAATACAATCTGCGAGGCGCGCACCCGCCCCTGTGCCGTGATCACGCGCTTGCGCACGCCTGCGGGATCGATCGAGATCGCCGGCGTTCCCTCGAACAGGCGGGCACCCGCCTGCTCGGCCAGGCGAGCAACCCCGAGCGCATAATTGTAGGGGTGAATGTTGAAGGCGGTCGGAAAATGAATGGCTTGGAAATAGTGGGGGGATTTGACCTTCTCGCGCACCAGCTTGGCCGGCCACAGTTCGACATCGGCGCCGAGCGCTCGCAGCCGCTCGGCCGCATCGGACATCTCGCCTGCCCGGTCGATCTTGGAAACCTGCAGCCAGCCCTCGCCCTGAACCAGATCGCGGCCGCCGATATCTCCGGCTGTCCGGCGCATATAGTCGGCGCCATTCTGCGACAGCAGCCATAATTCGCGTGCATGATCTTCGCCGACGCGTTCGACCAGCGTCTCCGGCCGCTGATAAAAGCCCGGGCGGACGAAGCCGGTATTTCGGCTCGATGCATTCCAGGCAACCCGGCGCGCCTCCAGCACGGCAACGGACCATCCGCGGCGCGCGATCTCGAGTGCTGTCGTCAGCCCAGCAAGGCCGCCGCCGATGATACAGACATCGACATCGATATCATGCGTCAGCGACGGACGCGGCGCCGCGCTGTCACCGGTCAAGGTGAACCAAGTCTCGCCATAGTCGCTATCCATCGCGGCAACCGGTGCGGCTTTCGGCTGCGCATCGCCGAATTGTGGGCTCGTGCTAGTCTCTTGCACCATTGCCCCCCTGCCCCGTGGAACGCGATTCATGCGCCGCCTGATGCTTCTCCGTCACGCCAAATCCGACTGGTCGCTGCCGGGGCAATCCGACCATGACCGCGATCTGGCCACGCGCGGCCGCAAGGCGGCGCCGCTGATGGGCCGCTACATGGCCGATCACGATATCATTCCCGATCATGCGATCGTATCCACAGCGACCCGCACGCGCGAAACCTGGCGCCTCGTGGCCGGCATGTTTCCGCGCCAGCCGCCGGCGGATTTCGAAGACCGCATCTACGAAGCCTCCCCGCGCGACATCCTGGCGGCCATTGCGGACGCGCCGCCATCCGCCCGATCCCTGCTGGTTGTGGGTCATAATCCGGGATTCCATGACACCGCAAATCTTCTGGTTGAGTCGGGCGACAAACGCATCCGCAAAACGCTGTCGGAGAAATTTCCGACCGGAGCGCTGGCCGTGATCGACCTCGATATCGACGACTGGGCGAATGTCCGGCCCGGCACCGGGCATCTTGACAGCTTTGTCACGCCGCGTGCGATCGGCGCAGGAAGCGACTAGACTGACCGGGCAGATGGGGAGGAGCCGATCATGTTCAAACGGATCCTGGTGCCTGTGGACCTTGCCGAGCCGGACCTTGCGCGTCCGGCGATCGAGACAGCCTGTGCCATGGCGCGCGGTGCGAATGGGACGATCCGCATCGTCCATGTGCTGCCGATGACACCGGTGATGCTCGCGGAATATGTGCCGCCGGATTTCGACGCTCAGCAGCGCAAATCCGCGGAAGACGGGATGGCGAAACTGACCGGCGAATGCGGCCTCGCCGCGGATCGCGTGTCGGGCATCGTGCGGCAGGGCGGGATCTATCACGAGGTGATCGAAGAAGCCAAAGCGATGGATGCCGACCTGATCGTCATGACATCGCATCGGCCCGACATGCGCAGCTATTTTCTGGGATCGAATGCGGGCCATGTCGTGCGCTACGCGAATTGCTCGGTGCTGGTGTTGCGGGATGAGCGCAATGCTTCATGAGACCGGGTTCGGCGTCTTCGGAAGCAGATCCGCCGGCACCGCGTCGAGGGTGTAGCGCCGCGGCATATTGCGTTTGAAGAAGCTGCCCATCTGCCAGAGCAGCCAGAAGAACATCGCCACCAGCGCGAGGATCGCGGCGATCTGGCCCCAATCCAGCGGTTGGCCGAAGGCAACCTCGCCCAGTTGCATGGCGCGGAACGCCAGCGACACGCCCATGACGCAGAGCGCGACGAAAATCGCGACGCCCGGCCAATAGAGGAAGGGAAGCGCACCCGCCCTGAGGTCGGGCTTCCCATGAGCAGCGGCAATGCGTTCATGCAAGGTGCTGATGAAGCGCGAATAGGCTTCGTCCTGACGCTCCTGCTCCATCAGCGACTTCCATGACGTCGACGCGATCGAAATTTTCGGGCCTCTGTCGGCCCAGATTTCCGCGAGGAAACGGTAGGACTGCATCGTCACCGGACGAAAGCTGAGCCTGATCCGCCGGATCGTCGCATAGGGTACCTGTCCCGATAACGTCCCGATCGACCAGTGCAACGCCTCGGGCGCAAGACGGAGAATCCAGGCTCCGCCCATCAGGGAGGCTTTGTACGTATAGACGATGTCTGAATGATCCGCCCCCGCCTCGTCCAAACTCGCCCCCTCCACTACCGTCCGCTCGGCGGCGCCGTCATAGCACACGCCGCCTCGCGGAAGGATATTGCCCCATTTGGACGCGCCGCCTGCGGGAACAGCAGCAGCCGGCCGGTCGTTGGCAAGGAGACCTTATCCAACGGAGAGAAAGAAAAGCCCATGCGCCTTGCGAAAACGCTGCTGGCGGCCGGATTTGCTGCAATCGTTGCCACCGCCGCCCACGCCCAGACTGCAGGATCGCCGAGTGGAATGGGAACCGCTCCCAGCCAGCCGGGCGGCTCACCCGCGCCCGGCGTCACGCCCTCAACGTCCGGCCCGGCCGGCACCACCGGCACCGGTTCGTCCGCACAGCCGGGCATTCCTGGCGCTGTCAGCCCCGGCAATCCGAACGCAGCCTCGCGCCCGAGCGTTCCGAATATCAGCGGATCGCCGATCGTCACCCGGCCAGGCACGTCGCCCTGCACCGGGACCGGATGCTGATCCGTATCGCCACAGGACGATCAAAAAAAAGCGCCGGACGATCCGGCGCTTTTGCTTTGTCAGCAGCCCGACGCTGTCAGCTCGCGGCTTTGCGATTGACCTTGCTTTCGGCGACGCTGGTCAGCTTCTTGTCGGTCGCCTTCTCTTCGTCCAGCGTCTTCTGGAGGATCGCAGCGGCGTCGTCGCGTCCGAGCTGACGCGCCCATGCCACCAGGGTGCCGTAGCGCGTGATCTCATAGTGTTCCACCGCCTGGGCGGATGCGATGATCGCGGCATCGAGCACTTCCTTGTCCTCGACCTCGCCGGAGACTTCCTTCGCTTCGTCGATAATGCCGTCGATCGCCGGACAGTCGACTGCCTTCGGCTTCAGGTTGTGCAGCTTGAACACCTGCTCGAGGCGGGCGACGTGATTCTCGGTCTCCTGCAGATGCTTCTGCAGACCGGTCTTCAGATCACGATCGGTCGACTTGCCGATCATGTCGGGCAGCGACTTCAGGATTTGTTTCTCGGCGTAATAGATATCCTGAAGCTGATGGACATAGAGGTCGTCCATTGTCTTGATGTCAGCGGAAAACAGGCCCATCGGGGGCTCCCATTCTTGTTGATGTTGCGATGACGGACGCCCCGGGCGTCCAGCAACCCAACGTGGCAGCCACAGCGATGTTCCTGACGCATTCGTTATTGGCGCCTGGGAACCAACGCGTTCAGCAGACATTTGCCCCGCACAGGGACGCCGTCAGCAAGGGAGCAATGGCCCGTCTCGATAGGGCAACCGTCTGGCCATGATAGATCCGGGAAACCAAGAGCAGCGGCAGGATCGTTCAGAGGATCGCAAGCCTTCACGCGCGCCGTTCGATACTTCGGAACTCAATAACATTCCGCGGACCACCGACGAGGATCCCCCCTATCAAAGCTGGTGGGTGGTCACCGACCAGGACGAGCGCTGACCGGACGGAACTCCGCTGCGCGTCTGGCCTCGGCGACGCATCGGGATGCAAACGAGCCGACCGCGTGCCCCTAAAAAAAAAGCCGGCCACGAGGGCCGGCTTTTGGTCGAAAGATTTTCGCGCGCGATTAGCGCCGGGCGACGCGACGCTTCGGCTTGTCCCAGCCGTAATGATCGAACGCCGCATTCATCCACCATCCGCCGAGAACTGGAACTACGCAGTTGGCGGTGGAGACGAACACTTCGCGCTGAGTCAGTTCACGTTGCGTCACGATGGTGCCGACGATCGGCGACACCGCGGCGCAGGCGAAGCTGGTCGCAGCATAGGCGCCAAAGCCGCTGTGAATGCCGTGAGCCACGTTCTTATGGCCTGACTTGATCGCGAAATACGCAGCCGTCGAGCCCGCGCCAACCACCAGGTTCGAATCGGCAAGTCTCGGATCCCGGACCGTCCACGGCATCGTCGCCCACCAGCTGCCGAAGCCGTAGACCGGCTTGGCCGTGACAACGACCTTCGGGCGCTTCTGCTGCGCATGCGCGGTACCGCCGGTCATCAAAAACCCGGCAGCCAGTGCCGCCAGCACAAATCCGATTTTTCGCATTGAACACCCCCAAGGACCGCCGGCTTTTTGGGATGTCGCCGGTCAGCCGAATCCAAGCCGGCGGCGATTCCACCAGCAGATTCGCATCATGACGGCAGACCCAAGCCAGAGTCGAGGCGGACGGACGGGATTTTCCCAGGTGTTGCATTGGAAGCACGCGCCGGAACCCCGTATGTCAGGCAAACTTGTGCAACGCACTCATGCCGCAACGAAGCCAGCCCGTTTGAGACGCACGATGGCGAGATCCAGCGCAGCCAGGAACGCGGAGCGATCCTTAGACGAGAACGGAGGCGGCCCTCGGGTGACACCACCCGCCGAGCGCAAATCGTCCATCAGATTGCGGGTCGCCAGCGCCATCCCGATCGCATCCTCGGTGAAAACGCGTCCATTGGGCGCAATCGTCACCGCGCCCGCCTTCACGCTGCGGCTGGCGAGCGGGATGTCCGCCGTGACGACGATCGCGCCCGGCCGCGCCCGCTCGGCGATCCAGTGATCGGCCTCGTCCATTCCCCCGGGGACGACGACGCGCTCGATCGACGCCTCCCGCGGCACCGCGATCGGGGCATTGGCGACCACGAACACCTTCAGTCCGTGCCGCTCCGCCACCCGATAGATTTCCGGCTTGACCGGGCAGGCATCGGCGTCGACGAAGATGACGATGGGACCCTGCTCCGTCGGCGCTATCATCGGTTCCAAATCCTGTCGGGCTGCGCCATGCGCGTGATTGTTGCTGCCGTTTTATCGGCCCTGCTGCTGCACGGCGTAAAGCCCGCACAGGCCGACGACCTGTGCGCTCTCGCCGCAAGCTCCGGTACGCCCCAGATCGCCGGTCTGACCATTGTCTATCTGGCGCCGCTTGGAGACCCGGCGCAGGCGCGGCACTGGAAGCACATTATCGTCCACCAGATGGAAGGGCCGCCCGGCGCCGCGAAAACCGCAGCGTTTGCCCAGGCCAAACATCCTGCCAAGCGCGGCACCACGCTGTGGATCGAGACCGATGGCGTTATCTACTGGTCGGTGCCGGAGACTGCCATTCCGACCCATGGCGACGGCGCCAACCGCAAGGACAACCGATTCATCCCGAATCTCACGACCTATCGACGCGTGGTGAAGGACAACAGCTTCGGCATCGAATTTTCCGGCAACTTTCCCGATATCCGCAAGCCCGCGACACAAGCGCAGCATGACGCGCTGATGAAACTCCTGCCGTTCCTGCAGCAGCGCTACAACATCGCGCCCGAGCATATCTACGCGCATAACTGGATCGACCATAAGGACGCCCGTTATTGCGAGGGTTGCGAACTCGCGGAGGCCGCGCGCCGATTGAATTTCAGGCCGCGTCAGGATTGCCGCTGAGGCCGTTGGCACAGCCGGCCTCACATTGTTACAATTCGACCTCACGAGCCGCCGCATTCAGACGGGGCCGTCAACAATGAGCCGGTCGAAAACAGGCTTGAGGTGAGGAACATGCAGACGCCGCAACCCACTCGCTCGTTCCCGTATAACGCCTGGTACGTCGCGGCATGGGATTACGAGGTCAAGCGCGCGCTGATCCCGCGCACGATCTGCGGCAAGAAGGTCGTGATGTACCGCACCGCGGCGGGCCAGATCGCAGCGCTGGAAGATGCCTGCTGGCACCGCCTGGTGCCGCTCTCCAGGGGCTGGCTGGAGGGTGACGATGTCGTATGCGGCTATCACGGCTTGAAGTTCGACCCCAACGGGCGCTGCACCTTCATGCCCTCGCAGGAGACGATCAATCCGTCGGCCTGCGTGCGACGCTTTCCCGTGGTGGAAAAATATCGCTTCGCCTGGATCTGGATGGGCGATCCGGCGCTTGCCGATCCGGCAACGATTCCGGACATGCATTGGGTCGACGATCCCGCCTGGGCCGGCGAAGGCAAACTGACGCCGCTCGCCTGCAATTACCGGCTTGTGGTCGATAACCTGATGGACCTGACGCACGAGTCGTTCGTGCATCGCACCTCGATCGGCAATTCCGCGGTGGCCGAAGCGCCGTTCGAAGTCACTCATGGCGAGCGCACCGCGCATGTCACGCGCTGGATGCTCAACATCGATCCGCCGCCGTTCTGGGCCTTCCAACTCGGCGCTACAGGCCCGGTGAAGGTCGATCGCTGGCAATACATCAATTTCGAAGCGCCGGCCGCCGTCGTCCTCGATGTCGGCGTCGCATTGGCCGGCACCGGCGCGCCGCAGGGCGATCGCTCGAAGGGCGTCAATCTGCGCGTCTGCCATTTCATCACCCCGGAGACCGAAGGCCGCAGCCATTTCTTCTGGGTGGTGCGGCGCAATTTCAAGCTGACCGACCAGCGCCTGACCACCGAAACCCGCGACCGCAACGCGGCGATCATCGGCGAGGACGAAGCCATGCTGGAAGCGCAGCAACAGGCGATGGAGGATAATCCGGACGCGGTGTTCTACAATCTCAACATCGACGGCGGCGCAATGTGGGCGCGCCGCATTCAGGAGCGCATGATCCGGAACGAAACGCCCGCCGCGCTCCGCGCAGCCGAATAAAAGGCGACAATCATGCGTGTCGTCGAGACCTGGACCACCGCGCGTGTGCGTAGCGTACGGGACATCACCCCGACCATTCGCCTGTTCGAACTGGTGCCGGCGCACGGCACGCCCGCGCAGATTCCGCTCGGCGGCCACCTCAATGTCACCGTGATGATCGGCGAGCGCGCCGATACGCGCTCCTACTCGCTGATCGGTCCGGCCATGCCGGACGCCTATCGCATCGCGGTCAAGCGCAGTCCCGAGAGCCGCGGCGGCTCGGCCTATATGTGGTCTCTGGCGGAAGGCGCGCAGCTGACGATCTCCAGCCCGCGTAGTCATTTCGATATCGACTTCGGCCGCCCGGATTATCTCGTGATCGCGGGCGGCATCGGCATAACCCCGCTGGTCGGCATGGTGCATGCGCTGGCGGATCAGGCTGTGCGCAGCGGCGCGTCGTTGCGGATGGCCTATTGTGCGCGCAGCAAGGATGAGCTGGCATTTGCCGACGACTTGCAAGCGCTCCTCGGCGACCGTCTGCAGACATTCATCTCAAGCGAGGGGCAGCGGCTCGATCTTCGTTCGGCATTGTCGGCGCTCGCGCCCGGCGGCATCGCCGCGGTCTGCGGTCCCCTGCCCCTGCTTGATGACGCCCGGCGCATCTGGCGCGAACTCGGCAGGCCTCATGCGGACTTGCGCTTCGAGACCTTCGGCTCCAGCGGCACGCTTGCCGCCGAGCCGTTTCGCCTGCGGATCGCAGATAGCGGCCGCGAGATCGTGGTGCCGGAAACACAATCCATCCTGGATGCCTTGGAAGACGCCGGCATCGGCGTGATTTCCGATTGCCGGCGCGGGGAATGCGGCGTCTGCGCGCTCAACATCGTGGCGGTCGAGGGCACGGTGGATCACCGCGACGTGTTCTTCAGCGATTACCAGAAGGCGGAGAACAAAAAGCTTTGCGCATGCGTGTCGCGGGCGATCGGGACCATCACCATCGATCCGCTGGTCAGGCCGGACCCGGTAAGGCGGTTGGGGTGAGTTGGTCTCGCGGTTTCAGGCTCGCTCGGGCCGCTCGCGCGCCCCGTGGAATATGCCGATAACGACAAGCTCTTCTCGGCCCGGATCGACCCGATACACGGCGATGTAAGGCAGTCGTGGGATGACCCATTCACGCGTATCCTCGACCCTCCCGTCTCGGGCCATGCGTGGGAAGTCCGCGAGCCGTTCAACGCTTGCGACAATACGGTCAACGACCGACCGGGCGGCATGCGGGTTTTCAGAGGATATGAAGCGATAGATGTCTTCCAAATCTTCGACGGCCCTATCGTCGAAGACAACCCTCATCAGCCGAGGCGTGCCAAACGGTCCCTGACCTCTTGAACGCTCAAAAGCCGGGGCGCGGGATCGGACAGACGGCGGCGCACCTCGGCAACCTGTTCGTCGTTCAATTGCAGCGAGCGCGCATCATCCAGATAGTCAAGCAACGCGGCGCCGGCCGCGTCCTGTTGGTCCGCGGGCAATGTCAGCGCCCTCTCGAAGGCCTTCTTCAGAAGATCACCCATTTCTTCACGATATCCCTTTCCGCCTGGCCTGTCACCGCACCAGCTCCCGCATCGCGCGATCGAGCCCTTCCAGCGTCAGCGGATACATCCGCCCGCCCATCAGTTGCCTCATCATGCGGATCGACTGGGTGTAGTCCCATTCCGCTTCCGGCACCGGGTTGAGCCACACCGCGGCCGGATAGGTCCGCGTGATCCGGTCCATCCACACCTGCCCCGGCTCCTCGTTCATGTGCTCGACCGAGCCGCCCGGCATCGCGATCTCGTATGGCGACATCGACGCGTCGCCGACGAAGATGACCTTGTAGTCGTGTGGATATTTATGCATCACGTCGAAGGTCGGCGTGGTCTCCTGATAGCGCCGCCGGTTTTCCTTCCACACCCGCTCGTACAGGCAATTGTGGAAGTAGAAATGCTCCATGTGCTTGAATTCCGCACGCGCGGCCGAGAACAATTCCTCGGTCGCCTTGATGTGCCAGTCCATCGAGCCGCCGACGTCGAAGAACAAGAGCACCTTCACCGCATTGTGCCGCTCCGGGCGCATGTGGATGTCGAGATAGCCCTTGTGCGCGGTGCCCTTGATGGTGCCGTCGAGATCGAGTTCGTCAGGCGCGCCGGTGCGGGCGAATTTGCGCAGGCGCCGCAGCGCCACCTTGATGTTGCGGGTGCCGATCTCGACCTCGTCGTCGAAATCCTTGAACTCCCGCTTGTCCCACACCTTCACGGCGCGGCGGTGCTTGCTTTCGCCGCCGATGCGAATGCCTTCCGGGTTGTAGCCGGAATTGCCGAACGGCGAGGTGCCCCCCGTTCCGATCCACTTCGATCCGCCCTGATGGCGGCCCTGCTGCTCCTCGAGCCTCTTCTTCAGCGTCTCGAGGAGCTTGTCGAGCCCGCCCATCGCGTCGATCTGCTTCTTCTCTTCTTCAGTTAGATATTTCTCCGCGAGGCTCTTCAGCCAGTCCTCCGGGATCTCGGCGCTTAGCGCCTCTTCCATCAGCGAGAGGCCCTTGAAGACGCTGCCGAACACGCGATCGAACTTGTCGAGATTGCGCTCGTCCTTCACCAGCACCGCGCGCGACAGATAATAGAAATCCTCGACCCTGCGCGAGGCGAGGTCGGCGTCCATCGCCTCCATCAGCGTGAGATATTCGCGCAGCGTGACCGGCAGGCCGGCAGATTTGAGTTCGGTGAAGAAGGTGATGAACATAGCCCGACAATTCGCCGGAAGTCGGCCCCGGGGTCAAGCAGGGCGTTCGCCGAGCCAAAACGCCGGTTTGAACCACTTTCGGGTCCGGATCGACCAACCTGACCGGCCGTGGCAGAATCTCGTGCCCGGTCGAGCCATTTTGTAGGAATTATGCGATGCCCGCCCGAACCCTGTTGCTGACCGTCGCTGCCTGCCTGATCGCCGCGTCTGCCCATGCCCAGACCGAAACCAACCGGCCAGCGGCCGCGCCCGCCAATCTGCCTCCCTCCTGCGGTGCATCGATCAACGCCACGCCCGACGCCCGCATCGCCGCCTGCAACACCGCAATCGAAAGCCGGCCCGACGCGTCCGCGACCGACCGGGCCGCGCTGTTTATCAGCCGCGCCGAGGCCTATGACGACAAGGGCGACGTGGACCGCGCCATCGCCGACCTCAACAAGGCGATCGAGCTCGACCCGAACAGCGTCGTGGCCTTCGAAAACCGGGGCACGCTGTTCGTCCGCTCCGGCAAGCCGGACCGTGCGATCGAGGACTATGATGAAGCGATCCGCCTCGATCCGAATTATGCGCAGGCCCATGCCGACCGTGGCGTCGCCTATTACATCAAGGGCGACTACGCGCGCGCCATCGAGAATTACAGCGAGGCGATCCGACTCGATCCGAAACACGCCGTCAGCTATTCGAACCGCGCCGCCGCCTACAAGAAAGCGGGCCGCAACGATCGCGCCATCGCCGACCAGAGCGAGGCGATCAAGCTCGAGCCGGACCGCGCGGAATTCTACGACAACCGGGGCCTCAGCTACGCACATAATCGCGATTACGATCTCGCCATCGCGGACTACGACAAGGCCATCAGCCTGAAAAAGGAAGCCAAATTCTACACCAACCGCGGCGACGCCTATCAATTCAAAGGTAACCTGGACCGGGCGATCGCCGACTATGGCGACGCCATCACACTCGATCCGACATTCGCTCTCGCCTGGAATAATCGCGGGGCGGCCTACAAGCGCAAAGGCGATCTCGAAGCCGCATTGTCGAGTTACGAACAGGCCCTCAAGCTCAACCCGCGCATGACGACGGCGGCCGAGAACCGCACCGCAATCCGCAATCAGATCGCGCAGCGCGATGCCGAAGCCGCTCCAAAGACGCCGACTTTCGATTGTCGGAGCGCCAGGCGCGCGGTTGAAAAAGCCATCTGCTCCGACCCGACGCTGCGAAGGCTGGATTGGGAGGTCGACCAGGCCTATCGCTCGGCGCTGCTTCGGGCCGACTCGAAAAGCGCAGCGGCTATCCGGCGCACGCAGCGGACCTTCATCAGCCGCCGCGACAAAAGCTTCGGCAGACCCAACTACGATTTCAAAGCCGATCTGGAACGGCAGATCGCCCTGCTCCGCGCAAGCAAATGACTGCGCGGTGACCACGAGGCAGAGTTCCACGACAACTCATCGTCATGGCTAATTCGCAGCGTCGGACGGAACCGCCGCGTCTGCGTTCAGCCGCGCTTCACGGACAAAAGGTGCGCGGCGCGTGACGCGTCGACGTGAGTGTCAGGTACGGTGTTTGCGGGATTTTTCGGACGTCGGGAACCCCGCGAGCCGCGCTTGCGCCGGCGCGATTGACTGTTCAGTCGCAGTTCCGATTCACATCGATCGCACGCACAAATGCTGTTCTGGAAATATTCTCGTTGCATTTTAAACGATATTCGCAGGCTGCTGTTCGGATTCCCGATGGCATTCAGCGGGCTCTTCAACGAGCGAGGCCGATCTTGCCGTTATCCGACATCGACCCGAACGACATCACGATTATCGAACGCAATCGCTTCGCCCGCACCAGCGCGACCATTCTCGGCCGCTATTCGCTGGCGAGCCGGCGCAATACCCGCGGAGAGCGTCGCGAGTTTTCCTGCCGGACAGTCGACATCTCCTGTTACGACCTTGCGGTCATGGTGCCGGTTTCCGGCCCGATCGGGGAGCGCGTCATCGCGAGCTTCAACGAACTCGGAAAGCTCGAGGGGCAGATCGTCCGGCTCAACGACGATGGGTTCGTCATGAGTCTGGTGCTGGCGGAAGAGCAGCGCGAACGCCTTGTGGCCAGGATTCTCTGGCTCGAAATGCGCAAGCATCTCAATCTTCCGGATGACCGTCGTCACAAGCGGTTCGTTCCGAAACACCCGCATTCCAGCGTGATGCTCGCCGACGGGCGCGTCTGCGACTGTTTCGTCATGGACATGTCGGCGTCGGGCGTCGCGGTGTCGGCCGAGATCGAGCCGAAAATCGGCGACGTTCTTGCGGTCGGCAAAGTCATCGGACGCGTGGTGCGGATTTTCCGCGAGGGCTTCGCCGTTCGCTTTATCGAGCTGCAGGATCCGGACGCGCTGGAACACCTGTTGCTTCGGCGCTGAAAGCGCCACCGAGCCGGGAGGACAGCGGCCGGGTGTGCTCGCCGGCGCTCGCGCTCCGGCGCACGATCGCCAGATTGTCGAGAAACATCCGGGCGCAGCGGTCCCAGGTCATGCGGCTGGCAAAGACGCGGCACGCGTCACGGTCGATCGCGAGCGCCCGCAAGGCAGCAGCCCGCAGGTCCTCATCCAGTACGCCGACCGGCGCTTCGCCGATCACATCGAGCGGACCCGGTACGGGATAGGCCGCAACCGGCACACCGCAGGACAGCGCCTCCAACATCACCAGTCCGAAAGTGTCGGTGCGGCTGGGGAACACGAACACATCGGCGGCCGAGTAGATTGCAGCGAGTTCGTCGCGGTGCCGCTCGCCGAGAAACACCGCGTCTGGAAAACGCTGCATCAGCTCGGGCCGCATCGGGCCATCGCCGACGACGACCTTGGTCCCCGGCAGATCGAGCGACAGGAACGCCTCGATATTCTTCTCGACCGCGACCCGGCAGACGGTCAGGAAAATCGGACGCGGGAGATCGGGCGGCAAAAGATCGAGCGCCGGCTCGCGCGGCGCGAACACCTCGCCGTCGACTCCGCGCGGCCATAGCACCGGATTGCCGAAACCCCGCCCCGACAATTCCGAGATCAGCGACCGTGTCGACACCATCACGCGCTCGGCATGGCCATGGAAGCGCCGCAGCCAGCGCCAGACCAGCGCTTCCGGGATCGGCGCACGGGCCGCCACATATTCCGGCAGCCGGGTATGGAAACTGGTGGTGAAGGCGATGCCGCGCCGGATGCAATAGCGGCGCACCGCATGACCGATCGTCCCTTCGGTCGCGATATGGATTGCGTCCGGCTTCAGCGCGTCGATCCGCTTCGCAACCGTCCATGGCGCCGGCAGCGCACAGCGGATATCCGCATAGGTCGGCAGCGGAAAGGTCCGAAAGCCTTCATGCGTCAGGAACGATATCTCGGCGCCATGACGCGGCGCGGTCGCCGCCAGCGTTGACAGCGTGCGCACCACCCCGTTGACTTGAGGGTGCCACGCGTCGGTTGCGACGAGAACGCGCATCATGCCTCCTGCAGGCTGCCCACACGCGACCTCGCCTGTGGTACATTCGTTGTGGCGGGCCAGGTTCTGATTTCGAAGGCTCCGTCCAGTCGCTCGACTGCCGCGGTGCAGCTTTCCAGCCAGTCGCCGCAATTGATGTAGCGGACGCCCAGCCGGTCATGCATCGCAGGATGATGGACATGGCCGCAGATCACACCGTCAGCGCTATGGTCTGCGGCAAGTGCCGCAATCTCGCGCTCGAACCGGCCCAGATAATCGATCCCTTCCTTGACGCGCCGCCGCGCCCATTGTGACAGCGACCAGCCGGGCAACCCGACCGCCATGCGCGCGCGATTCCAGCGGTCGCTGAGTGCGAACAGCGCGGCGTTCAACCCTCCGCCGATCGCGGCAATGCGGTGCGGCACCTGCGCCGCGCGATCGAGGTGATCGCCATGGGTCACAACATAGCGCCGGCCATCGGCCGCGACATGGATGGCGGTCTCCGCCACTACGATGCCGGCGAAATGCTTGCCGGGATAGTCGCGCAGGAACGCGTCGTGGTTGCCGGGGAGATAGACGATCCGCGTCCCCCTCACCGCGGCGGCGAACAATTCGCCGATCACATCGCTATGGGCCTGCGGCCAATGCCAGCGCGCCCGCAGCCGCCAGCCATCCACGATGTCGCCGACAAGATAGATGGTATCGGCCTCATGATGGCGCAGGAAGTCGAGTAGCTTCTCGCTCTTGCTCGCGCGGGTGCCGAGATGCACGTCCGACAGAAACAGCGCGCGCACCTTATGGCGTCGCTCGCGGCGCTGTCCGTCACCTGCCTCCTCGATCGGGAATCGCTGGTCGAATCGCATGCGGTACGATGCGCCGCGCATGTCTCAGTTTTACGACGGCGGGCCCGCGAACTTCCGGCGCCTGTTAGAAAACTGTCGCGATCCGATCCCATGGTGCGGCAACGAATCGAGTGGATGTCCGTCTGGCAATCCGCTCCTTGCGCATGGCTGCATCTGCGGACCCCGAATGCGGATATTCATCACGTCTTTTCCGGGCTTCATTCGAGACCGGGTCGGCTGGAATAAACTGGGCTTTCTCGCCAGCGTCATCGTGTTGTGCCTCGCCGGCTTCACGCTGTTTCGAATGCTGCGCGACGTACAGCCCGAGCGGGTGCTGGCATCCATCGCGGCGATGCCGGCCTCCAATATCGCGATCTCGATTGCGTTCGTGGCGGCGGCCTATTTCACCATCACCTTCTACGATTTCTTCGCTCTGCGCACGATCGGCGCGCGCCATGTGCCGTATCGGATCGCGGCGATGTCGGCCTTCACCAGCTTCTCGATCGGCCACAATCTCGGCGCCACGGTTTTCACCGGCGGGGCGATCCGCTTTCGCATCTATTCGGCATGGGGCCTCACCCTCATCGACGTCGCCAAGATCGCCTTCGTCACCGGGCTGACATTCTGGCTCGGCAATGCCTTCGTGCTGGGGCTCGGCATGGCGATCGCGCCGGACGCAGCGAGCGCGCTCGATCAACTGCCGCCCTGGGTCAATCGCGCCATCGGCCTGACCGGACTCGCCGCGATCTGCATCTATCTCCTCTGGCTCGTCGGCAGGACGCGCAAGATCGGCGTCAAGGGCGTGACCCTGACCTTGCCCTCGGCGCGCCTGACCTTCGTGCAGATCCTGATCGGGATCGCGGATCTCGGACTGGCGGCCGTCGGGATGTATGTGCTGCTCCCGGCCAGTCCGCCGGCCGAGCTCCTGCCATTTGTGGTGATTTTCGTGCTGGCGACGCTGCTCGGCTTTCTCAGCCATACGCCGGGCGCGATCGGCGTCTTCGACGCCGCGATCCTGATCGCGCTCGCGCAATATCCGAAAGAAGAGCTGCTCGCGACGTTGCTGATCTGGCGCGCGATCTACTATATCCTGCCCTTCTCCCTCGCGCTTGTGGTCATGGCCACCCGTGAATGCTGGCTTGCCACCCGACGGCGGGCCGGTCGTGGCGCATCATTGGCCGTGCCGCGGGTGGGCTGCGGCCAGCGGCAATCCGCGCAGGACGAGGCGGCCTGATCCCCTTATTTCCGCCCAAAGCTTCATGGTAGTCGAGAAGCTGGTTTTCATTGTGGATCTCCATGCGCGCCTCGATTGTTGCGGCCCTTGCCGTCCTCACGTCTTTCGCAGTGGCTCAGCCGGCAGCGGCACAGAACCGCGCACCTGCGCCATTGCAATTGAATGCGACCGGCGCCGGCCCGGGCGATGGCCCGATGCGGATCGAGTGGGAGGTGCGCAACCGCTTCCGGCTGTTCCGCAACGAGGCCGATTTTCGCCGGCATGTCGCCGCCTATCGCGGCGACGGCATTCTGTCGGCCGAGCGGCGGCTGGCGCATGCCACCGATGGCCGCGGCTGGGCGCGCGACATGGTCGACAATCTGTGCGTCGACCAGACCGGCCGGATGCCGGAATCCTGCCTGCGCGACGGCCAGAAGGAGAATTACCTCAGTCCCCACGATCACCCGATCACCGCGATGGTGGCCGGCGCGGTGCCACCGGGTGCGCTCTGCGCCTGGAGTTTCGACGATGGCGAATCCGAGCCCGGCCAGGCCACGACCCGCTGCGACGACCCGGTCCGAATCAGGGTGCGGCACGGGCTCACCACGGTTGCGACGGTCGATGTCGGATTGCCGGACGGCACCGCGCAGCGTGTGTCGGCCGACATTACGGTGAAGGACTTTCTCATCGCGGGAATGGGCGATTCCATCGCTGCGGGCGAAGGCAATCCCGATCGCGCCATCTCCCTCGACGATAGCGGGTTCTGCTTCCGCCGATTTCTGGCCGGGTCAACGAGCGAGTATTTCCGGCCCGGCCGCGCCGGCTTCAAGGGCAACAAGGCCTGCGACCCCGCCTCGTCGACCGGCAGCGGCAACACCTCCGCCGACTGGGCCAAGCTGAATGCACGCTGGTGGAGCGCGGCCTGTCACCGCTCGCTCTACGGCTATCAGCTGCGCGCGGCACTCGCGCTCGCGATCGAGAATCCGCAAGTTGCAGTGACCTTCCTGCCGCTCGCCTGTTCCGGCTCGACCATCGATGCCGGCTTTTTCGGATCGCTGCGCGCGCGCGAATGCCCGTCGACCGGCAACTGCACCAGCAACAACGTGGCGCAGATGGTCCGGCTGCGCGAAGCGATCGACCTTGCCCGCAAGACCGACAACGAGCGCAAGCTCGATGCCATCCTGCTCACGATCGGCGCCAACGACGTCTGGTTTTCCGGCCTGGTCGCCGACGTGATCACCGAATCCGCGACCGAGCGCGCGCTGTTCAAGCGCGGCGGGCTGATCGCCGATGTGTCGGATGCGCGCGGCTATCTCAAAAATCTTCCACGCGATTTTGCAAAATTGCGCGAGGCGCTGAAGCCGTATCTCGACGGCAACCTGCAGCGGACGGTGTTCGTGACCTACGGCAATCCAGCGATGGTGAATGGCGGCCAGGTCTGCGCCGGCGGCCGCGCCGGATTCGACGTGCATCCGGCGTTCAATGTGGACCCCGACAGGCTGCGCCAGACCTCCGACTTCGTGGAGAATGAGTTCCTGCCGCGTCTGCGCGCGCTGGCGACCTGCGACGGTGCCGGGGCCTGCGGCGATCAGTTCAAGGACCGCATGACCTTCGTGGATCAGCATCAGGCGGAATTCGCGCATCGCGGCTTCTGCGCGCGCTCGCCGAACGATCCGCCATTCGACCGCGCCTGCTTTCTCGACAATGGCGAAAGCTTCGAGAGCAATCCCGCACAGGCCGCCACCGATCCAATGCGCTGCAATCTGCGCGCCCGCGATTTCCGGGCCTATTCCTCGCGCGCGCGCTGGATCCGCACTGCCAATGACAGCTACTTCACGGCAATGACCTTCCCGGAGGGAATCAACACCGCCCTGCAGCCGAGCGATCTGCATGACGCCACCTGGGGCGCGACCAGCGCGGTCTATGGCGGCGCGGTGCATCCGACCGCCGAGGGACACGCGGCGATGGCGGATGCCGCGATGCCCGCTTTACGCGCGGTGCTCGGGCTTCAGACGCCGCAACAGGTGCGTGCAGAGCCGCTCGCACCGCTGCAGATTCCGCCGGGAGCGACGCGCTGAATGATCACGCTCGGCAAGTCCTGAAACCTGCGCCGTCGCCGGAGACGAGCGGCCGCAGATGCGTCGAGTCCTAGATCAGATCGAAATGGTTCAGGAACCCGGTTCCGTCGCCGTAATGGCTCGTATGCGCATGCGCGAACGACGACGAAGGGTCGGGCGACACCAGACCGTATAATTTGAAATCGAAGTGGGACGCGTCAGGATCGTTGGTTTTGATTTTGAGCGTGCCCTGCTTCACACCGGCCTTGCGGGTGTCGAGTTGCACCTGGAAGGTGTCCGTCTCGCCAGCGCCGATTGTGGCCGGCAAGCCTTCGACCAGTAGAAATCCCTTCGGCATCTTCAGCCTGGAGATCGCCAGGTCGGCCAGGCCCTCGTTCGTCACCAAAAACGTGTGCACCACCACGCCGCCCACCGATGCAGTCCCGAAGTCGGTATTGTCGGCAACGCTCGGCGTCCTGTCACCATCGGCGATCGCCACGCCGTTGCCCTCGACCTCGATGTCGGGGCGACCCAGCCTGACCGTGACGCCGCCGTCATCGTCCGGGGTCGCCACAAACGAGAATCCACCCTTCGGCCTCGGCACGTCGATCCGGGCCACCTGATCGGAGCCCTCATGCACCAGCAGATGTCCATTGCGAAACGACACGGAGGTCTGGTCCGGGTCGAGATCGGTGAAGTGAAATGAATCTCCGAAATTGAAATCCGGAGCTTTGATCCGGTTGAGTTCGGCGGACGTCCCTTCGATTTCGGTGTTGCCGAACTTCGCCTTGATCACATCCCTGCCGCCGCCGGGGCGGATCAGATTGTCATGGATGCTGCCGCGGATGGTTTCCGCCGCGTCCGTGCCGGTGATGAGATACTGATGGTTGGGATCGAGCCGATAGATGGTGATGTCTTCGGGATCGGTGGAAAGCCAATAGGCGGCTTCGTGACGGCCGATATGCTGGCCATCGTTGTTGTCGTAGAATTCGATCTTTCCATCCTGCTCGTACGACAGCACGGTCGTCGAATGGCCCGAGATCCGGCCTGCTTCGGGCTTGAACCAGCCCATGCGCACGATATCGCCCGGTTGAACGAGACCGGACCAGTCCGACACCGGATTGGGAATGTCGCTCGCATAGACGATGCGCCAGAAGCCGCCTTCCAGGTTGAGGGACGGATCGAGAGACGCATTCAGCCCCGGCATCGGTGCGCCCGCGGCCGCGGCGACATTATCCGCGATCCAGTTGCACAGATTGGTGTTCGGGATCACGCCATCGCCGTACACCGTCAGGAACGCCTCGGCGGCCTTCACGATCGTTTCCGGGGTCGGCGCTGCGCCCGGCACGACGCCGGCGATCTGCATGGCCTGGATCACGACCGGGTCGACGGTCCACACATCGTAGGTGACAAACGTGGCATCCGGACCGCTCTTGTCATCCGTCAGCCGCATCTGGAAGCTGGCGGGATTATCGATCTGGTTGCCGACATGCAGCGTGACCTTGCTGATGTCCTTCACGAAGGTAGCGGTCTCGACCTTTTTTCCGCCGATATACCATTCCGGCGTCTGGTTCGGCGTATCCCAGTAACCGACATTGGTCGACGTGTTGTCGAACGGTTGCGACGGATAGAGCCAGATTCCCTTGAACGGGATTTTCGACGTGCCAAACGAGCCTTCCAAGATGCTGGCCAGCGATACGACATCGCCCGCGGATGCGATCACCGGCGCGGGCAGCGATTCCAGCAGGTAGTTCGCGCCTCCCGGATTGTATGTGACAATGGTTCCGCCCTGCCCGTCGCTCGACAGCAGGAAGTCGGCGCTGGTCATCTGCGTTTTTGTCAGCGAGAGGTTGTCGGTGACCAGCCGCATCTTCAGTTCTGCAACCGGGGTCCCGGTCGGATCGGTGCTGGCAAACAGCTTGAGTGTGCCCGGCTCGGTTCCGCTGCCCGGGACGTAAGTCAGCGATTGCGCCACGATCCCGGCCAGATCGATCCGCCCGCCGGCGGCGCCCTGATGCGGCTGTCCGGACGGCGTCGGCAATTCCGCATACGCGATGACACCGTCGAACCCGGCGATGTTCTCCATCGTGAGCAGGCCGGTGCCGTCGATGAACACCACTTGCTGGGAAGCCCCGACGCTACCCTCGACGATCAGCCGGCCGCCATTCTCGAGCAGGAATGCGCCGCTATCCGTTCCGGTAAACATCACGCCGGCGGAAATCTCGACGCTTCCCTCGATCTGGATCAGCCCCTGGTTGAAGATCGTCTGCCCCTCGAAATCGAGGAAGCTCTCCTGGCTGACGACCACCGCGGCTTTCTGGTCGGTATTCAGCAGCTTGAACACGCTCGGATTGCCGTTCGCGTCATTCTGAACGAGGATCGTCAGGCTGCCGGCAATGGCCTCGACAAAGATCTGACCGTCGAACGACGTATCGCCCTCGACGATGAAGACTGCATCGGTGGAATCGGCCAGGGCGCCGGAGACCGTGAGCGTTGCATTGATTTCCGACGTGCCCGGCGGCGGAGCGGTTCCTTCAAAGCGTGCGCCGATCGCTTTCAGGATCGTATCGTCTGCCGACAGCACGATGGCGATACCGACCAGCGGATTCGACGGCGCATCGATGATCGCAATTCCATCGGCGATGGTCGCGATGTCCCCCGTGGCCGGTACCGTGTTCGGAACCCAGTTGCCGGCGATGAACCAGTCGCCCGAAACGCCGGTCCGCCATTGGATGTTGGTAGCCATGCTGTCTCCGCAGGGAACCCGAAGCGATCTGAGTCAACAGCGGTGCAGACTATTGCGCGCCGTGGCAAACGCAACCGGAGTTATCCGGCGCGACCAAAGTCATCGCATTCGAAGCTGGTGCGGGAAAAAGTTCCAACGGCGCACGCTGACGTCCAGCGCGCGCATGGGCGTCTTCAGCTCGCCGACTTCATGAACTTTTGCGACTTCGGCTTGCGCATCTGCGGCACCGGCTGCGGGCCGCAGGCGAGCGCGTTGAGGCAAGCCGGCTGGGCGGATTTTTTGGCGGCTTTCTTTCCCTGAGCCATGACCGCCTGGGACGTAAGGGCCAGCACCGCGGCGGCGGTGATCGCTATAATCATCTTCATGAGCGCACTCCCGTGATCCAGACAATGCCGGTCATGGCCGCAACGCTAAGACCACCGCCTGCGTGTCCGCAACCCAGCCGAAAAATGTCTCCACATTATGCTCGGTTGCCGCGCGGATGAAAGAGGGACCGGCCGGCAAGGTCGCGTCGCTGACCAGAAGCGCGAAATAGTCCAGATGATAGGCCGCACGGATCGTGGACTCGACGCCGACATTGCAGGCGATGCCGCAGACGATCAGCGTCCGGATGTCGCGGCCGCGCAGATCGCTATCGAGCGAGGTGCCGGCAAAGCCGCTGTCGCGCGATTTGGCGATCACCAGATCGCCTTCGCAAGGCGCGAGCCCGTCGACAAAGTCGTAATCCCAGGTGCCGTGCGTCAGGATCTGTCCGGCTGTCTGCGGGTGCGCGCGCATGTAACGCAAGGCGTTCGACTTGTGGAAGATCGGCGCACCCGGCGGGGCTTCGTGCCGGTCCTTCGAAAACCCATTCTGCAGATGCACCACGGTGAGGCCCGCCTGTCGCGCTGCCTCGCAGAGCAATCGCACCTTCGCAATCACCGCCGGGGCATCGGCAATGCTGAACCCGATCCGCTCGAGATACCCCCCGGGCGAGCAGAAAGCATTCTGCATGTCGTTGACGACCAGCGCGGTGCGCGCCGGGACAAACTCAAGCGGCGACGGTCGGGCGATGACCGTTCGCGCGCTCACGCCACGCCGAGCTTCTTCTGCAGGCTCGTGGACGAGGTCGTGTACTGGAAGGTGAGCTTCTTGTCCGGATAGACGTAGCGGTGGATCTTCTGCGCCGCCAGCGCCCCCTCATGGAAACCGCACAGGATCAACTTCAATTTGCCGGGATAGGTGTTGATGTCGCCGATCGCGAAAATGCCGGGCTCGGATGTTTCGAACGTCTCGGTATTCACCTCGATCAGGTTATCGGACAGCTTCAATCCCCAATCGGCGACCGGTCCGAGCTTCATGGTCAGTCCGAAGAACGGCAGGATGGCGTCGCAGGCGATCTCGAAATTCGAGCCGTCGTTGCGCTTGACGATGGCCTTCTCGACCTGCCCGTCTGTCCCTTCGAGCGAAGTGACCTGGCCGAGCACGAAGTCGATCTTCCCCTCGCCCACAAGCGACATCATCTTGTTGACGCTGTCGGGCGCGGCGCGGAATTCCTGTCGCCGATGAAGCAGCGTCAGATGGCTTGCGATCGGCGCGAGATTGAGCGTCCAGTCCAGCGCGGAATCGCCGCCGCCCGCAATGAGGAGACGCTTGCCGCGGAACTGCTCCATCTGGCGCACCGCGTAATAGACCGACTTGGCTTCAAATGCTTCGACGCCGGGGATCGGCGGGCGCTTCGGCTGGAACGACCCGCCGCCGGCGGCGACGATCACCACCTTGCACTCGAAGATCTTGCCGCCATTGGTGGTGACGCGGAACGCGGGATCGCCGATCCGTTCGATGGTCTGCACCATCTCGTTGTAATGGAATTGCGGGCCGAACGGCTTGATCTGTTCAAGCAGGCCCTTGGTCAATCCGTCGCCGGTGACCAGCGGGATGCCGGGAATGTCGTAGATCGGCTTCTCGGGATAAAGCTCGGCGCATTGTCCGCCCGGCTTGTCGAGAATGTCGACCAGATGCGACTTGATATCGAGCAGGCCGAGTTCGAACACCGCGAACAGGCCGCAGGGGCCGGCGCCGATGATCAGCGCATCGGTCTTGATCACATTCGAGGTGTCCAGCATGAGTCTACCTGCCCTGATAGCTTGGCGTCCGCACCAGTATCCCGTCGAGTTCCTCGGTCATCTTGATCTGGCACGACAGCCGTGAGTTGGCCCGCACGTCGTAGGCGTTGTCGAGCTGTTCGTCCTCTTCCAGCGAGCGTTCGCCGGTCTTCTCGACCCACGCGTCATCGACATAGATATGGCAGGTCGCGCAGGTGCACGATCCGCCGCATTCGGCGACGATGCCCGACACTCCGCCGCGCATGGCGGCTTCCATGATCGTCTCGCCGAGGTCGGCCTCGACGTCGTGAACGGTGTTGTCGTGTTCGATGAAGGTGATTTTCGGCATGTATAACGGTCTGGTTGCGAGATGGTTTGTATCCAAACTGTCTGCCTGCGTCATCCCCCGGCCGAGACGGCCCGGGGTTCCGGATCAGGCTTTCCCGCGAAGTGACAATGCCCGGCGGGCCCGGATCAGGCCTGCCGCTCGGGCGTGCGCACGATCAGGCCGTCGAGCTGGTCGGAGACCTTGATCTGGCAGGAGAGACGCGAATTCGGTTTCACGTCGAAGCCGAAATCCAGCATGTCCTCTTCCATCGGCGACGGCGGCCCGACGATCTCGGTCCAGGCCTCGTCGACATAGACATGGCAGGTGGCGCAGGCACAGGCACCGCCACATTCGGCTTCGATACCGGGGATGCCGCTCTTGATGGCGTTTTCCATCACCGTCGAGCCGTTCTCGGCGTCGACAATGCGGCTTTCGCCTCCGTGATCGATAAAAGTGATTTTGGCCATCTTGGGCTTGCAGGGTCCGCGTGCGAGAGGGGAGCGGCCGACCGGCCGGCCGGCGCGATCCGGTATATAGCGGATCGGCGCGGATGCGCCAGCATCGATCTTCAGCGCGTGACCTTGCAGTCCGCCGAGGTCTGGGTGGCGCTCAGGATCGTCACCGGACCGCCGACAACGCCCTGTTTCATGCGGACCTGCTTGCCCTCCTCGCGCACGAAGGGCGCGCGGTAGGAGCAGGTCATGCCCGGACCGGAGCCCTTGAAATCGATTTCGGCCTTGAAACCGCCCGCCTCGAACGCTCGCAGCAGAACGAGCTTGTCGCCATCGATCAGCCAGAGACCGTGCCCCCCGATCGCAGGCTCGCCGGGCTTGCCGATCCGCGCCTTCATTCCAAAAGAATTGGTGCGCGGGCCGCGCGGTGTGGTGACCGTGCGATTCACCTGGCCGATGATGCGTCCCTCGTCGTCGATCTTGAACTTCATGACGTGGGTCGCCTGCGTGGAAAAATCCCCCTCGGCCCGCCGGATGCGCATATTGTAAGTCGCGCGCACCTGCAGGTTAACGCCCGTCAAGTCCTCGAGCGTGACCGCACCGGCCGGCGCCGGCATCGTCGCAAGAGCGACAGTGAGCGCAAGCCCCGCTAACGCGCGGCGGACTATTCGCAGAATTTCCGGTTGTTGAAGGTGAAGCATTTCTTCCCGTCGCCTTCTTTTTGCGCCGACGGAATGTCGGCTTTGCCTGCAGGCTGATTGTCGGTCGGCGGCCGATCGGTCGCCTTGGGCATGTCGTCGGCGACATCGATGGCGGCCCAGCGGTAACTGCCGCGTCCGGCCCGCATCAGGAGCCAGGTGCGGCCGCTGCACTTGTCGACCAACATCGGCTGCGGGGGCTCGATCCGCGGGCGGGCCGGGATCAGTTCAAAACACGGCGCGCTCGCCGTCTGAGCGGCTGCGGCGCCCGGCAGCGCCAGCAAAGCGGCGGCGATCAGGACAAGGCGCGTCATTCGCAGAAGCGCCGGTTGTTGAACGTGAAGCATTTACCGCCTCCCCCTCCACCTGCTCCCGCGGCCGGGCGCTGGGGTGCCGGCGCCGCCTGCTTGTTCGGATCGGCCACGCATGCGCCGCGGGCGATGATCTGTCCAGCCGGGCAGACAATGCGGACGCAGCGGTCTCCTTCGGCCTTTTCATCGGCGCGGCACGACAGCGGGCAGACCCGCGTGTCGAACTTCCGGATCAGCGAGAGCGTCTCTGACGAAATCTCGCCGGGCTTGGCGATCCGGACCGACGCATGTTTCGCAAACTTGCTCAGCGCCTCGCGAGCCGGCGCGCCGAATTCGCCGGATACCGCGTCGTCCAGGCATCCGACCCGCTTCAATTCGAACTGGACCGAGCGCGCGAGCTCGGTTCGCTCCATGGCGGCCGCAGACTGCGCGGCCGACTGCGCCGCAGCGGTGGCCGCATCCTGCTCCGCCTTCAGCGCGGCGAGCTTCTTCTCGGCCTCGAAGCGATGCTGGCTTTTCGGGAATTCCTTGACGAAGCGGTTGAATTGGGCGGGATCGCGGGAGTCCTTCACCAGATTCCAGACCACGTCATCGGGTCCCGGTCGGCGTCCGACCTCCGCATTGAGAGAGGCGATCCGCGTCTCCGCCTCCTTGCGGAACGAGCTGGCCGGGTATTCCGACACAAAACGAATAAGCTGGGCGGGATCGCGGGAATCCTTGACGAGATTCCACACCACCTCATCGGCGCCCGGTTTGCGCCCCGCCTCCGCATTGAGGGCCGCAATCCGCGCCTCAGCCTCGACACGAAAAGAGCTCTTCGGGTATTCCGACACGAAGCGCGTGAACTGTGCCGGATCGCGCGAGTCCTTCACCAGGTTCCAGACCACTTCGTCGGCCGCGGGCCCCTGCACCACCGGCGGCGCAATCACCGGCAAGGCCGCCTTGAGATAGATCGCGTCGCGCGAGAGCGAGCCATACACGAACGGCAATTGCGCACGGCGCGTCGCCTCGAGCACATCGTCGCGCACGTTGCGGAACAGGAAGTTGATCTCCAGTCCCGGGGTTTCGAGATGCTTGAGCAGCGAAGCCGTGAAAGGGGAATTGCGCCCCTGACCGTCGGCGGCGGTGGTGCCTTCGCGTGCTGCAAACGCGATCAGCACATTGCCTGAGGGTTCGACCGCGGCGAGACCGCGCGAGACGGCCCGTGTGCGCACGGTGCGCGCCATCCGCGAGGCGAACGGATTGTTGCGGCAAGCATCGAGGATCACGAGACCGAGGCGCGATGCATTCTCGACCAGCGGCGTGATCGTCTTGAGCGCGATCGCCTCGTGGTCGACATCGACGTCGGCCTTCAATTCCGCGTCGACCGGGATGAGGTAGTTCTCGCCGCCGACCTCCATGCCGTGTCCGGCAAAGAACACGATCGCGATCTCCGAGCCGCGCGCCCGGCGGGCGAAATCAAGAAGCCCGCGCCGCATGCCGTCGAAGGTGCCGTCCTTGACCCTCAGGACGTCGAAGCCCAGACGCTCGAAGGTGACGGCGACATCGTTTGCGTCGTTGCCCGGATTTTCCAGCGGCGCGACATTCTTGTAGGCGCCATTGCCGATCACCAGCGCAACGCGCCTGGCCTCAGCGGTTCCGGCAATTGAAATGATCGCGGCAATCGCCAGAACGGCGACAAAGGCGGTCCGAATAGCGGCGCATAAAAAGCTGGGTTGCATGGCGCTCGTTCCCGGTTGGCGCCCATTTCCGCGAGGCAATGGTGCCAGACTAGTGGTTCGGCCATTCGTTGCAATGTGGAAGTGATCCGTTCGCCGGGGCGCGATGGGCCGGACGGCAAAAATTTGGCCGGCGCCCTTGATCGGGGACCGGCCGGAAACCGACGTGGATTCTGAGCGGATAATCCGCGCAACTGGATCAGGCGGGGCTGAGGAGCCCCGCAATTTCCGCGCGGGTGTCGCGGATCGCCAAACGGAGGCCGTCTACGCCTTCAGCCTGGCCGGCGGCATCGCCACTCATGGCGGCCTGCTCGACCCGGGAGGCGGCGTTCGCCAGCGCAAAGGCGCCGACGCCCTGCGCGGACCCTTTCAACGTATGTGCAGCCGCAGCCGCGACCGGCCCCGATGCGCTTTCGATGCGGTCCATCAAAAGACCGATCTGACGTTCGAACAAGGCCAGAACGTCCCGCTCCAGCACCCGGTCCCCGAGCGTCATGCGGGACAGGTGGACAAGATCAATCGGCCGATCCCCCGGCACAAGCGGGGGAGAGGCCACAGCGGCCAGCGCCGTTTGGGTTGCTTCGATCATCGCACGCCTCCGGAGCTCTGTTTGGCTCCTATCCCGACACTTTGGCCCGGGGTCGTCCAAAACGAGGTAAAAAATGGTCCGCGTTTCGGCCGAATCGCCTGCCAAGTCTCGGGGCGGTTAACGGTCTCTGACCGGCCGCGGTTCCATCACGTGTCCCGAAATCACACAAGGGTGACCGGCGCGGCGTTAACGATGATTAAGGAGGCGTTAAAGCGGACAGTTTTATTCGGCCGGGACAGCCGGTAGGATAGCTGTCGGCGGCTCTTTGTCCTTGGCAGTTTCGGACGACCAGCGAACCACCTGGGCATCGGCCCGATGGTTCCGGGGAAGGCCTGGGGAACGCTTGTCAGTTGTGTAAGTGAGGCGGGAAACAATGTCGAACAACCCGAAGAAGGTCGTGGATCCGACCGAAGCGGCGATGGCGGCGATCCAGGAAGCGCTGAAGGTCAGAGATGCGGAGATGACCGGCTCCGTGGCCTCGCGCCCCGCCCAGGCGGCCCCGCCCCCGCCGGTTGCCCGCGAAGAGGCCCGCAAACCCGTCGCCCCGGACGTTCGCCGGCCGGCCCGCGAGCCCGCCCCGCAGCGTAACGAAGAGCTGATCATCGCCGACAGCCCCTCCGACATCGAACCCCGGCCAGCCGCCAACGACGACTGGAAGTCGGTCGGCCAGATTTTGCAATCGACGCGGGTGCCGTCGTCAAAGCCGCTGTTCATTGCGGCCGGCGTCCTGTCGGTGGTCTGGGCCGTTTTCGCCATCATCCTCACCGCGCCTTACCTGCCGCAATTGCAGCAGAGCTTCGCGCCGACCCTTCTCGCGCTTGTCCTCACATTTTTCGGACCGATCGCTTTCTTCTTCACCGTCGCGCACATGATCCAGCGCTCGCGCGAAATGCGCGCGCTGTCGCAATCGATGGCGGAGGTCGCCCTGCGCCTCTCCGAACCGGAAGGGCTCGCCCGCGAATCCATCGTCACCGTCGGCCAGGCCATTCGCCGCGAGGTGTCGGCCATGGGCGACGGCGTGGAGCGTGCGCTGGCACGTGCGGCGGAACTCGAATCCCTGGTGCAAAGCGAGGTCGCGGCCCTCGAGCGCGCCTATAACGACAACGAAGTCCGCATCCGCAACCTGCTCGACGATCTCGGCACCCAGCGCGACAGCCTGATCGGCCAGGCCGAGCAGGTGCGCAACGCCATCACCGGCGTGCATCTCGACTTGAACCAGGACATCACCGGAATCAGCGACCAGGTCGCCTCGCAGGTCGCATCCGCGACCGATGGTATCACCCGCGACCTGAAGGAAAAGACCGATCACATCACCACCACGCTCAATCGCATCAGCGACGAGATGCTGGCGCAGCTCGGCGAGCGGGCCGGCGAAATCCTCGAGCGTCTGCAGCAGACCGCACAGGAAACCGCGCAGGCGGTCGACGCCATCAGCCTGACCGCGGCGACCTCGATCGAGAATTCGGGTTTCGCGACCACGAGCGCGATCGACGGCGCGGCCGAGCGGCTCAATGCCAGCCTCGCGTTCAAGACCGAAACCATCGCCGAAGAGTTCGACGTCCTGTCGCAGAACCTCATCGAGATGATGCAGCTGCGATTGGCCAATGTGACCAACGATTTCTCGCAGCGCTCCACCACCATCACCGAAATGATGAGCGAGCGGGCGAACGAGATTTCGGCCGGACTGCTGCAGACCTCGGCGCGGGCCGCCGAAAGCCTGACACAGGTATCGGCGCAGACCGCGGACACGCTTTCGGAGATTTCGGCACAGGCCGCCGAAAACATCGTCATGCGAAGCGAGGAAGTAAATGCGACGCTACGCGCGACCGGCGAGTCGCTTGTGGTCGATCTCAGCCTGCGCGGCGGCGACGTGGTGCAGAAGCTCGAACAGACCGGCTCTGCCATCACCGAGACCATCCTGTCGCGCAGCGACGAAGTGATGGAGACCTTCCGCGGGTCCGCCGACAGCATCGCGACGACCATCGGAACCCATGGCGACGCGCTGAAGGAAATGCTCGGCGCGCGGTTGATGTCGTTTGAGGAGATGTTCACGCAGGGCGGCGCCGCCCTCGCCGAACGCATTGCGAACGATTCCTCCACCCTTGGAAACCTGATCACCCGCCATCTCGGCGAGTTCGACCGCACCGTGAAACTGCACGGCGCGGAACTGGTGGAGCGGCTCGGCGACCGCACCCAATCGGTCACCGACACGATGCGTTCTTGCATCGACAATTTCGACCAGCGGATCGGCGGCAAGACCGGCGAAATCACCGACGCCCTGGATCTGCGGCTCGTTCGCTTCCAGGAGGCGCTCGACAGCCGCTCCCAGAGCCTGAACGATGCGCTCGGCGGACGCGTTCTCGAGATCGCCAAGACCCTTGCCGAAGGCGGCAAGGAGGTGGTGACCGCGCTCGAATCCCGCATTTCCGAGGTTACCGGCACCATCGATACGCGCGGCAACGCGCTGTCCGAAACAATTGCCGCCCGGGCGCAGGAGATCGACAAGGTTCTCGGCACCCGTGCCCTGGAGGTCGCCAACACGCTCGACTCCCGCATCGGGAAATTCGAGGAATTGCTGGTCGGCCGCACCGAAACGGCAACCCAGCAGCTCGAAACCCGCGGCCTTGGCGTTGCCGAGGCGATCGTCGAGAAGGCCACCCACGCCGCGACCCTGCTGGAGAGCAAGGGCACAAGCGCGGTCCAGGCGATCACCGAGCGGTCCGACACGGCCGTGCAGATGGTCGAGACCCGTTCGCGGCTCGCGGCGGAATTCCTCGCCGACCGCGCCGACAAGATGTCGATCGACGTCGAAGCGCGCACCAAGACGATCGGCGACTTCCTCACCGAGCGTGCCGAGAAGGCCGTCCTGACGGTGGAAGACCGCACCCGCGGCGCCAGCGAAGCGCTGCTTGAGCGCGCCGAACAGGCCGCTTCCCAGATCGAAGGCCGCACCCGTGCCGCCGCCGAACTCGTGATCGAGCGAACCGAGCACGTCACATCGCAGATAGAAGGGCGCACCCGCTCGGCGACCGACGACCTCACCAAGCGTGCCGAGCTGATCGTCTCGCAGATGGAAGGCCGCACCCGCGCGGTCACCGACGCCGTGACCGAACGCGCCGAAACCGCTGCGCTGCAGATCGAGGGACGGACCCGGTCGGTGACCGACACCCTGGCCGAGCGTGCGGAAAAAGCCGCGTCGCTGTTGGAAAACCGCTCGCGTGCTGCAACCGAAGTGCTGACCGAACGGGCCGAGCATGCCGCAACCCAGATCGAGAGCCGCACCCAAACGGCCGCGAGCATCCTGTCCGACCGCGTCGAGCAGGCGGCCAGCCAGATCGAGAGCCGTTCCCGGTCGTTCGTCGAGGTGCTGACCGAGCGGACCGAGCATGCCGCAATCCAGATCGAGAGCCGCACCCAATCGGCCGCCGGCGTTCTGTCCGACCGCGTCGAGAATGCAGCGACTCAGATCGAGGATCGCACCCGGTCATTCGCCGACATGATGACCGACCGCGCCGAGCAGGCTGTGGCGCATATCGAGGGCCGGACACGCTCCGTCGCCGACATTCTCGGCGAACGCGCCGAACACGCCGCCCTTCAGATCGAGGGCCGGACGCGAACAGCAACCGATCTTCTCGCCGAGAAGACCGAGCAGGCCGCGGTTCAGGTCGAAAGCCGGACCCGCGTTGCAGCCGATGCGCTCTTGGAACGCAGCGAGAGGATCGTTCAGCAGATCGAGGCGAGGACAGGCGCGGTTACCGAAATGCTTGCGAGCCGGTCGGAATCCGTGACCAGCCAGGTCGAGTCGCGCACCAAGGCCGCGGCCGAGTCGCTCAACGCCCGGCTGGAATCGCTCGCGACATCCGTCAGCCAGAATACCGGCGAGGCGGAGCGTTCGATGTCGCAACTGGCCAACGCATCCACGGAATCGATGCGCACCGCAGCAGCCGAAGTCGAACGCGTGCTGACCGTCGTGTCGGCCGGCATCGGCAGCGCGCTGAAGCAGAATGCGAACGATGTCGAGCGCACCCTGCTCAGCGTCAGCGCGGAAGTCGCCCGCGGCTTCGTCGGCAAGTCCGATGAAATCGCGGCTGCGGTTTCGTCCCGCGCGGCCGAGATGACCCGCGTGCTCGACGCCAATTCCTCCACCCTGCTCGCGGCGCTGTCGGCCAAGAGCCAGGAATTCACCGGCGAGGTCCAGAAGGCCACGCATTCGGCGGTGAGTGCGATCGAAAGCAAGGGCTTCGACTTCACCCGGACCATGCTCGAGAATTCCAACGAGCTGGCCCGCCTGATCAACGACGCCGGCGAAACCGCCACTGCCCGCGTCAACCAAACCATGCAGAACCTGCAGCACACCACCCGCGAAGCGATCGACCAGACGCAGCAGATCGCCAACGATTCGGTGGCGCAGGTCATGGAAACGCATGCACGTCTGCGCGGCGAATCCACGACCCTGTTCGAACGCATGCGGGAGGCGAACGTGCTGTTGCACGAGGTGCTGACCGGCGCGCACGAGAACATGGCGATCATCGAGGATTCGCTGACCAGCCGGGTGACGGAATTCGCCAACGCGATGAACGACGTCACCGCTCGCAGCGGCACCGTGGGCGAACAGATCAACGCCCATGTCGAGTCGTTCCGCAGCGACACCACCGCGGTGCTGGAGAACCTGTCCGGACTTGCGGCGCAATTCGCGCAGCAGGGTCGCATGCTCGTCGAGGCCGTGGATTCGGTCGAGAAGAGCAACCGGCGCACCGAGGAGACCGTGTCGGAACGCCGCGCCACGCTGGAAGCGCTGGTGACGACGCTCGACATGAAGTCCGAGGACCTGGAGCAGCGGCTGCAGCGCTTCACCGCACTGCTCGATCAGTCGCTGGACGGAGCCGAATCCCGCGCCCGCGAAATCGGCCGCATGATTGCGGAAAGCTCCACCACCGGCACCCGCACGATCGCGGAGCAATTCGAGCTCGTTCGTGCCGCGACCGAAGAGGACAGCAAGCGCACCAGCGACCTGATGCGCGAAATCTACGAGCAGTCGATCGGCGAGACCGACAATTACTTCCGGCAGTCGACCGAGCGCTTCGCCGAAACGCTCAGCGGCATGAAGGAAATGGCTGCCGAGATGCAGGCGCAGCTCGAACAGACCCGCGCCGAATTGCGTCGCGGCATTCTCGAATTGCCTCAGGAAACCGCCGAGAACGCCGCGCAGATGCGTCGCGTGATCGTCGACCAGATCGAGGCGCTGGCGGAACTCAATCGCATCGTCAGCCGGCACGGCCGCAGCATCGAGGCGACCGAACCGCGCCGCGCGTCGGAGCCGGTCCTGGCCGTGGTCGGCGGCGGCCGCGCCGAGCCCGCGCGCCCGCAAGCGCGCCTGCCCGAGCAACCGCAGGCACCGGTCCGCACGGCACCCCCGCCGCCCCCTGCCCCCCGTGGCGAAAGCTATCCGCAGAGCGCGCCGGCGGGACGTAACAACCAGAGCGGCTGGCTGTCGGATCTTCTGCAGCGGGCCGATGACGGCCAGACGCCGGTGGCCCCGCCACCCGGCCGTCAGCTTCCGCCTGCCGCGCCGCAACGGCCGCTCGACTCGCTCGACGCATTGTCGGCCGACATTGCGCGGCTGGTGGAACACGAGGCGGCGATCGACATGTGGGATCGCTACAATCGCGGCGAGCGCGGCGCCTTCACCCGCCAGCTCTACACGATGAACGGTCAGCGCACCTATGACGACATCCGCAACCGTTACCGCGCGGATCGCAATTTCCGCGCGACGGTCGACCGCTATATCTCGGAGTTCGAGCGGCTGCTGGAAGACGTGTCGCGCGACGAGCGCGGCGGTCAGGCGATGGTCCGGACCTATCTCATTTCGGAAACCGGCAAGGTCTACACCATGCTGGCACACGCGGCGGGTCGGTTCGACTGAGCAGGATTTCCCCTTGAGAGTCGGCAGGAGGGGCGCGTCTTCGGACGCGCCCCTCTTCGTTTGCAGCGGGAAGTCTTCGTCGCGCGAGAAACGGCCCCCTGGCCGCGACCCGTCCGGCTCGCCCTACTCCACCCGCACGTTCATGGCGCGGGCGACATCGCCCCACAATTTGAGTTCGTCGCGGGTGCGGCGTCCAAGTTCCTCCGGCGTGTCGGCGACCACCGGCAATCCGAGATCGAACAGCTTCTTTTTCACCTCGGGCGTATTCAGTGCGTAAACCAGTTCGCGGTTGAGCACGTCGATCGCGGCTTTCGGCGTACCGGCCGGCGCATAGAAGGCAAGCCACGACGTCGCCTCGAAGCCCGGCACCGTCTCGGCGATCGCCTGGATATCCGGCTGGCCGGCGAACCGCTCCTTCTCGCCGATGCCGATGATCCGCAGCAATCCGCCCTTGTGCTGCCCGAGAGTGGATGAGATCGTCGCAATCACCGCCTCGACATGTCCGCCCATGGCATCGTTCACCGCCGGGCCGCCGCCCTTGTAGGGCACATGGATCAGATCGGTGCCGGCTTCGCGGTTCAGCAACAGGCCGGCCATATGCTGCGGACTACCAATGCCGGCGGTGCCGTAATGCACCTTCTTCGGATTGGCTTTCACATAGGCAATGAACTCGGCGACATTGTTCGCCGGTACCTTCGGGTTGACGGCAATTCCGAGAATGCCGCGAATGGCGGTCGTCAGCGGCGCGAAGTCTTTCAGCGGGTCGAACGGCATGGTCTGCACATTCGGCACGATCGTCATCAGCGCATTGGTGGTGAGCAGGATGGTGTAACCGTCCGGCGCCGCGCGCGCGACCGCAAGCGTGCCGATGCTGCCATTGCCGCCGGGCTTGTTCTCGATCACGATCGGCTGCTTCAGCCGCTCCTGCATGATCGGCTGCACCATGCGCGCCACCTGTTCGGTCGACGCGCCCGGCGGATATGGCAGCACGATGGTGATCGGACGCGTCGGGAAGTCCTGCGCGCTTGCCGCAAAAGGTGCGGCGAACATTACGACAGCGGAAGCGATTGCACGCAATGCGGCAGAGACCATGAGCGTCCTCCCCACGCAGCCGCCTGACGCGGCTGCTATTTTTCGCTACGGCGTAAGATTGGCCGGTTGTGCGAATCGTAGTGGAGCGCCGCAGCAGCGGTCAAGCGGACGCACCGCATGCCCCGCGCCGCCCAGACGCAAAAGGCAAAGGCCGGCCGGATGAGAATCCGGCCGGCCTTTCGCCCTGCGCTGTCGGTGTAAACGCTGCTGCGTAGTCTATTGCCGCCGCGGCTGCGGCGTCGCCGGTCTGCCGCCGCCGAAGATAATGCGCGACGGGTTCTCGTCGAAATTGCGCACCGCGCGATCGACCGTATTCAGCGTGCGGCGACCGTCGACGATCAGGCCTTCGAGCCGCTTGTCGAGATTCTCCGCGAGCGTCTTGAACGCACGAACCGCTTCGGGCACGTCGCCCTTCTCCGCGGTGAGGTTTTCGAAATTGCCGAGAACGCGGTCAGCACCGGCGAGAATGCCGTCGACCTTCTCCGAATTTTTCGACAGCGCGTTGGTGAATGACTCGATGTTCTTCACCGACTTCGACAGCGAGTCCGAATTCTTCGCCAGCATGTCGGTGAAGGTCTCGATATTCTTCAGCGAGTTCTTCAGCGCCTGCTGGTTTTCCAAGAGCACCGTATCGATCCGCCGCGCCACGTCGCGCGCGGCCGCCATCATGTCCTGCGACGCGCTGGAACCAGCGGTCAGCAGCGGCACGTCGTCGAGCTTCGCGGTGACCGGTCCTGCGGTCGACGATCCGCCACGCAGCGCCAGCACCGAAATGCCGGTCAGGCCCTGGGAATCCAGCGACACCTCGGTGTCGGCGCGGACCGGCGTCGTGGTGTCGATCGAGATCGTGGCGACGGAGTTTTTCGGATCCTTGGGGTCGAGCGATAGCGCGGTGACTTCGCCGACGCGGATGCCGTTGAAGGTCACCGACGCGCCGGATCGCAGACCGCCGATCGGACCATTGAACACCACGTTATAGGTCATGCGTTCGCCGGTGCCGCCGACATGATGGAACCAGTACACGAAGCCGAACGCACCCAGAATGACTGCCAGCGTGAAGCAGCCGATCAGGATGTAATTTGCCCGGGTTTCCATACGCCAACCTCACATCGTTGAGCCGACACGGCCACGTTTGCCGCGGAAGTAAGCCTTCAGCCACGGATGTTCCGAGGCCAGCATTGTCGACATCGGCCCTGCGGCAATCACCTTGCCGTCGGCCAGAACAGCGATCCTGTCGCAGACGGAATGCAGGGAGTCGAGGTCATGCGTTACCATGAAAACGGTGAGCCCCAAAGTGCGCTGCAACGTCCTGATCAGGTTATCGAATTCGCCGGCGCTGATCGGATCGAGGCCGGATGTCGGCTCGTCCAGAAAAACGATCGCCGGATCGAGTGCCAGCGCCCGCGCCAGCGCCACGCGCTTGATCATGCCGCCCGAAAGTTCCGACGGCATCTTGTTCAGGGCTTCCGGCGGCAGGCCCACCATCTTGAGTTTGGCGGCGGCGACCTCGTCGAGCAGTCGCGGCGACAGGTCGAGATATTCGCGCATCGGGAATTGCACGTTCTGACGCACCGTCAGCGCCGAGAACAGCGCGCCGTGCTGGAACAGTATGCCCCAATGCCGTTCGATCAATTGCTCGCGCAATTCCTTGGCCTTGGAGAATTCCTGTCCGAACACTTCGATTGTGCCGGAGGTCGGCTGAATGAGGCCGATCATGGTCCGCAGCAGCACCGACTTGCCGGCGCCGGATGCGCCGACGAATCCCAGCACCTCGCCGCGCTTGACGTCGAAATTGACGCCTTTCAGCACATGCTGGCGCCGGAACTTGACCTGCAGGTTGCGCACCCGCAGCGCGATGTCCTGCGAAATGTCGAGTTGCGGCTCCGGGCCGTCGTCGAACAGCGACAGGATATCGAAGCCGGTATCTGACATCGAGATGGTTCCCCTCGCCTATTTGTCGATCGCAGCGAAGAACACGGCGAAGATGCCGTCCAGCACGATCACCAGAAAGATCGCCTGCACCACCGCCGCAGTGGTCTGGGCGCCGAGCGATTCCGCCGAGCCCTTGGTCTCCAGCCCGCGCACGCAGGCAACGATGCCGATCACCATCGCCATGAACGGCGCCTTGATCATGCCGACCATGAAGTGATTGAGCGAGATCACCTCGCGCAGCCGCTGCAGAAAGACTTCCGGCTGGATCCCGCCATACAGCGAAGCGACCAGCCCTGCGCCATAGAGCGCCGACATTTCCCCGAGAAAGGTCAGGATCGGAACCGCGATCACCAGCGCCAGGATGCGCGGCAGCACCAGCACGCTGATCGGGTCGAAGCCCATGGTCTGCAGCGCGTCGATCTCCTCGCGCATCTTCATCGAGCCAAGTTCGGCGGTGTAGGCCGATCCCGACCGGCCGGCGACCATGATGCAGACGATCAGCACGCCGACTTCGCGCAGCACCAAGATGCCGACCATATCGACGACGAAAATGTCTGCACCGAAGCGCCGGAAATGGAAGATGCCCTGCTGCGCCAGGATCGCGCCGATCAGGAAGGTGATCAGGACGATGATCGGCACCGCGCGCCAGCCGACCAGGTCGATCTGGTTCACCAGCGAGGTGAAGCGGAAGGTGCGCGGCCGCCAGAATATCCGCAGGAACGCGAATGCGACCGCGCCCAGCATCTGCACGAAAAGGACAGCCGACGTGCCGACTTCGGCGATATTCTCGCCGACGGTCGCGAGCCAGTCGGTCACGCTCTTGCGCCTGATCCGCTCCGGATCGGGCAGTTCCGTGGTCTGATGTACGGTCTCGACGATGGTGCGGAACTGGTCGGCGAGATTGATCACAACGGTCGCCGCGCCCCGCTCGCGCGAACCGCGCAGCAGCCGCTCCAGCAGCCAGGCGCCATAGGTGTCGAGCTTGGCGACATCCCGCATGTTGACGCGAACGGTCTTGATCGGCGTATTCGGCGGCAATGCCGCTGCCATGACCAGACGTTCCAGATCGTTTGCACGATCCGCGGTCCAGTCGCCCCCTGCCAACAGGTCCAGCCGGTCGCCGCTTACCGACGCGGCGAGCAAAGCTTCAGAACTCATCGTACTCCCCGCCCCGCAAGCCCCGGACGGCTCCAGGCAGCCTGACGTCGCGGCCCCGCGTCCGGCCGCCCCTTGTGCCACCTTGAGAAAAACCGCATTTCCGTCACATACTTAACAGAGCGCCTCCGGCTGTCGAGAGACGTTAACAAAGCCTTAAACACATGGTTAACCCTGCCGGGCCACAGCTCACAATCAGCATCGAAACCTGGCCCATCGCGGGACAGTTTACCATCAGCCGCGGCGCCAAGACCGAGGCCAGGGTCGTCGTCGCGGAACTTTCGCAGAACGGCTTGCTCGGGCGCGGCGAGTGCGTTCCCTATGCGCGCTACGGCGAGAGCCCGGAAAACGTCGCAGCAACGCTCGAACACATGGTCCAAAGCGTGGCGGACGGGCTGACCCGCGACGATCTGCAGCGGGCGATGCCCGCCGGGGCCGCACGCAATGCGCTCGATTGCGCCTATTGGGATCTGGCGGCGAAGCGGGCCGGACAACCGGCCTGGGCATTGGCCGGATTGGCAGCGCCGCATCGGCTGACCACCGCCTTCACGATCTCGCTCGGCACGCCCGAGGCGATGGCGAACGCGGCGCGCGATGCCGGCGCGCGCCCGCTTCTGAAAATCAAGCTCGGCGCCGATGGTGATGGCGAGCGCATCGCCGCCATCCGCGATGCGGTGCCGCAGACGGAACTCATCGTCGACGCCAATGAAGGATGGCGCCCGGACAATCTGGCCGCCAATCTCGACGCCTGTGCGAAAGCCGGGGTCACGCTAGTGGAACAACCGCTGCCGGCGGATGCCGACGAACCGTTGCGCGGCACCGCCCGCCCCGTTCCGGTCTGTGCCGACGAGAGCGCGCACGATCGCGCCTCGCTTGCAGCGCTGATCGGCAAATACGACGCCGTCAACATCAAGCTCGACAAGACCGGCGGGCTGACCGAAGCGCTCGGCATGGCGGCGGAAGCGCGGCGGCTCGGGCTCGACATCATGGCCGGCTGCATGGTCGCGACCTCGCTATCGATGGCGCCCGCGATCCTGATCGCGCAGACCGCGCGCGTCGTCGATCTCGACGGTCCGCTGCTGCTGGCCCGCGACCGGCCGGACGGACTCGTCTATCAGGGCAGCGTAGTGTATCCCGCGTCACCCACACTTTGGGGATGAAGGGCGAGGAAGTTAAAGGTAGATTGGAACCACTACCGGGGTTAGGCGTTTGAGCGTCACGCGTCGGTGTCGTCAACCGGCACAGACCGTAAAACCGGTTTCACAACAAGACGGGAGAGAATGGCCAGCGATGCTGGACCCCCGCAATTCAGCAGCAGATCCAGAACCGTCCCCTGCCCCCTCGGAAAACTCAGCAGCCGGTCCAACCGACCAGCCTGAAGGGGCGCTGGCGCGGCGCGCGCGCGAACAGGAAGCGCTGTTCCGCTTCACCGACAGGCTCTACCGCGCGGGCTCGCTGGACGACAGTTACGATGCGGGGCTCGATGCCATTATCGACACGCTGGACTGCAAGGCCGCGTCCATCCTGCGGTTCGACCGCGATGGCGTGATGCGTTTTGTTGCGTGGCGCGGACTTTCGGACAGCTACCGCAACGCGGTCGACGGCCACTCGCCATGGGCTCAAGGCGAAACCGAACCCGAGCCGATTTTCGTCGCCGATATCGACCAGTCCGATTTGCCGGACGCATTGCGGGACACTTTGCGATCCGAAGGCATCCGCGCGCTCGCATTCCTTCCGCTCACCTGCGGCGGCACGCTGTGCGGCAAGTTCATGGCCTATTACGACAATGTGCAGCAATTCGACCGGCGCCGGATTGATCTCGCCGTCATCGTCTCGCGCCAACTCGGCTTCAGCCTGGAGCGGGCCGATAGTGACGAACGCCGCCAGGCCGCCGAGGAGGCGCTGCGTCAGAGCGAGGAGCGTCTGCGCGGCGTGTTCGAGTCACCCGCGATCGGGGTCGCCGTCCTGAAACCCGAGGGGCGCTTCATCGAATGCAACGACGCCTTCAGCGAATTGTGCGGCTACGACGCCGCCGAATTGCGCACGCTCAATTCGCTGGAACTGACCCATCCGGACGATCGTGCCGCCATGAACGCGCTGCTCGCGGATCTCCAGCATGGCGACCGCTCCGATTTCGTGATCGAAAAGCGCTACCTGAGAAAAGATGGCTCAGTGATCTGGGTCCAGAACAGCGTGTCCCTCACCCACGACAAGGCCGGCCGGCCGCTGCATCTGATCAAGCTCATTCAGGACATCACCGAGCGCAAGGTCGCCGAGCGGCGGCAACAGCTGCTGGTCGACGAGATCAACCACCGGGTCAAGAATACGCTGACCACCGTGCAATCCTTCGCCACCCAAAGCCTGCGCAACGCGAACAGCTTGCCCGAGGGACGCGCCGCATTCGAGGCGCGCCTGATCGCGCTGTCGAAATCGCACGACGTTCTGACGCGTCAGCATTGGGAAGGCGCCGACCTTGTGGACGTTGTGAATGGCGCGATCGCGCCCTATCGCGGCCGTTCCGGACAGGATCGTTTCAGTGTTGACGGCCAGCGGTTGCGGCTGCGGCCGAAAGCCGTGCTGGCGCTGTCGCTCGCATTCCATGAACTCGCCACCAACGCGGTCAAATACGGCGCGCTGTCGAACGATAGCGGCCGGGTTTCGCTCGACTGGCGCGTCGATCCGCAAGCGCAGCGTTTCGAGCTGCGCTGGCGGGAAAGCGGCGGTCCGGCGGTGCAACCGCCCGCCCGCCGCGGCTTCGGATCGCGCCTGGTCGAACGCGGCCTGTCGCAGGATATTGCCGGCGAGGCCCGTCTGACGTTCAACGATGCCGGCCTCGAATGCGCCATCGACGCTCCATTGCAAGAAATCTCCGGTTCGCATTGAAGCGGCTGGCCCGACAGGAGCGGTTGTGATCGACACATTGCCCGATCTCGCGGGACGGCGGGTTTTCCTGGTCGAGGACGAGGCGCTGATCGTCATGCTGGTCGAGGACGCGCTTGCCGATCTCGGCTGCGAGCTTGCCGGAGTGGCCACCCGGTTCGACGACGCTTTCACGAAGGCGAAGGACCTGTCCTTCGACGTCGCAATTCTCGACGTCAATCTGAACGGACTGCGCACGTTTCCGATCGCGGAAGCGATCAAGGCCCGCGGCATCGCTTTCGTCTTTGCCACAGGCTATGGCGCAAGCAGTGTTCCGGACGGATTGAACGCGGTTCCGATCCTGCAAAAACCGTTTGCATTGAGCGATCTGGAGCGCGCGCTGCGCCGGGCGCTTGGCTCCGCGTAAGGCGAAACCAGGCGATCCATCGCCATTGTTGCCGATTGTGCACACGGCCGCGCAATTGCCTTTAACCGCTTGGCAACCGGCTCCATTCCCGTCTAACTTTTGCCCGGGACCTTTTGGGAGCGCGGGGAATGAAGCTGCGTGCTGCGATCTGCGGCGCAATATTCGCTGCCGTGTTAACTGCGGATGCCCACGCACTTGTCCGCATTTCCAACGACAAGGGCGGGCAGATCGGTCCCTATCTCGACGCGTATGTCAGTCTTCGCAAAACCGGCCAGCGCGTCATGATCGACGGGCCGTGCCTGTCGGCCTGCACCATCGTGCTGGGCGTCCTGCCGCGCGACCGCATCTGCGTAACCCAGCGGGCGCAACTCGGCTTTCACGCCGCCTGGAATCCCGGTCGGAACGGCCGCCCGGTGCTCAGCCAGGCCGGCACCAAGGCGCTGTGGGACATTTATCCGGGCGAAATCCGCACCTGGCTGAAGCGGCGCGGCGGCCTGAAACCGAAAATGGTCTATCTTTCGGGTTCCGAGCTGATGTCGATGTATCGCCCGTGCGAATAGATTAACCCCTCGTCTCCGGCATCCGCATCCAAACCACGACCGCAATCGCTGCGCCCATCGCCGCAATGACCGCCATCGCCGCGTAGCTCGCGACGCCGGCCGCCTCATATAACATGCCGGCGAGCAGCATGGAGGCGCTGAGCGTGATGCCCTGCATCACCGAGAAATAGCCCTGAGCGGTTGCGCCGCGGCCTTCCGGCGCCGCGTGCGCAACGAAGGCAACGGCGCCGAGATGGGTGGCGCCGAACGACAGGGCGTGCAGCAATTGCAGCAGCGGCAGCGTCCAGCCGGTCGGATCGAAGGCCAGTCCGGCCCAGCGGATGGCCGCTCCCGCTCCGCCAAGGATCAAAAGCGGAATAGGCCCGAAGCGCGGCGGCAGGCGGCCCGACAACGCAAACAGCAGGATTTCTGCGGTCACCCCGAGCGCCCAGAGCGCGCCGATGGCCACGCCGTCGAAGCCGGCGGCTTTCCAGGCAATGGTCGAGAAGCCGTAATAGACCGCATGGCTGGACTGGATCAGACTCGCGGCCACGACAATCGCGGCGAAGCGCGGATTGCGCCACAGCGGTCGATCGGGTTCGGCGCCGGCGGCGCGCGGGGCGATCGGTGGCTGCGGCATCAGTATCAGCGAAATGCCGGCGGCCGCCATCGCGGGGACCGCGATCAGCCAGATCAGGTTGCGGGCATCGATCAGGTCGAACGCTACGCCCGCCCCGAGATTGGCCAGGATGAAGAAGATCGAACCCCACAGCCGGACCGGTCCGTAGGCGGCGCCCCGCGCGCGCAATCCGCGCAGCGTGTAGGCATCCATCAGCGCCGCCGACGGAACATGGACGAAAGCCGTGAACACTGCCAGCGCCACGATCAGCCATGGCAACGAAGCCAGCCCGAGCGCGGTGAAGCCAAGCGCGGTCGCCATCGCCGAGGTTATGATTGCGGTCCGCAGGCCGAGCCGCCCGTCGGCGGCGCCGGTCGCGACCGGCACCGAAATAACCCGCAGCAACGCGGTGGCGGCGAGGATCGCGCCGACCTGTCCGGCATCGAAGCCGCTGGCCTGCAGCCAGACCGGAAAGAACGGCAGATGCACCCCGAGCAAAACGTAGGACGCGGCGTAGAAAAATGCGGCCCTCAGGGCAAAACCGTCGCGGGATCGCGTATTGTCAATCATGCTCGCGAATCATGCCCCGGCACCGAACGATTCGCCGCAAGGCGATTCGGATTATGAGACAATTCTCACCGCGCTGACGGAAAGCGCGCGCGGCCGGGCGTTCCTGCAGGAATTCCTGCAGCGAAACCGGAGCGCCGACACCACGTCGCTGCTGACGGCGATCCGGCGGATCGAGGGACTTTTGACAGCCGGAAGCCTCGAACCGGACCAACCCCAAAACGAGAACGGGACCGGGGTCAGTCATATCGCCCCGGCGGACAATGCGCCGCTTGTGGAAGCCGCATCGCAAGACCGCGCGATGATGTCCGGCAGCGTAGAAGGCGAGCCGACGTCAGCCTCCGAAGCCCCGCAGTCCGGGACGTTCGCAACCGAGATGCTGCGGATCGAGGTCGCATCGGCAGACGTCGCGGAGATTGACGGCGTCTCGGTGGAGATTACGGAATGTCGGGCCGCCGCGATCGAATATCCGGCGCCTCAATTGCCGGACTCCGCGGCACCGGCCGGCGCTGCGGCGCCGGCGGAACGCATCAAGACAGAACCGCGCGACCCGTTTGCCGACTTCTACGCGCTGTCCAACGAGGAAAAGATCGCGCTGTTTACCTGAGCTAAGCCGCGATGATGCGCGAGAACAGGTCCGGGTCGACATTGCCGCCGGACAGGATCGCGACCACCACCTTGCCCTTCACATCCGGCCGCCCAGCCAGCAGCGCCGCCAGGCCGATCGCGCCGCCCGGCTCCACCACGAGCTTCAGCTCGCGCCAGGCGAACGCCACCGCCGCCTCGACCTCGCTGTCGCTTGCGGTGACGCCCTTGCCGATCAGCCGCTGCGTGATCGGAAAGGTGAGTTCGCCCGGCGTATTGCTCATCAGCGCATCGCAGATGGTGCCGCTCAGTCGCGCATTGCGTTCGCGCTGCCCGCTCGCGAACGAACGCGCCATGTCGTCGAAGCCGTCTGGTTCGGCGGTATAGAAATCGGCGTCCGGCACCATGGTCTTGATCGCGAGTGAAATCCCGGCGGCCAGTCCGCCGCCGGAACAGCCGACCACCACCACATCCGGCTTGAGGCCGAGCGCATCGAGGTCCTGCACGATCTCGCGCCCGACCGTGCCCTGCCCCGCAATCACCATCGGGTCGTCGAACGGCGGCACGATGATGGCGCCGCGGCTGTCGGCGATCTTCTGCGCGATCGCTGCGCGGTCCTCGGTGTTGCGGTCATACAGCACGACCTCGGCGCCGAGCGCCGCGGTGCGCTCGCGCTTGGGCTTCGGCGCATCGGACGGCATCACGATCACTGCTGGCATCCCGAGCAGCCTCGCCGCCGCCGCAACGCCCTGCGCATGATTGCCAGACGAATAGGCCACCACGCCGGCGCGGCGGCCTTCGGACGGGATCGTCGCGCAGCGGTTATACGCGCCGCGAAACTTGAACGAGCCCATGCGCTGCAGAATTTCGGCCTTGAGATAGACGCTGGCGCCGACGCGCTCGTCGAGCAGCGGCGAGCGGATCAGCGGAGTGCGAACCGCCACACCCGAAATCCGGCCCGCGGCGCTCTCGATATCGGCGGCAGTGATGGCGTCCATCGCGTCAAGGTAACGCGCACCGCGCGCAATTCAATCGTCCTCCTGCGCATCCCACAGCGCTTCGAGCCGCCGCCGGAACCCTTTCGGCGGTTCCGCGAACAGCCGGGTCGCGAGGCGCCGTGCGGCCTGCACATGCTCGGCCTGCCGGTGCGCGATGATCGGCGTCAGTTTCGACCGCCAATGCGCCAGCGGCTGGTGCGGCTCAGCCTTCGCGGTGAGCATTTCGAGATCCTGATACTTGCCGAGCCGTGTCCGCAACCGCTGCGCCTCGTCCACCCACAGGCGCGCAAAACGCGGCCAGACCGGCTCGATCAGTTCCATCTGATAGCGGTGCTCGACCACCCGGCGGCGCAGATCGTGCAGATCCTCGCCCTCGGCCTCGCTCCAGTTTCGCGGAAAGGTCCGGCGTGCCCGCCGATAGGTCGTGGTCAGCATGTCGGCGAGATCGGCGAAGGTGAGCGCGTCAAGATCCCACTGCGACACCTGCCAGGACGCGGCGGTCAGGTAGTCCGACAGGTTTTGCTGGATGTCCTCGGTCCAGATGTTGCGCTCGTTTTCCGCACGCAACGCTTCGAGCCGGCCGCGGATGGTGGCGCATGACCGCGCCGGCAGCGCGATCGGCAATCCGGCGCTGGCTTCGATCGCATCGTCCAGCGCATCGATCGCCGATTGCGCATCGCGCGCCACCGTCAGGCGGCGCGCCAGGTCGCGCGCCTGGAATCGCAGAGCCTGCCCGGATTCGCCGAGATGCGGGGCCATCATCCGCAGGAGCGCACGCCAGCGTTTCAGGGCACGGCGGATGTCATGCACCTTGGTAGTCGGGTCGCGATCCGGATCGGTCAGGATCGCCTGCGCCTGAGCGACGGCGCCGGCGGCGATATCGCGCAACGCGCCGCCAACCGGGTCACCGGGGCTCAGGGCGGACCGAACATCCATCGGGGATCACTCTCGCGGGAACCTAAGTCGGCGATCGGCCAAGCATGCGGCCTGGCAATTGGCTGGAAATCAAGTCCGCCATCATAGCCGAGTTCCGGACGTCAGGCCGCCCGAATCTCGGCGAGTTCGGGAATATCGACCGAGGGCGTTTCCTCGGTCCAGTGGATAATTTCCAGCCGTCCGTCATGGTGCTCGGCGACCGCGGTGCAGCTTTCCACCCAGTCGCCGCAATTGACGTAGCGGATGCCGAAATCGTCGTGGATCACGGCGTGGTGGATGTGGCCGCAAACCACTCCCTGCGCGTCGTGCTTCTTCGCGTCCGCCGCGAGCGCCCGCTCGTATTCGCCGATATAGGAAACCGCGTTCTTGACCTTGAGCTTCGCCCATTGCGACAGCGACCAATAGCCGAGGCCGAGCGCGCGGCGGATTTCGTTCAGGATCCGGTTGAGGGTGAGTGCGAAATCGTAGGCCTTGTCGCCCAGCAATGCGAGCCAGCGCGCCTGCGTGACCACGAGATCGAAATGGTCGCCGTGCACGATCAGGTAATTGCGCCCGTCCGCGCCCTTGTGCACCGCGTGTTCGACCACATCGATGCCGCCGAAATGGGTGCCGTAATAGCCGCGCAGGAACTCGTCGTGGTTGCCCGGGATATAGACGATGCGACTTCCCTTGCGCGCCTTGCGCAAGAGCTTCTGCACCACGTCGTTATGCGATTGCGGCCAGTACCAGTTCGACTTCAGCGCCCAGCCATCGATGATGTCGCCGACCAGGTAGATCGTGTCGGCCTCGTGCCAGCGGAGGAAGTCGAGCAGCTTGCCGGCCTGGCAACCGCGGGCGCCAAGATGCACGTCGGAAATGAAGAGCGCGCGGTAGTGTCGCGGCCGGGTCGGTGTCATCAGCACATGAATGCCGTTCGCGTTTCGTTATGCGCCTCGTCTCACATTGTCATTGCCGTTTGATGACAACGCGCTACGCGCAATGCCTGAGACTCGTCATCAGCATGTCATCGCCTCCCGGCAGAATTCACCGAATGAGCATTGTCATTCCCGCTTTGGCCCTGTTCGCAGCGCTTGCGCTGGCGCTTCATCTCGCGAGCGTGGCGGTCGCCATGCGCAAGTGCCGGCCCGATCAGCCAGTCCTCGACGCCCCGCACGATTCGGTGCCGGTCAGCATCGTGCTGCCGGTCTGCGGCATCGAGAATTACATCGAGGATACGCTGCGCTCGGCCTTCCGGCTCGACTATCCGCGCTATGAACTGATCATCTGCGCGGCGCGCCCGGACGATCCCGCAGTGCCGCTGGTGCAGCGGCTGATGGCCGACCATCCCTGGATCGATGCGCGTCTGCTCATCGGCGACGAGCGGATCAGCGACAACCCCAAGCTCAACAACGTCTTCAAGGGCTGGCGCGAGACCACCTATCCGTTCGTCGCGATCTGCGACAGCAACGTGCTGCTGCCGCGTGACTATATCCAGCGCTTGCTGTCGAAATTCGATCCGCAGACCGGCCTCGTCTGCTCGCCGCCGATCGGCTGCCGCCCCGACGGCTTTTTCGCCGAAGTCGAATGCGCGATGCTGAACAATTACCAGGCTCGCTGGCAATGCTTCGCCGACTCCGTCGGCTTCGGCTTCGCACAGGGCAAGACGCTGTTCTGGCGCAAGAGCGATCTCGAGAGCGCCGGCGGCATCCGCGCACTGGGTGCCGAATCGGCGGAGGACGCGGCCTGCACCAAGATCGTCCGCAATCTCGGCTTGCGGGTGCGGCTGATGGAGCCGCCGGTCCGCCAGCCGCTCGGCTATCGGCGTGCGGTCGATGTCTGGAAGCGGCAGCGGCGCTGGGCGCGGTTGCGACGCGCAAGCTTCCCGCTCTGTTTCTCGATCGAAATCGTCTCCGGCTCGCTCGCCCCGCTCACGGCGCTGGTCGCGGCGGCGCTGCTGGCCGGGCTGCCGGCGTTTCTGCCGGCACTGGCTTTCCTGGCGGTCTGGTATGGCGCCGAATGGATGCTGTCAGTGAAAGCCGGCTGGCACGTCTCGCGCTGGTCGATCGCAAGCTACATGCTGCGCGACCTGATGCTGCCGGTGCTCTACGTCAATGCCTGGCTCGGCCGCGGCTTCGAATGGCGCGGCAACGACATGCGCGCGGTCGAGGGCGCGAGGCTGTCGTAGTCGCGCTCACGAGCTGCGTTCAATCGCCGCGCGGATCTGCCCCGTCACATTTCTTCTTGTCATGCGCCGCGCAGGCGGGGCATCCAGTAGCACAGCTTAAGTGCTATCAGTGCTGGATCGCCCGCCGGAGCCTGTCACGGGCCGCGCTTCGCGCGGACCCGTTGGCGGGCGATGACACGGAGACACGGAATGAATTTCGGAATTGCCGGCCGCAAGGCCATCGTCTGTGCCTCGAGCCGCGGGCTCGGCTATGGCTGCGCCATGGCGCTGGCGCAGGAAGGCTGCGAGGTCGTGATCAACGGCCGCGACGTGGCGCGGCTCGCGGCGGCCGCCGACGAGATCGCAAAGGCCACCGGCGCGAAAATCATCCCTGTGGCCGCCGATGTCGCGACTCCCGACGGCCAGAAGGCGCTGTTCGCCGCCTGCCCCGAGCCCGACATCCTGGTGAACAACAATGCCGGTCCGCCGATGCGCGACTTCCGCGAATTGTCGCGCGAGCAGATCATCGACGGCGTGGTCGCCAACATGGTGGTGGCGATCGAACTGATCCAGAAGGCGATCGACCCGATGATTTCCAAGAAATTCGGCCGCATCGTCAACATCACCTCGGCTACGGTGAAGGCGCCGTTGGCCGGGCTCGACCTGTCGTCCGGCGCGCGTGCGGGACTGACGGCGTTTCTGGCGGGCGTTGCGCGCTCGGTCGCGGCGTCAAATGTGACGATCAACTTCATCCTGCCCGGCACCTTCGATACCGACCGACTCGTCTCCAATCTCGAAGGAAATGCCAAGCGCCAGAACCTGTCTTACGAGCAGGCACGGGTGAACCGCATGAACGGCGTGCCGGCCAAGCGCTTCGGCACCAAGGAGGAATTCGGCGCCGCCTGCGCGTTCCTGTGTTCCGAGCAGGCAGGCTACATCACCGGGCAAAACCTCCTGATCGACGGCGGAGTCTATCCCGCCGCGTTCTGATCAGGGGCGGCCTCTGCAGGCGTAATATTCGTCAGCCGTGGCAGGTGCAGCCGGCATGGTGGCAGCCGGCGCCGTCCTTGTGATGGTTCGCGCATTCCTTGCTGCAGTAAAGCCGCTCGTTCTTGGTGACGGCCGCCTTGGTGTTCACCACGCAGATGCAATCGCTGCATGCGCATTTGACCATCGTAACGTCGACCGGTGCCATTTGAACCTCCGCGTGATCCGCATCGTGTGAGTCGGATCACGCTAGCAAAGGGGCGCGCTGTTATACTATCACGACGCGACACTGCGGGTTCGCAGCTTTCGCCGCTGTCAGTCGGCCGGTACGATCATCTTGCCGATCGGCCACAGCGCGATGCCGGCCAGCTTCAGATGCGCCCATGCGAACGGGATGCCGATGATGGTGATCGCAAGCCCGATGGCGGTGATCACATGCCCGAGCGCCAACCACCAGCCGGCCAGCAGCAACCAGATGATATTGCCGAGCGTCCCGAACCCGCTGGTTCCGACATCCTCCCGGCCCAGATACTCGTCGCGCGACACAGCCCTCTGCCCGAACGGCAGCAGCGCATAGAAGCCGATATTGAAAGCGGCGCGCGCCCACGGCAGGCCGACGATCGTGATCGCCATGAGGATGGTGGCGATCCACCAGCCGATGGCCATCCACAGGCCGCCGAACACGATCCACAGCACATTCAGCAGAATTGACAGAAGCGGCATTGGCGTCTCCCGAGCGGGAACAATGCCGCTCCGGCGTTAAGATTGAGTACCGCCGCCCGATAATCAAGCCGGGCCCGATCAATCTTTGCGGAATCGTTTGACCGAGCCGATTAAGCGGAATGTTTACGCTGCCGCGCTAGCGTGGCGGCGCATGAACATCTTCGATGCCATCGTCATCGGCGCAACGCTTGTTGCCGTCGTCATGGGCTATCGATCCGGGCTGTTGCGCAGCCTGGCGACAATCTTCGGATATCTGCTGGCGGCGCCGGTCGCCGTGGTGGTCGCCCCGAAACTGGCGCCGCTGATCATGACGCAGCCGCTGTCAACGGACGGGCCGGGCATCGCGCTGTTCGCCGCGGTTTTTCTGGGCGTCGGCTTCGTGACAGCGGCCTTGCTGCGCAACGCGGTGGGGCTCGCCGCCGGCGACGATGTCAGCGTGCCCGACCGCACCGCCGGAGCGGTTCTGGGTGCGGTGCGAATTCTGCTGCTGGCCGTGCTGATGGTGCTGATCTTCGAGCGCATCATTCCGCCGAAGCGTGAGCCGGCATGGCTCGCCCAGTCGCAGTTGCGACCGCTGCTCGCGGCCGCGGGCGAACAGGGCGTACGCACGCTGCCGGCCGATGTCGGCGCGCATATTGACCGGCTGAAAAAGCAACGCGGGATCTAGACCGCTCCGCCCGCGCTGCGGCGCAATTTCGTCCCCCGATTTCCAGAAAATAGAACGGGCCGGCGCAAGGCCGGCCCGTTCGGTCGTTCCGTAACGCCGCGACGCTTACACGAAGGTGAAGTCGTCGACGTGCAGAAGCGAGACATCCTTGACCTTCAGGACGATCGAATCCGCACCCGCGGCAATGGTGAGCGTGTTGCCATTGTCTGTGGTCGCGGCCAGCACGGCATTGAAATCGGCGAAGATCGATGAGTCGAACTGGATCACGTCGCCACCGCCCTTCATGAAGCCCCGGAAATCCCTGATTTCGTCATTGCCGAAACCGGGCGCGAACACGAAGGTATCGTTGCCGGAGCCGCCGGTCATGACATCGTCGCCAGCGCCGCCAATCAGCGTGTCATCGCCGGAATCGCCCTTCAGGACATCGTCGCCAAGGCCGCCCTCGAGGGTGTCGTTGCCCGAGCCGCCAGTGAGGATGTCGTTGGCCGCTCCGCCCTGCAGGGTGTCGTCGCCCGCGCCACCGTCCAGGCGATCCGCCCCCTCGCCGCCGGTCAGGATGTCGTTGCCCCTGCCGCCGTCGAGCCTGTCGTTGCCGATCCCGCCGTCGAGCGTGTCGTCGCCGTTACCGCCGGGCAGCCTGTTGTTGCCGGCATTTCCGGTGATGACATTGTTTTCGCTGTTTCCGGTGCCCTTGAGGTCGGCATTCCCGGTCAGGATCAGGTTCTCGACGAATTTCGGCAGTTGGAAGTTGATCGCTGTCTGGACAGTGTCGACTCCTTCGCCGTCCAGTTCGATCACCTTGCTGCCCTTGCCGACGATGTAGGTGTCGTCGCCATCGCCGCCAGTCATCTTGTGCTTGCCGACGCTGCCATCGAGCGTGTCGTCGCCGATGCCGCCGACAAGAGCTTCTTTGCCGCTGGTTCCGATGATGGGTGCCGACGCGAACACGTCCTCCTCGCGCTGGGTGATATTCTGGATGCGGGTATCCAGATTCACCGGCGTGTCGGCGTCGTTGAAGGCGGTTTCCGCGGTGCCGTGGAATTCCTGCATGTACGCCGCAAGAGCGTCCTGTTCGCCGAGCGCATTGCCCGGCAGGACCGCCGTGAAGTCGAGCGCCTCGTCGACCGGCGCCGACAACGTGCCGTCCTCGAGCAGATAACGGAAGTTCGAGCCGTTCGCCTTCATCGGATAGCCGTCGCCGCCCTGCGCCAGGAACGAGAGCGTGACGACGGTGATGACCGACGGTGTGCCCGAGAGCAGCACGCCATCGTCGTACAGCTTGGCGATGACCCGGCCATTCTCGTCGATCAGCGCGATGTCGGACACGCGGCTGCCGGCGGGCGCGGTTGGATCGAACGAGAACTTGACGCCGCCCAGCTGCGGGAAGCGACCCTGATTGCCGTAGAGTGCAACGCCGTGTTCGAGGATGGCCTTCAGCCCTTGCGCATTCGTGTCGAACGCCATCAGCTTGTTGTCGAAGCGCAGCGAATTCTCGATATCGAGCTGCGAGACGCCGCCTTCATCCTTGACGCCAGGATTTTCGGCCGGCGGCAGCTTGTCGATGTCGCCGGTGACCGGATCGGGCAGCGACAGCGAGCCGATCTGCGCGCGAATGCCGCCGCCATTCTTCAGCGATACCACGAAGGTGTCGTCGCCCGCGCTCGCCTGCTTGAAAGCATAGGCGTTGGCATCCGCCGAGAGGTTGCCGAGATTGGTTTCCTCGTTGCGGACGAAGGCGCGCTCGCCTTCGAGATACACATCGGTGAAGCCGAAAACGTTGCCGTCCTTGTCGTCGATAACACCCTGCACCGCATCGGTGATCAGCTTGACGTCGCCGCCCTTGGTGCCGTCGGCAAAGGCCGTGGTGTCGAGATCCTCAACATCGACGCCCCACGCTTCCGCGACATTCTCCTCGGTCGAGGCATAGGCGCCGTTGATCGCCTCATTCGCCGTGATGCTGTCAAGGATGATGTCGCCGTTGGCATCGAAATCGACCACCAGACGGCCGAGATAGGTGAACTCGTTGTCGGTGTTGACGATCATCGTGGTCTTGCCGTCGAGATCGGTGACGGTCAGCGGATAGTCGCCCTGGAACACATCGTCATGGCCGGGGAAGGCCACCGCTTCGTCGTCATCATCGCCGAGCCGGGTATTGGAGCCGGCCGCGAGAATGATATCGACCCCGCGCAGCTTGGACGCGAGCAACTGCTCGTTGCCGATCTGCTGCAGATGCGCCATCAGGATGATCTTGTTGATGCCCTCGGCGATCAGCTCGTCGATGATCGGCTGCAGCTGCGCCGCCAGAAGGTCCATGTCGTCTGTTTCACCATTGGCGCCGGGGCCGGTCGGGAAGCCCTTCACCTCGGTGCCGGAGGGCGACGAGATCGCCTCCAGAATCTGCGTGGTCGCGGCCACGAGACCGATTTTCTCGCCACCCTTCTCGATCACGGTCGCGGGCGCGATCCGGCCCTTCAGCGTGCTTGCTTCCGCGACATCCGTCGCGGTCGGATTGCCGGCGCCGTCAAGCGTGTTGGTGAAGCGCGGGTTCAACGCGCTGTCGCCGGAGAAATCGAGGTTGGCGGACATGTACGGGAAGGCGGCGCCGACCCAGCCGCTGCCGGGCGTGAAGGTCGCGGCGAACGCATTCGAGCCGAGGTCGAATTCGTGATTGCCGATGGTCGAGGCTTCGACCCCGATGATGTTGTGGATCGCGATGTCGGCCGCGCCGATCGGCACCGTGCTGCCGATGGTCGAACCGGTGGTGGCATTGATCGCTGCGGCCACGCTCGGATCGGTACCGGCCGCGAGGAACGGTCCCGGCAGGAAGTTGTCGCCGCCTGCGAGAATGAGGGTGTTGGAGAAATCGTCGTCGAACGCATCGACCAGCGCAGCGAGATTGGGCGCGGTCGTCGAGGCCAGAAGTCCAGCCTCGGCGTCGGCGAAATGCAGCAGCTGCAGCGTGTAGCGCTGCGGCTCGATCTCGAACACTTCGACTGTCCCTGAGATCTCGTTCGTGGTCAGCAGCAGCGCCTTGCCGTTCGGGCTGTCGACCGCCTCGATGAACTGCACGGTTTCCGGTCCAAGGTGGACCGTGGACGACGGCAGGTACGTGGTGAATTCCGCGCTGTCGGGATTGGTGACGTCATACACCATCACGCCGCCCTGCCGCTCCAGCGCAACGAAGGCGTAGAAGCGTCCACCGAGATTGGCGACGGTGATGCCTTCCGGCTCGCCTGCCTTGTCGTCGGAGCGCGCATCGAAGGTCGAGGCGTCACCGGTCTGGTTGTTGTTGAACAGCGTCGGATATTGCTCGGCGATGATCTTTTCGAATTCGCCGCCGCTTTCGAACACCTTGACGACGTCGCCGTCGGATTCCTGCTTGAAGATGGTGAAGCCGCGGCCGCCGAAGGCATAAATTTCCTCGAGGCCGTTGGCGGGATTGCCGTCCGTATCGCCATCGATGGTCGAGACGTTGAGGCGCCCCGCCAAATCCTCGTGCTTGAGTAACGCCTCGTTCGCACCGAACACATCGTTGTTCAGATCACGGGTCGACAGGCGCGCGATGTCGCTGTCGTCGCTGCGGGCATCGCCCTCGTTCGCGGTGGCAAAATAGGTGGTGCCGCCGATCGTCCATGTGGCGATCGCATCCGGCATCAGGATGCCCTTGATCGGGGCCAGGCTTGGCTGGATCGCGCCAAGGCTCGAACCGCCGGAGCCGGCGCCGTCGCGATCGGAATAATCGCCTTCGTTACCGGCAATGGCGTGGTCGACATAGCCGAGCGGCACGAAGCGCTCCAGCAACGGCGTGGTGCCGGTGATATCGAATTGCGCGACGGTGTTGGCTTTTTGCAGCGTGACGAAAGCCGTGGTGCCGTCCTTCGAGATCGTGATGTATTCCGGTTCGAGATCGACCGAGGCGTCCTTGCCGGGCGTGATGCGCACGCCCTGCGCGCGCAACGCCGCTTCCTGTCCGTCGAACGCCGCAAAGCCCGTGGTTGAGACCGAGGCGTTTGCCACGCCCGCCGACAGGTCGATCAGCGACACCGAGCCCGGGGCATCGATACCAGTGTCGGTATCGCGCTCGCCCTCGTTGGCGACCAGCAGCTTCTGGCCGTCGGCAGTGAACACCAGCATGTCCGGCAGCGCACCGACCTCGACGATGTTGAGCAGATCGCCGGTGGTGGCGTCGAAGAACGCGACGAATCCATTGTCGCTCTTGACCGCGTTTTCGACCGCAACCGCCAGCACGTTGTTCGACACGGCCAGCGAGTTGATGCCGCCGAAATCGGGGACGACGGCGTCGACGTCGATATTACCCAGCAGCGTCGGCGCGGCCGGATTGGAGAAATCTACAATTTGGACGAGACCGTCGTCGCCTGGGGTCCCGGCATCCTCGAAATTCGCCATCACGAACAGCTTTTGCTGCGTCTTGTCGTAGACCACGACTTCTGCAGTTTCCTCGCCGAGGCCGCTGGCATAGGCGCCGATCGATGTGACGTTGAGCGCGTTCGTCCCTGTGGGAGTCGTCAGCGAGCCCGCTAACGTTGAATCGGCGTTGTTCTGAATTGTGATGCCGTCGATCTGGATGGACATGCGCGCTCCCCATTGGCCTGACGCAAGGCGGCCGACGGGCCCCCTGCCCGCCAGCGGCGCGGATATGAGAGCCGCGCAATGACAGAGCGATGACTTGACGATGAAGGGACGGATTCCGTCCAAAGCTCCGCGCGCGAGACGCAAGGCGACGCGATGCGTGTGACGCTGCGGCGACTAAACCGGCAAAGGATTGACCGCGCGCGACGTGATTTATATGGTTTCACTATAACGATAATATTTTCGCCATAGCGAAATATGAGGAACGCTTGACCAAGCCATGTCCCGGGGCGCCGAGCGCCACCGCGCCGTCATTCGAAATGCCCGCGGGCGCCACCGACTGCCACGTCCATGTCATGGGCCCCTATGACCGCTATCCGCTGGCGGAGCAGCGCGCCTATACCGCGCCGGAAGCCCCACTCCCTGTCTTTCTCGACATGCTGCGCATTATGGGGCTGGAACGCGCGGTGATCGCGCATGTCTCCGCGCATGGCACCGATCTGCGGGTCACGCTCGATGCGATCCGCGAGATCGGCGACGCAGCGCGCGGCACCATCATGCTGACGCCGTCGATGACGGATGCCGATCTCAGACAATTCCACGCGCAGGGCATCCGCGGGATCCGGCTCTCTCATGCCTTCGGCTATGACGTCACCGAGGACACGCTGAAAAACGCCGGGAAACGCGTCGCCGATCTCGGCTGGCATATCGCGATCTGGCCTTCGAGCCTCGACGAATTGCGGCTGATCGCGCGCACCAGCACCACGCTGGCGGTGCCGGTGGTGCTCGACCATCTGGCCGGGCATTGTTGGGACCCGGCGCGCGGCATCGATCAGGACGGCTTTAGCGAGCTGCTCGCATTGCTGTCATCGGGCCGCGCGTTCCTGAAGCTGTCCGCGATGCATCGTTCCACCCGCGAGATTTTTCCGTGGCCGGCGTTGATCCCGTTCGGCCAGGCGCTGGTGGCCGAAGTCCCTGAGCGTCTGCTGTGGGCGAGCGACTGGCCGCATGTCGGTTGCTGGGACGGCAACATGCCGCAATCGCACGAGTTGCTCGACTGGCTGCCGCGCATCGGCGCCGATGAAGCAAAACGTAAGCGCATCCTGGTCGACAATCCGGCCGGGCTTTACGGATTCTGAGAACAAGAAACACTGAGGACGCACCATGAATCGCGAGATCAATCGCCGCGAAGCTCTTCTCACAATCGCAGGCGCACTCACCGCCCCGCTTGTCGGCACCTCGGCGCTGTTCGCGCAGACGATCGACAAGTCGAAGCCGGTCCGTTTCCTGGTCGGCTTTCCCGCCGGCGGCTCTGTCGACATGGTGGCGCGGCTTGTCGCCGAACAAATGCGCGCCGATCTCGGCATCACCGCGATCGTTGAAAATATCTCCGGCGCCGGCGGCCGCATTGCCATCGAACGGGCGAAAGCCAGCGCGCCGGACGGCACCACCATCCTGGTGACGCCGGCGGCGATGATGACGCTCTATCCGCTGATCTTCTCGAAACTGAACTACGATCCGATCAAGGACTTCGTCCCGGTCGCGCCGCTGGTCACGCTGGAATTCTCGCTGATCGTCACCGGCGCGGTGCCGCAGGACGTCAAGACGCTGGCCGACCTGATCGCCTGGTACAAGGCGAACCCGTCGAAAGGATCCTACGCCCATGGCAGCGCCGGCTCGCCGATGCATTTCATCGGCGCGATGCTGGCCGATCACGCCAAGCTCGACCTCACCCATATCCCCTATCGCGGCGCGCCACCGATGCTGCAGGACGCGCTGAGCGGACAGGTCGCGGTCGCCGTCACCACCGTGACGGACTCGCTGCCGCATATCCAGGGCGGCAAGCTGCGTGCGGTCGCGGTCAGCGGCAAGGATCGCTCGAAATATCTCCCCGATGTGCCGACCTTCGCCGAACAGGGCGCCGCCGGGATCGTGGTCGAAGACTGGTTCGGCATGTTCGTCCCGGCCGGCACGCCGATGCCGATCGTCGAGCAGCTCAATGCCGCGATCAGCAAGGCGCTGACCGCGCCCGCGATCCGCGATCGGCTGACGCAACTCGCCTATATCCCGGCCGGCGGCTCGCAGGCCGAATTCGTCAAGCGGCTGCGCGCCGACATCGACAAATGGACGCCGGTGGTGAAATCGACCGGCTTCAGGATCGAGGAGTAGCGTTCCGAAGACGGCGGAACCCGTCGCCAGCCGCTCGGGGAAAAAGGCGAAGCCGTACCCTTTTCGTTCACAATTCCGGTTAGACTCAAAACCGTGAAGTGATTCGTTTTGGGCATCGGGTTTCGCCATGAAAAATGCTGGCCGATTTGTCTGCACCGGTGTCGTGGCCATGGATGGCTGCGGCGTTGAACTCACCATCGCCGAGCTCCGGCTGCATGACGGCCGCTGCGAGCATTGCGCGCTGGACTGGGACGAGCGGGTCCGCGGCTGGCGGTTCGGCCGCGCCGATGCCGATCTCGACGCGCATTTCGCCGACGCAGCGCGCCGGCGCGCGGTGGCGGCTCAGCCTCGCCGCGCCAGGGCGGCTTGACGGCGACACCGATCGCCTAAGTGGTCTGCCCGCGCGCCGCGGGCATGCGAATCTCGACGCCAGTGACCGCTGCCTGTTCCGGACGCCCCGTTTCCGGTAGCATCGCGTGCGAGCGCACCTGCCACGAGACCTCCCGATGATCATCCCGCGATGGGCCAGACGAGTCGCAGGCCTATTCGTCGTCGCAATGATGCTTTCGCCGGGACCGCCGAACGCCGCCGCAAACCCGGTGCTCACCGTCATCATCGGCGATGAGACCCGCACATTCTCGCGCGATGCGCTGCTGGCGCGGCCGGACCTAACCGACGTCGATATCGCCGCCGACATTGCATACGGACAGCCGATGCGGTTTCGCGCGATCCCGCTGGCCGCATTGCTCGCGCCGTTTCGCGCGCCGGAGGGCAGCGTCATCGAATCCGTCGCAGTCGACGGCTTCGCCGCGCACCTCCCGCTCGATCTGGTGATGAACACCGATCCGGCAAAGCCGATCGCCTGGCTCGCGATCGAACCGCCTGGCGCGCCGTGGCCGCCGCTTCCCGGCAAGCCATCGAGTGCGGGGCCGTTCTACGTTGTCTGGACCGGCCCGATTGCCAACACCATCAGCAGCGAGCAATGGCCCTATCAGCTCGCCAGGCTTGAAAGCCAGTTGTCGCCGCTGGCGCGCTGGCCGCGGCTTGCCGTCGATCCCGCCTTGCCGGCAGCGCATGACGCGCGCGCCGGGCAAACGCTGTTCATCACCCAGTGCCTGCCCTGCCATATGCTCGACGGCGCAGGCTCCAGCGATGTCGGCCCCGACCTCAACCGGCCGATGAATCCCACCGCCTATATGACGCATGCCGGATTGCACGCGCTGATCCGCGATCCGAAAGCGGTGCGCAGCTGGCCGGGCCAGATCATGCCGGGCTTTGCCGAAGACCAGATGAGCGACCGCGAGATCGATGCGGTGATCGCCTATCTCGCGCATCAGGCGGATCGCAAGTCCGCGCGTTAAGCGCTCACGCGAGCGATACGCCGCAACACGACACCGTTTCGCGCACCGAGCGCAGGATCGCCGCAGATTTTGCTGCGGCGTCTGATCCCGCAAACCACCGCATGTGCGACGAGGGAACTTTTCGAGAGGGAGGGCTTTGTTGACCGATTGAAACCCAAGGAGCGGTACCATGAACAATATCATTTATCTGGTCGGACTGGTGGTGGTCGTACTCGCCGTGCTGGCGTTTTTCGGGCTCCGGTAGCGGTCGCTGCGCGGACATGCGACGCCTTCCGATCGAGCTGTGAGCGACCGGCCATCTCAATCGGCGCCGAATAGCCTCCCTGCCGGCGGCGAGGCTAATGTGGACGTATCCCAGCGCAGTCACGTCTCATACGGATGGGCCGTTATCGGCCTGTTCCTGTTGGCGCTGATCGGCGCGCTGGGATATGCGAGAGCTTTCCTTCTGCCGGTGCTGTTCGCGTTCATGCTGGCGCTGATCCTGCGGCCTGTCGTGCGCTATCTGGCGCGACGCCGCGTGCCTGAGTTTCTCACCGCACTCGGGCTGGTCCTGTGGGTGCTCGCAGCCGCCGGACTTGGGTTCTACTTTCTGAGTGCGCCGCTCAGCGCGCTTCTGACCGATCTTCCACGGATCGCCAACGAAATCGAAGTGAAGCTGATCGATTTCAGGACCACCAGCGAGCATATCCAGGCTGTCACCGAAAAGATCGAAAATCTTGGCAAGCAGGACACGCCCAGTCCGACCGAGGTGCAAAAGGTCGAGGTGGCGCAGCCGGGACTGTTATCATCGGTCGCGGCGAATGCGCCGGACGCGGCCGCGCGCGGGATCTTTGCGCTGGTGCTGCTGCTGTTCCTGTTGTCGTCGGGCGATCTGTTCTACGCCAAGATCGTGCGCGCGATGCCGACATTCGGCGACAAGAAAAAAGCCCTCGGCATCGCGCTCGATATCGAGCGCGAATTGTCGCGCTATCTCGGCACCATCACGCTCATCAATGCCGGACTTGGCATCTGCGTCGGCCTGGCGCTCTGGCTCATCGGAATTCCCAATCCAATCCTCTGGGGCGTCCTCGCGGGCGTGCTGAATTTCATCCCCTATATCGGTTCACTGGTCGGGGTTGCGCTGGTGGGGACCATTGCGCTCGGAACCTTGCCGACGTTGTCGCACGCGCTGCTCGCCCCGCTTGCCTATCTTGCGCTGACCACCATCGAGGGCCAGGTGGTGACGCCGGTCCTGGTCGGACGGCGGCTGGCGCTCAACCCGGTGACGCTGTTCCTCGGGATCGCCTTCTGGGGCTGGTTATGGGGCGTAGTCGGCATGCTGTTCGCAGTCCCGCTGATGGTGGCGGTCAAGATCTTCTGCAGCCATATCGACGGACTGACGACGATTTCGGATTTCCTCTCGACCGAGAACCAGCCCGACGACGAAGCCGACGACGACAAACCGGACGCGAAGCCCGGCCCGCCTCCTGCAATACCAACCGCGAGATGAACCTGTTCTGATTGAGGGCGCGGGCGTGAAAAACCGCCCCTCGGCACTACAACTCCGTCCGCATGCGGACGCTGCTGTGCTGTCTTAACACCACTTGACTTTCTATGCTTTTAGGAATATAGTCTTCATATCCCGCCTCGTCCAAGGGGCGTCTGATCAGCGTCATGAGACGCGGGGCGGGATGCGGTGGCCGTTGTAAGGCGCAAGACGTGCGTCGTGCAGCGGAGGCCCAAGCTGCGATGATCCGGCTCACCGGCCGTGGGTCACCAGCGGAGGATATCAAGAAAGTCCGCCCGGCGATGCCGGTCAACGGTGTCTGTCCTCCGGGGTTGTCGCAGAGCAAGCCACTCACACCGCGCGCGGAACGCCGATGCCTTTCGGCGGTCCGTGGCGACTACGATCTCATGCGCTTCACACACTTGCGCATGGGGCCATGGGCTTGGCTGAAGGCCCGGCGTTCCGCGCGCCCTTGGGTTTACCTGAGGGAAGGAATGCGAATTGGGACTAAGGGCGCGCCCGCGCCGGCTAAAGAACAGGGACGGCGGAGCTTTGTCTGTTTGTACGCGATATCAAATCCGTCACCCTGAGGTGCCCGCGCGACGCATCCCTTCGCGATACGCGCTCCACGCTGCGATTAGCCCGCTCACATCAGCAGGATGGCCTTCATGAATCACGGCACCCTGCGGGATCGGCACCCACGGTTGCGCACTCTTGGTCCAGATATGTCCGACCGGGTGCAGCCAGGATGTGTCGTCGAGCGTGCCGGGCTTGAGGATCGATACCTTGTCGTTCGCCAGCGGATGATTGACCGGCCGCACGCCGCAGGTCTCGCACATGTCGCTGGCAATGACGCGACCGCTATCGGCCGTCCGCTCGAAGCGGCGCGGCACGCCCTTGGTGTAGACCAGCGAGTCCCGCGGCACCATCACCGACATGCTGAAAGCCGAGGCGGATTGTCGCTGGCATTCGGTGCAATGGCAGACATAGACCGAGAACGGCTCTGCGCGGATCTCGTAGCGGAGCGCGCCGCACTGGCAGCCTCCGGTCAGCGGAAGTTTCATGCTCGCACCTTGCCGTGCCGGGTCCTGAGGTTAGTATGCGCGCCGCCGCACGAGAGGATTCAATGACCGAAAGCATGATACCGAGTCAACGCGCCGACTATTCCGCGATCGTCGATCGCCCGCCGCTGAAACTGCCGGGCGGCGCACGCATGGTGGTGTGGACCATCGTCAATCTCGAGGTCTGGGATATCGCCCGCCCGATGGCGCGGCAGGTCCTCCCCGCGCCCACCGGCCAGCCGATGCTGCCCGACGTGCCGAACTGGAGCTGGCACGAATACGGCATGCGGGTCGGGGTGTGGCGCTTCTTCGATCTTTACAAGCGCCTCGGCATCAAGCCCACGGTCTCGATCAACGCGCGCGTCTGCGAGGATTATCCGCGCGTGGCGCAGGAGTGCAAGGATCTCGGCTGGGAATTCATGGGCCACGCCTATGACCAGGGTCCGATCCACAAGGTGGAGGATCAGCGCGGCATGATCTTCCGCTCCTGCGACATCATCGAAAAATTCACCGGCAAGCGCCCGGTCGGCTGGCTTGGGCCGGGCCTGACGCAGACCTTCGAAACGCCGGAACATCTGGTCGATGCCGGCATCCGCTATACCGGCGACTTTGCCTATGACGACGAACCGACCGTGATCCGCACGGCCAAAGGGCCGCTGGTCACCCTGCCCTACACCGTGGAACTGAACGACATCCCGATGATGCTGGTGCAGCACCACGAGAGCGACCACCTCTACAAGCGTGCCGTGGAGAGCTTCGAGCGGCTCTATGCCGAAAGCGAGCATCGCGCGAAATTCATGGCGATCGCGATCCATCCCTATATCAGCGGACAGCCGTTCCGCATCGGTCCGCTGGAGCGTATCTACGAGCATATCAGCAAGTTCGACGGCGTCCTGCACTGGAACGGCGAACAGATGCTCGACTGGTATGCCAAGACGGCGAATGTGAAATTCGGTGCTGCGTAAGGAGTGTCTCGAATGTTCATTGCAATGAACCGCTTTCAGGTGAAGAAAGGTTCGGAGGCCGCGTTCGAGCAGGTCTGGCTGACGCGCGATACGCTCCTCGACGAGGTGCCGGGCTTCGTCGAGTTTCATCTGGTCAAGGGTCCGGAGGCCGAGGACCATACGCTCTACGCCTCGCATACGGTGTGGCGCGATCGCGATGCGTTCGAGGACTGGACCCGCTCGGAGGCGTTTCGCAAGGCGCATGCGCGCGCCGGCAACGAGAGCACCGGTTCGCTTTATCTGTCGCATCCGAAATTCGAAGGCTTCGAGGTGCGGCAGACCGTCAAGCCGGGACGCGCCGCCTAATAGGATGCGTGCGAGCAGACCGCGAGAATGCGGGCCGGCGGCTCCCGGCCCTTGCGGACGGCGACATAGGCGTGCCCCATGGTGCTGTCGATATAGGCGCTGTCGCCGGCCTTGAGTGTTGCGGGTTCGTAGAACTCGGTGTGCAGCCGCAGCGTGCCGGACAGCACGTAGATGAATTCCTCGCCCTCGTGACGACTGAGACCGCCGATCTCCTCCAGCGAGGTCGCGGTGACAGTGAGGATGCCGGGCACCATCCGCTTGCGGGCGAGTTCGGTCGCCAGAATTTCGAAGCTGTAACGCTCGCCGGAGCCGCGCCGGCCCTGGTCCTTGCGTTCGATCGCACGCCGCGTCGTCCGCAATTCATTCGGATGCAGCCTGAAGAACTCTCCGACATCGACGCCGAGTCCGACCGACAATTTGACGAGGCTTTCGTAGGACAGTGTCGCCTGGCTGTTCTGCACCTTGGACAGGGTCGAGACCGGGATACCCGTGCTTGCACTGAGTTCCTTGAGGGTGAGACCGCGACTGCGGCGGATTTCGGCGAGCCGCACGCCGAGCGTGCTGCCCGGAATGTCCTGACCGCCGTTCTCGCGGAAAATCTGCAATGGCGCGTTCATGCTGAAGCCTCAGGTCACCGCGGCGCGCACGCGAAACGACTCGCGCTCATATTCGCGGTTATTCATGACCTCGCGCAAATGCTGCACGGCGTCGAAGATATCCGCGTACGACAGATAGATCGGCGCGATCCCGAGCCGGATGCAATCGGGGTTGCGAAAATCCCCGACTACGCCACGCGCCTTCAAAGCCTGGACGATGGCATAGGCTTCCGGATGACGGTAAATGACGTGGTTACCGCGCTCCTCGGGATTTTCAGGCGTCCCAAGTTCCAGGCCATGGCCGGCGCATTCGCGCTCAATCAGGGCCATCATCAGCGCCGTCATCTGTTTGCCTTTGTCGCGCAGCCGCGCGATGCCTGCATCCAACATCAGGCCCACGGATTCTTCCAGCACGGACAGCGCCACCACCGGCGGCGTGCCGGTCAGCATGCGGCCAATTCCAGGGGCCGGCTGGTAGCGATGATCGAAGGTGAAGGGCGAGGCGTGCCCCATCCAGCCGGTCAGCGGCTGTGTCATCTGCGCATGATGGCGCCGCGCCGCGAACAGAAAAGCCGGAGCGCCGGGCCCGCCATTGAGATATTTGTAGCCGCAGCCGACCGCGAAGTCGGCACGCGCCGCGTTGAGCGCAACCGGGATGGCGCCGGCACTGTGCGCCAGATCCCAGACCGCGAGCGCGCCGGCTTCATGCGCGATCTTAGTGATACCGACCATGTCCTCGATCCGGCACGACTTGTAATCGACATGGGTGAAACTCACGGCCGCAACATTGTCGTCGAGTGCCGCCGCCAAATCGGACGGCTCCGCATAGCGGACCTCACAACCATGTCCCGCGAACGCCGCAAGCCCCTCCGCGATATAGACGTCGGTTGGGAAGTTGCCGCGATTGGTGACGATGGTGCGGCGGCCCGGCCGCAACGAGAGCGCAGCCGCGAGCACCTTGAACAGATTGGCCGATGTCGAGTCGCAGGCGACCACTTCGTCGTCTTCCGCACCGATCAGCGGCGCAATCTTCGCGCCGACCCTGTGCGGCAGGTCGATCCAGTGATGATCGTTCCAGCCCGAAATCGCCGAGCCGCCCCACTCGTTCTCGACCACCTCGCGGGCGCGGCGCGCCGCTGCCACAGGCAGCAACCCAAGAGAATTGCCGTCCAGATAGATCATACCGTCCGGAACAACGAATGCATCGCGAAGCGGCCGCAGCTGGTCGTTGCGGTCCATTTCGATCACCATGGCCCGCGTCACGGCGGCCGGAGCAGACATGCCCAAATTCTCCGCTATTGCGATAATTTTCTATATAGAAAATATTTTCGGATCGAGCTAGTCTAAATTCCGGCGGCCAGACAACATGCTCGCACCGGACCCCCGCATGAAACGTGTCGGTATCATCGGTTTCGGATTTATCGGCGCATCGCTTTATCGCGCGATCGAGACGCATGAGGCCGCTGGTCTTGAGGTCGCTTTCGTCTCCAACCGGACACCCGACAAGCTCGCCGGGCTTCCCTCCGAGATCATTCTGGACGACCTGTCGCGCGCAGCAGACCGTCGCCCCGACCTGATTGTCGAATGTGCTCATCCGGACATCAGCGTCGAATATGGCGCGGGCTTCCTCGCGCACAGCGATTACATGCCGCTGTCGGTCACCGCACTGGCCGAAGACTCAGTCCGCGAGACACTCGTTGCGGCTGCGGGCGCGAGCGGCCACCGGCTGTTGCTGCCGCGCGGCGCGCTGGTCGGCATGGACAGTCTGTTCTCGTGGCGTCACATGTGGCGCGACGTCACCATCACCTTCCGCAAGCATCCGCGAAACCTCGATCTCAGCCGGACGGGACGGACGGCCGACAGCATTGTCGAGGAACTCGTATTGTACGATGGGCCGGTTCGCGGAATCGCCGCTGACTATCCGCGCAACGTCAACACCATGGTCACCTGCGCGCTCGCGACCATCGGGCTCGACTGCTGTCGCGCGCGGCTGATTGCCGATCCGCGCCTCGATCATGCGGTTGCGGAAGTGGAAGCTTTCGGAACCGATGGCTCGTATCTGCAGACGGTGAAGCGGCAGCCTGCGGTCGGCGTGTCCGGAACGGAAATGTTTCAATCCACCCTGCGGTCGGTGCAGAAGGCGACCGGAAACCTGCAGTCACTGGACTTCGTATGACAAGACCCTCGCATTTCACGACATCCCTTAACCCGGCCGGCCTGGAGTAAACCAATGCGCAAGACCCTTACGATCGCCGCCATCTTTGGCGTTGCCATGCTGGCCACGACCAGCGCATTCGCTCAGACCAAGAAGGTGGCCATCGCCAATTTCGGTCCGCATGGCTCCCTCGAACAGGTGATTGCCGGCTTCAAACAGGCGCTCGCCGACAAGGGCTTTGTCGACGGGAAGAATGTCACCTACGACTACAGCCATTGCAATTTCGATCCTTCGCTGGTGCCGCAGGTGCTGAGCAAGCTCGAGGCCGGCAAGCCGAATCTGATGGTAACGATCACGACGCCGATGACCCAGGCCGCGGTCAAGATCGTGCGCGACCAATCGATCCCGATCGTGTTCGCGCCGGTCACCGATCCGGTCGCCGCCGGCCTGGTTCCGGACTGGCAGCATGGGTCGGCCCGCTTCGTCGGCGCCTCCAACATGCAGTCGGTGGAGGCCGTACTCGACTTCGCGCGCAAGCTGCTCGGCAATGTGAAATCCTTCGGCATGCTCTACAATCCGGGCGATGCCAACGATGTCGCCAACAAGAACCTGGCCGAGAGGGCGGCCAAGGCGGCGGGAGTCGAGTTCAAGGCGGTGGCGGTCGACGCCGTCGGCGATATCGGCCAGCGGGCCGCCGCGCTTCAGGGCGTGGACTTCATCTATGCGATTCCCTCGAGCCTGCTGATGCCTGCCCTGCCGGCGATCGCATCGACCGCCGACCGGATGAATATCCCGGTCATCTCCTCCTCGCCGCAAGGCGCGCAGGACCATGTCGTGCTCGCCGCAATGTCGGTGTCCTGGAGCAAGGTCGGCTATCAGGCCGGCCTCCGCGCGGCTGAGATTCTCGGCGGCAAGAAGCCTTCGGAACTGACGAACTATAAGCCTGCCGCCGAGGACCATACCGCGGTCATCAGCGGCCGCCGGCTGAAGCAGACCGGCAAGCCGCTTCCGGCCGCCCTCGCCGACTGCAAATGCGTCGTTGAATGACGGACATGCAGCCCATCGTCCCGTCCATGCTCGCGCTCGATGGGCTGCACAAGACATTTCACCAGGGCACGCCGGACCGGCGTGCCGCACTCGACGGTGTATCGCTCACGCTGCGGCCGGGAGACTTTGCCGTCGTGATCGGCGGCAACGGAGCCGGCAAGTCGACCCTGCTCAACACGATTTCGGGCGAGGTGCTCGCGGATTCCGGGACTGTCCGTGTCGACAATATCGATGTCACGACCAAGCCGACGCATGTGCGGGCGGCCTGGATTGCACGCGTGTTTCAGGATCCGCTGGCGGGAACAGCAGGCACGCTGACGGTCGCAGAGAACCTGTCGATTGCGGAGCGCCGGGGTAAACGCAGCGGACTGCGCTGGGGACTCAGCGCCGAAAGTCGCAAGCGCTATCAGGACCGCGTCGCCGCTCTGGGCCTCGGACTGGAGAACAGGCTCGACCAGAAGGTGGGCTCCCTCTCCGGAGGGCAGCGGCAATCGCTGGCGCTTGCGATGGCTGTCCTGACGTCACCGAAACTTCTGCTGCTGGATGAGCATTGCGCCGCGCTCGATCCGAAGACCGCGGAACTGGTGATGCAGGAAACCGTGAGAGCCGTGAGCGGCGAGAAGCTTACCGCCCTGATGGTGACCCACAACATGCAACACGCGATCGAGTTCGGAAACCGCCTGATCATGATGATGGCGGGGCGCATCGTTTATCAATCCGAAGGCGCCGAAAAAGCCGCGTTGACCATCGACCACCTGATCAAGCGATTTCACATCACGAGCGACCGCATGGTGCTGGGCTGACGTGATGGCGATTTTGCAGGCCTATTACAACCTGATCCCGGTCACGCTGCTGCAAGGCGTGATCTACGCGTTCGTTGCGCTGGGGATCATGATCCCCTTCCGGCTGCTGTCGTTTCCCGATCTGACCGCGGAAGGCTCGTTCCCGCTCGGTGCCAGCGTATCCGCCGCGGTTCTGGCTGCGGGCGGCGACCCGGTATCGGCAACGGCGATGGCGATCGTCGCAGGGTTTGCCGCCGGCGCGACCACCGCGCTGATCCATCGCATTTTCCGGCTCAATACCCTCCTGTGCGGCATCCTTGTCGTGACCATGCTCTACAGCATCGATATCCGCATCATGGGCAAGCCGAACATTCCGTTGTTCACCTATGATGACCTGTTCTCGATTTTCCTGGGCGGCTGGTCGCGTTCACTCGGCGCACGCATTGCCTTCGTCAGCGCGATTGCCATTGTCTGCACAGTCGCGCTCTATTGCTTCCTTAAGACGGAAATGGGGCTTGCCCTGCGCGCTGTCGGCGCCTCGCAAAGCATGGCGCGGGCGCAAGGCCTGTCGATCTCTTACTACGTGGTGCTCGGCATCGGCATTGCCGGCGCATTGAGTGCGCTCGGCGGGTCGATCCTGGCGCAGAACCAGAGCTTTGCCGACGTGAATATGGGCTTCGGCGTCTTGGTCAACGGCCTCGCATCGCTCATTGTCGGCGAACAACTGATCGGCCGACAGACCCTCGCGCGCCAGCTCGGCGCGCCGCTGGTCGGCGCCATCGTCTATTATCAGGTGGTCAGTTTCGCCCTGGCGCTCGGCATGCAGCCGTCCGACCTCAAGCTTCTCACCGGCCTCTTCGTGCTCGCCCTCCTCGGTCTGCCGCTGCTGAAAAGCCGCACGTCCCGGACCGACGCGCTTGCATGAGTTAGCACGCTCTGGGTGACAGAGTTCATATACTCGAATACCGCCGGATTGATCTGTCACAAATAGAAAGCTCGGCGAAGCACGTGCCGGAGGCGCCGGCTCGCGTGGAACTTTGTCAGCTTGGTTAACACACAAGATTGAAACGCATGCGCGCGTTTCCTGTCCACGACAACTTAACTCTCTGCAATAGAAGGAAAAACAATTCGCACCGAAATCACGTGGTCTGAATCTGCAGCGTCAGCGCACCGCATGTGCAAGCTTGAACGTAAATTTACTTGGCGAACGGGATAGGTTAACAATTCCTTACCTCAAATGCGGTGGGGCTGTAACCAATGGCGTACCTCTCTGTTGCGTCGCCGGCACTTCAGAGCCGGCGTGAACGAACTCGTTCGGGTCGGCTGCGGCATCTCCTGAGTGCGCGTGATCTCACCCTCGACGACGTCGACGACTTCTGCCAGGCCGCGGACGATTTCGAATCCGGCCTCGCACCGCGCCAGCAATTGTTCGGGCGCACCGTCGCGTTGCTCTTCTTCCAGTCCAGCACCCGCACCCGGCTCGGCTTCGAATCTGCCTCGGTTGCGCTCGGGGCCCATTGCATCGGCATGGAGGATATGTCGGCCTCGCGTACCAATGCGAGCATAGGAGAGACGATCGAGGATTGCGCCGCCGTCGTATCGCGACTGGCCGACGCCATTGTGGTTCGGCATCACGAATGCTCCGCAGCGGCGCGTATGGCGGCAACGTCGATCGTGCCCGTGATCAACGCAGGCGATGGCTGGAACGAGCATCCCAGCCAAGCCCTGATCGACATACACGCGATGCGCCGCGGCCTCGGCACCCTGCGCGGCAAGAGCATCGCCTTCGGCGGCGATCCGCGTGGACGCGTGGTGCGCTCTCTGATCCAGTTGCTGCGCTTCGAGGGACCGCGCGAAATCCTGTTCTGCCCGCCCCCGCATTACGAAGTGCCGGAAGACCTGGTGCAGGCGCTCTCGGACCATCAGATTCGCCTGCGCATCATTGCGGATATCGACATTGCTTTGGTGGAATCCGACGCAGTGATGATGGCGCCTTACGATATGTCGGCAATCGGCGAGCCGCCGGCGTCCGACTACGTGTCACCTCACTTCACGCCGAAGCACTTCGCCATCACCGCGGAGAAAATCGAGCGGTTGAACTCCAAGGCCCTGCTCTATCATCCCCTGCCGCGTTTCGACGAAATCGATCCGTCGTGCGACTCCCTGCCGAATGCCATGTATTTCGAGCAGGTTCGCCTCTCGAAATTCATGCGGATGGCGGTGCTGGAGCGGCTGCTGAACGCGAACTAGCGAGCCGCAACCGGGTCGATCGCCGGTTTACGAGGCCACCTTGCGGCGCTTCTGTGCGATCGAATCGGGGTTCTTGGCGATAAGCTTGATCGATGCCGGGAAGATTGGATTGTTGATCAAATTGCGCAGCTGGCGGGCCGGTATCGGCTTGCTGAACAGGTAGCCCTGGATTGCGTTGATGCCGAAACTGCGCAGGCGCTCGAGCTGCACCTCGGTTTCGACGCCTTCCGCGACGCATTCCATCCGAAGATCGCGGGCAATTTGCGCCGTTCCATTGACGATCGCAGAGGTGCGCGGCGACTCGTCGACCTTCTGCGAGAATTTCCGGTCGATCTTGATCTTGGAAAACGGAAAGTCGTTCAAATAGGCGAGCGACGCATAGCCGGTTCCGAAATCGTCCAGCGAAATGCCGACGTTCATCCGCCGCAACTCTTCGAGGATGCCAAGCGTTGCCGCGTTGTCATCGATGAAGACGGACTCGGTGATCTCGAGTTCCAGACGGCTCGCCGCAAGGCCTGATTCTGCAAGCGCGGCGCTCACCCTGTCGACAATCTCGCGGCCATGTCTAAACTGCACAGGCGACAGATTCACGGCAACCTTGATGTCAGGATTCCATTGGGTTGCCTCCAGGCAGGCCTTGGACAGAACCCAGGACCCAATCGAAACAATCAACCCGGTCGCTTCGGCAATCGGAATGAACACATCCGGCGCCACCGGACCAAGTTCTGGATGATTCCAGCGAAGCAGCGCCTCACAACAAATGGCGCGGCCGGATCTCGGATCGACAATCGGCTGATACACAACGTCGAGCTCGCCGCGGCTGAGCGCACGCTGCAGGTCCTGCTCCAGCGCCACCCGGCTCTCGTATTCGCGGGACAGTTCCGCTGTGTATTCGACGATCTGGCTGCGGCCGCGCTTTTTGGCCTCATAGAGCGCCAGGTCGGCGTTGCGAAAGAGCACGTCCATCGTCGTTTCGCGCTGCGCCAGGGCGCAACCGAGACTGGCCCCGCAGATACTCCGCGTCATTTCGATCTTGAACGGATCGGAGAACCTCGCCAGGATCGCCCGGGCAACCGCGGCCATATCAAGGGCGCGCTGTCCAACCAGCATGACAAGAAATTCGTCACCGCCGACACGCGACACCTCATCGCCAGGCACCAACGCGGAGCGGATACGGTCCGCGGCCTCCTTGAGGACGGCATCACCGACCGGATGACCGAGCGTGTCGTTGATGTCCTTGAACCGGTCGAGATCAATCGCGATCAGCGCGATTTCGTCTCTGCCCGGTGCTGAAAATCTTGCTTCGAGCGAACCGAGAAACGCTGAACGGTTCCAAAGCCCTGTTAGCGAATCGCGTTGTGCAAGTGTTTCGATCCGGCGAAAGGCCTGATGACGCGACACGAGGTTGTCGTACACGCTCCGGCAGATGATGATCGTGCCGACATAGAGTGCACCGATGAAAGTCGCGAGAACCAGATGAGCGACGTCGGCGCGGAAGATCAATGCCAGCGTGAACGGCAGGCATGTGAAGCTGACCTGACCGATGGTAATCAACGGCCGGCTGGCATTGCGGGACGACACCCCTGCAATGTAGCCAATGACGCAGCAGCCAACGAGAATCTCGACGTCGGTGCCCGCATGGAACATGACCGCATAGGCTCCGGCGATTCCGACCAGGCCCGAAAACGCCCAGGCGCCGATGAGTGCGATCAATTCCCAGCGCTTCAAGGCAGCGATGTCGTCCGGATCATGGTCGACGCGATGATAGAAGCTTGCGGCCACGGCGCGCGCGACGCCGATCAGCAAAAAGCCAGCGGAGATGAACGCGAACACGACATCGCCGCTGAGCAGGCCGGCAATGGCCGTAACGGCTGTTGCCGCCGCAGTGGCCACGAACAAAGGCTTCGCCGTGCTCGTCGCGCCATACAATGCGCGGACGAGTTCGAAATGCAGCACCGGGTCGGGGACCGAACCATTCAGGCGGTCCACGAAGCGCGTTATGGCGGCCGCAAGCCTCATCAAAGGTCCTGGTCGGGCCGATATGCCCCTGTCATCACGGCACTATTCGTTGAATTTGTTAAGGAATAGCCCTTTCGGAGCAGTAAAGACGGCATCCGCCGCGCGCCACAGCCCGGCAGTTCCCGGAATCGGAAAACAGATGGTTATCGGATAAACGGGGAGGTTGCAGCACGCCTCCGTCTCGCGCCGAGATCGTTGCAGTGCTGCACGCAACTTTTGGTATTATACGGTTGTGCCGCGGTGACACAGCGCCACCGTGCCCGTGCGGGAAGGCCGCCTTCCCTATTTCGAACCGAGCCGTTTCGCGAACGCAAGAGCGACCAGACTAACGGCAGCCGCCAGGATCAGATAGAAAGCCGGCGCCAGCTTGTTACCCGTGACCGAAATGATCCAGGTATTGAATAACGGGGCAAGTCCTCCGAAGATTGCGACCCCAAACGCATAGCTGATCGACAAACCGGTGGTCCTCATCCGCGCCGGAAAGAGCTCGGCCATCAGAGCGCCAAGCGGACCCATATAGGCGGCCATTAGTACGCCGATGATCGCCTGAACGATCAGCAAGGTCTGCAAGGTGGGAGCAGCGGCAAGCCAGGCGAACAGCGGATAGAACACGACCAGCATCGCAGCGGCCGACGCGAACATGATCGGCCGGCGACCGAACTTGTCGGATACCGCTCCAAAGACCGGGATCAGTGCGAGCTGGATAACACCGACCAGCAATCCGCCAAGAAAGCCGACCGACGTCGTCAGCCCGAATTGCCGCGTCGCATAGGTCGGCATGAACAATACAACAGTATACATGGACACCGTGCAGAGCGCGACGACTCCAAGCGAAACCAGAAGCCGCTTCTTTCCGTCGGACAAAGCCTCCTTCAGCGGCGAAGCGCTGGGCTGCATCGTCTTGAATTCCATCGTCTCATCGACATGGCGCCTGATGTACCAGGCAACCGGTCCGATCAGCAGACCGATGATAAAGGGAATCCGCCAACCCCAGCTTTCCAGCTGTGCGGTTGTCAGGGTCGCGGTCAGGGCTACGCCGATCGAGGTGGCGAGAACGGTGGTGAGCCCTTGGCTCGCAAATTGCCAGCTTGCGAAAAACCCGCGCTTCGTCGGATCCTGTTCCGCAAGAAACGCAGTCGCGCTTCCGAATTCGCCGCCGGCGGAAAAACCCTGGATCAATCGTGCCAGCACAATGAGAAATGGTGCGAGCAGCCCGGCAGTCGCATAGGTTGGCGCCGTGGCGATAATCGCGGTGCCGGCCATCATCATCAGAATTGTGAGCGAGAAGGCAGCCTTGCGTCCGTAGCGATCCGCATAATTGCCCATGACGATCGCGCCGAGCGGCCGCATGAAGAAAGGAACACCGAACGCTGCCAACGCGAACATGAGCGACACGGTTTCGTCGCCCGCGGGGAAAAATAGTTTGGCCATCAAAACGGCGAAGAAACCGTAGATGATGAAATCGAACCACTCGAGCGCGTTGCCAATCGACGCGGCAGCTACCGCTCGCACGCGGCGCACATCACCGTCCGGTTTGCTCATTGTGGCCGTCGTCATGCGCAACCTCTCCGTGTGCCCTGAATGCAGAACGTTGCAACAACGATTCATAAGCGAGTCGGCGCTCTTACGCCGCTACATTGCACCAGCCCGATTCAAAGAATTGCTAATCACAGCCGGGATCGCGGCCCGCGAATTTTGTCGGCACGGCGCCACGTCGCCCCGATTTTGACTAAGCGTCAAAGTTAGGGGAGACATTGTGCGTCCAGCAGAGGTTGAAGACGTCATGCAGTCGTTTACGTACAATGCCCTTCCGTCGCGGGTCATTTTCGGCAGCGGGACCATTTCGAAGCTGAAGTCCGAGGTCGAGCGCGCAGGCTGCCGCCGGGCATTGTTGCTTAGCACATCGGAACAGGCGGAAAGCCTTCACCAGATTGCCCGATCGCTCGGGCCACTCGCCGCCGGCACGTTCACCCAAGCAACGATGCATACGCCGACGGACGTGACCGAACGCGCGCTGAAACAGGTATTGGAGTGCAGCGCAGACTGTACCATTTCGTTTGGGGGCGGCTCCTCGACCGGCCTCGGCAAAGCGATCGCGTTGCGCACCGACCTCACCCAGATCGCCGTGCCAACAACCTATGCCGGGTCGGAGGTGACGCCGATCATCGGGGAAACCAAGGACGGCGTGAAAGTAACCCAGCGGACCCTGAAGGTGCTCCCGGAGATCGTCATCTACGACGTGGACTTCACCGTCGGCCTGCCGCAGCGGCTTTCGGTAACCTCCGGCACCAATGCCATCGCGCACGCCGTCGAGGCGCTTTACGCCGAGGATCGAAATCCGGTCATCTCGATGATGGCCGAGCAGGCCATCGGCGCCATGGGGCGCGCACTGCCTGCAATCGTTGCCAATCCGCAGGATCGCGACGCGCGCTCGGAGGCGTTGTACGGCGCCTGGCTTTGCGGCGTCTGCCTTGGATCGGTCGGCATGGCGCTGCATCACAACCTTTGCCACGTCATCGGCGGCGCTTTCGACCTGCCGCATGCCGACACCCACACCGTGATCCTGCCATACGCGATGGCCTATAACGCCAAAGCCGCACCGCATGCCGATGCGGCAATCGCGCGGACGCTCGGCGGCCGCGACGGGACATCCGCACTCATCGAGCTGGCGGGACGGCTCGGCAGCCCACGCAGTCTGAAATCGCTTGGCATGCCGGAATCCGGCATCGATCGCGCCGCCGATCTCGCCGTGCAGAATCCCTACTGGAATCCACGGCCGATCGAGCGGACATCCTTGCGGGCCCTGATTGCGGCGGCCTGGGCGGGCGAAGCGCCGAAAACCTTTGATTAGAAGCGCGGGAGCGGGCGGAATGGGTAGGCGCGGCCGAAGCGCCCTGTGCCCGCCGTCGAGATAGCGCCCTGCGATCCGTCAGGGCAACTCGCCACTTTGTTTTGGGGGGTTCGCGAAACCGTCAGGCCGCCTGTAGGACAGCACCAGGTCGCACCGCAGACATGAAAATTTATCGTAGCCGGACGCCGCGTTCGAGCGTTCGGCCTGCATGGTAATCCTGCAGCGCGGACAAGGCCTTAGCGGCGGCAACTCCTGATTCATCCGCAAAAACTGACCGGATTTCCGGAACCGGCCTTGATCAGGATCAACTTTTCCACCGCAGCGTCACGATGTCTGCACCAGCAGGCTCATGCGCACCAGATCGGACAGGCTTCGGGCCTGCATCTTGGTCATCACATTGGCTCGATAAACTTCCACGGTCCGCGGGCTGATACCGAGATCGTGAGCGATGGTCTTGTTCGGGGAGCCGGCAACGAGTCCGTCGAGCACCTGGCGCTCGCGTTGCGACAGGCTCTCGAGCCGCTCCTCGATCTCGTTGCGGAGGGCCACGCGCTCGCCTTCCAGGCGCTTCGCCTCCAGGGCGGATCGCACGGCGGCCAGCATCCGATCGTCATCGAACGGCTTTTCCAGAAAATCGGCAGCGCCAGCTTTCATGGCCTCGACCGCAAGCTGGATATCGCCGTGTCCGGTCATCACGATCACTGGAATGATGCAGGATCTGGCACGCAGGCGCTTAAGTAGTTCGAGACCGCTAATATCGGGCATCCGCACGTCGGTAATCACGCAGCCATTGATCTCCCGGGTGAGCGTATCCAGGAAATGCGTCGCCGATTGATAGGTGACGACGTCGAAATTTGCTGCCCGCAGCAGAAACGAAAGCGAATCCCGGACCGCATCGTCGTCGTCGATCACATGCACCAGAGGTGTTTCAGACATTGCCAAGGTCCTCGCTGGCCGCGAGCCTGAGTGTCAGATGGAAAACCGTTCCGCCTCCCGGATTCGCCTCGGCCCACAATCGTCCGCCATGCGCCTCGACGATGGTCTTGGAGATCGACAGACCGACGCCCATGCCATGCTTCTTAGTTGTCATAAACGGCTGAAACAACTGCGGGAGAATGTCAGGAGACAATCCGGTTCCGGTATCGGATACGCTGACGCGCACCATCGACGGCCCGTCGGCGGTCGACGAGATAACCAATTGCCGCGTCGGCAGGTCGGACATCGCTTCGATCGCATTGCGGATCAGGTTGAGCACCACCTGCTGCACCTGCACCTTGTCTGCAAAAACCAGATCGTACTCGGTATCGAGATCGAAACGCACCTTGACGCCCTGATCCTTGGCGCCGACCAGCGCCAGGGCGCTCGCCTCTTCGAGCAGCTTCGACAGGCTCTCGACCTTCCGTTCGGCCTCCCCGCGCGCGACGAAATTGCGAAGCCGCGAAATGATCTGTCCGGCGCGCAGCGATTGTTCGCTCGCCTTGTCCAAGGCCTCAGCCACGAGTGCCGAGGCATTCTGGGTCGGCCCGTCAAGTATGCGGCGCGCACCCTTGAGATAGTTCGAGATAGCCGCGAGCGGCTGGTTCAGTTCATGCGCCAGCGTCGACGCCATCTCGCCCATCGCAGTCAGGCGCGAGATGTGAATAAGTTCTGACTGCAATTCCTGCAACCGGCCTTCGGTCTTTTGCCGCTCGGTAAGGTCGCGGATAAAGCCGGTGAAGAATAACCGGTCGTTCGATTTCATTTCTCCGACCGCGAGCTCCATCGGGAACGTCGAGCCGTCCTTGCGTTCGCCGACGACCACCCGGCCGACACCGATGATCCTGCGTTCTCCGGTTCGCAAATAGCGCTCGATATAGCCGTCATGTCCTTCGCGATAGGGCGACGGCATCAGGATGCTGACGTTTTTTCCGACCACGTCGTCAGCCTGCCTGCCGAACAGCCTTTCGGCCGCGGAACTGAAGGACTGGATATGTCCTTTCGGATCGATCACGATCATCGCATCCGGGATCGTATCCAGGATCGACTTTAAATGCGCCTCGCGCGCAACCAGGTCGCGATTGGTCGCTTCAACAGCCAGTCGCGCCCGCCGAACGCGGCCGCCCAGCCAGGCAAGGCCGAATCCGACCGCAAGAAAGGCAGTCGCGTCGACGATACTGGCCTGTGACAATCCTCTGACCGACACCCAGCTTTCGATTGCCACGATCAGGCCGGTGGCGACGCAACCCGGAACAGGCCCCCCTAGGGCGCTGACGACCAACACGACCGGCAGCAAGAACAGGTAGACCGATCCGCCATCGATTTGGGGGAACAGGATCGCACGCGCAACCAGCGCCCCCACGATCAGGGCCGCCGCAAAGCCGTAGACGACCCATTTCGGAGAGCTAACGGCCGGCATGATTTGGAGAAGTCCTCTTCAATAACAGCAACCTAGCGATATTCCCGGCCGACGCGCCACCTCCGGGATTCCCCTTAGGTGGAATATCCGAATTTTCCCCGGCGTCCATGCACCTTAACCAAGAGCCTACCTTGATTTCAGGAGCACGCCATGCACGCCGAGGCAGCCACCCGCCAGCACAATCTGAACCGGGCTCCCGCTTTCCATATCCCGCCGGATCAATCGGGACAGCCACTGTTCGGGGCGATCGAATTGGTCGGCGCGCGGATGTCGTTCGCCAAGGACGTCGAAATCTACGGCGAAAACGAACCGGCCGACTATGTCTACAAGGTTCTGACCGGGACTGTCCGGGTCTACAAGATCCTGCACGACGGCCGGCGTCAGATCGAAGCCTTCTACTTCCCGGGCGATATCTTCGGCATGGAGTTGGGCTCGCATCATGCCTCTTCGGCGGAGGCCATCTCCGCGTCCACCATCACGGTCGTCCGGCGCGCAACCCTGCTCGCCGCCGTCGCGAAAAACCCGGACGTCGCGAACAAACTTTGGGCTCATACGGCACAAGAGCTTGAGCAGGCTCGCCGCCATGCCATGCTGCTCGTGAAGACTGCCCAGGAGCGCGTCGCATCCTTCCTGATCGACATCTCCAATCGACTCTCGGGCGAATCGGTCGAGCTTCCGATGTCGCGCCAGGACATCGCCGATTTCCTCGGTCTGACGATCGAGACAGTGTCGCGCACGCTCACCCAGTTCCAGCAGACGTCCGCCATCGAACTGGCGACTTCGCGTAGGATGATTCTGCGCAACCGTCAGGCCTTGATCAATCTCGACTCGTGAGACCAGCACCATGGGAGCGATCATGACTTCGCCGACGCACATGTTGCCCCGCGGCTTCCGAAAGATCCGGCTGGAACTTGCCCGCGAAAAGGGACATCCCGCCGGCAGCGCGGGGCGTGGCTACATCATCGTCGCGCCGCTGGATCATGATCGCCGCTTCGATGCCGCCGCCTGGAAAGAACACCGGGATTCCTGCCGGGTCGTGCGCTTCCGCTCGGGTGAGAATGACGACATCGGCCATCTGGTACACCGGCCGGGTGGGAGTTGGGCCTTCCGATACGACATTCGCGGCGATGAAGACGACGAAGCCGGATATCGCTTTGAGGACGAGCGCTTCGAGGTCGGCGAATATGTCTCGGTCCGCGAAGCGGATGCGACGCACACCTACCGCGTCATCTCGGTGGAGTCAGTCTAGCCAAGCCGCAGGAGCGGACAGCAATCCTTAACGGACAACCTGAACAAAGAAAAAGAGCGGTCCTTCCGGCCGCTCTTTTCGTATCGGTTCCGTTTCGGGCAGGATCGTTTGCCGACAGTGTCAGCGGAGTGAATTCAGGAAGGCGATAAAGTCCGCGGTCTGCCCCGTGTCGAAGCGAAATTCCGGCATGCTCGGATGCCCGGTGACGATACCCTCGGTCAGCGCTTCCTGCAGATTCTCAACGGGATATTTCTTGTGGAGGTCGCGAAACGGCGGCGCGGCCTGAAGCGGACTTGGGCTCACTTTGTCGATGGCGTGACATCCGACGCAATAGGTTCGCGCGATCACGACGCCGCGCTGAGCACTTGGATTTTGCGCGAAGGCCGCAGACGTCGCCAGCGTCGCCATCACGACCGCCCCGGCGAGACCCGCCGAGGCGGAAAGGGAACGGGACCTGTCCGAACTCAATGGCATTTCGCGGAGCCCAGCGCTTCGATCGTCAACTTATTCGGACAATATTGCGGCCAGCTCGCCGCCTTCGGTTTGTCATCCAGTTCGTGGGCGCACTGCGATTTGCTCTCGCAATAGGAACAGCACCGCTGCATGTCGCGCAACAAGCCCGAATCGATCGCCCGAAAGTCGATGCCTGCCTGTTCGAGCCGGCGATAAAGCAACGATGCCGAATCGCCGGATTGCTTGGCAAGTTCCAGAACGTCGCCGAAAGTCAGCCCTGCATCGTGCACCATGCGCTCCAGTTCGGCCGTGCCGAGTGCCTGCAATTCCGCCATGGCCATTCGCCGCTGGCGATACCGCCTCCAAGCCTGCCCTATCGCATGAAAAAGTCCCGAATTGTCCGCGCCTGATTGAATGGTCATAGGCACCTCCTGATCCTGATGCTGCCAGTCTTTTGACAGCGTTCCGAAGTGCCGGCCTTGAGCTTGATCAACGTCGCGCACGGCTTTTTTCCGCTTCTCGTTGACTTCGATCAACATGGAACACCTCGCAACCCATCATTCGTAGGCCATAGCGGATCATGACGTTCAGCGCAGGTTTCCATGCCACAGACACATGCTGGCTCCTTGAAGTCGATGAGCATCGGCGAAGGCGCGCTCGCGCTCACCTTTGCGGCGACGGCTTTCCTATCCTTCTTCATCGCAGCGATGGCGCATACACCGGAATATGCCTTCCATGCCTCGCTGTTCGCGGCGGGAAGCGCGGCTGCGGTCTTCGCGATCGTCGAGCGCTATTTCAACCGGCCGGCGGCGCGGGCGCCGCTGACCATCGACGGCAAGCCGAATTACAATATGGGCCCGGTCAAGTTTGCGACCGTCGCCGCCATGTTCTGGGGAATCGCAGGCTTTGCCGTCGGTGTCTGGGCGGCGCTGGAACTCGCCTTCCCCGTTCTCAATTTCGATCTTCCCTGGCTCACGTTCGGCCGCATCCGGCCCCTGCATACGTCCGCGGTGATCTTTGCCTTCGGCGGCAACGTCCTGCTCGCAACGTCATTCTATGTCGTACAGCGCACCTGCCGCGCACGGCTGGCAGGCGACCTTGCGCCGTGGTTCGTCGTGCTCGGCTACAACTTCTTCATCCTGATCGCCGGCACCGGCTATCTGCTCGGCGTGACCCAGGGCAAGGAATACGCCGAGCCTGAATGGTACGCGGACCTCTGGCTCACCATCGTCTGGGTCGCGTATCTGATGGTGTTCCTGGTGACGCTGATGCGGCGTTCCGAGCCACATATCTATGTCGCCAACTGGTTCTACATCGCCTTCATCGTAACCATCGCGGTCCTCCATCTCGGCAACAATGCCGCGATCCCGGTTTCCGTCTTCTCGCCGAAATCCTACATCGTCTGGTCCGGCGTCCAGGATGCCATGGTGCAATGGTGGTACGGCCATAACGCGGTCGGCTTCTTCCTCACCGCCGGCTTCCTCGCGATCATGTACTACTTCATTCCGAAGCGAGCGGACCGGCCGATCTATTCCTATCGGCTCTCCATCATCCACTTCTGGGCGCTGATCTTCCTCTATATCTGGGCCGGGCCGCATCACCTGCATTACACAGCCCTGCCCGACTGGGCGCAAACGCTCGGCATGACGTTCTCGATCATCCTCTGGATGCCGTCATGGGGCGGAATGATCAACGGCCTGATGACGCTGTCGGGAGCATGGGACAAGCTGCGTACCGATCCTGTGCTGCGCATGCTGGTGGTGTCGGTGGCGTTCTACGGCATGTCGACCTTCGAGGGTCCGCTCATGTCGATCAAGGCGGTCAACTCGCTGTCGCATTACACCGACTGGACCATCGGCCACGTGCATTCCGGCGCACTCGGCTGGGTCGGCTACGTCTCCTTCGGCGCGATCTACTGCCTCGTGCCCTGGCTCTGGAACAAACGCGAGCTCTACTCGCTCAAGCTCGTCAACTGGCATTTCTGGATCTCGACCATCGGCATCGTGCTCTACATCTCGGCGATGTGGGTGTCCGGCATCCTGCAGGGCCTGATGTGGCGCGCCTATACCAGCCTCGGCTTCCTCGAATATTCCTTCATCGAGACGGTCGAGGCGATGCATCCCTTCTACGTTATCCGCGCCATCGGCGGCATCCTGTTCCTCGCCGGCGCGCTGATCATGGCCTTCAACCTCTGGATGACGGTCGCTTCCGGCGAGGAAGCGCCCCAATCCACGGAAACCGATTCGGCCGCACTGGTCCCGGCGGAGTAAACTCACATGTCTCTCTGGTCGAAACACGCCATCTTCGAAAAGAACTCGCTCGTCCTTCTGATCGGCGTTCTGATCGTCATCTCGATCGGCGGCCTCGTCGAAATCGTGCCGCTCTTCTACCTCAAGAGCACCATCGAAAAGGTATCCGGCATGCGGCCCTATACGCCGCTCGAACTTGCCGGCCGCAACATTTATGTGCGCGAAGGCTGTTACAATTGCCACTCGCAGATGATCCGCACGATGCGCGACGAGGTCGAGCGCTACGGTCATTACTCTCTTGCCGCCGAGAGCATGTATGACCGGCCGTTCCAGTGGGGGTCGAAGCGCACGGGTCCAGATCTCGCGCGGGTCGGCGGCAAGTATTCCGACGAATGGCACCGCGACCATCTCAAGTCTCCGAAATCGGTCGTCCCCGGCACGGTCATGCCGGCTTACCCATGGCTCGCGCGCAACGAGCTCGATTACACGCACATCGCCGATGACCTGAAGGTGCAGGCGGTTCTTGGCGTCCCCTATTCGAAGGAGATGATCGCCAATGCCGCTAGCGACCTGCGGTCGCAGGCGGCCGCAGACCATCCGGATGCCGATGCGTTGCAGAAGCGATACCCGAATGTTCAGGCGCGCGATTTCGACGGCAATCCGCGCGCGATCTCGGAAGCCGACGCTTTGATCGCCTACCTGCAGATGCTGGGCACACTGGTCGACTTCAAGCTTTACGACAACAAAGCCAATATCCGCTGAGGCAAAGATGGCCGAAACCTACAAGACGCTCGCCGAATTCGCCCAGACATGGGGCCTCGTCTATTTCGTGGCGGTGTTCCTGCTCGTTATTGTTTACGCGTTCTGGCCGTCGAACAAGAAGAAGTTCGACGAGGCTGCGCGCATGCCCCTGCGTGAGGACGACTGACATGGCCAAGCGCGACATCGACCAAGTCACCGGCGTTGAAACCACCGGGCACGAATGGGACGGAATCCGCGAACTGAATAATCCATTGCCGCGCTGGTGGCTGTGGACATTCTACCTGACGATCATCTGGTCGATCGGCTACTGGATCGTGTACCCGTCATGGCCGCTTCTGACCAACTATACGCAAGGCGCGCTGGGCTGGAATTCGCGAACGGCCGTTGCAGAAGACCTTGCGGCGCTGCGCGCGAAGCGCGCAGCGATGGAAAGCCGCATAGCGGCAGCGCCGCTGCAAGAGATACTGGCCGACCAGCAGATGCTCGACTTCGCGCGCGCGCAGGGCCGGGCGGCCTTCGCCGACAATTGCGCACCCTGTCATGGCGCCGGCGGCGGCGGCGCGAAGGGATATCCCAATCTCAACGACGACGACTGGCTCTGGGGCGGCACCCTCGACGATATCGTCTACACCATTCGTCATGGCGTCCGGTCGACCGATGAAAAGTCCCGCCAGGGGTCGATGCCGGCCTTTGGACGCGACAAGCTGCTGGAGCGTCCGGACATTCTCGCCGTCGCCGAGTACACCCGCTCGCTGTCGGGCTTGCCGGTCGCGGCCGGAGCCGACCTTGCACGCGGTAAAAAGGTCTTTGCCGACAATTGCGCGGCCTGTCATGGCGACGCCGGCAAGGGTAACCGTGAGATCGGCGCACCCGACCTGACCGACCAGATCTGGCTTTACGGGTCAGGCCAGGATGTCATCGTCGAAGGCTTGATCAATGGCCGCGGCGCGATGATGCCGCACTGGGCGCCGAGGCTGGACGACACCACGATCAAATCGCTCGCGGTCTATGTCCACACACTCGGTGGCGGTCAGAAGTAGCCATCATGGTTGAGCTCGTCATCGATCATCGGCAGAAGGCAAAGGCCTCACCCGGACCGACCGGGAACGCGCCTCAGCCGCCTGCCGATGACTCGCACGAGATCGAGCCGCCACTCTACGCCGCGCGCCGGAAAATCTATCCGCAGAGCGTCCACGGCACATTCCGGCGCATCAAATGGGCTGTGCTCGTCGTCACGCTCGCGATTTACTACTTCCTGCCTTTCGTCAGGTGGAACAGAGGCCCTGATGCGCCCGATCAGGCGGTCCTGATCGACTTTCCGGGGCGGCGTTTCTATTTCTTCTTCATCGAGATCTGGCCGCAGGAAGTCTATTTCTTCACCGGGCTTCTGATCATCGCGGCGATGGCGCTGTTTCTCTTGAACGCCGTGGCCGGCCGCGTCTGGTGTGGTTATCTCTGCCCCCAGACTGTGTGGACGGACCTGTTCCTCGCCATCGAGCGCTTCGTCGAGGGCGACCGCCGCGAACAGATTCAGGCCAATGCCGGTCCATGGACGGCCCAACGGATCGCACGCAAGGGCGCAAAGCACTTCCTCTGGCTGATGGTGGCGTGGTGGACCGGCGGCGCGTGGGTTCTGTACTTCGCCGATGCGCCGACGCTAGTGAAGGATCTTGCAACCGGGCATGCGCCGCTGATCGCCTATGGCTGGATCGCATTGCTGACGGCCACGACTTACACACTCGCCGGCCACATGCGCGAGCAGGTCTGCACCTATATGTGCCCGTGGCCGCGCATCCAGGCCGCGCTCACCGACGAATATGCTTTGAATGTCGCCTACAGGTTCGACCGCGGCGAACCGCGCGCTTCTGTCAAGAAGAGCGAGCAACTGCGGCTGGAAGGCCTGCCCGCCGGCGACTGCATCGATTGCCGGCAATGCGTGAATGTCTGCCCGACCGGAGTGGATATTCGCAACGGCTCGCAGCTCGAATGTATCCAGTGCGGCCTCTGCATCGACGCCTGCGACAACATTATGGAGAAGATCGGCCGGCCTACCCGGCTGATCGGCTACGACAGCGAGGTCAATCTGAAGCGGCGGATTGCAGGTGAGGCTCCGGTCCAGAAGATCGTGCGCACCCGCACCGTCATGTACGCGCTGATCATCGCGGCGGTCGGCGGCATCATGCTGTATGCGCTGCTGACCCGCCACGCCTTCGATGTGAATGTCATCCACGACCGCAATCCGGTTTTCGTCCGGATGGCCGACGGCGCGATCCGCAACGGCTATACCATGCGCATTCTCAACAAGCGCTTCGAAACTCGCCGCTTTGCGGTGTCTGTCGAGGGTGTGCCGGCGGCCGTTGTTGAAATCGTCGGACTACCGCTTGGCTCAGAGCGGATTGTAGAGGTCGGGCCGGATCAGTCGCGCGAATTCCGCGTGCTGGTCAACAATTACGAGTTCGCCCCGCCGGCTTCCACGCCGATCGTATTCCACGTCCTCGATCTTGAGTCGCGTGAATGGGCGCAGGCGCGGGATCATTTCCGAGCACCGGAGCGAGCAAAATGACATCCAGGGCAGTTCCCCCGAAAACAGCGCGCAAAGTGACCGGGACGACCGTGCTCGTCTGCTTTGTCGGATTTTTCGGCATCGTCGCAATCGTCAACGCGATCATGATGTACGCTGCGATCACGACATTCGCCGGAACCGAGACGTCGTCCTCCTACAAGGCGGGACTTGCCTACAAGCAGGAAGAAGCGGCCGCCGTCGCGCAAACCGCGCTCAATTGGCAGGTCGATGGACGGATCGTCCGGAACCCGGCGGGCGAAGCGGTTCTGACGGTCAGCGTGAAGGACGCAAAGCTGGCGCCGGTGCACGGCATCGATGTGACCGCACGCCTCACGCACCCGCTGAATGCGCGGCTTGACCACGATATCGCGCTCTCCCGGATGTCGGACAGCGGCTTCCGCGGCGCGACCGAAGCGACCGCAGGACAATGGACGCTCATTGTCGAGGTGGCGCGCGCGGGCGAGCGCGTGTACCGCACCAAGAGCCGTGTGGTGCTGCAGTGACCGTCACCCGGCGTCTCGATTATTCTCACTATACGCGCCGTGGCTCCGACGGAGCCGCGACCATGGACGTGGTCGTCGACGGCATCCATTGCGGCGGGTGCATCGGCCGCATCGAGCGCTCATTGAAGACGGTTCAGGGCCTGTCCGATGCCCGCCTCAATTTCACCAACCGGCGGCTGACGCTCACCTGGAGCGATCCCGCCTTCGATCCAGGCGAAGCCATCCGGCTGCTGGAGGGCATGGGCTACCATGCCAATCCGTTCCGCCTTCAATCGGTTGAAGAGCAGGAAGCCGTCCAGTCGAAGTTCCTGTTGCGCTGCCTCGCGGTGTCGGGCTTCGCCGCGATGAATATCATGTTGCTGTCGGTGTCGGTCTGGTCTGGGAACGTCACCGACATCACGCCGGAAACCCGCGACCTGTTTCACTGGCTGTCGGCGGCGATCGCCCTCCCCGCTGCCGCATATGCGGGGCAGCCATTCTTCCGCAGCGCATGGTCCGCTCTGAAGGCGCGCCACACCAACATGGACGTCCCGATTTCACTCGGGATCCTGCTGGCGCTCGGCCTGTCGCTCTATGAGACCGCGCATTCCGCCGAGCACGCCTATTTCGACTCCGCGATCATGCTGATCTTCTTCCTGCTTTGCGGGCGCGTCCTCGACCAGATGATGCGGCGCAGGACCCGCGCCGTAGCAGGCAACCTCGCGGCGCTGAAATCCGACACCGCCTTCCGATTGATGGACAACGGGGAACTGGTTCAGGTGCCGTCCGCCGTGCTGCGGGTCGGCGACCGCATTCTGGTCCGCGCGGGAGAGCGGATCGCGGCAGACGGCGTCGTGGTCAGCGGCCACGCGCATCTCGACGAGAGCCTCATCACCGGCGAAACCACGCCTTCAAAGGCGCGGGCGGATCGGCAGGTCTATGCCGGGAGCATCAATCTCGACGGTGCCCTGACCATTCGTGTTACCGCCGCCGGCGAAAATACCTTCCTCGACGACATCGACCGTCTCCTCGACAAGGCCGTCCATGCGCGGTCGCGTTACGTCAAGCTGAGCGACCGCATCGCGCGCTATTACGCGCCCATGGTTCACGCCACCGCGGCACTGACCTTTGTCGGATGGATGCTGGCCGGACAGTCGGTCCATGCCTCCGTGGTGACGGCCATCACCGTGCTGATCATCACCTGCCCATGCGCCTTGGCGCTCGCTATACCAGCCGTTCAGGTGGTGGCGGCAAGCGCGCTGTTCCGCTCCGGCGTGTTCCTGAATGCAGGCGATGCAATCGAACGGCTGGCTGAAGCCGATGTCGTCGTCTTCGACAAGACCGGAACGCTGACCCTGCCGGAACCGCATGTCATCAATGCCGCCGACGTCGACCCGCAGTCGTTGGCGCTTGCAGGACAACTTGCATTATCCAGCCGTCATCCCCTCGCCGCCGCACTGGCCCGCCGGCAAACCGGCGCAAAGCCTCTCGACGATGTCACCGAGGAATATGGCCGCGGCGTACGCAGGATCGTCGATGGTGTCGAAGCCCGGCTCGGCAGTCCGGCCTTTTGTTCGGTCGAGGTGCCGAGCGCTCTCATCGAGCGGCATCCGCAGGCATCGCTGATCGCTTTCCGGCACGGCGATCGCCACGCCGTCTTTGTGGTGCATCAGGCGCTGCGCCCGGACGCCGCCAAAGCCGTCGATGGCCTCGTGCAACTCGGACTGGCAGTTCACATCCTGTCCGGCGATCGCCCCCAGGCGGTCGAACCGATCGCAAGATCGCTCGGGATCGCCAATTGGCGCGCCGGACTGACCCCCGCCGACAAAGTCGCAATGATCGAGACCTGGAAGAGCGAAGGCCGCAAGGTGCTGATGGTCGGCGACGGCCTCAATGACGCGCCGTCGCTGGCGGCGGCAAGTGTCTCGATATCGCCGATCAGCGCCGCCGACCTGTCGCAGGCGCAGGCCGACGCCGTGTTTCTCGGAACCAGTTTAAATCCGGTCCTGTCGACGGTTCGGACCGCGCGCCGGGCGCGCGCGATCATGCGGCAGAATCTGTGGCTTGCCATCGGCTACAACACGATTGCCATTCCGGTCGCAATTGCCGGCCTTGTGACCCCGCTGATCGCCGCAGCGGCGATGTCCGGATCCTCCGTTCTGGTGACGCTGAATGCCCTTCGCGCGCGAACAAAGAACAACGCGCAATCCCAGGACACCATCGAACAGACTCTCCCCGTCGTTCCGGCAGCGCGGCCCACATGAACGTCCTGGTCTATCTCGTGCCGATGGCGCTGGCGCTGGGCCTTGCCGGCCTGGCTGCATTCCTGTGGTCGCTGCGCAGCGGTCAATACGAGGATCTCGAGGGCGCCGCGCACCGCGTTCTCGACGATGACGACCTGCCCGGCGGTGGCCCGCAGAAAGGCTGAGGCCTTCCGCGGTTGACTTGCGTCAACATCAGAAAAGCTGCCCGCCATATGAATAGAGGCGCAGAGGAGCTTTTCATGCCGAAGGACATCGTCGTCAACCTGACACCCGGCCGGCCGCAGGACCCGGCCGCGGACTATGCCATCTCGCTGGCGAGCGTATTTGGTGCACATCTCACCGGCATCGCGTTTGCACTGGAGCCGGCGATTCCTGCGGGCGCGATGGGCGGCATCGCCGGCGACGTGATCGACCACGCGATCGTCGAGGCCGAGCGCCAGGCAAAAGAGTCGATCGCGCGGTTCGAAGCCGGGACGAAGAAACAGGGTGTGCTGTCGGACAACCAGATGATCACCGCTCTGGTCTCCGATGCAGTCAGCCGCTTCGGCCAGATGGCACGCCACTTCGATATGTCGGTGGTGTTGCAGCCGGACCCGGATAGCACCTCAGCCAATGACCTGTTCCTTGAAGCCGTATTGTTCGGGTCAGGCCGCCCGGTTGTGGCCGTGCCCTATATCCAGAAGGAGCCGGCCAAGCTGGATCACATTGTTTGCTGCTGGGACGGCAGCGCGACGGCCGCAAGAGCGATCGGCGATGCAGCACCACTCCTCGCCAGGGCAAAAACAGTCGAGCTTCTGATCGTTACGAACGGCCGCGAGAAGACAAATGAGGAGGTCGGAGCCGACATGGCGACCCATCTTGCCCGTCACAAGCTGAACGTGTCTTTGCAAAGAATTTCGTCAGGCGACATTGATGTTGGCAATGCAATTCTGTCCTACGTGGCCGACCGGGATGCAGATTTCCTGGTGATGGGCGGCTACGGCCACTCGCGCTGGCGCGAATTCTTTCTGGGAGGCGCCACGCGCCAGATCCTGTCCAGCATGACACTGCCAACCCTGATGTCGCACTAGAGCTCTTGCAAGAGGCGGCCGATATGAAGAGCGATCCGCAATCAGCAGTCTCGACCTTCGCAGCGGTGAATGTCCCACGCTATACGTCCTATCCGACCGCTCCGAATTTCACGACAGCGACCACTCCCGCGCGCTATGTGCACTGGCTTTCGGCTTTGCCGGCCGAGTCGACCTTGTCGCTCTACATCCATGTGCCATTTTGCGCCGAACTCTGCCTGTATTGCGGCTGCAACACGAAAGTGGTTCGCCGCCGCGAGCCCGTCGACCGGTATCTACGGACGCTAATCGACGAGATCGCTATCGCGGCCTCGCATCTCGGTCCGCGCAAGGTGAAGCATCTGCATTGGGGTGGCGGCACGCCCTCGACGCTGGGCGACGCCGGATTGCGTCAGGTGATGGAGCGACTGGCCGGTGCGTTCGATCTCTCCACCATACATGAACATGCAATCGAGATTGATCCGCGTCATGCCAATGCGTCGCTCGCGGCAACGCTGGCGGGTATCGGCGTGAACCGCATCAGTCTCGGTGCTCAGGATTTTGCCAGTGACGTTCAGCAGGCCATCGGCCGGGTGCAGCCATTCGACCTCGTCAAACGCGCCGCGGAAATGTTTCGCGAGGCCGGCATTGATGGGCTCAACATCGATCTGATGTACGGCCTTCCGCGCCAGAGCCTGGCCGGTGTCGCGCGCAACGCCGACCTCGCCGCGTCGCTGCAGCCCGGACGGATTGCCCTGTTCGGCTACGCCCACGTCCCATGGATGAAGAAGAACCAGCGGCTGATCGATGCGAGCCTCCTGCCCGGCCACCAGGAACGCCTCGCGCAAGCACGCGTGGCAGCCAATGTCCTGACCGGACATGGCTTTCGTGCCATCGGCTTTGACCACTTCGCCGACCCGCGCGATGAACTTGCCATCGCCGCCAGCGAAGGCCGCCTGCGCCGCAATTTCCAGGGCTACACCACCGACCAGGCCGATGCGCTGGTCGGCTTCGGCGCATCGGCGATCAGCCGGACGCCATCGGGATATGCCCAGAATGCGCCGGATATCGCCGGTTACACCCGCGCCGTCGAAGCCGGGCGATTACCGATCGTCAAGGACATCGAACTGACGTCCGATGACAAACTGCGGGCACATATCATCGAGCGTCTGCTGTGCGACTTCGCGATCGACCTAGACGCGGTGGCCTCACCGCACGCCTTCAACGACGAGATCGCGGCGCTCACGCCTTTCGTCGATGCCGGTCTTGTGCGGATCGACGGTGGCCGCATAACCATCCCGACGCCCGGACGAAGTTTCGCACGCCTGATCGCTGCGGCCTTCGACGCCTATCTGCCGGCGAACCGGACGCGGCATTCCGCGGCGGTCTGACGCGAGAGCAGCGGCGCACGTCCGCAACCCGGTCCGCATGCTCACGGCATGATCACATGTCATGACATGCCTGATCTCCAGCCTCCACGCTTGCGCTTTTGCGGCCGCCCGACCAAATTTCGGCCTCCCAGGAGAGAGACCGCATGCTGGCGACACGCAAGCTTCATCTCGGCGCCTTCATGCGCCCGGTCAGTCTGCACACCGGCGCGTGGCGTTATCCCGGTGCCTGGCCCGACGCCAATTTCAATTTCTCGCATCTGAAGCGTTTCGCGCAGACGCTGGAACGCGCCAAGTTCGATGCGTTCTTCATGGCCGATCATCTGGCCGTGCTGAACATGCCAATCGACAGCCTCAAGCGCAGCCATACGGTGACGTCGTTCGACCCGCTGACGCTGCTGCCCGCGCTCGCCGCCGTCACCGAGAAGATCGGGCTGGTCGCGACCGCATCGACTACGTTCGACCAGCCCTATCATGTCGCCCGCAAATTCGCCTCGCTCGATCACATCAGCGGCGGCCGCGCCGGCTGGAATCTCGTCACCACATCCAATCCCGATGCTGCATTGAATTTCGGCATGGACGACCACATGGAGCATGGCGAGCGCTACAAGCGCGCACGCGAATTCTTCGATGTGGTGACCGGGCTGTGGGACAGCTGGGCCGACGATGCCTTTATCCGCGATGTCGAGAACGGCATCTATTTCGACCCGGACAAGATGCATGTGCTCAATCACAAGAGCGAGTATCTGTCGGTGCGCGGACCGCTCAACATCGCACGGCCGGTGCAGGGCTGGCCGGTGATCGTGCAGGCTGGCGCATCGGATGCCGGCCGGCAGATCGCGGCGGAAACCGCCGAGGCGGTGTTCACCGCGCAGCCCAATCTCGAGGCCGGGCGCAGGTTCTATGCCGACGTGAAGGGCCGCACCGAGAAGGCCGGCCGCAATCCGGACCATCTGAAAATCCTGCCCGCCGCCCTGGTCATCGTCGGCGACAGCGTGCAGGAGGCGCAGGACATACGCGCCAAACTGGACAGTCTCGTCCATTACGACAGCGGCATCGCCTCGCTCTCGATCGCGCTCGGCCACGACGCGTCGCAATTCGATCCCGACGGGCCGCTCCCGGACATCCCCGAGAGCAACGCCAGCAAGACCGCGCGCCAGAATGTGATCGACCTCGCCCGCAGCACGGGGATGACGGTGCGCCAGCTGGCGCAGCGGCTGGGCGGCTATTCCGGGCTTGCTTTCGTCGGCACGCCGCAGACTGTCGCGGACGAGATGCAGGACTGGCTGGAGCAGCGCGGCAGCGATGGTTTCACGGTGAACTTCCCCTATCTGCCCGGCGGGCTCGACGCGGTCTGCGAGAAGCTGGTGCCGGAACTGCAGCGCCGCGGCATTTTCCGGTCCGAGTACGAGGGCAGCACCCTGCGCGAGCATCTGGGCTTGCCGCGGCCGGAAAACCGGTTTTTCACCGGAAAGGGAGAGACGAGCGCCAAGCCGGGCGGCGGGTGACGCAGCGGGCCGCGATTCGATTCGGCTTCCGGGCAGACACTGATTTCACACAAAAAATCAGTTCTTTAGAAAAGCGGTCCAGCGATGCGCCCACCGGTACTTCAATACTTTGCGCCGTCTCGCGCTCGTGATTGGTAAAATGGTCCCGCGTCCGGTAACCACTCCTCAACGAAATCCCTGTCTTTCGTTAGGCCTTCGTTGACCCTGTTGCGGCCGAACTTTAGAATGGTCCCGCAAATGAAGAGGCGCGGCGGTAACCGGCGGGGGTTGCTGCCGAAATTTGCCGTTTCGTGCTGTCCGACACGGCAGGAACGCTTTCTTTTTCTGGGACGCGCCGACGATGCTGAACGCGGTGCTGGCGTTAAACGATCTGGACACGAAAGTGTTCGATTCCCCGATTCCGGGAGAGGCGCCGCGTATCTATGACGACCACGTCACCGTTCCGGACGCCCATCTCCTCTTCAACGGCCAATTCCAGCGCGTCGGCAGCAATGATCTGAAGATCGTTGGCGAGGACGGCCAGTCGTTCTTCATCCAGGACTATTTCGCCTCTGAGACCCGCGCGCACCTGATGTCGCCGCAGGGCGCGACCCTGAGCGCCAGCGTGGTCGAAGCGCTCGCCGGCCCCCTCGCCCCCGGACAGCACGCGCAGGCCGGCGGACAGCCCGCCTCCACCCAGCCGGTGATCGGCCGCGTCGACGCGTTGTCCGGCTCCGCGACGGTGGTCCGTAACGGCGTCACCGTCTCGCTCAATGTCGGCGATACCGTGCGCAAGGGCGACGTGGTCCAGACCTCCGGCGGCTCGTCTGTCGCCATCGTCTTCACCGACGGCTCCACCTTCAGCCTGAATGCCAATGCCCGCATGGTGCTGGACGAATTCGTCTATGCCGCAGGCGGCACCGGCAATTCCGCATTGATCAGCCTGGTGCAGGGCACCTTCAGCTTCGTTGCCGGACAGGTGGCGAAGACCGGCGACATGAAGGTGGAAACGCCGGTCGCCACCATGGGCATCCGCGGCACCGCGGTGCTGGTCGAGATTTCGGCGAATGACGGCCAGACCCGCTTCTCGGTGATGGTCGAGCCGGACGGCACCACCGGCGCCTTCAATCTCTACAACAAGACCACCGGCGCCCTGATCGGCACCGTCAGCAATTCCCAGGTCGGCTGGGTGGTGACGCCCGCGGGCCCGCTGCAGGTGGTGGCGCAACAGGTGCAGAAGACGCCGGGCGAACTCGCGCAGGAACTCGGCATCGTCCAGCAGATCTTCACGATCTTCAACAACAACCAGCAGAACCCGTTCGTCCCGACGCAGGACCGCGGCGACAACCCGAACGACACCAACCCGCAGACCGCGCAGGGCGGCGGCGGATCGGGCAGTGTGCTTACTGTCAACGTGCCGATTACGACGCCGGACAATCCGACGCCGACCAATGTTACGGTCACCGTCACGCCGGTCGGCAACACAAATACCGACACGACGCCGGAACTGCCGACGCCGGCGGTTGGCTCGCCGCCTCAGACGCCGAACGTTCCGATAGTCCCTACACTGAACATCATCAACGGAAGTGGCACGATCACCGGAACTCCCGGCAATGATCAGATCACCGGGTCGCAGGGAGATGACGTCGTCGACGCTCTGGCCGGCAACGATTTTGTCTTTGCAGGCGACGGCGATGACATCATCGTGGCGGCATCCGGCGGCGGCAACGATTTCTACGATGGCGGCACCCACATTAACGGCGACACCATTAAGTACGAGAGCGCCAACGGTGTTGTGTTCAATCTCAACAACGGCACGTTCAACCTCGGCGGAGAAAACATCGTCAAGTCGAGCACCGCGTCGAGCTTGGGCACCGGGACTGACGTGTTCGTGCGTGTCGAGAAGATCATCGGCAGCGGCGGTAACGATTTATTCGTGCTGCATGACAAGGCGTCGTGGATTATCGATGGCGGCGCAGGAATCGACAGAGTTTCAATTTTTGGAGACCTTAACTTCCTGCAAGCTGACGAACTTGACGGCCCCTCTCTAACGAACATCGAAATTATTGATCTCAATTCCTCTGACCCCAACACCCTAGAGGTTCGTTTCGAAGACATCTTGTCAACGAGCTCAGGTGGGACACTCAGAGTGGTCGGTGGGAATGACGACACAATAAAAATATTTGGTGGAGAGTTCGGCGGCTACTGGCAAAAGCTGCAGAGCGGAGTTGCTTACACCGGCGACTCGCTTACGACCGGCGTCAGTTTTGACGTCTACGGTCTTCATTATGCGGGACAAACGGTCACGGTTTATATCGATACCGATATTACAATCAGCCCTCCTGAAAATTCTGCACAAGGAGCCACAAGCTCGATCGGCAGCGTTGCAATAACCACATTTGATGGACGAAGGTCTGCTCAACTGAATTCGGGCGCCACGCCCGAAGACAACATCGAGGAGTTTCTTGGCCTAGCAAGCAATGCATTGGATGCGATAAACCCTGGAGCAACAGTCGGCTCCGCCATTGCATTTAACATTTTCTTGGGTGCTGGTCAGACGGTGAGCGTTAGCTGGCGTTTCGACGCAAACGACTATCTGCCGTACAACGACTTTGCCTTTGTTTCGATATCTCCGCTCAAGCAGACACAATTGATTTCGAACGTTGAGCAAGTAGGCAACTACGGTATTTCAGATTGGGGAACCAGTTCGTTTGTCGCCCAACAGGACGGCTTCTACAGAATCGGCGCTGGCGTCGTGGATGTCGGCGACGGCGCGTTGCCATCAAGTCTTTATATCGCGAATCCTAGTTTCGTTGGAACTACGCAGAATGACACCCTCTATTCAACCTTACTGAACGACACCTTCACCGGCGGCGGTGGCAGCGATACGTTCGTGTTCGGCAACGAAGGTGGGTACATGAGCGGTCAAGACACAATCACTGACTTCACGCAGGGTGAAGACCGCATTGCGCTCTACGGATATGCAGACATGTGCGATCTCACGATCGAGTTCGTAGACGACGGCCAGAATACCCAGATCGGTTTTGGCGACGGTAACACCATCACTTTGAGTGGTGTTATCGCGCTCGCCTCAAGCGACTTCATCTTCCATCCTTCGAACGTGTTTGACTGAAGGCCGCCGACGGCTGAACGTGGTGTCTAGTCCCCTTTAGAGCCCTTCTGACCTGAGCCTCCGGCCCCACTTCCCCTGCGACATTTTCTCGTAAAACTGCCATGATGGTAGTAGAGCGCGTCGTCGGCCAATCGACGCGCCGCCCTGGCAAGAACACCATATGCAACGCCCCGCCTCCCCTGCCACCCCGCAATCCGAGCTTTCGGCGGCCCTGTCCGCCTGCCGCGGCGCGCTGATCGCGATCGCGCTGTTCTCGGCGGTCAGCAACGTGCTGATGCTGACCGGCTCGATCTTCATGCTGGAGGTCTATGACCGGGTGCTGCCCAGCCGCTCGGTGCCGACGCTGATCGGGCTGTGCGTGATCGCCGCCTTCCTGTTCGGCATGCTGGCGATCATCGACATCATCCGCTCGCGCATCATGGTCCGGATCGGGGCGAGCCTCGATGAGGCGCTGAGCGGGCGCGTCTACGAGACGCTGGTCAAGGTGCCGCTGCGGGCGGGCAATCGCAGCGACGGGCTACAGCCGCTGCGCGACCTCGACAATGTCCGCTCGTTCCTGTCCGGGTCCGGGCCGATCGCCTTTTTCGACCTGCCCTGGCTGCCTATCTATATCGCGATCTGCTTCGTGTTCTTCCACTTCTGGATCGGCATGGCCGCGCTGTTCGGCGCCGTGCTGCTGGTGACGCTGACGGTCCTGACCGAAATGTGGACCAAGAAGCCGATGAACGATGCCTCACAGGCTGCGCTCGCCCGCAACGGGCTGGCGGAAATCTCGATCCGCAATGCCGAAGCCATTTCCGCCATGGGCATGCTCGGCCGCATCTCCGCGCGCTGGGCGGAGGCGAACCGGCGCTACATGTCGAGCCATCGCAAGTCGAGCGATGTCGCCGGCGGCCTCGGCGCGCTGTCGAAATCCTTGCGCATGATGATCCAGTCCGGCGTGCTCGCGGTCGGCGCCTGGCTGGTGATCCATCAGGAGGCGTCCGCCGGCATCATCATCGCGGGCTCGATCCTGTCGGCGCGCGCGCTGGCGCCGGTCGACCTCACTATCGCCAACTGGAAAGGCTTCCAGGCGGCGCGCCAGAGCTGGGGACGCCTGAACCGGCTGCTCGCGATGTTCCCGCCGCAACAGGACGTGCTGCCGCTGCAGGCGCCGAAGGCGAGCCTCGCGGTCGAGAATGTCGCCGCCGCGCCTCCGGGCGTGCAGAAGGTCATCGTCCAGGATGTCAGTTTCGTACTGCGGGCCGGCAACGGTCTCGGCATCATCGGTCCGAGCGCATCGGGCAAGTCCTCGCTTGCGCGGCTGATCGTCGGGTTGTGGCAGCCGGTGCGCGGCAACGTACGCCTCGACGGCGCAGCGCTGGACCAGTGGATGCCGGATGCGCTGGGCAAGCATGTCGGCTACCTGCCCCAGAATGTCGAATTGCTCGCCGGCACGGTGGCGCAGAACATCTCCCGCTTCGAGCGCGAGCCGAGCCCCGAGGCGATCATCAGCGCCGCCAAGACCGCAGGCGTCCACGACCTGATCGTCAAGCTGCCGGAAGGCTATGAGACCCAGGTCGGAGAGCAAGGCAGCGCGCTGTCCGCCGGACAGGGCCAGCGGATTGCGCTCGCCCGCGCATTGTACGGCGATCCGTTCCTGGTGGTGCTGGACGAGCCTAATTCCAATCTCGATTTCGAAGGCGACGAGGCTCTGGCGCGCGCCATCATGAGCGTGCGCAAGCGCGGCGGCATTGCCGTGATCGTCGCGCACCGGCCTAGCGCGCTGGAAGCGGTCGACCTCATCCTGGTCATGGGTGGCGGCCGCATGCAGCACCCGGTCGGGCCGAAGGACCAGGTTCTCGCGAAGGTGCTGCAGCGGCCCGGGCAACCACCGGCGCCGCCCTCGCCCGCCCCGCAACCCCTGCAAGTCGTACCCGGACGAGTCCCATGACCCAGCGATCCGCAGCGCAACCGTCGATCCGCCGGCACATGGTCGCCGGATCCGTCGTCGTGGCCATCCTGGTGTTCGGCTTCGGCGGCTGGGCGGCCACGGCGCAATTGTCCGGCGCGCTGATCGCGCCGGGCCAGATCGTGGTCGATTCCAACGTCAAGAAAGTGCAGCACCCGACCGGCGGGATCGTCGGCGAAGTGCGGGTGCGCGACGGCGATTCGGTGAAGGAAGGCGACATCGTCGTGCGCCTCGACGATACCGTCACCCGCGCCAATCTCGCCATCGTCACCCGCGGCCTGAACGAACTCACCGCCCGCAAGGCGCGGCTCGAGGCGGAACGCGACGGCCAGACCGAACTTGTGTTTCCGAAAATGCTGACCGCCTCCGCCGACCCGGAAGTCCGCAACATCATGGACGCGGAGCGCAAGCTGTTCGAACTGCGCCACACCTCCCGCGCCGGCCAGAAGTCGCAGCTGAAGCAGCGCATCGGCCAGCTCGACGAGGAAATCCTCGGTCACACCGCGCAGCGCAATGCCAAGGCCAAAGAGGTCGAGCTGATCAACCGCGAACTCGCCGGCGTCCGCGACCTCTACAGCAAGAACCTGATCCAGCTGAACCGGCTGACCCAGCTCGAGCGCGAGGCCACGCGCCTCGAGGGCGAGCGCGGGCTGCTGATCGCGACCACCGCCCAGGCCAAGGGCAAGATCTCCGAGCTGGAATTGCAGATCATCCAGATCGACCAGGAATTGTCGAGCGAGGTGGCGAAGGAGATGCGCGATGTCGACGCCAAAATCGGCGAATTCGTCGAGCGCAAGGTCACGGCCGAGGATCAATTGCGCCGCATCGATATCCGTTCGCCGCAGAGCGGCACCGTGTTCCAGTCGGCCGTGCACACGATCGGCGGCGTGATTTCGGCGGGCGATGCGATCATGCTGATCGTGCCCGCGGCCGACAATCTCACCGTCGAAGCCAAGGTGAACCCGCAGGACATCAACCAGCTGCAGATCGGGCAGAAGGCGATTTTGCGCTTTACCGCCTTCAACCAGCAGACCACGCCGGAAATCGACGGCACGGTGTCGCGGATCTCCGCCGACATCACCACCGATCAGCGCACCGGCGTCGGCTATTACACCATCCGCATCGCCTTGCCGCCGGAGCAGGTGGCGCGGCTGGGCGACGTGAAGCTGGTCCCGGGCATGCCGGTCGAGGCGTTCATCCAGACCGGCGAACGGACCGTGCTGTCCTACCTGGCCAAGCCGCTGTCGGACCATTTCAATCGCGCCTTCCGGGAGAAATAGGCGCTAGCGTCCCGGCCGGCCCGAAAGGGCGTTGCCCGATGCCGCGCGGGTGCGGGCGGGCGCTTCCTAAGAGGAGTGCCTCGGCGGCAGGGCCTGGACGCTTCATGGTCCGGACGCTTCATTTTGCGGCGTTTCTTGCGTAAGAGGAGGCCCCGCTCCGATCACGAACCCATCCAGCCAGAATGACCGTTTCGATCGCCGCCATATCGCTCATGATATGGCTCTATTGCGTCTTCCTCCGCGGCGGCTATTGGCGCGCCGATGTTAAGGGCGACAAGCCCTCCGCAGCGCCCGCGGCATGGCCGCACATCGTCGCGGTCATTCCGGCGCGCAACGAACAGGAATCGATCGCGGCCAGCGTGACGTCCCTGCTGCTGCAGGATTATCCGGGCCGGTTCTCCGTCATCCTAGTGGACGACAACAGTGAGGACGCGACCGCGTCGATTGCGGCGTGTCTTCCCGAGCAGACCGGCTCGCAGGTCGCGCTGACGATCCTGCGCGGCGAGCCGCTGCCGGAGGGCTGGACCGGTAAATTGTGGGCCGTGCAGCAGGGGATCGCGGCGGCGACCCGGGGCCGTCCGGACCTTCTGCTGCTCACCGACGCCGACATCGTCTATGCGCCGGACATGGTGCGGACACTGGCGGAGCGCGCCGAAACAGGCGGCTACGTGCTGACCTCACTGATGGCGAAGCTGCGCTGCGAGAGCCTGGCGGAGCGCGCTTTCATTCCGGCCTTCGTCTATTTCTTCCAGATGCTCTATCCGTTTTCCTGGATGAACGACCCGAAGAACCCGATGGCCGCAGCCGCCGGCGGCTGCATGCTGATCCGCGCCGATGCACTGGAGCGGGCGGGCGGGATCGCAGTCATCCGCGATGCCCTGATCGACGATTGCTCGCTGGCTGCGGTGATGAAGCAGCAGGGCCCGATCTGGCTCGGCCTGACCGATCGTGTCCGCAGTATCCGCGCCTCCGGGGCACTGGCCGATATCCACGCCATGGTGTCGCGCTCGGCCTACGCCCAGCTCCGCTATTCGCCGGTGCTGCTGGGCCTGACCCTGGCGGGCATGGCCGTGACCTATTGGGCGCCCCCGCTCCTCACTCTGTTCGGCCATGGAACCGCACGGGCGCTGGGGCTCGCGGCCTGGGCGCTCATGGCAGTCTCCTTTTGGCCAATGTTGCGCTTTTATGGTCTAACCCCGCTCTGGGCACCCGCCCTCCCGGCCATTGCGACCGGCTACATGGCATTTACCTTCAGTTCCGCGCTCCAGCATATGCTCGGCAAGGGCGGACACTGGAAGGGGCGTTACCAGGCGAGAAAAGCCTGAAGAAAGGCATGATGGCTCAATCGGCAGATTTCCGGTCCGGCAAAGACCACCGCGACGAGAATTTCCCGGTTGCCTCCCGGCTCGTGAGCGCGCGGCATCGCCCCGCCATTATGGCCTTCTACGACTTTGCACGCGCGGCCGACGATATTGCGGACCACCCGACGCTTCCCGCCGCCGACAAGCTCCGGGGGCTGGACCGGATGGAGCAAACGCTGACCGGTGCGAATTCGGACGATGTCCTGTCGGTGCGGCTGCGCGAGCAGATCGCCGAGCGCAGGCTTTCGCCTCAGCACGGACTCGACCTGCTGAAAGCCTTCCGCCAGGACGTGACCAAGAACCGCTACGCCGACTGGGACGACCTCATCGGCTATTGCACCTATTCGGCGATGCCAGTCGGTCGCTTCGTTCTGGACGTCCATGGCGAGGACCGCGCGACCTGGGCGTCCTCGGATGTGCTCTGCGCGGTGCTGCAGATCGTCAATCACCTGCAGGATTGCGGCAAGGACTACCGGGCGCTCGACCGCGTCTATCTCCCGCAGGACATCCTGCGCAGCCATGGCGCCACTACCGAAATGTTGGCGGCACCGAAATCGTCGCCGGCGCTGCTTGCCTGCCTGCACGATCTCGCGCGCCGCACCGTCGCCTATTTCCAGACCCAGCCCCCGCTGACCGACGAGATCAGGGACACCCGCCTCGCCTGCGAGGTCGCCGCCATCTCGGCGCTCGCGCAACGTATCCTCGGCCTGTTGCAGAACGCCGATCCCCTCGCCGACAAGGTTCATCTCTCACGTGCAACGCTTGTCGGCGTCATGGCCGGCTCCGTCGCCAAAACCGTGGCGCGCCGGCTGCTGCCGCGCAGCACCCCGGTCAGGCGCGCGCAGGATCTCCGCCCGTGACAACCCCATCCGTCTCAGCCGACGCCGAACAGCATGCCGGCGGCTCCTCGTTCTATCTGGCGATGCGAATCTTGCCGCGCGCCAAGCGCGAGGCGATGTTCGAAGTCTACAAGTTCTGCCGCAAGGTCGATGACGTCGCCGACTCCCACGGGCCGCGCGATGCCAGGCTCGCCGAACTGAACCGCTATCGCGAGGATGTCGCCTCTCTCTACGCCGGCAAACCGTCCGAACGCATGGGCGGCTTCCTCGGGCCGGTCCGCGACTTTGGCCTGCGGCGCGAGGATTTCCTCGCCATCATCGATGGCATGGAAATGGATGTTGTGTCCGACATCCGCGCGCCCGACCTCGCCACCCTCGATCTCTATTGTGACCGGGTCGCGAGCGCGGTCGGCCGTCTGTCGGTGCGGATATTCGGCGTGCCCAACGACGCGGGGATCGACCTGTCGCATCATCTCGGCCGCGCGTTGCAACTCACCAACATCCTGCGCGACGTCGATGAAGACGCCGATATCGGCCGCCTCTATTTGCCGCGAGAATGTCTGACGGCGGCCGGCATCCAGGGCGACGATCCGCACGCGGTGATCGCGCATCCCAATCTCGGACAGGCCTGTACGCCGCTGATCGGCCGCGCGCGCGAACACTTCGCGAAGGCGCGTGCAATCATGGAGCGGCAACCGCGCGCCAGCGTGAAGGCGCCGCGCATCATGGCCGAAGCCTATGCGCCGATGCTGGACCGCCTGCAGGAGCGCGGCTTCGCGCCGCCGCGCACGCGGGTCCGGGTCGATCGCATCCGCCTGATCTGGGCGGTCGTCCGCTACGGCATTGTCTGATGATCAAACACGTTCACGTTGTCGGCGCCGGGCTCGCCGGCCTTTCCGCGGCTGTGCGGCTGACATTGGCTGGTGTCGCCGTCACCCTGCATGAAGCCACCCGGCAGGCCGGCGGCCGTTGCCGTTCCTACGACGATGCCGCCACCGGCATGCATATCGACAACGGCACCCACCTGCTTCTTTCGGGCAACCATGCGGCCGTCGATTATCTGAAGACGATCGGCGTCACGCCGGATTTTGCGCCCGCCAGTTTCCGCTTTGTCGACGGCGCGTCCGGCGAAAGCTGGATCCTGCGGCTTGGCGACGGCAGTCTTCCGACCTGGATTTTCGACGCCGGCAGCCGCGTGCCAAAGACGTCCGTGCTCGACTATCTGAAGCTCCTGCCGCTGATAGCCGGTGGCACCGACCGGCCCTTGCGGGAGGTGCTGGACCGTGACAGCGAACTCTACCGCCGCCTGCTCGATCCGCTGATGGTGGCCGCCCTCAATATCGACACGCCGAGCGGATCGTCACGGCTCGCGGCAAAGATCGCGCGCGAGACGCTCATGCGCGGCGGACAGGCCTGCCGTCCGCTGGTGTTCGAACGCGGCCTCAGCACCGCTTTCGTCGAGCCCGCCTTGGCTTTCCTGAAGGGCAAGGGAGTGGCCATTCATTTCGAGCACGAGATGGAAGGCGCGTCGATAACCGGCGACAGGGTCGGCGCGATCCGGTTCGGCGACGGCGAGCTGCCGCTCGGTCCCGATGAGTCCCTTGTCCTCGCGGTCCCGGCCTATGCGGCCACCAAGCTCGTCCCGGGCCTCGAGGCGCCGGACCAGTTCCGCGCCATCATCAACATTCATTACGATATTGCACCGCCGGCCGGTTCACCGTTCATGACGGGCGTTATCAACCGCACGGTGGAGTGGATTTTCGCCTTCAAACAGCGCGTTTCGGCGACCATCAGCCATGCCGACCGCCTGCTGACGCAGCCTCGGCAGGAGCTTGCCGAAACCGCATGGCAGGAAATCGCCCATATCCTGGGGATGGACGCATCGCTTCCGAAGTGGCAACTGGTCCGCGAACGCCGCGCGACCTTTGCCGCTACGCCCGAGCAGAACGCGCGCCGCCCCGCCGCGACCACGCGATGGAGCAACCTGATCCTTGCGGGAGACTGGACCGATACCGGACTGCCGGCGACAATCGAAGGCGCCATCCGGTCCGGTCAACGCGCCGCCGAAGTCCTGTCCAACCGATGATGCTTGCGACTGACGACACCCCACCCCCCCTCGCCCGCGACCTGCTTGAGCATTCCGTTTCGCAGGCGACCGATGCGCTGCTGAGGACACAGCGGCCCGACGGCCACTGGGTGTTCGAGCTCGAGGCGGATGCCACCATCCCGGCCGAATATGTGTTGCTGCGCCATTATCTCGGCGAACCGGTAGACACCGAACTCGAACGCAAGATCGCGGTCTACCTTCGCCGCATCCAGGGGCAGCATGACGGTTGGCCGCTCTTCCACGAGGGCGACTTCGACATGAGCGCGAGCGTGAAGGCCTATTTCGCGCTCAAGATGATCGGCGATTCTCCCGATGCCGACCATATGCGGCGCGCCCGCGAGGCGATCATCGCGCGCGGCGGCGCATCGCGCAGCAATGTCTTCACCCGCGCGCTGCTCGCGCTTTACGGCGTGGTGACATGGCGCGCGGTACCGGTGATGCCGGTCGAGATCATGCTGCTGCCGCGCTGGTTTCCGTTTCATCTGACCAAGGTGTCGTATTGGGCGCGCACGGTCATCGTGCCGCTCCTGGTGCTTGGCGCGCTGAAGCCACTGGCCCGCAATCCGAAGGGCGTCGGCATCGACGAACTGTTTCTGGAGTCGCCACGATCGGTCGGTGGCGTGAAGAAGGCGCCACACCAGAAATGGTCGTGGTTCCTGTTCTTCCGCGGCGTCGATGTGATGTTGCGCGCAACCGAGCCGCTGTTTCCGAAATCGACCCGCAAGCGCGCCATCGACGCCGCCGTCGCCTTCGTCAAGGAGCGCCTGAATGGCGAGGACGGGCTCGGCGCGATCTACCCGGCGATGGCCAACAGCGTGATGATGTATGACGTGCTCGGCTATCCCGAGGACCACCCCGACCGCGCGGTCGCGCGGCTATCGATCGACAAGCTGCTGGTGGTCAAGGACGACGAGGCCTATTGCCAGCCCTGCGTCTCCCCCGTCTGGGATACCGCGCTCACCGCGCATGCGATGCTGGAATCCGGCAGCGAGTCCGCCAAGGCAGCGGCGAAAGCCGGCCTCGACTGGCTGAAGCCCTTGCAGGTGCTCGACGTGAAGGGCGACTGGGCCGAGGCGCGGCCGAATGTGCGGCCGGGCGGCTGGGCGTTCCAATATAACAACGCCTATTATCCCGACCTCGACGATACCGCGGTCGTCGTCATGGCGATGGACCGCGCCGAGGCCAGCGCCAGCAACCGGACTTACGATCCGGCCATTGCGCGCGCACGCGAATGGCTGCTCGGTCTGCAGAGCAAGAATGGCGGCTGGGGCGCTTTCGACGCCGACAACAATTACAGCTACCTCAACAATATCCCGTTCTCGGATCACGGCGCCCTGCTCGATCCGCCGACCGAAGATGTCACCGCGCGCTGCATCTCGATGCTAGCGCAGCTTCCACCCGACGACGAGGGCCGGCGCGCGATTGCCGATGGCATTGCCTATCTGCGAACCACACAGCTCACGGACGGCTCCTGGTACGGCCGGTGGGGGCTGAACTACATCTATGGCACGTGGTCATGCCTCTGCGCACTGAATGCCGCCGGTCTCGATGCCAACGACGAGATGGTCGCGCGGGCCGCCGACTGGCTGCTCCGCATCCAGAATGCCGATGGCGGCTGGGGCGAGGATGGCGCGAGCTACAAGCTCGACTACCAAGGCTATGAGCCGGCGCCGAGCACGGCCTCGCAGACGGCCTGGGCGCTGCTCGCTCTGATGGCGGCCGGCAAGGTCGAGCATCCGCAGGTCCAGCGCGGCGTCCGCTATTTGCTCGATCATCAGAACGGTGAAGGCTTGTGGGATGAGGAGCGCTTTACCGCGACCGGATTTCCGCGGGTGTTCTACCTGCGCTATCACGGCTACCGGAAATTCTTCCCGCTCTGGGCGGTGGCGCGCTATCGCAACCTGACCGCCGCCAACGACCGCCGCGTCGCCTTCGGCATGTGATGCGGCTGCAATGACCGCCATGAAGCCCGCCCTGCTCGTCGTGACCGGGCTTCGACGCGAGGCGCAGATCGCAGCCGGAGAAGGCGTGCTGACGCTGTGCAGCGGTGGGCGGTCGGACCTGCTGCGGGACAGGCTTTCGAGCATCTTCTCCGTTCGTCCCCGCCAAGGAGAGATTGGCGCCATCCTCAGTTTCGGTCTTGCCGGTGGCCTCGCGCCGCATCTGCGTCCGGGCGATATCGTTATTGCTTCGCATGTGCTGACGGACGACGTTCGCCACGACGTGCATGAAGACTGGCATCGGGCCGCCGCCTCCGCGCTCGGACATGCGATGCGCGTTCATCGCGGCGCAATCGCCGGAAGCGATAGTGTGGTGACGACGTCCGCCGCCAAGACGGCGTTGCATTCCGGGACCACAGCGCTCGCCGTCGATATGGAATCCCACATCGCGGCAGAATATGCGCGTGAGCACAACCTGCCCTTCGCGGTCATTCGCGCGGTCAGCGACCCTGCGACTCGCAGCCTGCCGGACATCGCATCCAGCGCTTTGACGCCCGACGGCGACGTCGCGCTCGCAAGGGTGATTGGAGGCTTGTTGCGCCAGCCAGGCCAACTGCCGGCGCTGATCGCGGCGGGCCGGGATTCCGGCCGCGCCTTTTCGGCCTTACGCCGCGTTCGCGGTCTTCTTGGCCCGCTCTTCGGCTTCCGCGGCGCGGATTTCCGATAGCTTCATCTGGACCTGCGACGAGAACACGTATTCCGCAGGACGCTGCTTATCCATCGCGATCTCCGGCGCCATCGGTCCGGAGGTGCGAATGCCGCGCAACGACACCCACAGCGCCTTCAGCGGATTGCTGATCGCGGCATGAGCCGCGGTCGGCTCGTAGCCGCAATGCGCCATGCAGTCCGCGCACTTTTCGTACTTGCCGGTGCCGTAGGAATCCCAGTCGGTGGTTTCCATCAGTTCCTTGAAGGTCTTGGTGTAGCCTTCGCCAAGCAGATAGCAGGGCTTCTGCCAGCCGAAAATATTACGGGCGGGCATGCCCCAGGGCGTGCATTCGTATTCCTGGTTGCCGGCGAGGAAATCCAGGAATGAGGTGGAGTGCATGAACTTCCAGCCTTTGCCCTTGCCCAGGGCAAACACCTTGCGGAACAACTCCTTGGTCTTCTTGCGGTTGAGGAAGTGCGCCTGATCCGGCGCGCGCTCGTAGGCATAGCCCGGCGAGATCGAGACGCCGACATTCATCTCCTTGGCGTAGTCGAGGAACGCCGCAATATCCTCGGCCGAATGGCCGTCGAAAATCGTGGCATTGACGTTGACGGCGAAGCCCGCGTCCTGCGCCGCCTTGATCGCCTTCACTGCCTTGTCGAACACGCCCTTCTGCGACACCGCCTTGTCGTGGTGGTCGCGCAGGCCGTCGAGATGCACGGAGAAGAACAGGTAGGGCGATGGCTTGAACAGATGCAGCTTCTTTTCCAGCAGCAGCGCGTTGGTGCACAGCGACACGAATTTCTTGCGCGCGACCAGGCCCGCGACGATCTCGCCGATCTCCTTGTGGATCAGCGGCTCGCCGCCCGGAATGGCAACCATCGGCGCGCCGCATTCGTCGGCCGCGTCCCAGCATTCCTGCGCGCTCATGCGGCGGTTGAGGATCGCATCCGGATAGTCGATCTTGCCGCAGCCGACGCAGGCAAGATTGCAGCGGAACAGCGGCTCGAGCATCAGCACGAGCGGATAACGCTTTCGCCCGAGCAGCTTCTGCTTGAGGAGGTACCCGCCGATGCGGATTTCCTTGTGGAACGGTATGGCCATGGAAGGGAAAGCCTAATGGAAGCGGGGTTAAACCGATGCAACCTCGGCGGGGAGACGGAAGGTGATGTTCTCCTCCCGGCCGGGCAGCGTCGTCACATCTACGATACGAAGGCGTTTTAGCGCACCGATAACGTCGTTGACCAGCACCTCGGGAGCCGACGCGCCAGCGGTGATGCCGACAGTTTCGACTCCTTCCAGCCAAGCCGGATCGAGTTCGCCGCCATCGGCGATCAGGTAGCTCGGGATGCCGACCTCGGCGCCGATTTCCCGGAGCCGATTGGAATTGGAAGAATTTGTCGCCCCGACCACCAGCAGAAGATCGGCATGCTTGCACAGATCGCGCACCGCGCTTTGCCTGTTCTGCGTCGCATAACAGATGTCGCGCGTATCCGGACCCTGGATATCGCTGAACCGCTTGGTCAAAGCCGCGATGATATCGCGGGTGTCGTCGACGCTGAGCGTCGTTTGAGTCACATAGGCGACCGGCGCGTCGGTCGGCAGTTCGAGCTTGTCGACATCGGCCACGGTCTGCACCAGCACTACCGTCCCCGGAATCTGACCCATCGTGCCTTCGACCTCGGGATGTCCCGCATGCCCGATCAGGATCACGGTCCGGCCCTGGCCGACATAACGCTTGCCCTGGTTGTGAACCTTGGTCACCAGCGGACAGGTGGCGTCGATCACCGGCAGGCTGCGGTCGGACGCCTCGCGCTCGACGTCCTTCGACACGCCGTGCGCGCTGAAGATCGCGACTGCGCCGTCAGGGATCTCGGCGACGTTTTCGACGAACCGCGCGCCCTTCGCCTTCAGGGATTCGACCACATATTTGTTGTGAACGATCTCATGGCGCACGTAGACCGGCGGGCCATATTTCTTCAGCGCGCGCTCGACAATGTCGATTGCCCGCACCACGCCGGCGCAGAAACCGCGCGGCTGGGCCAGCACCACATTGAGCGGACGCAGTTGGGTTCGGGGAGTGTCGTCTGGCTTACGCAAGTTGCACCTTGTCCTGCCTGATATCCTTGCCCAGCGCCTCGAAGGCCTTTGCAAGAATGCCGTTAGCATCCAGTCCGGCTCGTGCATACATCGCGGCCGGCGTGTCGTGATCGATGAAAATATCCGGAAGCACCATGCTGCGCACCTTGAGCCCGGCATCGAAAGCGCCGTGTTCCGCAAGGGTCTGCAACACCAGCGACCCAAAGCCGCCGATCGAGCCTTCCTCGATCGTGATCAGCACCTCGTGATTCTTCGCGAGCCGCAAAACAAGATCGGTGTCGAGCGGCTTGGCGAACCGCGCATCAGCAACCGTTGTGGTCAGTCCATGCGCCGCAAGCGCCTCGGCCGCCTTCATGCATTCGGCCAGCCGCGTGCCGTATGAGAGGAGCGCGATGGTGCTGCCTTCTCGCAACACCCTGCCCTTGCCGATCTCCAGCGGGATTCCGACCTCCGGCAGATCGACGCCGACACCGTCGCCGCGCGGGTAGCGCAGCCCCGAGGGAGCATCGTCCAGCGCCGCCTGCGTCGCCACCATGTGGACGAGTTCAGCTTCATCGGCCGCCGCCATCAGGACGAAATGCGGCAGACAGCCGAGATAGGCGATGTCGAAGGAGCCGGCATGAGTGGGGCCGTCAGCGCCGACCAGGCCGGCGCGATCCATGACAAACCGGACCGGCAATTTCTGGATCGCGACATCGTGCACCACCTGATCATAGGCGCGCTGCAGGAAGGTCGAGTAGATCGCGACGAATGGCTTCAGCCCCTCGGTAGCGAGCCCTGCCGCGAAGGTGACACCGTGCTGCTCGGCGATGCCGACGTCGAATGTGCGCTTCGGGAAGGACTTCTCGAATATGTCGATGCCCGTGCCCGAGGGCATGGCAGCTGTAATGGCGACGACCCGGTCGTCTTTCGTCGCTTCCTTGACCAGGCTTTCGCCGAACACCTTCGTATACGACGGCGCATTGGCCTTCGCCTTCGACTGGCGTCCGGTCACGACATCGAACTTGACCACGCCGTGATATTTGTCGGCAGCGGCTTCGGCGGGCGCGTAGCCCTTGCCCTTCTGCGTCACCACGTGAACAAGGATCGGCCCAAACGTGGCGTCGCGCACATTGCGCAGCACCGGGAGGAGATGATCGAGATTGTGCCCGTCGATCGGCCCCACATAGTAGAAGCCGAGTTCTTCGAACAGCGTCCCGCCCGTCACCATTCCCCGCGCATATTCCTCCGCACGGGCCGCCTGATCGTGCATGAAGCGCGGCAGATGCCGGGCAAACTGCTTGCCGATTTCACGCAGGGACAGATAGGTCCGGCCCGAGATCAGGCGGGCGAGATAAGCCGACATCGCCCCGACCGGCGGCGCGATCGACATCTCGTTGTCGTTCAGGATCACGATGAGGCGCGAGTCCATGGCGCCGGCATTGTTCATGGCCTCATAAGCCATCCCGGCGGACATCGCCCCGTCGCCGATCACCGCCACAACATTATGCTTCGAGCCCGCAAGATCGCGAGCCACAGCCATTCCCAACCCGGCGGAAATTGAAGTAGAAGAATGCGCCGCGCCGAAACAGTCGTATTCGCTCTCGGCGCGTTTGGTGAAACCCGAAAGACCGCCGCCCTGCCGCAAGGTGCGAATTCGGTCGCGCCGCCCGGTGAGGATTTTGTGAGGATAAGCCTGATGCCCGACGTCCCAGATCAACCGGTCGCGCGGGGTGTCGAAAACCGCATGCAGCGCCACGGTCAGTTCGACGACGCCCAAACCGGCGCCAAGATGACCGCCGGTCACCGCGACGGCGTTGATGGTCTCGGTCCGGAGCTCGTCCGCAACCTGTCGCAGCTGGTCGTCGGGCAATTTCCGCAGATCGTCAGGGGTCGCGAATGCGTCCAGCAGTGGGGTCGCAGAAGCAGAAGCCATTATTGGAACACCTTCGGTCGCTTGCATGGGGGGATAACGCAGTAGAGGACGCTTGGCTGCAACTCGGTGAACAAACCAGTGAATCACCGATGAACCAAAAGCAAAAAGCATACCCATCAATCACTTGGAGCCAAACTGTGGCATTGGCAACCCAAACCGGCATTAAAGCTTTATTTTCTGAGCATTTTGCCTAGCAAATGGCTGATTAGACACTGTGAATAGGAATAAAGCCCCCTCTCTGATGGCCCGATTGACGATGAAGTCAGTCGCAATCAGCATCCGCGCGCCCTGGATCACGATTCTTGTCTTCGCGTTACTCACGCTGGGATCAGCGGTCTATACGGCCCGAAATTTCAATATCAACACCGATATCAGCAACCTGATCTCGCCTCACATCGACTGGCGACAGCGCGAAATCGCGCTGGAAAAGGCCTTTCCTGCACGGGTTCATACCATCCTGGCTGTGGTTAATGCGCCGACCCCCGAGCTGGCCGCGCTTGCCGCCGACCGGCTGACCGACCGGTTGAAGGACAATCCCGCCCTTTTCCCGGAGGTCCGCCGTCCCGATGGCGGCGCGTTCTTCGAAAAAAATGCGCTTCTTTTCCTGCCGGTCGAGCAGCTCGGACAGACGCTCGGGCAACTACAGCAAGTCGCCCCGTTCGTGTCGATGCTGGCCCGCGATCCAAACTGGCGCGGATTGTCGCAGGCGACCCAGGCGGCGATGATCGGCGTGCAAGGGGGCCGATTGCCCCTCGATTCGCTGGCCCCGATTTTCGACCGGTTTTCGCAAACCTTCGAGGACGCCCTTGCCGGGCGGCCGGCGACATTCTCCTGGCAGGAGATGCTCACCAACGAAAAGTCGAAACCGGGCGATCTGCGCAAATTCGTCGATATCCTCCCGAAGCTTGACTACAGCGCGCTCGAGCCCGGCAAACAGGCCACCGATGCGGTCCGTCAGGCCGCGGCCGAGGCCAAGCTGAGCGCGGATTACCAGGCCCGCGTTCGGCTGACCGGCTCGGTTCCGATCGCCGACGAGGAGTTCGCCACCGTCAAGGAGGGCATGGTCCTTCACGGCATAGGTACCGTCGTCGTGGTGATGTTCATTCTCTGGCTCGCTCTCAAGTCGGGCCGCATCATCCTTGCGGTCTTCCTCTCGCTGGCGGGCGGTCTCGCCATCACGGCGGCCCTTGGCTTCCTGATGGTGGGCTCGCTGAACATGATTTCGGTCGCGTTCTTCGTACTGTTCGTCGGCCTCGGCGTCGATTTCTGCATCCAATACAGCGTGCGCTACCGCGACGAGCGCTATCACAAGGATGAACTGAACGCGGCTCTGGTCGATGCCGGGCGCGATATCGGCGCGCCGCTCGCGCTCGCCGCGGCAGCAACCGCGGCCGGCTTCCTGGCTTTCCTGCCGACGAATTATCAGGGCGTGTCGGAGCTCGGGCTGATTGCCGGCGTCGGAATGTTCGTCGCGTTCTTCATGAGCCTCACGGTGCTGCCCGCATTGCTCGCGGTGCTCGACCCTCCCGGCGAGAAGGAGCCGCTTGGTTTCGCGAGCTTCGCCGTGGCGGACAATTTCGTCGAGCGAAACCGCAAATGGGTCGTCGGGGTGACGCTCGGAATAGCCATCATCGGGCTGCCGCTGCTGTACTTCCTGCGCTTCGATTTCAACCCGATCAATCTGCGCAGTTCATCGGTGGAATCGATCGCGACCTATCTGGACCTGCGCCAGGACCCCAACACAGGCGCGAGCGCGATCAACGTCCTGACCGGTTCGGCAAAGGACGCCGAGATCGCCGCGTCAAAGCTGGCGAAGCTGCCCGAGGTCGAGCGGGTGATGTCGATCGCAAGCTTCGTTCCAGACGATCAGGAGGCGAAGCTTGCACTGATCAAGCAGGCCGCGGAAAGGCTGTCTCCGGCGCTGGACGCCGCGGCCGGTCCGGCCCCGGATGCGCGCGAGGCCGTGGAAATCCTGCGACAGACCGTAGCCATGCTGGACACCGCAGCACAGCAGCCGGGCGCCGGCGGAACAGCCGCCAAGCGGCTCGCCGGATTGCTACTCAAGCTGGCCGCCGCGCCGGACGCGGTGCGAAATGCGGCCGAACAGGCCGTCATTGTGCCGCTGAATTTCAAGCTGGCGCAGATGAAGATGTTCCTCCAGGCCAGTCTCGTTACCGTCGAGAACCTGCCGGCGGAACTGAAAGACGGGTGGATTGCCTCCGACGGCCGCTACCGGGTCGAGGTGTTCCCCAAGGGCGACCCGAACGACAACGAAACTTTGCGCAACTTCGCCCGCAAGGTCCTCGAGGTCGAGCCGAATGCGATTGGCGGTCCGATCTCGATCCTGAAATCCGGAGACACGATCGTGGTCGCCTTCATTCAGGCAGGTCTGCTCGCCCTGGTGTCGATTTGCCTCCTGCTCTGGATCGCGCTTCGCCGCGTCAACGACGTGATGCTCACGGTCGTCCCGCTGCTGCTTGCGGGCGTGATCACCATGGAGATATGCGTCCTGATCGACCTGCCGCTGAACTTCGCGAACATCATCGCCCTGCCGCTGCTGCTCGGCATGGGGGTCGCGTTCAAGATCTATTACATCATGGCGTGGCGCGAGGGGCAGACGAACCTGCTGCAGTCCAGTCTCACCCGTGCGGTGATCTTCAGCTCGCTGACCACCGCGACCGCGTTCGGCAGCCTGTGGATGTCGAGCCACCCGGGCACCTCGAGCCTGGGCAAGCTGCTGGCCTTGTCGCTGGTGACGACGATGTGCGCAGCGGTGCTGTTCCAGCCGGCCCTAATGGGTCGTCCCAGAGACGCCGTCGATCCGGGAACAGACGCTGGCGGTAAGGCCTGAGTCTGCGCCCGCCGGATCCTTGGCCTTCGCCTTGCTCTTCGGCTTGGCCTTGGCCGGGGCCGGTTCCTGAACCGGCTCCGTCGACCGCGCCCAGGTTTCGCCGCCGCAGAACAGGCCGCCCATGACGCAGCCCCGGACCTTCAGCGCGTTCTCCGATTCGAGGCTGACGCTGGCCTGATACATCTTGCCGTTTTGGGCGTTGTAGATCTGGCCGGCCCATTTGTCGCCGCCCGCCGGTTTCATGTCGATCAGGATCGGCAGGCCGAGGGTGTCGCGGGACCGCTTGGCGGGATCGGGATTTGAGCTGTCCTTGCCGCCGGGGTTCTTTTCCCAGCTAATGACGCCCCAGAGCGAACCGCTGCAAAACGCAACGCGGATGCGCGCTTCTCCATTCTCCACCAGCCAGTCCCCGGAGGGGTCGGCGGCCGAAACAGGTGCGACGGACAGACCCATCAGCACCGCAAGCAAAGCCATTCTTTTCATGCTATCTCACCTCGACGGCAAACGTGCGAATCCTGCTGCCTTCGAAACGTCGCAACCGGACCATAGCAACTCGATCTATGCTCGAACCAAAAAACTACGACATTGCGGCCATTTTTGAGGCGCGCGAAGCCGGCCGCTTCGATTTACATGGCCGCCACCTGAATGAGCAAATGGTCCGGGTACTCCGGACCATCGGCTACGATGTGGGGTTCCGGCGCGGCACCGGCCAGTATCTCTACGACCGGACCGATACCCGCTATCTCGATCTGCTCAGCGGCTTCGGCGTGTTCGGCATCGGCCGGAACCATCCGGCGTTGCGGACCGCGCTGGAAAGCGTGCTGGATGCTGACCTGCCCAACCTGGTGCAGATGGACGTTCCGGCGCTTGCCGGCGTTCTGGCCGAGCGGCTGCTGGCGAAGGCGCCCTATCTGGACAAGGTCTTTTTCGCCAATTCGGGCGCCGAGACGGTCGAAGCTGCGATCAAGTTCGCGCGCGCGGCGACCAAGCGCTCGAAGATCCTGTCCTGCGATCACGCGTTTCACGGCCTCACCTTCGGCGCCCTGTCGCTCAACGGCGACGACATCTTCAAGAAGGGCTTCGAGCCCCTGCTCGGCGATTGTGCGACCGTTCCCTTCAACGACCTCACCGCGCTCGAGACCGCGTTGCGGCGGCGGGACGTCGCGGCCTTCATCGTCGAACCGATCCAGGGCAAGGGCGTCCACATGCCGTCGCCCGACTATCTGCAATCGGCCGCCGATTTGTGCCGGCGCTATGGCGCCCTGTTCATCGCCGATGAAATCCAGTGCGGTCTCGGACGCACCGGCAAGTTCTTCGCCGTCGAGCATTGGGGCGTGCAGCCGGACATGATCCTGGTGGCCAAGGCGTTGTCCGGCGGACACGTGCCGGTCGGCGCGCTGCTGACCAGGAAGGACATCTTCGACCGCCTGTTCAACCGCATGGATCGCGCGGTGGTGCACGGATCGACCTTCGCCAAGAACGATCTGGCCATGGCGGCCGGCATCGCCACGCTGTCGGTCATCGATTCCGAACACATGGTGGAAAACGCCGCGCGCACCGGCGAGCGCCTGCTCGCATCTTTCCGCGCCATGACCGGCCGTCACGAAATGCTGCGCGAAGCGCGCGGTCTCGGCCTGATGATCGGCATCGAGTTCGGCGCACCGAGTTCGCTGAAGCTGCGCGCGTCCTGGTCGATGATCGAGGCCGCGAATAAAGGCTTGTTCTGCCAGCTCATCACCATTCCGCTGTTCAAGGACCACAAGATCCTGACCCAGGTCGCGGGCCATGGCAGTCACACCATCAAGATGCTGCCGCCCTACGTGATCACGGATGACGACTGCACCTGGATCGAAAACGCCTTCGACCAGGTGATCGGCGACAGCCATCGCGTGCCCGGCGCGATCTGGTCGCTCGGCAAGACGCTGATCGAGAACGCGATGGCGGCCAAGCGGGCGTCGTGAAGCGCGCACAATAGCCGCGCACGCCGCCTCTCGTCCGGTTTCGTCATGTCAAACAGCCACGGCTTATTGTTGCCGCGATGCGTTGCCGCATCCGGCGCGTGACAGTCACGCGTGGCGCAAATCGGCCATATCCGATTTGCGCGTGAGGGGCGGACGGCGCGCCGACAGACGCAGGGCCGTTCCTGAATGCTGCGAGGCTCTCACCGCGCAGCCGCCTCTCGGCGCACCGTCAAGCGGCGTTCTCATCCCGGCGCCGGGCCGCGCTTTGCCTCCATGCGCCTTGAACTGCGCATGGCGTCAGCCAGCTCCTGGCAGGGGTCCGTAGTGACCCCGGGCGGAGCCCCGGCGCCGCCCGAGTGCAAGCTTGCGAAGCTTGCCCGCAGGCGCCGCACCCTGCTCCGCCATCAAGAACGCCTCCGGACGGCGCCCCTCACCGAGCAGGGTGAGCGGACTATAGTCATAATAGGAATATTGTCAAATCCCGTATTTCCGCGATTCAGCGCCCGCCATTCACTGACGCGGGAGGCGCGGATCGTTGATACGGAGCCGCATGTGCCCTCACCGCGTCTTCGCGGCATAAGCCTCGAACGCGGCGCGCAGCGCCGCCGGCATTTCCACCGATCGCCGTGACTCAAGCGACATCATCGCGGTCACCGTCCGCGCCCGCAGCCGCTCGATCCCGTCCTTGTGGCCGACGATCACCAGCGTCAACGACGAGCGTCCGATTTTCTCGATCAGCAATGTCAGATCGAGTTTCTCGCCCATGCGGCTCGGGATTTTGAAATCGGTATCGATATGCACGAACGGAAAACCATGCTGATCGTGCAGGATCAGGTTGGCGTAATTGACCTTCAGCTCTTCGGTGTACCAATCCTCGATCAGCCCGTTGAACATATTGAAGTAATGCGGAAAATAAACGATGCCGGCGGGGTCGCAGTGCGAGAAGCGGATCTGGACCGTCCGCGTGAAGGCGCCCGCGGGCGCAGTGAACCGGGTTTCCTGCATGTCGACCGTCCCAATTGAATGTCCACCTCAGTAACATCCCGGCCGGCATCGGATCACCGGCTATCTGCTCATACCTGCCCTCAATCCCCGAGCCCGCCTGCACCTGGTTGATCGCAAATCACCGCGTGCCGCCTCGGCGCGCCGAGGGGCTTGCAACACCGGCGACAATGCGTCAGCAATTGAGGCCTGTCCGCGCAAGGATTGGTTGCATGGCTCACGACCACGACCACCATCACGACCATGACCACGATCACTCCGAACTCTCGGAGATGCAGGTGCGCGTGCGCGCGCTCGAGACGATCCTGATCGAGAAGGGCTATGTCGAACAGGCCGCGCTCGATGCGATCGTCGAGGCCTATCAGACCAAAATCGGACCGCGCAACGGCGCACGCGTTGTCGCCAAGGCGTGGACCGATCCCGCCTTCAGACAGGCGCTGCGCGACGATGCCACGGCGGCGGTGAATGCGCTCGGCAATGTCAGCCCGGTCGGCGCGCATCTGGTCGCGGTCGAGAACACGCCCGCTCGCCACAACATGGTCGTCTGCACGCTGTGCTCCTGCTACCCGTGGGAAATGCTCGGGCTTCCGCCGGTCTGGTACAAGTCCGCGCCCTACCGTTCGCGTGCGGTGAAGGACCCGCGCGGGGTGCTGGGCGATTTCGGCGTCACGTTGGCCGACGACACCGAAATCCGGGTTTGGGATTCGACCGCGGAAACGCGGTTCCTCGTGATCCCGATGCGTCCGGCAGGGACCGACGGCTGGAGCGAGGATCAACTCGCCGACCTCGTGACGCGCGATTCCATGATCGGCACCGGACTGGCGATTGCGCCAGCGGAGGCGAAACGATGACGCGCGTCGACAACCCGAGTGGCGTCCACGACCTGAGTGGCGTTCATGATATGGGCGGCGTCGCGGGCTTCAGCAAAGTCGAGCCGGAGCCAAACGAACCGGTCTTCCACGCACCATGGGAAGGCCGTGTCATGGCGATGAACCGCGCGATGGGCGCCAATGGCGGCCTCAACATCGACACGCAGCGCTTCGCCCGCGAATTGCTGCCGGCCGAGGTCTATCTGTCCAGCTCCTATTACCGGATCTGGCAACTCGGCATGGAGAATTTGCTGCTCGAACGCGGGCTGATCGCCGCGGACGAACTCGCGTCCGGTCACGCACTGAGGCCCGGACAACCGCTTCCGCGCGGACCGTTCACACGCGACGACGTGACCCGCGTGTTGACGCGCGGGCAATTCGAGCGTCCCTCGCCTGCCCCCGCCGCCTTCCAGCCCGGCGATCGCGTGCGCGCGAGGACGATAAACCCGCCGACCCATACCCGCCTGCCGCGCTACGTGCGCGGACATACCGGCGTGGTCGAGATCGTTCACGGGTGTCACGTGTTTCCGGACTCGGCCGCCATCGGCGATGGCGACAATCCGCAATGGCTCTACACGGTGGTGTTCGACGGCCGTGACCTGTGGGGGGCGGACACAGACCCGACGGTGAAGGTGTCGGTCGACGCCTTCGAGCCGTATCTGGAGCCTGCCTGAGATGACTTCGGATCAGACGGCGCTGGATCGGACCGCGGCACTGGCGGCGGCCGAGGCGATCCCGACCATTCCGCGGGACGGTGACGGGCCGGTGTTCCGCGAGCCCTGGGAAGCGCAAGCCTTTGCGATGACGCTCGCGCTCTACAAGCGCGGGCTGTTCACATGGCCGGAATGGGCCGATGCGCTGGCCGCCGAGATCAAGCGCGCCCAAGCTGCGGGCGATCCCGACACCGGCGAGACCTATTACCGGCATTGGCTGGCCGCGCTCGAAACGCTGCTCGCGCGCAAGGGCATCGCCGACGGCGACACGTTGCACCGCTATCGCCACGCATGGGAGCATGCCTGCCTTAGAACGCCGCACGGGCAGCCGATCGAACTGGCTGCGGACGATTTCGAACATTAGCGCGAACGATGGCGCGGCCGCTGGCGGCTCTCCGCTAATCCTGCCGCTGATACATGATGATCGAGAGATATTGCATCGGCGCGTTCAGCAATTTTTCCGGGCCGTGTCGCGCCGCCGCATCGAAGCACAGCGTGTCGCCGGGCTCCAGCACATAGCTGTCATCGCCATGGCGATAGCGCACCCGGCCCGAGAGCATGTAGATCAATTCCACGCCGGCGTGACGAAACTGCGTGTACGGCACCGCATCGTCCCGCAGCGTGATCAGATACGGCTCGACGACCACGTCGCCCTTCATGGAATTGCCGAGCAGATCGTAACGATGACCGGACTTGGTCCCGCGGCGCTCGATCCGCGCGCCCTGCCCCGCCTTCACGAAGGAGCAATGCCGGCGCTCTTCGCTTTCCGAAAACAGGCGCGTGATCGGCACATTCAGGCTGGCGGCGAGCGACTTGAGCGTGGCGAGCGAGGCGGAGATGGTGCCGTTCTCGATCTTGGACATCATGCCGGCCGAGACGCCGGCGGCGGCGCCAAGTTCGGCGACCGTGAGATCAAGCGATTTGCGCAGGCGGCGGACCTCCGCACCGATCGCGACCTCCAGCGATCGCGGTGCGTCCTCGGCCGGTGCGAGCGAGCCGGTCAGCAGGGTCGGTTCGGCCGCGACGGCCCTGGCGCTGCCTTTGACCGCCGGCCGTTTTCCCGATCGCTCCTGCTTTTCCCGTGCGCTCATGTCTGACCCGGATCCTGTAGAATTTGGTATAGCGCGATTTTCCTGTGGGGAATAATTAATTCTCACAGGTTGACGCGCGGAAAACGCGTCTCTAAGGTCGCGCCATTCGCGCCGGACCGGAGACCTTCGAGAATGTGCGGAATTGTAGGGCTTTTCCTGAAGTCCAAGGCGCTCGAGCCGCAGCTCGGCGCGATGCTCTCGCAGATGCTCGGCGTCATGACCGACCGCGGGCCGGACAGCGCCGGCTTCGCCGTTTACGGCGCGGGCGACGCCTCCCACGTCAAGCTGACGCTGCGTGCGGACAAGGGCGATGACGTCGACCTGATCGCGGCGGACTTGTCGAAGCATCTCGGCCAGACGCTGGCGAGTTCGAAACGGGGCAGCCATCTCGTCCTCTCGATACCGAACCACGATGAGCAGCAAGTGCGCGACTGGCTGGCCACCCATCGGCCGGACGTGCGCGTGGTCGGCACCGGCAGCCGCATGGAGCTGTACAAGGAAGTCGGCCTGCCGCGCGACGTGGCGAAGCGCTTCGCGCTCGACACCATGAGCGGCACCCACGGCATCGGCCACACCCGCATGGCGACGGAATCGGCGGTGACCACCGCCGGCGCGCATCCGTTCTCGACCGGCATCGACCAGTGTCTGGTGCATAACGGATCGCTGTCGAACCACAACGGCGTGCGGCGCTATCTGCAGCGCGACGGCCTCACCTTCCAGACCGAGAACGATACCGAAGTCGCCGCCGCGTATCTCACATGGCGGCTGCGCCAGGGCATGGACCTGAACGCGGCACTCGAAGCATCCCTGTCCGATCTCGACGGATTCTATACCTTCGTCGTCGGAACGGAGTCGGGCTTTGCGGTGCTGCGCGACCCGATTGCCTGCAAGCCTGCGGTGATGGCGGAGACCGACGATTACGTCGCCTTCGGCACCGAATATCGCGCACTGGTCGGCCTGCCCGGCGTGGAGCATGCGCGGGTGTTCGAGCCCGAGCCGGCCCGCGTCTATGTATGGGAGCGGCACTGATGTCGACCTTCGACCTTGCGACAGCACCGCTGCGCGAACTGAACGCGGCGCTTCATACGCTCAACGGACAGAGCAACGACACCCATTGGGAGGTCCGCAATCCGCTCGGCAAGCACGCGATTGCCGTCGGCATCGACGCGCCGGTGACGATCGAGATCGACGGGCATGTCGGCTATTATTGCGGCGGCATGAACAAGCAGGCGAAAATCATGATCGCCGGCAATGCCGGAGTTGGCGTCGGCGAGAACATGATGTCCGGCGAAATCCACATCAAGGGCGATGCCAGCCAGGCGGCCGGCGCGACCGGGCGCGGCGGATTTCTGGTGATCGACGGCAATGCCTCGGCGCGGTGCGGCATTTCGATGAAGGGCATCGACATCGTCGTGAAGGGTTCGATCGGGCCGATGAGCGCATTCATGGCGCAGGCCGGCAATCTCGTTGTGCTGGGCGATGCCGGCGAGGCGCTCGGCGATTCGATCTATGAGGCGCGGCTGTTCGTGCGCGGCGACGTGAAAAGTCTTGGCGCCGATTGCATCGAGAAGACGCCGACCGCCGCGGAGCGCGAGACGCTGGCTGCGCTGCTGAAGCGCGCGGGTTGCGAGGATGTCTCGCCCGACGACTTCCGGCTCTACGGCTCGGCGCGCAAGCTCTACAACTTCCACATCGACAACGTGTCCGCCTATTAACGTGTCCTCGTACTGAAGTCAGATCAGCCCATGAACGCGCCTGCCGGACCGCCCCGCACCACCCCTCGCCTATCGTCGACGTTCGATCCCTATTCGATTTCGGAAATCCAGCGCGCGGCCGCGACCGGCATCTACGACATCCGCGGCGGCGGCGCGAAGCGCAGGCTTCCCCATTTCGACGACCTGTTGTTTCTGGGCGCGTCGATTTCGCGCTACCCGCTCGAGGGCTATCGCGAGAAATGCGGCACCAATGTCGTGCTCGGCTCGCGCTTCGCGAAGAAGCCGATCGAGATCAAGATCCCCGTCACCATTGCCGGCATGAGTTTCGGCGCGCTGTCAGGGCCAGCCAAGGAAGCGCTCGGCCGCGGCGCGTCCGCAATGGGCACCACGACAACCACCGGCGATGGCGGCATGACGCCGGAAGAGCGCGAACACTCCTCGCAACTCGTGTATCAGGTGCTGCCGTCCCGCTACGGCATGAACCCGGACGATCTACGCAAGGCCGACGCGATCGAGGTCGTTGTCGGCCAGGGCGCGAAGCCCGGCGGCGGCGGCATGCTGCTCGGCCAGAAGATCACCGAACGCGTTGCCGGCATGCGGACGCTTCCGCCCGGCATCGACCAGCGTTCGGCCTGCCGGCATCCGGACTGGACCGGACCGGACGATCTCGAAATCAAGATCGAGGAATTGCGCGAGATCACCGACTGGGAGAAGCCGATCTATGTGAAGGTCGGCGCCAGCCGGCCCTATTACGACACGGCTTTGTCGGTGAAATCGGGCGCGGATGTGATCGTGCTGGACGGCATGCAGGGCGGCACCGCGGCGACGCAGGAAGTGTTCATCGAGAATGTCGGGCTGCCGATCCTCTCCGCGATCCGTCCCGCGGTGCAGGCGCTGCAGGATCTCGGCATGCACCGCAAGGTGCAGTTGATCGTGTCGGGCGGCATCCGCAATGGCGCCGATGTGGCGAAAGCTTTGGCGCTCGGCGCCGATGCAGTGGCGATCGGCAGCGCCGCGCTGATCGCGCTCGGCGACAACGATCCGCGGCTGGAAGACGAATACCGCAAGCTCGGCACCACGGCCGGCGCCTATGACGACTGGCATGAAGGGCGCGACCCCGCCGGCATCACCACGCAGGACGAGGCGCTGGCTGCGCGGCTCGACCCGGTGCTCGCGGGACGCAGGTTGGCGAATTATCTCGCTGTGCTGACGCTGGAAGCGCAGACCATCGCCCGCGCCTGCGGCAAAAGCCATGTCCACAATCTCGAGCCGGAAGATCTGGTGGCGCTGACGGTCGAGGCGGCCGCCATGGCGCAGGTCCCGCTCGCCGGGACCGACTGGATACCGGGCAAGACCCGATACTGACAGGACACGGCTCTGCACACGATCACGACTCGTTCCGACAATCCATCCCGTGCCGGGCATGCTGCGAAGGAATAAATCGAGGGGACTTCAATGGCGACGGATCTTGCGGCAGCCGCGAAAGAGCGCGGGATCAAGTATTTCCTGATCTCCTATACCGACCTGTTCGGCACCCAGCGCGCCAAGCTGGTGCCGGCCGCCGCGATCAAGGGCATGGCAAAAAGCGGCGCCGGCTTTGCGGGCTTCGCCACCTGGCTCGACATGACGCCGGCCGACCCCGATCTGTTCGCGATCCCCGATCCGGACAGTCTGATCCAGTTGCCATGGAAGCCGGAGGTCGGCTGGCTCGCCGCCGACCTGTGGATGGACGGCAAGCTGGTGGAGCAGAGCCCGCGTAACGTGCTGAAGCGCCTGATCGCCGACGCGGGCAAGCAGAAGATGCAACTCAAGAGCGGCGTCGAATGCGAATTCTTCCTGGTGACGCCCGGCGGCGACGCGATCTCCGACGACGCCGATCGCCAGAGCAAGCCCTGCTACGACCAGTCGGCGCTGATGCGGCGCTACGACTTCATCAAGGAATTATGCGACGCGATGCTGTCGCTCGGCTGGAATCCGTATCAGAACGACCATGAGGATGCGAACGGCCAGTTCGAGATGAACTGGGATTACGCCGATGCGCTGACCACGGCCGACCGCCATGCCTTCTTCAAGTTCATGGCCAAGTCGATCGCGGAGAAGCATGGCTATCGCGCAACCTTCATGCCGAAGCCGTTCCCGAACCTGACCGGCTCGGGCTGCCACGTCCACATCTCGCTGTGGGACGGAGAGACCAACCTGTTTGAGAAGGATGCGGCTGAGCTTGGCGTCTCCAAACTCGGCTACAACTTCATCGGCGGATTGATGCATTCGGCCGATGCGCTGTGCGCGCTCACCAATCCGACCGTGAACTCCTACAAACGCATCAACGCGCCGCGCACATTGTCGGGCGCGACCTGGTCGCCGAACACCGTCACCTATACCGGCAACAACCGCACCCACATGATCCGCGTGCCGGATCCCGGCCGTTTCGAACTGCGGCTGCCGGACGGATCGGCCAATCCGTATCTGCTGCAGGCCGGCATTCTTGCGGCGGGTCTCGACGGCATCAAGAACCAGCGCGATCCCGGCAAGCGCCTCGACATCAACATGTATACCGACGGGCATACGGTGAAGGACGCCAAGCGCCTGCCGCTGAACCTGCTCGACGCGCTGCGCGCGTTCGAGGCGTCACCGGTAATGAAGGATTATCTCGGCAGCTTCGTCCCGGCCTATGCCACGCTCAAGCATGGCGAATGGAACGACTATGCCCGCCACCTGACGCAATGGGAGCGCGACACCACGCTCGACTGCTGACGGCACAACGACTGACCAACCTTTCGAAGCGAACTACCGAGTGCTATTGCGGACACAGCGGCGATCCCGCGAGGGGGAGGCTTACAATGTCCGACGCGCTCAAGACGGCGCCGACGCATACCAATCTCAATGTGCCCTTGCCGCCCGAGACGGCGCTGGCCTGCGAAGCCACGGGCGTCGCCAAGGCCGGACGGGATGCGATCGGGCTTCTCGTGTTGGGGCTGTTGGCCGGCGCCTTTATCGCGCTCGGTGCGGTTTTCATGACCGTGGTGCTGACCGGGGCCGGCGACCTGCCTTGGGGCGTTGCGCGGCTGCTCGCCGGGCTGGTGTTTTCGCTCGGCCTGATCCTGGTGATCGTCGGCGGCGCGGAATTGTTCACCGGCGATTCGCTGATGATCGTCGCCTTTGCCAGCCGGCGCATCGGCCTTGGCGCGCTGCTCCGCGCTTGGACGCTGGTCTATCTCGGCAACATCGCCGGCGCGATCGGGACCGCCGTGCTGATGTTTCTGTCGGCGCAGCATGAATTCAACGGCGGCGCTGTCGGCAGCACGGCGCTGACGATCGCGGCAGCGAAGGCGGCCCTGCCGACTGTGCAACTGTTCTTCCTCGCGGTGCTTTGCAACGTCCTGGTCTGTCTCGCGGTCTGGATGTCCTTCGGCGCCCGCAGCATCGCCGACAAGATGCTGGTGATCGTCCCGCCGGTTGCGGCTTTTGTCGCGGCCGGATTCGAACACTCGATCGCGAACCTTTATCTCCTGCCCTACGCCCTTGCGATCAAGGCCTGGGCCGCACCGGACTTCTGGGCTTCGATCGGACAGACTCCGGCTGCATTTTCCGGGCTGACCATCGGCGCATCCCTGCACAATATCGTCGTCGCCACCATCGGCAATCTGATCGGCGGCAGCCTGATGGTCGGCGGTGTGTACTGGTTTGTTTACCTGCGACGCCGGCAATAAGACGAGCGATGGCGTTTGGCGCGGTTGTGGCGGCTGTCGATTGGTATCTCGCAACGATCACGAGCCTCGCGCTGCGATCTCGCCGATCATCCGACCGCACCGCATGTGCTTGATCTGGATCAAGCGAAGTCGATCTGTCACGCGGCATTTTGCGCCGTTGTGACATCTGCCTGATCAATCCATTCGGGAGATCGGTGAAATCCGGTTGCCATTCGGAGATGAGGCATGAACTTCAAGGATGCTTTACTTGTACTGACCAGCTATCCGGATGCAACCTTGCCGGCCAGCATCGATCAGGCCACCGCGCTGGGTACCGCACTCGGCACGCGGCTGTCGGCCATCGCGTTTGATATTGACGTCAGGGTGCCTGGCGGCAGCAATTTCCTCGCCGATATGCTGCTGGACCTGCCCAACATGATCGCGGCCGAGAAGCAAAAGGCCGCCGCCAATGCACGCGAATTGCTGGACGCATTCGAGGTCGCGGCAAAGCGAAGCGGCATCTTTCACGAGCGGATTCTCGACCGCTGCCTGATGACACTCGTGCCGGACCGGCTCACCGATCATGCACGCCTTCGCGACCTCACCATCATTCCGCTTCGCGACGGTGACAGTATCGAGCACGCTTACGCCGAGTCGATTATCTTCGGGTCCGGCCGCCCCTGCATGATCCTTCCCGATCCCACCCGCTACGACCGGCAACCGGCGCTCGACACCATTGCGATTGCCTGGGATTTCAGCCGACCCGCCGCGCGCGCGGTCGGCGACGCGCTTCCCATTCTGCAGCGGGCGAAGACGGTGCGCGCCGTGACGGTCACACACGAGAAGTCGATCGCAACCGTCGCCACGAAGGAGCAGCTCGCCACGCATCTGAACATGCATGGCGTCACGATCACCTTCGACATTGTCGAAGCGGACGGCCGCGAGATCGGCGATCTGTTCAGCGACTATGGCACTCAGTCCGTCGACCTGCTGGTGATGGGAGCTTATGGGCACTCCCGCGTCCGCGACTTCGTTCTGGGCGGCGCCACCAAGAGCATGTTGCGACAGCCGCCGATCCCGCTGTTTCTATCCCATTAACGGAAGTTCGAGGCGGCGGCTCACGCCGCCACCTTTGTCTCCACCTTCGGCATGACCTCCTCCTTGAACAGACGCACGCTGCGACGAAGCTGCGGCATGTTCTGGAGATCGATCAGGAACCCGCACATCATCAGCCCGACGCCGGCATCGGCAAAATCGCGCATCTGGCGCGCGACCGATTGCGGGCTGCCGAAGATCATGTCGTCGGGATTGCGGGCAATGGCCCCGCTCGGGTTCTTTTCGAAAAAGGCGTCGGCCTCGCGCTTCGCCTGATCGTCGGTCTCCGCCACGTGCACCGCCTTGCCCACGCCGGTCCATTCCTTGGCCAGCCGGATCGTCTCCGCATCGTGGCCGGAGGCTTCCAGTGCGGAGTGATAGCTCGCCATCTGCGCGCTGGCGATATCGAGTTCCTTGATCGCCGTGAAGAGCGGCCATCCACGTGCCGCGGCGTCGGCAATGGCCGCGGGATTCATCACGGTCGCGCGTGCCAGGATGGGACGCGGCTTGCGGAACGACGACGGGTTTACCGCGACATCAAGCCGCCCACGATCCGAGCCGACCGCGAATTCCAGCGGTCCATTGGCGCCGTCAAAGGCCCAGATGTCGAGGACCGTTCGGATGCCCTGCTCGTACAATTCGTTGCGCTGGGTGAGGTCGCGCCCGAACGCGACCAGGTCGGTCTCCTTGAAGCCCGATCCGAACACGACGACCAGGCGTCCCGCGTTGAGCTGGTCGATCAAATTGCAGGATTCCACCAGCCGCAAGGGATGATGGATCGCCGGGTTCACCGTGGCGAGAATGAGCGTGGCCTGCTTGAGCCGGGGCGCCAGCGCCGAGGCGAACAGGAGCGAGTTCTGATAGCCCTGGTTCTCGTGGAGATGATGCTCGGTCAGGGAGATGGCGCTGAAGCCGCTTGCATCGGCGTCGAGGGCGAGGTCGGTCAGGCAGTTGAGAAGCGGAAGTTCGTCTTTCTTGTCGTGAATTCGAGTGCTGAGGTGCATGCAGAATTTCATGGCAGTGCGTCACATCCATTGTTCTTGTCAAACCGGACCCGGCGGCCACCGCTACCACAGGTGACGGCGCTGTCTGCAACATTTTGTCCAGACTGGAATGTCTCCAGGACGATCGGAACCGCGGGCCGCAGTGGGCAGCAACCGGCCCCGTGGGCAAGCCCTATCCGGACCGGGCGCGCACCAGTCCCGCCGACACCGCGCGCTCGACTGTGCGTCTTCCATCGGACCGACGGCTGCGGCCGCCGCGCGACGACTAAATATTGGGCGGCAGCAGGGGCGACCGCACGTCGGAACAGCATCGTCCTCGGCATCCGCCGAGCGTAGGCGGCCGATCATGCGATCTGAGCAATCACGCCGGTTCGGTCACCCCGATGGATCGCCAATCGCCCTAGTCGGACACCGGGATGACCGGCAGCAAAAGATGCGACGGATGTATCTCGTCGTGATGCACTTTGTGCAAAACCGTGCGATGCGACCCGATGTGATAGGGGAAATATTCGATATTGGTCGCGCCCCCGACGCCGGTCGGCACATCCATGCAGGCGATGTCGAGGCAAATGCGGTGGCCCGCCTTGAACATGTTCGCGGCCGCCATGATCTCGATCGAATACTCGACCACCTCGCCGGGTTTCACCGGCTTTTTCGATGCACGCGTCAGTTTGTGCCAGGGCTTCCAGGATTTTGAGCGCTTCGGATCGAGTTCACGCATCGACGCTTTCAGCCAGCCGCGCGTGACCTCGCGTTCGGGGAGATTGCCCGGCACGTTGCGCTCGTTGTCGCGCGCGGTCCGCACCGAGACGTCGGGGCCGAGATCGCTGATCGCGACAATCCAGTTGGTATCCTCCTGATCGATCGAGGCGAACAGGTTCAGCACCATCGGGCCTGCCACCAGCGTGTCCTTCGGCATCGGCTCGCTGACATAGCGAAGGCGTTGCACCTCGTTGGTCTGGGTGATCGGCATCTGCACGAAGGCGTCGGGCGCCAGCCGTCCGTCATTGCTCGAGGGCAGGAAGGGCTCCGGCCGCAGCCGGCCCCAGCTCGTCAGATAGAGCTTGGTCCATTGCGTTTCCGGGAGCGGCCAGTCGCCACCGCTGCGCCAGGCATTCTCACCCATCACCCAGTATTTCACCGGCGGCTCGTCCATGATGCCGGTGTCGAGTTTCTTCAGCCAGTAGTCGTACCAGCGCAGGATCTCGCGATGGAAGGAATGGAAGGGCCGTTCCAGATGCGACGGTCCGCCGAAGGCGAGCTTCTTCGGCGAGGTGATATTGCGGAACCAGTTCTGCGCGCCGTTGAGATGGGTCTTGTAGCCATAGGCATACCAGCCGGAGCCGGTATAGGCCGGGATGCTGATCTTCGCGAAATCGGCTTCGGCCTTCTCGACGATCTCTTCCTTGTCGTAGGGATGAATCAGGAAATCGAAGATCGCCGGCAGGTGCTGCCCCTTCTGGGTCAGGATGTTGTAGACATGCGGGTAGATCTTGAAATCCGGATTGGCCATGGCCTCGCGCCACAGCGCCTCGCGTTCCGGCGGCAGATCGCCCGGCTGGCCCTTGTTCTGATGCGCGACCAGATTGATCGACAGCAGATAGCGGAACAGGTGCAGCACGCCGCCGTGATATTCCTCGCGGAAACTGCCGAGCGTGCCATAGGCGCCGCGCGGATCGAACGGGAAGATCGCCTTCAGTGACGGCGGCTGCTGCTTGGCCGCATTGAACTGCTCGGCGCCGAATCCGGAAATCCCGATCATGCCGACCTGGCCGTCACACCAGGGCTGGCTGGCTATCCACTCTATCAGATCGTAGCTGTCGAATTCGCGCGAGCCGCCGCCCTCGGCCTTGCCGATCCCGCGCGGCGCGCCGATGACATGAATATATCCGCGCGAGGTGAGAAAGCGGGTATCGCCGGCCTCAAGCCAACCGGTCCACATCGAGGCCCAGGACGGCTGCGGTGTCAGGGCGTCGGCGATATCCGGCGCCTGCAGGTCCTTGTTGTAGATCGCGAAAGCCAGAAGCGCCGGCAACTTCTGCTTGGTGTCGGGGCGGAACACATCGACGGAGATATGCACGCCGTCGCGCATGCGGACCTGGATGTCGCGCTCCTCGATGAAGCCCTCGTATTCCGGTGCACGATCGTATTGCGTCGGAAACTCGTCTCCCGTCGACGTCAAATAGGAGGTCGCGATCCTGCTCATGCGGCGAGCCTTGGCAAGGTCGTGAGATCAAGCACGAGATCGTCGGAAGGCGCCTCGTCCTTGCGGTGGAAGTCGACGGCCAGAAGCGCGCCGCTGGCCGGGCAGTAATGCACCGTGCAACGCAGATCGGCATGCAGATCGATGCGGTAGCGCTCGGGCAGCTTGTCGAAGGTGACCGACTTCGCGCCTTTCCGCCAATTCGTGCTGCCCGTCGACAGAATATAGCCTGCGCGCGACACGACATGAGTCCCACGATCATCCTGCGCGACAAGCAGGTTTTCGCTCAGCGAGCCGATCGGCTGCGACGCGCAACGCCGTGCCGGATCGGTGTCAAAATGACCGACGCGGGATTTACGAATCGCTTCGCGCTGGCGCTCGGTCGCGGCATCGTCCACGCCGGAACCGTTGACCACCACGCCATAAATTTCACGCGCGGTTTCCTGGGTCACCGCACCGGATTTCACGTCGCGTATCACCGCGTCGGGTTCGCGCTCCAGCGGGTCCCCCCAACCGCCGCCGCCCTGCCAGATCACCGAATAGATATCGCGGTTTGTCATCGGCATCAGGCCGGGCTTCGGACCGAAGCGCTCCCACTTGCCGCTCTCATTCGGCCGGCCATTCTCGATCGATCCCCATCCCATCGACTGAACGACGGTCGAACCAGGCCAGCCGCCAGCGAGGCCCGCGGTGTTCGGGGATTCGGCGCCGTGCGTCATGACCAGCGCCATCGCCTTTTCGATGCCGCCGAGTGTCAGCGCCACTTCCGCGCTCAGGCCGCCGCGATGCTTGCCCGCGCCGCCGGTATCCGACACCAGCCGCCGATGCAGATAGAACAGCGGCACCGCCTGCTCGTTGCGCTCGACATCGGCGATGCAGGAGACCGGCGATGTGATCGGGCCGCCGGCATCGATGCCGTCCTTGGTCGCGAAGGCGCCCGATCCCGCGGCGAGCGGATCCATCAAATGGAGGCCGAACGGCTCGCCATACTGGTTGATCCCGCCGAGATTGAAGGTCGCCATGCAGCCGTCGCTGATGCATTGCGCGCGATACCGGTATTTCGGCGACGTCGCGAGCAGCTTGTTGAGCGCGGCCATCGAAGCGTTGCTGACCGACCAGATCGTCTCGACGGTCGCCGACCCGACCGGCGCCGGGAACTGCGCCGTGCAAATGAGGCCGTCCGGCGCCACGATCTTCACCGGCGCCAGCAGGCCCTGATTCCACTGAATGTCGAAGCCGAGCGTGGTCAGCACGCCTCCGGCGCATCCGCCCGTCAGCCCCGAACGCGTCGCATTGATGAAGCCCGGAGCCTGCTTGCTGGACCCGGAGAAATCGAGCGTGAGGCTGTCGCCCTTTTTGATCGCCTTGCAGTCGATCTTGTAAAGCACGTTGCTGTGGCCGTCATGCTCGATGAAATCCGCGGCATGCGTGACGCCATCCGGCAATTCCCGGAGCCGCGCGCGCAGGCGCGCCTCGGATGAGGCGATCATCCGCTTCATCACCTCGGTCACGACCTTTGCGCCATAGCGTGAGACGAGCTCCGTGACCCGGCGGCGCGCGACGTTCACGGTGGCGATGAAAGCGCGGATATCGAGGCCGAGCTGATCCGGCAAACGAGAGGCCGTCACGATCATCTCAAGGACGTCCTCGCGCATCTCGCCCTGATCGACGAGCTTCACGCAAGGGATCCGGATGCCCTCCTGCCAGACTTCCTTGGCCTTGGGACACCAACTCGCGAAATCCATGCCGCCGACATCGGTCTCGTGCGCTTCGACGCCGGCCCAGGCTATGATTTCGTCACCCGCATAGATCGGGCCGATCATCTGCACGTCATTCTGGTGCAGCGCGCCGATGTAAGGGTCGTTGCCGATGAAGATGTCGCCATCCTTCACCTTGAGCTGCGGCTTGCCATTGATGTGGCGGATGACCTCGCCGCAGACCGGAGCCTGGAACGACACCTGGAAACCCATCGACACGACCGCGCCATCGGGAAGAAAGATGCCGGTGAAGAAGTCCGAGGCTTCGGTGACGGTCGGGGAGCCTGAGACCGCCTGCAGGGCGATCCGCATCTCGTCGGAGATCGCGACCAGCCGGTTACGGATGACCTCGAAAGTAACGGCGTTGATCTCGCTCATGATGCGAGCCTCACATGAATGTTGCCAAAGGAATCAGCCTTCGCGCTGGCGCCTGGCGGCACTACGACGCTCTGGCCAGGGAATTCGATGATGGCCGGCCCGTGCGCGGTCTCGCCGTCTTTCGGGAAGGACGTGCGATAAATGACGGTCTCGACCGATGTCTTGGCGTCGCGGAACACCACGCTGCGTTTACCCCGCGGCTCGAAGCGCTCGCCCTTGGTCGCGAGCGCCGGCGGCGGCAGCGCGCCGGTGCCCATGACGCGGACGGAAATCAGTTCGTAACCGGCATTCGAGAAGGCCGCGCCTCGCCCGAACAGCAACTCGTATTGCTTCTCGAAGGCGCCGGTGACCGCCTTGAAGGTATCGAGCGTGAAGTTGTCACCCTCAAACGGAATATCGAGATGGTTCGTCTGGCCCCGGAACTTGATCGCGACGAAACGCTCGACCTTGATCCCGCTTTTCGGTCCGGCAAGTGCCAGATTGTTGCGGACTTCCTCGGTTGCGGCTTTGACAGCATTCGAGACGTGGGCAAGCTGCTCCGGCGTTGGTGTTGCGCCCGGCGAAATGCGGGCATAGGCCGGGCGCTCCGCGGTGAAGCCGAGATCGGAATTGCCGGTGCCGTAAGCAGATTCTGCGGTCGCCGCGGCTGGCACGACGAAGCTGTTCAGGCCAAGCTCCTCGCCAAGCACCCAAGCATGCGACGGGCCCGCACCACCATTGGCCAGCAACGTGAAATCGCGCGGATCGTAGCCGCGCTCGATGGTCATGCGGCGAAGAAGGTCCGCCATCTTGCTGTCGAGGATCTGCCGGATGCTCCAGGCTGCCTCGATCACGCTCATGCCGAGCGGCTTGGCGACATGGTCGTCGATCGCACGCCGCGCCGCCTCGACATCGAGCTTCATGCGGCCGCCGATAAAATTGTCGGGATCGAGCACACCCAGCACCAGATCGGCATCGGTCGCGGTCGGCCGTGTCCCGCCGCGTCCATAGCAAGCCGGCCCGGGGTTGGCGCCCGCACTGCGCGGACCAACACGCAACTCTCCGAATTCCACATAGGCAATCGAGCCGCCACCGGCGCCGATGGATTCCACATCGATCGAATGAACGCGGATATCCGCCCCGGCCACAGCAATCTCCGTCCGCATGATCGGCTTGCCCGACACGATCACGCCGACGTCGAAACTGGTGCCGCCGATATCCATGGTGACGATGTTGTCAAAACCGGCTTGCGCGCCAGTCGCACGCGAGCCCATTACGCCGCCGGCAGGCCCTGAAAACAATGCGAAAGCCGGGCGATCATTGAGGACAGCAGTCGGCAGCACGCCGCCGGCACAGGTCATCATCAGCACCGGGACTTTCATGCCGGCCGTTTGCAACTTTGCTTCAAGGCTCGATAGATAACGTCCCGCGAGCGGGCCGAGCGCAGCATTGCCTGCTGTGGTGGACATGCGCGCGTATTCGCCGACGCCCGGCGAAATCTCGTGCGAGCAACTCACGAACACGCCCGGCAATTCTTCCAGCACCAGATCGCGCAACCAGCGCTCGTGCGAAGGATTGTGGGTGGACCACAACGTGCAGATCGCCACCGCCTCGATGTTGCGATCCTTCAGCTTGCGAATTTCCGCGCGTGCGCCTGCCTCGTCCAGCGGCTTGACCACATTGCCTTTCACGTCGATGCGCTCGTCGACCTCGATGATCATGTCGCGCGGTACCAGCGGCGGGATGCGGTTTCGCAGATAGGCGTCGGTACGCTCCATCTCGTTCATGCCGGACGTCTGGCGCTTCAGGCGCCCGATCTCGAGCGTATCGCCGAAGCCCCTTGTGGTGATCACCGCGGTGCGCGCGGCATTTCCGGTGAGCAGAGCATTGAGTCCGACCGTCGTACCGTGCCCGAAGCGTTCGATCTGGGAACAGAACGCCTCAAAGCCGAGACCGTACGCGTCCGCCGCCAGCTGCAACCCGTCGATCACGCCGCTCAACACGTCGGCCGTGGTCGGCGATTTGAATACGCGCGTCTGTCCATCGCCGGCAGACACCCAAATGTCCGTGAAGGTACCGCCCACATCCGTGCCGATGAAGAAACGCAACGCTCTCTCCCCGTGCCCGCACATTTTGTTGCGGTGCCACAATTGTCGTTTTCCCGAAGGCGCGACAATGCCTGCAAACTTTTTGCTCGCATCGACCGCGCAATTGCACTAGAGTTGAACAACTGTACAAGTGATCTGTCAATGGGTTTGCGATGGCCGGCAAGACCAAACGTAACGGCGACCAGACGAGAACCGCCATTCTCGACGCGGCGGAATATCTCTTTGCCGCGGCAAGCTTCGATATCGTTTCGATGCGCGATGTGGCGGCAAGAGCCAAAGTGCCGCTCGGCCTGATCAACTATCACTTCGAGAGCAAAGAAAAGCTGTTCGAGGCGATCATCGCCCGGCGATCCGACGAACTGAATGTCCGCCGTCGCGATGCGTTCGCAGCGCTACAGGGAAAGCCCGATTTGCGACAGGTGGTCGATATATTCCTGCGTCCGTATCTCGACCTGATGCTGGAAGGCGGACCGGGTTGGCGCGCCTATGGACGTCTGCTCGCACAGACGGGTCAGGCCAATCGCTGGACCCGGCTGATCACGCGGCACTTCAAGGAGACGCAAGACATCATTCTGAATGCGCTGATCGAGGCAGAGCCGCGTCTCACACCGGAGGCCGCGGCGCGCGGATATGTGCATCTCGTTTCGATCATGTTCGGGATTTTTGCCGCTAACGATCTGTTGGCCGTGATCTCGAAGCGGGCCTATGACAGCCGCGATCTCAAGCGCGCCTACGACTTCGCGCTGCCATTTTTGACCGGAGCCTTTGAGGGGCTTGCCGCGGCGCAGGCCGCCGCACCAGCGCGAAAGGTCCTGCGCGCATAATCCAGTCTAACAGTGGACCAACATGACGCGGGACAAGCCCGCGCAAGACATCAAACGGGAGGATAGGATGAGGAAATATCTGGCAATTGCGCTTGCGGGCGCCTTCATGCTGGCACTGGCAGGACAGGCAAGCGCCCAGAAGAAAGTCACCTTCGGGCATCAGCAGATCTTCGATCTCGCACCTATCCTGCTCGCCCAGCAAAAGGGCTTCTTCGCAAAACACGGCCTCGAAGTCGCACTGAAACCGATCCCGCTCAACTCGCAGAACCCTGCGGCGCTCGAAGCGGGCGAAGTCGATATTGCGATGCCGACTGCATCCGTTCTGCTGCAGGCGATCAATGGCGGGCTCGATACCGTTGCCGTCTCCGGCTATACGGAAACCGTCAAGGACGACAGCAATTTCGGCATCGTGGTGCGGCCGGAAGCCAACATCAAGCAGCCCTCGGATTTCATCGGCAAGAAGGTCGGCGTACCAGGCCTGAATGCATTTCTGCATGTGATGTTCCGCGAATGGCTGACGATGAAGGGCGTGGACTGGAAGAAAGTCGAGTTCGTCGAGGCGCAGTTTCCGCAGATGGAAGGTATTCTGAAGTCGGGTTCTGTGGATGCCGTCGTCGCGATCCAGCCCTTCATGTCGCGCATCATCGGAACCAAGACCGGCGAGTTGCTCGCTAACTTCATTCGCGATATGCCAGCCGGCATGAGCATCACGGTGTTTGCGAGCAAGAAGGGGTGGGCCGACAAGAACCAGGATTCGATCAAGGCATTTCGCGCCGGCTTTGACGAAGGCGCTGCCTACGCGCATGCGAACCCGGACGAAGCGCGCGCGACCGTTGCAGCTTTCCTGAAACTGCCGCCACCTGCGGTGGCGTCGGTGGCGATCCCGAAATTCGATTCCAAGCTCAGCGACAAAAACCTCGCACCGTGGATCTCGATCATGAAGTCGCAAGGCATGATCCGCGGCGACGTCAATCTCAAGAACGTCATCGCTCCCTGATTCGAGGACCGAACATGGCCACCACCATGACACTGCCCGACCAGGTTTACCTGGTCGGTTCTATCGGCCTCGACAATGTCGACGAAATCTTCCGCACTGTCGGCGGCAAGATCGGCCGAAGATTGAAGCGCGTTCCAGACGGCGAGATCGGTCCGCGCCGACTTTGGGCGAGCTTCCAATATCCCCTGTTGCGATCGACCCCGTTCCTGCGGCCCGATCCCGGCGGCACCGTGCGTGCGACCTCGAAATTTCCGATGCTGGCTCTCGCCGAGGGCGTAACGGCGGACGAGATTTCGTTCGGCGAGCTCGGCTATGCCCGCGAGGCGCGCGCCTCCTATCTCGACCTGCAGGCCGCCAAGAAGCGTGGTGATTTCCCCGAGCATGTCCGGCTTCAGGTCTGCCTGCCGACGCCGTTCGGCGTGATCTACGCCTTCGTCGTACCGCGCGACGTGCAGGAGGTCGAAAGAGCCTATGAGCGCGCGATGATCGCGGAAGTAAAAGCGATCTGCGACGCGATCCCGCATGAGCATCTCTGTATCCAGTGGGATTTCTGCCACGAGATGATCGTGCTCGACGGCCAGCCGCAGGACTGGTTCCCGCCGCAAGGCGCCTCGCAAGCTGAGATCATGGAGCGGATGAAACGAATCTCCGCTGCCGTATCTCAGGACGTCGAGCTCGGCATACACTTCTGCTACGGCGACTTCGGCGCCAAGCACATGATCGAGCCGAAGGACGCCGGCCGCATGACCGATGTCGCAAACGACATGGCCGGCGCAGTGACGCGCCGGATCGACTACATGCACTTCCCGGTGCCGATCGAGCGCAGGGATGCCGGCTATTTCGCACCCTTCACCGGCCTCAAGCTGAAGCCCGAAACCGAGATCTATCTCGGGCTCGTGCACGCGGCCGATGGCGTCGACGGCGTGGTCAAGCGCATCGACACCGCACGCGCTTTCGTGCCGAAATTCGGCATCGCGACCGAGTGCGGCATCGCACGCGCCCGCAAGCCGGATCTGGTGCATACGATTCTCGACACCTATGCCGGTGCGTCCCGCAACCCGAATTGAGGCCGCCTTGGGCATACTAAATCCGAGCGGCGGCGACGTGCTGATCGCTTTCGACAATGTCGACCTGTCGCTCGGCGGACGTCCGATCCTGGCGGGGATCGACGTCGCCGTGCGAAAGGGCGAGTTCCTGTCCATCGTCGGCCCCTCCGGCTGCGGCAAGACGTCCTTGCTCAATCTTGCTGCCGGCCTGCTGATGCCGACCGCAGGGCACGTCACTTATGACGGGAAGGCGGTCGCGGGTCCACGCCAGGAAATCGCGATCGTGTTTCAGGACTATGGCAAGGCACTCCTTCCCTGGCGCACGGCGTCGGGAAATATCGCGCTGGCGCTCGAGGCCATTCGGCTGCCGAAGGCGGAACGCGAAGCACGCATCGCGGAATTGCTCGACCTGATCGGACTGTCCGAGCACGCCGCGAAATTCCCGAACCAGCTCTCGGGCGGAATGCAGCAACGCTTGCAGATCGCGCGCTGCCTCGCGCAAAATCCGAAAGTGTTGCTGATGGACGAGCCGTTCGGCGCGCTCGACGCGATGACGCGGCAGGCGCTGCAGGACGAGGTACTCTCGATCGCCGCGCGCACCGGCGCGACCGTTTTGTTCATCACCCACGATCTGGAAGAAGCGATCTATCTCGGCGACCGCGTGATCGCCATGCGGCCCAATCCCGGGACCTTCGAGGTCTCCTTCACGATCGACCTGCCACGTCCGCGCGATCAGCTCACCACCCGCGAACTGCCGGAATTTCTTCGGCTTCGCCGCGCATTGTTCGACGTGATCAAGGAGGTCGAACATTGAGCGAGGCCAAACGAGGGTTTGACTGGCGCGGGCTCGTCATCCCGGTGGGCTTCGTCGTCGCGGCGGAGATCGCCTCGCGCGTCACGCGTTTTGACGACTCGCTGCTTGCCCCGCCTTCGGCGATCGTCGCTGCCTTCTGGACTGCTTTGCTGGACGGCACGCTCCTGCAAGCAACCTTCGCCACGCTCGCAACGACGCTTGCCGGCCTCGCGCTCGGCACCCTGCTCGGCCTTGTTGCCGGTATCCTGCTCGGCCTTGTTCCCACCGCGGAGCGGCTCATGGAATTCTCCATCGAGGCCTTCCGTCCAATTCCCGCAGTCGCGCTGATTCCGATCGCGCTGCTGGTGTTCGGGTTCGGCTATCGCATGGAGATCGCGATCGTCGCCTTCGCCGCATTCTGGCCAATCCTGGTTCTGACTCGCGCCGCGGTCGGTGGCGTTGAACCGAGGCTCCTTCAGGTGGCGCACGCACTCGGATTTGGTGTCGCGTCGCGCATTTGGAAGATCGTGCTGCCGGCGGCCCTGCCCCGGATCTTCGTTGCTTTCCGTCTCGCCGCCGGCATCGCGCTAATCGTGGCGGTCACGGTCGAGATCGCCGCCAACCCGCTCGGTCTCGGCTACAACATGATCCTCGCGCAACAAACACTGCGTCCCGAGCTCATGCTGGCATTGCTGGTGTGGCTCGGAATCCTGGGATGGGGGCTCAACCGGCTCCTCCTGTGGTCCCAGTTCCGGTTTTTCGGTCCCGCTGCAGCAATCCGGATCGAACGATGATGCAGTGGCCTTCCCCCTCGCGCATAGGCTGGCTGCTGGCGAGCATCGGCGTCGGTTTTTTGTTCGTGCTACTCTGGCATTTCGTGGCGCAGGCGCGGCTGGTGTCGCCGGTGTTTCTGCCGGGCCCGGAGCGGGTCTGGGACGCCTTGGTCTACGGCCTCACCGAAGGCGACCTCGCGGCCAAGACCCTGCGCACCGTCGAGCGCATGATCTATGGCTGGCTGCTGGCATCCCTGATCGGGATTCTCCTCGGCGCCATGATCGGTATTTCCGAGACGGCCCGCGCCTATTTCGAGCCGACCCTGGAATTCCTGCGCCCTCTCCCGGCTTCGGCGATGATGCCGGTCGCGATCGTGTTGCTCGGCCTATCCGATTCAATGGTGCTCGCCGTCATCGCGTTCGGGGCGTTGTGGCCGATGTTGCTGGCGACCGTGCATGGCTTCGCCGCCGTCGAGCCGCGGCTCTATCAAGTCAGCCGCGCGCTTGGCATGTCCCGTCTCGCCGTAATCTGGAAGATCGCTCTGCCCAGCGCCCTGCCCGATATCATGGCCGGCATGCGCATCGGGCTGACCATCGCGCTGATCCTGGCTGTGGTCGGCGAGATGCTGGCCAGCCGGCCAGGTCTCGGGCAAGCGATCCTGCTCGCCGCACGCTCTTTCCAGTCGGCTGACCTCTATGCGGGTGTCGTGCTTCTGGGACTCATCGGCTACCTGAGCAATATGCTGCTTTCCAGTGCAGAATATCGGCTGCTCGCTTGGAGAAACCCTCCCAAGTAAGCCTTTCGCTGAGTGTCGAACCAGCGCCGTTACGCATTCGACGATTGCGGCTTCGCCTATGCCACAATCGAACTTTGAGGCGCACGCTGGCCAGCGCGCGGCCGCGATTCACGCGCTCGATAAGGCGAGAAATCGTCCATTCCTCGCTCTCGAACCGGCACATTCTCAGGCGATGTCAATCATCACGACATCATCCTCCAGCTTCACGGGATACGTCTTGAGAGCGCAGTCGGTCGGCCCGCCGCGGACCTCTCCGGTCGGGACGTGGAACACCGCGGCGTGGAGCGGGCATTCGACGCAATCTCCATCGACATAGCCATCGGAGAGAAGAGCGTATTCGTGCGTGCAGATATTGGACGTCGCAAAGATCGTCCCACCGATCCGGTAAAGAGCGATCTGGGTGTCACCGATCGTGATCCCGCAGACTTCGCCCTCCGCAACCTCACTCGCCTTTATCGAGCCATGCCATGCCATTGCAGTCTCCATCAACTCTTTCGCGGACCGCCAACGCTGGTCAGATACCGACCGCTGCGCCGTCCTTGCGACCATCCGTTCCAGCAACCCAGCAATCGCCGTGGCGGCACAACGCCTGCGCCGACCCGAAATCCATATATCCTTCCGGCAACGGAAGGACGCGATGCCCGCGCTCGGCCAAAAACTCTTTCGTTCTCTCCGGCATCGCATCCTCGAGATTGATATCCAGTCCCGCCATGTGCCGGAAACGCGGCGCATCGATTGCGGATTGCGGATTGTGGCCGTCCAGAATGATGCGCAGTGCGATCTGGAGTTGCCCCTGCGGCTGCATGTTGCCGCCGGTGACGCCAAGGCTCATGAGCGGCGCACCGTCTCGGCTGATCAGCGCCGGCAGAATGGTGTGCGCCGGACGCTTGCCCGGCGCCGGATGGTTGGGGTGACCCTTCTGCAGGGTGAAGCCGGCCGCGCGGTTGTGCAGACTTATTCCGGTGCCTGGCACGACCACACCCGAGCCGAAACCGACATAGTTCGACTGAATAAAGGAGATCAGCCGCCCGGCACTGTCGCCGGCGGTCACGAAAACCGTCCCGCCCTGCTGACGAAGGCCCGGCTCGAAATTCTGTGCTTGCGTTCCGATCATCCGCGCCCGCGATCGCAGATAATCCGGATCGAGCAGCGCCAGCGCCGCTGACGGCGCCGTTCCATCCGCAATAAGGCGCTCCGTTTCCGCAGCCGCGAGCTTGTAGGCCTCAAGCTGCAGGTGCTCATGCTCGGGCGATGCGCAATCTCCAGCAAAGCCGGTTTCGGCAAGGATGCCGAGCGCCATCAGCAGCACGATGCCGTTGGCATTGGGCGGCATCTGATGCCACGTGCAACCAAAACAATCGTGTTCCAGCGGCGCGACCCACTCGCTTCGATGCGCGGACAGGTCTTCATGCGACATCATGCCGTCATTCGCCTGCGAATGCGCGATCATGGCGTCGGCCAGCGCGCCGCGATAGAACGCCTCACCGCGTGTTTCGGCGATCGCCTGCAAGCTCCGCGCAAGCGCAGGATTGCGGAATCGCTCGCCGGCCAGAGGCGCACGCCCGGACGGCAGGAATGTTTCCGCAAAACCGGGCTGGTCTTTCAACCGCCCGACCTGAACCGCCCACCGTTCGGCAACGCCGGGCGATACCGGAAAGCCGGATTCGGCCCAGGAGATCGCAGGCTCGAACAATCGCGCGAATGGCAACGCGCCGAAGCGCTGGGACAGATCGTTCCAGCTCGCGACGGCGCCCGGCACGGTCACGCTGTTCCAACCAGCGCCGGGAATAGCCTTCCAGCGATCCAGGACATCTGCGCTCCAGGCGCGTGGCGCCCCCCCGGATCCGTTCAGGCCGTGGACCTTTTCACCGTCCCACAGCATCGCAAAGCTGTCGCTCCCAAGCCCGGTCGACACCGGTTCGAGCACGACAAGCGCGATCGCCGAAGCCAGCGCCGCATCGACGGCATTTCCGCCCAGTTCGAACATGCGCAAGCCCGCCTGCGCCGCGAGCGGATGAGACGTTGCAACGATGTTGTCAGCGAGGACGGGATAGCGTGCAGGGCTTGCCGCGGACGCGAGATTCATGACGGGCGGCGCCTCAATGGCTCTTGATACGGTGCCAGAGGATGGTGTCCTGAATGGACCGTAACGGCCTACTGGCAGAGGCCACGGCAGAAATAGCAAGCCGCGCGCAGCCCGTGCGCGGCTTGCAGACACAGTCTGACGATCAGCCCTGGAGATATTCCAGCGGCGTGCTCATGACGACGTCGACATAGAGCGGCTTGAATGCCGCCGGGCCACCTTCGATCAGGCTGACGAATTTAGGGCGGAGCGCCGCCACATCCTTGAGTACGCGCTGATGCGCCTCGATGCTCTTCCACTCGCCGATCAGAAAGAAGCGCTCCGGATCCTGCGGATCGCGGCAAAGCACACCGTCCTTCACCTGCGACTCGGACTTATGCATGGGGTTTTCGGGAGAATAGTCGAACTCCTCGAACAACTTCATGAACTCGTCGGCCGACTCTTTCTTGACCCGGAATTCGTAGATGTGAAGGACATTGCCCTTCGTCGACAGCGGCTCCAACGCCATTACTTGTCTCCGTTGATTGCGGACAGGATTTCGCGAACGTCCAGACACGCGCCGCCGGCGCGTGCATGGTTCATACCGGATAGACGACGCAGGTCGGAACGATCAGCGTGTCATAGATGCAGCGCCGCTCCTTCAGCAGCAGACCGTCGCCGTGCCGCACGAACTTGTCGTAGTAACGGCCGCATTGAAGGATGCGCGTCGGCTCGTCGATCAGCGTTTCGAGAACGGTATAGGCCGCCTCCGCGTTCACGATGCCGGCGTCAATTCCCGTGACACGAATCTGGGTGATCTGGTGATGGATGTAGCGCGGGGCGAACATCTCGGTATTCTCGATCGCATAGGCGCGATCCTTCAGCATTCCCATGCCCTCGCAGGACATCAGCGACAACGGAAGATTGGACTCCGCGTTGTCGCGTGCGACCAGACGATAAACGCCGTCCTGCGTGAAAAACGACGGCCACTTGCCGATCTCGCAACGATCTAGCACCGCCGCATATTCGTAGTTGAACTCTTCGACGAGCCAACGCAATTCCTTCAACAGGCCGATATCGACGGATTGCGTCGGCGGAGATTCGAGCGTTTCCATCAGAAGCCCATCTCTTCCTTGTAGTGATGATACATCGCACGGATCGCCCGATCGGTGATCACGGTATCACTGGACTCTTCATCCTTGCCGAGCGGCGCAACGCCATGACGCGGCACCGACCTGTCGAGGCCGTCCTGAACGAATTTCAGGGCCTCGTGGTCATCGATGCCGAGAAATCCGCCGGGACCAAAGATGTTGTTCTGCCGGAGCCGGTGCTCTTCCATTTCGCGGGTATCGTCGGCGTATCCGAACGTCGTCCAGATCAGCATGAACTCGTTCGGACTCAGCGGGACGATCTGGCGCGCGCCAAGAATATTGGTTTGCCGCAACAGGATCAGGTTCGGCCAGATGGTGATGGCGTTGCTGGTCCAGACCGATTCCTTTTCCGGGATCAGCTCGATCACCCGCGGATCGGCAAGTTGCATCGCCGCATGAAACGACTTGATGTCCGACTTGCTCTCGTCGTTCTCGGGACGGCCGACCGGGCGCGCGTTGCAGAGCGTGGAGTGACGCCCCTTGGGATCGGTCAGGATCATCGTCTTGTTGCCGGCGACGAACAGTCCGAACGTTGTCAGGTAGGTATGCAGCAGCGTCGCGTGGTACGGGTCCTTCAGGTTTTCCTGATAGAGCTTCCAGTTGCCCGGAAGCGTATTGCGGTGGACGCCCAGCAGTTTCAGCGGACGGCCGTCGAAGATCGAATCGAACTGCTCGAGCATGTCAGCGCCGAGAAACTCTTCGATCGATTCCATATCCTCCACGAACGAGGCGAACACCACCCCGTGCCGGACTGCCACGTTCAGCGAGCGCAGATTATGCTCGTCAAGCTTGAAGTCCGCCGGCATCCCGCCCTTGCCCTTGACGCCGCGACGGAACGGCACGGACACGAGCGAGCCGGAGAGATTGTAGGTCCATTGATGGTAGGGGCAGACGAATTGCTTGGTGGTGCCGCGATAGGATTTGCAGAATTCGACGCCGCGATGAGCGCAACGGTTCTCGAACGCGCGGACTTGGCCGGCTTCGTCCCGCGCCACGATAATCGGAATATTCCCGATATAGGAGCGCATGAAGCTGCCCGGCTCGGCGATCTCGGCCTCGAGCGCGACGTAATTCCAGTTGCGGCCCATGAAGACTTTCTGGACTTCAAGGTCGAAGACGCGACGATCCGTGTAAACCCAGTCCGGGATTTCAGCGCGGTCCTCGGGCCACTTCAGGTCGGGCATGTCAGCAGCCGACAGAGCTTTCGGAACGTCAAAGCGGGTCGGATTGTCCATCCTGAACGATCTCCTGAACCCGACTGCTTCCGGCAGAGCATTCGGGGCGCACCAAATTCAGGCCAATTTCATGCCACCTTGCAAGCGTTGTCAATTGCTTTGTTCAAAAAATGTTACGCGGAAATATCATCGTGTTTCAACACGTTAAGGCCGATATCAATAGGCGCATTGGGGGCTTTGTGTTGATTTTAGTACGCCAGTTGATATGAGCCTTGGGCATGCAGAAGCTCGCCGCTCCGGAATTCACCGCATTCGAGATTTCCATCGACAGAACGTCGCAGTCTTACCCCTGCAACGGCGATGACACCCTGCTGCGCGCCGGGCTGCGAGCCGGGCTCAACCTCCCCTATGAGTGCAATGTCGGCCAGTGCGGCTCCTGCAAGATTCAAATGATTGAGGGCGACGTTGTGTCGCTGCAAGCCGCCGCATCTGTCCTCTCACCGCGCGACGCCGAACGGGGCCGGCGTCTGGCCTGCCAGTCGCTCCCCTTATCGAATTGTCGCGTGCGGTTCCTCGGATCCAGGCCGGAGAGCAGTGTCGCGGTGACCGCCCCCCGACGTAGCCAAGCCGAGTTGATATCCCATCGCGACCTGACCCATGACATGCGCGAGTTCAGGTTCCGCACCAGCGGGCCGGCGCGCTTCCTCCCCGGTCAATATGCTCTGCTGGACATGCCGGGCGTATCCGGTAGCCGCGCCTATTCAATGTCCAACCTGCCGAACGAGGACGGCGACTGGCACTTTATCGTCCGCAAGGTCACGGACGGTGCGGGAACGGATCACCTGTTCAAGGCGCAGGCCGGAGATCGCGTTTCACTGGACGCGCCATACGGACATGCCTTCCTGCGTGACACATCAGATCGCAACGTATGCTGTATCGCGGGAGGCTCTGGTCTTGCACCGATGCTGTCGATTGCCCGCGCATTCGACGCCAGTCCGGCTTATGCGGGTGCTCATCTGCAGTTTCTGTTCGGAGGCCGCACGACAGCCGACATCTGCGGGCTGCCTCAGCTGCAGAAACTATCCGCTTTTGGAGAACGGATATCCTTCCATTGCGCGGTGTCGGCGCATGATCCCGAATTGTCCGAAGGCATTCCGCAAAAGCTCATCCATGAGCTTCTGCTGGATCACTTCCACAACGCCCTGCAGACGTTCGACTTCTACTGCGCCGGCCCGCCGAAAATGATCGAGGCCGTCACCGCCGCCTTGCGCGAAAGAAACGTAAGCTCGGATCGAATCCGTTACGATCGGTTTTTCTGATACGTTCGGAGCTGAAGACGGTCGTGCGGCTTGCCAGCGCCGCACGCCTGCGCGTCCCGTCCGGCGATCAGTCCTCGTCCTCCAGATGACGATGCGACACATGCCAGGGCATGGCCTTGCGCTCGATCAGATCGACGATCTGATAGAACACGATGCCGATCACCGTCAGCAGCAGGATCGCTGCGAACACACGAGGCGTGTTGTAGGTCCCTTGCGATTGCAGGATGACATAGCCGAGCCCGCGATTGGCGCCGACAAATTCGCCGACGATCGTCCCGATCAGCGCCAGCGAGATCGCAACCTTCATTCCGGCAAATATGCTCGGCAGCGCATTAGGAAAACGAATCTTCCAGAACATCTGGAGTTTCGACCCCTTGTAGGTGCGGGCCAATTCCAGCATTCCGGGGTCGACGGAGCGCAGGCCGACGACGCTGTCGACCACCATCGGGAAGATTGAAACCAGGAACGCCATCAGCACCTTGGATTCGATCCCGGTGCCGACCCAAAGAATGAAAAGCGGCGCGATCGCAACCTTCGGCACGGCATTGCTGGCGACGAGGGTCGTGAGCAACGTCTTGTCGAGGAATTTCGAATAGACAATGCCCACCGCCATCGCGAGGCCGATCACCACCGACAGCGCGAAGCCGAGAAGCGAGGCGCCGATCGTGTACGCCGAATTCTCGAGAAGATAGAGCGGCTCCGTCACCAGCTCATGCAGCACGTTCAGAGGTGACGGGAAGATATAAGGACGCACACCCGTGAGACGGCATATCGCCTCCCAGATTGCGCACAATATCAGTACGGCCGCCATGACCCGCGCCACCTTTGCGGCTGCGCGCAACAATGGACGCCGGCCGGATCGCCGCGTTGTCGGTTCAGTCAAGGCAGTCGTCATCGTCAATGCAAATCGGCCCGTACAGGTTAACCCGAGAATGCGCCCATTCTTTCGAATACGGAGCGCACATGCGCGCTGTAGCGCACGAATTCCGTCGTCTCCCGCGTCGCCAGCGTCCGCGGACGAGGCAGATCGATCTCGATGACCTCCTCGATACGCCCCGGATCGCGGGCCATGATCGCCACCCGGTCCGAAAGCAGGATGGCTTCATTGATGCTGTGCGTAATGAACAGGATCGTCTTGCCGGTCTGCGACCAGATTCTCTGCAACTCGATATTGAGCTGGTCTCTGGTGATAGCGTCGAGCGCACCGAACGGCTCATCCATCAGCAGCAAAGCCGGATCGTCCAGCAATGCGCGGCAGATCGCCGCGCGCTGCCGCATGCCGCCCGACAACTCCCACGGATAGCGATTGGCTGAGCGCCGCAAGCCGAATGTTTCGAGCAGGGTGAGCGCGGCCTCGGTATACGGCTTTGTCGGCTTTCGCCGAAATTCGAGCGGAAGAAACACGTTGTCGAGAACCGTACGCCAGTCGAGCAGCATGTCGCGTTGAAACACGATTCCCATATCGTCGGGCGGTCCATCGAGCGGCTTGTCGTGCATCCGCACTTCGCCGCTCGTGATCTGGTCGAGCCCGGCGAGGCACCTCAGCAAGGTGCTCTTGCCGCATCCGCTCGGTCCGAGCAGGCTCAGGAATTCGCCTGCCCGGATATCGAGATCGACATTTGCGAGCGCGCGGATGTTTCCACGCTTGGAATTGAACGACTTGCAGACACCCCGAAGGGTGACATGCGCCGTTCCGATAGCACCCTGTTGCGCGCTCGCGGCGGCGTTCGACAGCGCAGCCTCCATTACTTCGCCTTGGGCACGAAATCGTTGGTGAAGTAATCGTCGGCCTTGGTTCCCGCCTTGATGACGCCGGACTGCTCCGAAAACTTGATGGCCGCCGCCCAGTCTTCCGGGGACTGCCAGAACAGCGGCTTGCCCTTGGTCGCATCGGTGTCGAGATAGGGGACCATCGCCTGAAGCTGCTGTCGCACATATTCAGGATCGAGCTTGGCCTTGGGACGGTTCTTCAACAACGCCTGGACCGCCTCTTCGGTCATCGAGCCGTCCTGGACACCTGCCCAGGCCTTCTGCAGCGCAGCGACGAAGCCGGCAATCGCCTTCGGCTTTTCCTTGATGACTGTCTCGTTGGCGATCAGACCGACACCCGGCAAGGGCAGACCCACATCGGTGAACAGCAGTCCCCGCGACAGACGGGGAATATTCTTGCGGATCGTATAGATCGGCACCGGCACGAACATGCCGTCGCCACCGCCGCCAAGATAAGTCGACACCTTGGCCGAGATATCGATGCTGGTCAGATCGACCTTCGACTTGTCCACGCCAGCCGCCTTGAAGTAGCTGTCCATGAACAGCGTCTCGACAGAAGCAGGCGAGAAATAGATCTTCTTGCCCTCGAGATCCTTGGGCTTGAAGATCGAACCCTTCTCGTCAACCACGATGCCAAGGTCGCTCTTGCGCAACACGCCGGCGACAGCCTTGACCGGAACGCCTTTCTCGCGTGCCACCACGGCAGACACGAAACCGGCATAGCCGAGGTCGTACTTGCCGGCGCCAACCAGTTGCACCGTCGTTGTCGTACCGGTGCCGTCCTCGATCGTCGGTTCAACGCCGTTTTCCTTGAACCAGCCCTTCTCCTGCGCAAGGTAGAACGGCGCATGCGCACCGTAGGGCAGGAAGTCGAGCCGGACCGAAAGCTTCTCCTGAGCGACGGCCGCATTGCCCGATAACAGCGCGACAGCAAGCGCACCGGCCAGCGAGACAAATGACCGCATCGTGATGCGGCTCTTAAACGTTGGATTGCGACGCATGAAACCCCTCGTGAATCGTTCGATATGGACCTGCAGTACGGTCGATCATCGTTGCGTGCGGCTGATCGACGAATTCCGTAACCATCGGCATCTCGCCCGCGTCTCGCCGCCGAACCAAACGGAGTTGAACCGGCCGTCTTGCCTCCTTCTGTTCAAAAAGATGCACACCCCTCTTTGAACGTCCGGAGTTCGATTTCCGCGATATGCAAGGCTTATGCCGTTACTCCCATCGTTCGCTTCATCCTAATATTGGAAATCGTATCGTTTTTGTTACAATACGCAACTGAAATCGTTCCACGGTCGCCAACGCGCGCCTTCGCGCGCCGGTTTGTCGCGGCGCGCACGGCAACAAGAGGAGTTGAAATCATGTTGGGGCCTTTGGGCTGGGTTCTGATCTATGTGACCGACGTCGCAAAGACGCGGCACTTCTATGAGACCGTCCTCGGACTGCGCGTGAAGCGATCAAGCCACCTGAAGACGATTTTCGACACCGGCAGTTGCACGCTGGAACTGATGAGTCAGCTCGACAACGGCCCCGACGCTGCGCAGATGGACGACAAGCGCGGCTGGGATCGCAACAAGACGCTGATCTCGTTTTATGTCGATGACATCGAGGCCGAGGTTGCAGCGATCGAAAGCCGCGGCGCCCGATGCATCTCGGGCATCAGGCCAACGGTTTCGGACCCGGGCGTTCCGCCTCGCGGCCGGCTCGCACAGTTCATGGACCCGGAAGGCAATATTGTCGAAATCTGCCAGGTCCCGCTCGGTTGACCCGTGAACCGCTGCGACGGCCACACCGGCCTCGTCTGTCGCTTGTTCGCGTAACAAGTCGCTTAGTTGTTCAACAATAAGCGCTAGAATACGAGTTGCGTGGACTTGATGAAGCGGACGCCGAGGGCGCGCAACGCAGTCTCGGCAAGTTCGTTCGCATCGTCGGCGACCGGTCTGGCTTTGCCTGCGTCCTCAATGATCACGGCTTCGAATTGCTCGCGCCGAGCGCCCTCAGCCGTCGCTTTCACGCAGCCGAACAACGCCAGCCCCACGCAGAAGACACGACGAAAGCCGCGCGCGCGCAGATAAGCGGCCAAGCCTGTCACCGTCTTCTGATCGTTCTCGAAGAACGCCGAATAGCTGTCCACCTCTCGGCGATAGCCTTTGCGGAGAATCAGTTCGGCCTTCCCTAATTCCAGATCGGGATGGAATTCCGCGCCGGCCGTCCCCTGGACGCAATGATCGTTGAACAGGCGCTGCGGCCCGTAGCTCACATCGATCATCTCCCCTGCGCTGTGCCCCGGATGCGCGCTGGCAAACGAAATGTGCCCCGACGGATGCCAGTCCTGGGCAGCGATCACGTGATCGAATGTCGCGACAAGCCTGTTGATCACGGGAACGATCGTCTCGGCCTCGGGGATTGCGAGCGAACCCGACACAAAGTCATTCTGCACATCGACGATGAGCAGCGCATCCTCGCCCGATAGTTTGATCCGATCCATCACCGTGCCTCTAGCGGACCCAGCGCCGCTAGCCTTCAGCCATTATGGTTCTGCGCATCGGAGGCGCTTTCCCGCGCATATTGCACGAGCGCCAGAAAGCGATACAGGCCATGCACGAACTTCCCGTAGGGAAACGTCAGGAACAGCGCGAACACGAATCCGAGATGCACCGCCAACAGCACGCCCATCGCCGGCGTCGCCCGGAGCACAAGCAGCAGCAGTCCGCTGACACTCGTCAGCAGCAGCATCATGATGAAAGCAACGTCCATTCCGAACCGCGCATGATCCACAAGCGCGGGATCGCGCCGCCACTTGGCGATCAGCAAACCGATCGGCCCGACCACGAGCCCGATGCCGCCGATCGTACCGAGGACCACCGGCAGATCATACCAGGCGTAAGGAGCCTCGCGTCCCAGCAGGTAATGATACAACGTCGCAACCGAGGTTGCCGCAAAGCACAGCAGAAACCCATAGAACGTCGCGTGATGATAGTGCTTGCGCCGATCGGTCGGCTGCTCGTCATCGTTCATGCAGCCGGCCTTGCCGCCGTCCAGGTATCGCAGGCGTCCGGCGTCCATCATGGCGCGCCAGATCGAAGCAAGCCCGCCCGATGGCGTGCCTCGGGATATATCTTTCCAGAACGCACGCATGCTCATGGTGAGTGCGACCATCGCGTAGACGAACACCCCTCCGAAAAGCGCAACCATCGCGTTGTGAGGCATCAACTTGTAGAATGCCCCCGGCCCGGTATGAACGCCGAACAAGACCGACGGATCGCGCGCGGCGACAAAACCGATGACGAACAGCGCCACGCTGAGCGCTGCAATGACACTGATCGCAAGGCCGTTGCGCGCAAACAGGCCCGAAAGGAAGCCCGGCCAAGCATAGGCGGCGTAGCTGTCGCCCCGCAATTGCGCGAGCGCGCGGGGAACATTCACGTCGAATTCGTGCGGAGGCGAAAACTGGCAGTCGGCGTAGCAGGCGCCGCAACTGTGGCACAGATTTGCGAGATAATTGAGATCGCCGTCGTTGAACAGACGGCGCCGCTCCATTGCCGGGAAAACGGCGCAGAGCCCCTTGCAATAACGGCACGAATTGCAGACGACCATCAGCCGGTCGGCTTCGGTCAAGGCCGCACTGCCGTGCGGCATCGTCGTATGCATATCAATTGCGCGCATTCTTCGCCGCTCCACGCCCTGCGAGGCGTCCGAAAACACTGCCGATCGTCATGCCAATTCCTGCCGCATATCCGCGACCCAGGACGTTACCGGCCATGACTTCGCCGGCTGCGAACATGTTTGCCGTCGGCCGCCCGTCCGCCATCAGCATGCGCGACTCTTCGTTCACCCGCACGCCGAGATAGGTGAAGGTGATGCCCGGCCGCACCGGATAGGCGTAGAACGGCGCGGCCTCGATCTTGCGCGCCCAATGGCTCTTCGGCGGCGTCAGACCCTCGGTACGGCAGTCGTCGAGATCGCTATGCTTGAACGTGCCCGGCCGAACCGCCGCATTGAAGTCGGCCACAGTCTTTTCCAGCACATCCGGATCCAGCTCGAGCTTCCCGGCCAGTTCGCGGATCGACCCGGCCGTGACCGGCGGAAACAGTGACGGCATGAACAGATTCAGCGACGACGCATCGAAAATGATATAGGCGATCTGGTCCGGCTGCCCGGCAACCAGGCGTCCCCAGATCGCATAGCGTTTCGGCCAGATATCTTCGCCCTCGTCGTAGAAGCGCACGGCATTCTTGTTGACGACAATGCCGAAGACCACGCAGTCCAGCCGCGTGATGATGCCGCCGTCATATTTTGGCGCGCGCGCGTCGATCGCCACGGCATGGCATTGCGTCGGGTCGCCGACTTCCTGAATGCCGGCCTCGAGCAGCATCTTCAACACCGCACCGCGGTTATACGGCGTTCCGCGGATCAGGAAGTTCTCCGCGGCATCGCCCCAGTATTCCTTGAGCCATTCGATATTCGACTCGAAGCCACCGGACGCTGCCACCAATGCGCGCGCACGCACCACGTGGGTTTGCCCTTCGGCCTGCACCGAGGCGGACAGGAACATGCCATCCTGGATGTCAAGCGCGGTCACGGGGGCGTCGTAGATCACGTCGACACCGAGTTCCTCCGCCGTGCGGTACAGCGCGTTGAGCATCGCGCGTCCACCGCCCAGGAAGAAAGCGTTGGTGCGTCCCAGCGTCAGCGTTCCTCCAAGGGAAGGCTGAAAGCGAATGCCCTGCTCCTGGAGCCAGACCAGCACTTCCTTCGATTCGCGGATCATGTGCTTGGCCAGTAGCTCGTCGGTCTGGCCGCCGGTGATGCGCAGAAGGTCGTCGAAGAACTCCTCTTCGCTGTAAGGCCCGGTCAGCGTCTCGGTGGCGCTGTCATGCGCGCAACGGAAGTTGCGGGTATGCCGGGTATTGCCGCCGCGATAGAATTTTGGCGCCCCCTCGACGACGAGAACCGACGCGCCGGCGCGACGTGCCGCGATCGCCGCGCAGAGCGCGGCATTGCCGCCTCCGGCGACCAGGACATCGTATTCCCGCGCCAGGAGTGCACGCGCGTCCTGTTGAGCTTCGGACACTGCCTGATTCATCGCGACGCCATTGCCTCTGCGCGCGGCAGGCGCGCTTTCCAGTAATGCCAGGCGCGCGCGAGGGTCGGCTCGGGGAAACGTCCAGCAAGCGCGATCTCGTCATCGGAAAATGTGTCGACCGGCCCGTGCAAACGCGCCGTTGCCTGAAGCAGCGCGTCGCGACAGCCGTATACGGATCGGAAAACCAGCTCGCGCGGATCCTTGCCGACGACGGTCGCGCCATGGCGCTTCATCAATACGATCGAGCCAGCCCCGAGGCATCGCCCCAGCGATTCTGCCTGCGCGTCCTGCGTCACCAGATGATTGGTCGGACCGAACTCGTCGCGCTGATCCCAGACCGGCACCTGCGTGCCGAGGACAGCACCGAGCTGGGTCACCACGCCGAGTTTGATATCGGTCAGACAGAACGGCATGACCGCCGGACTATGGTGATGACAGATCGCATGGACATCCGGGCGCATCCTGTACAGGACGGAGTGAATCACACGCTCCGAATACAGGGCGCTGTCAGTGTGGACGACAGGCTCTGCGGTCATGTCAAATTCGAGGATATCGGGTTCGGTCACCAGCTCCGGCGCCATTGACCGGGCGAGGAAGAACCGATCCGGCCTCGTCGGGTGCCGCATGCTGACATGCCCGAACGCGTCGAGAACACCTTCGTGGACCAGAATGCGATTTGCAGTTGTCAGGGCAGCCTGGGGGGTTTCAGTCACATCCATCGGCGTTGCGGGTGGGAGGGCATTGACTTGTAATATTATAGGGGATTGTTTAAAAAATGAAACAATCCAGAGCGAGAATACCGCTACGGGCTTCCTAGTTGCTATTTTTGTTGATATCTCCGGTGTTCGCTGGGTGTATCGAAAATAAGATTTCCGTCGGTTGAGGTTCGGGCGCGTCGATGTCTAATACGCTGCTGACATTGTTCCATGTCGATCGCTACAAGGAATATTATCGGACCGGAATGTGGCGCGACGAGACGGTCTACAGCCTCGTCCGTGATCATGCCGACCGCACTCCCGAACGCATCGCGGTGCGCAGCCGGTACGGCGACCTGACCTATCGCCAGCTTGTCGACTTCGCCGATGCCTTTGCGGGCGATCTCGCGGACCATGGCGTTGTCGCCGGGCAACGTGTTGCGGTGTGGCTGCCGAGCCGGCCCGAAGGCATCATTGCTCTCCTTGCCTGCAGCCGGAACGGCTATGTCTGCTGCCCATCGCTGCATCGCGACCATACGGTCGGCGATATCATCCAGTTGCTGAAGCGCATGCGCGCGTCAGCCGTCGTTGCCGAAGACGGCTATGGCGCCGACGCCCATCGAACCGATCTCTTTGCAAACCTCGCCCAGGTCGAGACGCTGCGGCGCGCCTACCGGCTTGAAAAGAGCGGACCGGGACAAGGCATCGGTATCGTGGCTGGCCGCAACGATCTGCCCCCTGCCACTGCGCGCGACGCGAACACCATCCTGTACCTCGCCTTCACATCCGGCACGACCGGCTTGCCGAAAGGCGTGATGCACAGCGATAATACGCTGCTCGCCAATGCGCGCGCGCTTTCGGCGGACTGGAGCATCGACAGCGATTCCGTCGTCTATTCGCTCAGTCCGCTCAGCCACAATCTCGGCTTCGGCGCCATGATCATGGCCTTGTCGGTCGGCGGACAATTGGTCATCCACGATCTGCCGCGTGGCGCAAGCCTGACGGACCGCATTATCGAGAGCGGCACGACCTTCCTCGTCGGCGTTCCGACGCATGCGATCGACCTGCTCGCGGAGGTGCGGGAGCGAAAGCTGTCTGGCATCGGACGGTTGCAGGGCTTCCGTATTTCCGGCGCCGCAGCGCCGCGCGAGCTCGTCGCCGGCCTGATCGATTACGGGATCAAGCCGCAGAGCGGTTACGGCATGACCGAGACCTGCTCGCACCAATACACCCTGCCCAACGACGACCCGCGGCTGATCGTGGAAAGTTGCGGCCGTTCCTGCGCTGGTTACGAAATCCGGATCTTCGATCGGGAGAATCCGGATCGTGAACTTCCGGCCGGCGAAATCGGTCAGATCGGAGGCAAGGGCGCCAGCCTGATGCTTGGCTATTTCGACGACCAGAAAGCGACCGAGGAATCTTTCAACCGGGACGGCTGGTTCATGACCGGCGATCTCGGCTGGGTCGACGAGAACGGATACCTGCGCATCACCGGCCGCAAGAAGGACGTGATCATTCGTGGCGGCCACAATATCTATCCCGCGAGGATCGAAGCGCTGGCGTCGACACATGACGCTGTGCAGCGGGTCGCGGCCGTCGCCATGCCCGATCCCCGCCTGGGCGAGCGGGTCTGTCTTGCAGTGATGTTCCAGCCCGGAAAGGCCGCAAGCGCAGAAGACATTCTCGATCATCTCGATGGCGTCGGGCTGTCGAGATACGACATGCCCGAATACTTCCTCAGCGTGGACGAGATTCCTCTCACCCCGAGTGGCAAGATCCGCAAACGCGATGTGGTCGACTGGATCGCAGACGGACGTGTCACGCCGGTCGCGGTGCGTTTCCAGGCCAAAGCCGAATGACGCAGGATCGCGACGTCGCGTTGACGCGACTGCGCGAAGAGATGGCGCGTCCGCCATTTCATTCGATCTTGCAGCCTCAGGCGGTGGCGGCCGATCCCGAAGATGGCTCGGTCACGATTTCACTCGCCTTCCGCGATGAACTGGCGCGCGCACCGGGCGAGAAAGCGTTTCATGGCGGAGTCATCGCTACACTGATCGACCTCGCGGGTCATGCCGCCGCCGCGGTTCAGGTCGGCCGCATGACGCCGACCATTGACCTGCGCATTGACTATTTGCGCGCTGCCGATGGCGGCGACCTCCTGGCGCACGCCAGGTTGCTGAAAGCGGGGCGCACGATCGCGCGCGTCGACATATCGGTGACGGACAGCAAGGGACGGCTCGTCGCGGTCGGCCGCGGGACGTTCAGTACCGCGTGATCGAGTGGCTCATCCGTGAGCAAGTCGTGGCGTCTATTTGCCCATCCTGCGGCTTGCTCCTTCCGGCGCCATGTAATTATATTGGTACAAATATAGTTATTGGTACGACGCGCGCTCGGACTGGCTGCAGGTCAGGCTGACACATCCGGCAAAAAGGAACATCCTATGGCGTTCAGACTTCGGATCTCCACCATTGCTGCCGTGGTGGGGCTTGCCGTTGCCGCGACTTCGTCTTTTGCGCAGACCTACCCGACCAAGCCGATCAAGCTCGTGCTCCCCTACACTCCCGGCGGAGTCGTTGACTTTATCGGCCGAACGCTCGCGCAAAATCTCGGCGACGTGCTTGGCCAGCCGGTGGTGGCGGACAATCGGCCGGGCGCCGGCGGCATTGTCGGAACAGACGCGGTCGCCCGGTCACCCGCCGATGGATACACGCTGCTCTTGATGGATCCTGCCATCGTCATCAATCCGACCCTGCAGGACAACGTACCCTACGACCTGTTCAAACAGCTCGAGCCCATTTCGGTCGTCAGTTCATCGCCACTGGTGCTGGTGGTAGCGCCCGGGCTGAATGTGAAGACCTTCGATGAGTTCATTGCCTACGCGAAGGCCAATCCCGGCAAGCTGAACTTCGCTTCGGCCGGTATCGGCACGACGCCGCACCTGTCCGGCGAGATGCTGAAGCAAATCACGGGAATTCAGGCGACGCACATTCCCTACAAGGGGATTGGAGCCTCCTTTACCGACATGATGGCGAACAAGGTCCAGTTCTCCTTCAGCAGCATTGCGGGTGCCCTGCCCTTCACCTCCGACAACCGGGTCGTCGCACTTGCCACGACCGGCGACACACCAAATCCGGTCTATGCCGACAAGCCCACGGTTGCGGATGCCGGGATCAAAGGATTCTCCGTCGATCTGTGGCTGACGGTGTTCGCACCGGCGGGGCTACCGGACGCCGTCAAGACAAAGCTGAATGATGCAATCACGGTCGCGCTGGCAAAGCCGCAGCTCAAGGAGGCCTTTGCCAAGGTCGGCGCTTCTCCGCGCGGCACAACCGCCGCGGCGGCAGCCGAGTTCGTGAAGGCCGATTTCGAAAAGTGGCGCAAGGTCATAACCGACGCGAACATCAAGAAGAACTGACGTTCCGCGCACCGATCGGAGCTGTGATGTCGCGCGTCAGGACTGGCAAGGACTTCTGGTCCGGCGTGATGTTCCTCTGCTTCGCCGCCGTCGGCCTGTATGTGTCCCGAAATTACGCGATGGGCTCGTCCGGCGAGATGGGCCCCCGTTACTTTCCGTTGCTGCTGGGCGTTCTGTTGGGAGCCATCGGGCTGCTGCTGATTGCCCGTTCGCTGATCAATGGCGATGAGCCGATCGAGGATTGGGGGCTGCGCGCGCTCCTGCTCGTTGTCGTTGGCGTTGTCCTGTTTGGGTTATGCATACAGCCGCTCGGCCTCGTCTTGAGCATCGCAATCACCGTCGTCGTGGTGGCATTCGCCGGACGCGGTTCAAATGCGATCGAAATCGGGCTGCTGGCCGCTGCCCTGGTCATCCTTTCGGCCGGCATTTTTCATTTCGCCCTGCAGCTGCCCTTGGCACTCTGGCCCTCCTTGTAGAATCAAAGGCCGCCGATGGACTTCGTCGCCAATCTGGCAACCGGCTTTAGCGTCGCCCTCACCGTCACGAACATTCTCTATTGCTTTGCGGGGGTCCTGCTCGGAACGCTTGTGGGTGTCTTGCCCGGAATTGGGCCTGTCACGACGGTGGCCATGCTGCTGCCGTTTTCGTTCACCCTGCCCCCGGAATCCGCCCTCATCATGCTCGCCGGCATTTATTACGGCGCGCAATATGGTGGCTCGACCACTGCGATCCTTGTCAACATACCTGGCGAAGCCTCCTCGGTCGTCACCACCATCGACGGGCACAAGATGGCGCTCGCCGGCAGGGCGGGACCGGCGCTCGGAATAGCCGCGCTCGGTTCGTTCTTCGCGGGCACAGTTGCGACGATTCTCGTCTTCGTCGCCGCGCCGCTGCTGTCCTCCATCGCCCTGAAGTTCGGGCCCGCCGAATATTTCTCGCTGATGGTCTGCGGACTCGTCGCCGCGATCGTTCTGGCGCACGGCTCGGTGATCAAGGCGATTGGAATGGTGGCCCTTGGACTGATGTTTGGGCTGGTGGGGACAGACATCAATTCCGGCGTCAGACGTTTCACCTTCGAGATGACCGGTCTCGCCGACGGTGTCGAGTTCGTCGCCCTGTCGATGGCCATCTACGGACTGGCCGACATCGTGCGCAACCTCGACCGCAATGAAGCGAACGGCACGGTCGTGCAGTCCAAGATCGGGCGGGTGTGGCCATCGCTGGCGGACATCCGGCATTGCATTCCCGCGATCCTGCGCGGCACCGGTCTGGGCTCGATCCTTGGCGTGCTGCCAGGCGGCGGCGCCCTGCTCGCCGCGTTCGCGGCCTACACACTCGAAAAGAAGGTCGCGAAGAAGCCTCGCCACTTCGGCGAGGGCGACATCCGCGGCGTCGCGGCTCCTGAATCCGCCAACAACGCAGGCGCGCAAACCTCGTTCATTCCGATGCTTACGCTCGGGATTCCGTCAAACCCGACCATGGCGATGATGATCGGCGCCATGATGATACACGGAATATCGCCCGGTCCACGGGTGATGACGGACCGGCCCGGACTGTTCTGGGGACTGATCGCGAGCATGTGGCTCGGCAATCTGATGCTCGTCATACTGAACCTGCCGCTCGTCGGCATGTGGGTGAAGCTTCTGCGCGTTCCGTATCGGTTGCTGTACCCATCCATCATCATCTTCTGCTGCATCGGCGCCTACGTCGTGAACCAGAACGTGTTCGACCTTTACGTCATGGCGTTCTTTGCGATCTTTGGTTACGTCTGCATCAAGCTCGATTGCGAGCCGGCGCCGTTGATCCTCGGTTTCGTGCTCGGTCCGATGATGGAAGAAAATCTTCGTCGCGCGCTTCTCCTGTCGCGCGGCGACGCCATGGTGTTCGTTCAGGAGCCGATCAGTCTGAGCTTCCTCATCATCGCGGCCGGATTGTTGCTTGTGGTCGCGCTTCCCGCGATTCAGAAGACGCGCGAAGTCGCGATGCAGGAATAGGCGCTCGGCTGACGTTACGCCCGCCTGGAATCAATCAGCGACTTCACCATTCGCGGCGTAATCGGAAGAGCCGTGATATTTCCGTTCCCGCCGAGCGCATCGTCGACGGCGGATGCGATCACCGCTCCGCCCGCAGCAATGCCACCTTCGCCCGCGCCCTTGATGCCGAGCGGATTGCATCCACTCGGCGCATCCTCGGCAATCAGAACATCGATCTGCGGCATCTCATGGGCCGTAGGGATCAGGTAATCCGCAAAGGTGACGCAGAGCGGCTGACCGCGCTCGTCGTACTGGAACTCCTCGAACAAGGCGCCTCCCAGCCCCTGCGCAAACCCGCCGACCAGCTGCCCGCGCACCAGCGCCGGGTTGATGGCGCATCCGATGTCGAACGCGATCAACAGCTTTTCGATCTGGACCGCCCCCGTCCCGGGGTCGAGTTTCACCAGCGCCAGCTGAACGCCATAGGGATAAGTCATGTGCGCGGTCGTGAACCAGCCATCGGCGCAGAGCCCTGGCTCGCGCGTGCCCCGCGTGCCCGATGCCGGCCTCAAGTGATGCACAATATCGGACAACGTCGTCGAAGGCCCGCTCCCATCGGATCGGACGATGGTGCCGTCATGTATCGTCAGGGTCGACGCGTCCGTCTGGAGAAGTTGCGCGGCCATATCGAGCGCCTTGGCCCGCACATTGGCAGCGGCAACAGCCGTCGCGTTGGCCGTCATCACGGTCGCGCGGGTCGCATGCGCGCCGATGCCGTATTCGATCCGGTCGGTGCGACCATGGACGACGCGCACATCGCGATAATTCACGCCAAGCCCGTCTGCGCAGACCTGCGCCATGACGGTTTCAAAGCCTTGACCAACAGAAGCGCCACCGGTCACGACCTCGACATCTCCGCCGGGATGCACGTGTATCCGTACCCCGTCAGTCGGTCCGAGACCGCTCTTCTCGACATACATGGCGATGCCGAGACCGACATATTCGCCTGACGCGCGACGTTCGCGGACGTCGCGTTCATGCTTGTCCCATTCGAAACGCGTCAGCGCCTGGTCCAGCAGTCCCTCGTAATGTCCGGAATCGAGAACGACCTCGTCGCCCAGCGCCGTCAGCGGCCGCTCATACGGCATTTCGTCCGGCGAGATCAGGTTGCGCCGGCGCACCTCGATCCGCGACATGCCAAGCTTGCGGGCGATGGCGTCCATCAGCCGTTCGCGCACGAAATTGGTCTCGTACCGTCCGGGTGCGCGATAGGTCGCGGCCGGTGTCTTGTTCGTCAGCCGGAAATGCCCGTTCACGCGGAAATGCGGCAACCGATAGGGTCCCGGCAGGATCCCGCACGACATATCCGCGACACGCGTGCCATGCGTGCGGATATAGGCCCCCTGGTCGTGGAAAAAATCGTCGTCGATCCCGAGAAGCCGCCCCTCTGCGTCGACCGCCGCGCGAATGCGGTGACGCTGCTGCCGCGAATGGTTGGCCGCGATCATGTGCTCGCGGCGGTCCTCGATCCACTTTACCGGTCGGCGCAGCCGCATCGCCGCGACCAGCACCAGAATATCCTCCGGATAGATCTCGCCGCGCACGCCGAAGCCGCCACCCACGTGAGCCTCGAACAGATGAATTCCGGCGGGACTGCGGCCGAGCATTCGCGCCAGCGACTCGCGATTGCGATGCGGCACCTTGGCGGCGCCGTGCAATTCGAGCACGTCACGCGCCGCATCGTAGCGCCCGATCGCGCCGCGCGTCTCAAGAGGTACGCCCGAATGCCGGCCGACCGAGACATCGATCTCCACGCTCGCCGCGGCGTCCTGGAATGCGCGATCGATATCGCCGTAGCCTTGTCGGCACACCGTCGGCTCGGTCGTGAAGCCTGCAGCGAACTCGGAGACCGGAAGCGACGCGTCGATGACAGCATCGTCCTCCTCGATCTCGACCGTCACAAGATCGGCAGCGTCCTCGGCGACATACGCATCGTTCGCAAATACGGCCGCCACCGGCTCGCCGACATATCGCACCTTGTCCCGCGCCAGGACAGGTTGCCTGAATGGCGCGAGCTTTTCATTCGGCCCTTCGCGGAAATCGATAGGCGGCAAGTCGGCGATGTCGTCGGCCGTCCAGATGGCAACGACTCCCTTGACCGCTTTCGCTTCGGAGACGTCGACCGATTTGATCGATCCATGGGCGTAGGACGATCTTACGATCCGCATGTGCAGCTGATGAGGAAACGATATGTCTCCCGCAAAGCAGCCTTGCCCTGTCACCAGTGGCTTGTCTTCGATCCGCTCGACCGAAGCGCCGATCCACGATTTCGGCACGGACGTCACGCGCCAGCTTTCAGTTCCGCAGCAGCCGCCTTGACCGCCTTGATGATGTTCTCATACCCGGTGCAGCGGCAGAGGTTCGACGACAGCAGATCGACGATTTCGGCGTCGTCCATGTCAGGGTTCTTTTCCAGGGCGCCGACAGCGAGCATCAGGAATCCCGGGGTGCAAAATCCGCATTGCAGGGCATGATGGCGCATGAACGCCTGCTGCATCGGATGCAGCTTTTCGCCGTCGGCGAGCCCCTCGACGGTCCGGATCGCACGGCCGTTGGCCTGGATGGCAAACATGAGACAGGACCGGACGGGCTCGCCATCGACGAGGACGGTGCAGGCCCCGCACACCCCATGCTCGCAGCCGATATGCGTCCCGGTCTGCCCGCAATCGTCGCGGATGACGTCACAGAGTGTGCGTCGCGGTTCGACCGCAACCGCATGATCCACGCCGTTGATAGTCAGGGTGATGTCGATCTTGTCGGTCATGCCGCGTTCTCCAGCGCGCGCTGCACCATGGTGCGCACGACGCCGCGCCGGTAGGAGGCCGTGTTATTGATGTCCTCGATCGGATCGCAGGCCGCCGCGGCCAGCTTGGCAGCCTCCGAAAAAACGTCCGCGCCCGGAACTTTCCCGCGTAGATAATCCTCGGCGTCGGCCATACGCCGCGCGTGCGACTCGGCACCTCCGATGCCGACGCGAGGCTCGGCAATCGCTCCGTTTTCGAGACGGTACGTGACGAGCGCCATGGCGACAGCGAAATCGCCCTTGCGCCGGCTGTGCTCGACAAAGCCGGTGCGTGTCCCCTCCGCAAGCATCGGCAACTCACACGCGATGATGAGTTCGTCCTCCTCGAGACTTGTCGTCATGATCCCCTGATAAAAATCCACCGCTGCTATGCGGCGGTTTCCACGCTCACTACGCGCCACCACGTGCCCATCCAGGGCCGCCATCACGCAACACCACTCGGACGCCGGATCGGCGTTGGCGACGCTGCCGCAAAACGTGCCGCGCGTCCGGATCGGGTAATGGGCAATATTGTGAACGACCTTGCGCAGCAGCGCCCCCGTCGCGCCCGGCAACGCATCGCCGTCAAAGGCCGCGTGGCGGACGCAGGCCCCGATCGACACCACGTCGCCCGATACAACCAGTGCCTCCAGTTCGGCGATGCCGTTGATGTCGATGAGGTGGGTGGGCCGCGCCATACGGAACGCCATGGTCGGCACCAGGCTCTGCCCTCCGGCCAGGATTCGTCCGTCGTCCGGGCCGTACTTGGCGAGAAGGGTCACCGCCTCGTCGACCGTTGCGGGCGCGTAGTAACTGAAAGGTGCCGGCTTCATTGGGCGTCGGCCTGTTGGGAGGGCGGCCGCGCGCCCGGAGCAGGCACTGGCAGCCGTTTTGTAAACTTATTGCTACACTTGACGGAGCCAGACTTACATACTTCCAATGTTGCGTAAAGCATGGAATTATAAGGGCTTAATGTATTAGACGCGACCGGGACCCGCCGTCCCGGTTGCAACTGGCCAGCGATTTGTACTAAAAATGACATAGCAGTTTTGGCGGAAAAATAAAATGCGCGCAGCGATCGTCAAAGAGTTCGGCCCCATTGCCAGCCACCAGGTTGGCGAATTGCCCGACCCGGTGCCTGCGCCTGGGCAAGTCCTGGTCCTTATAAAAGCGACAGCGGTCAATTACGTCGATAGTCTGGTGGTGACCGGCAAGTACCAGTTTTTGCCCGAGCGCCCCTTCGCGCCGGGCAAATTGCCGGCGGGCGAGATCGTGGCACTGGGCGTAGGGGTCGAAGGTCTCCGGATTGGCGACCGGGTGCTGACCCTCGCGGAGCAAGGCGGATATGCCGAGAAGATCGCGGTCGATGCCAAGTCCTGCTTCAAGCTCCCGTCGAAGATGAGCTACGTCGAAGCCGCATCGATGGCGCTGGTATACGATACCTCATGGTTTGCTTTGCGGGAGCGCGCCAGACTGCAAGACGGCGAGAGCGTTCTCGTCCTTGGCAGCACCGGCGGTGTCGGCCTTGCCTCGGTCCAGCTCGCCAAAGCGATGGGCGCCCGTGTTCTGGCCGGCGTATCAAATGCCGCCAAGGCGCCCCTCGCCCTCGAAGCCGGCGCCGATGCGGTTATCGATTTGTCCAAAGACAATCTCCGCGATGCGTTGCGTGAGGATGTCCATGCCCAGAACGGCGGAAAAGGCGTCGACGTGGTGATCGATCCAATCGGCGGCGACGCCTTCGACGCCGCGCTCCGGGCGCTCGCCTGGCGCGGTCGCCTTGTGGTGATCGGGTTCGCCGCCGGGCGCATCCCGAGCGTCAAGGCGAACTACCTGCTGGTCAAGAATATCGAAGTCAGCGGTCTTCAGGTCAGCGACTATCGAAAGCGCATGCCGGCCCTGATGGCGCAATGCATGGACGAGATTTTCGCCCTCTACGAGGCCGGAAAGCTCAAGCCCGCCGCAACCGTCACCTATCCGCTTGAAGCTTTCGCCAGCGCCTTGCAAGATATCGTGGACAGGCGCGCAACCGGCCGTATCGTACTCGAACCCCATCCCTGATTCTGGCGAGATTTCAATGGCGTTCCGTTATGATGAGATCGGAAACCGCCTGAAGGCCTATCGGCTCGGCTCGGGTCTGAGCGCCGACGAGATTGCGAACCAGCTCGGCATTTCCCGTACCGCCCTGTATCGGTTCGAAAAAGGCGAGCTCGCCAAGATCGAGACACTGGAGCGGCTGGCCGAGCTGCTTGGCGTTTCGATTCCGACCCTGCTTGGCGTCGGAATTGAATATATCCCTTCCGCGGTCACCTACTTTGAGAGGATGCGCCAGATCGAAGAGAGCTCGGAGCATCTCATGGTGCTGTCGGGCCCTATTTCTTTTCTGCTGGCATCGGACAGCTTCGAGAAAACGCTCGAAGAGGTCCTGACCGAGAATGTGACCAAGAACGTCGCCAACCGAGAGCGCGCGCTGAGCGATATCCCAAAGATCATAAATATCCTGCGCGAGCGCAAGGCGACCTACAAGCGCCGGCGGCCCACCATCGTCAATCTCATGTCGGCGATGGAAATCGAGCGCTTCCTCCATCACGGACTCATCGGCCGCAAGGGCCTGCCCGAAGAAGTCGTCGTGCAGCGAAGGGCGCTCGCGCGTTCGGAAATCCAGCACTTCATAAAGCGGCTCGAGGACCCGCCGATGGGCGTGCAGATCGGCATCGTGACCGACACGCTTCCGCATACGGGCTTTCAACTGTTCCGTCAGCCCGACCGCAAGGTTCTGGTCCTCAGCCCGTTCCGTCTCGGCGGCGAGCCGAACGTGCGTGTCGGTGTCGCGATGATCACCTCCGCGCCCGACGCGCTGGCCTTCCACGAGGCGGCCATCGACGAGATGTGGGGCCGCGCCCTGAAGGGACAGGCCGCCGCTGATCTCGTCAAAGGCCTGTTGGCAGAAAGCGATGCCCTGCCGGACGACGGCGATTTCGTTCAGCGTCAGAAGCCGGCCGCACGTGGCACCCGCAAGCCGCGCGCCCTGATGTAGCGGCGCAGCCATTAATGCAATCTGGCCCGTCAAAGACGATTGGAACATCGACACCGCGGATCGAGGACAACGATCTGCTGCGCGGCAAGGCGCAGTTTGTCGCCGACATCCGCATGCCCGGGATCCTGCACGCCGCCTTCGTGAGAAGCTCCTACGCGCACGCGCGGATCAACGGGATCGACACCACCGCCGCGCTGGCCGTGCCGGGCGTCGTCGCGGTGCTGACGGCGAGCGACATCCGCGCCCACGCCGTCATGGACAGGCTGGTTGTCGCGCTGCCTGACAAGACCTACCGGCAGCAACGCGACCGGCCGATCCTCGCCGATACCGAGACGGTCTATATCGGTGAAGCGATCGCTTTGGTCCTCGCCGAGGATCCCTATCTCGCCGAAGACGCAGCCGGGCTGGTCGACATCAGCTACGATCCCCTCCCCGCCGCTGCCGATTGTCGTGATGCACTGCGCGACGGAGCGCCAACGGTGCATAGCGACGCCTCCGACAACCTGGTCGCCGCCTTCAAAAGCTCTTACGGAGATGTCGATGCGGCGTTTTCAGCCGCGCCACATGTCGTCAGGGAAAGCTTCTGGACGCATCGTGGATGCGGTCATTCGCTGGAAGGTCGAGGGTGTCTCGCGCATCGCGACCCCGTCGGCGGCATGCTGACACTCTGGAGTTCGACGCAGACGCCGCTCGTTGGCGCACGGATTCTTGCCGAGGTCCTGGACCGCGAGGAGTCGTCCATTCGCGTCGTGGCACCCGACGTCGGCGGCGGGTTTGGTCCCAAGCTGGTTTTTTATCCGGAAGAAGCCGCGGTCGCGGTTGCCTCAGTGGCCACTGGGCGCCCCGTTCGCTGGATCGAAGACCGGCGAGAGCATTTCCTGTCGACCACGCAGGAGCGTGATCAATATTGGGACGCCGAGATCGCGTTCGACGACGATGGCCGGATTCTGGGAGTCCGCGGTTCGCTGGTGCATGATCACGGTGCCTACACGGCGCGCGGCCTGACCGTGCCGCAAGGAGCCGTCGCCTCGCTGTCGCTGCCCTATGTGATCCCGGCCTTTTCGATGGACGTGAAGGCTGCGCTCACCAACAAGGTGCCTGTGACTCCGGTTCGCGGCGCAGGTCAGCCGCAAGGCGTGTTTGTCATGGAGCGCCTGCTCGACCGCGCGGCGCAGACGCTAAACCTGGATCGCGCCGAGATCCGACGCCGCAATCTCGTGCCGGCCGACCAGATGCCGTTCAAGAAGGGTTTCGTCACGCGCGGCGGCATACCGATCGTGCTCGATTCCGGCGATTATCCGGCTTGCCAGGCGGACGCCTTGCAGAAGGCCGGTTGGGATGACTTTCCAGAACGCCAGCGGCTTGCACGCCGTGACGGGCGCTACCTCGGCATCGGTCTCGCAAACTTCGTCGAGGCGACCGGTCGCGGTCCCTACGAGCAGGTGCAGGTCCGGGTGACCTCGACCGGCAAGATCGAGGTTGCAACCGGCGCTGCGGCCATGGGCCAAAGCACGAAGACCATGATCGCGCAGATTGTCGCCGAGCAACTCGGCGGTGACATCGGTCGGATCGCCGTGACCGCGGGCGACTCGGGGAAGATCGCGATGGGTTTCGGCGGCTTCAACAGCCGGCAGACCGTGATGGCCGGCTCGTCCGCGCATACAGCGGCGTTGAAGGTGCGCGACAAGGCGCTGCTCGCGGCGAGCCATATGCTGGAGGTCGATGCTGGCGATCTCGATATCGAAGGCGACACGATCGCGGTGAAGGGCGCGCCGGATGTGAAGGTGACGCTGCGGGCGGTCGCAAAAGCGCTGTCGGGCGCGCCTGGCTTTGTCCTGCCGGGCAATTTGAGCCCCGGTCTGGAGGCGACCGAAACTGTCGTGATCGATGCGATGACTTACGGCAACGGCTCGACAATTGCCGAGGTCGAAGTCGACATCGCGACCGCAGCGGTCAAGGTCAGCCGCATCGTTTTCATCCATGACGCGGGCAGGATCGTCAATCCGGTGATTGCCGATGGCCAGATCGTCGGCGCCATCGCGCACGGGATCGGCAACGCGCTTTACGAGTGGATGGGATACGACGAGGATGCTCAACCGATCACCACGACGCTCGCCGACTATCTCCTCGTCACCGCGTCCGAGATTCCGATACTCGAACTGGGACATCGCGAAACACCGACGCCGCTCAACCCGCTTGGCGTGAAAGGAATTGGCGAGTCGGGCATCCTGCCCATTCCCGCTGCGATCGCGTCCGCGGTAGAGGATGCGTTGTCGCCCTTTGGCATTCGCATCAATCAGTTTCCGATCCGGCCGCGCGACCTGTGGGACATGCTGGCCGTAGCAAAAGCCGCTTGATGTCCGCTGCTAGAGCTTCACCACCGGCCCGCGACCAAGAATCCGGAAGATCAGTTGGGCTGCGGCCAGCAGGCGGACATCGGCATAACGCGGCGCGACCAGCTGAATACCGACCGGCAATCCGGCCGGTCCGGCATGCGTCGGTAGCGTCACCGTCGGCGTGCGCAGTTGTGTCCAGATGCTCTGGAAGCCATGGTGACCGGTATAGCCGAGGCCAGCCGGGGCCTCGCCATTCACCGCTGGCGTCAGCAGCACATCGACGCCCGCGAACACATCGGTCATCTCCCGGCGGAATTCATCCACGCTCTCAAGCGCCCCGACATAGCGGGACATGTCCATCGCCAGCCCGTTGCGGATGCTCTTCGCCAGCCCTTCGCTGATCTGTTCGGAATGGGTCTGCCATTCCCAGGCCATCCCGCGTGCACGCTCGAAATCGTTGATGATCTCCCGCGTGTCCTGCAACGCCTTGAACCGCTCGGGCAGTTCGGCATCCTGAACCGGGAAGCCCGCTCGTGCCAAACGCGACGCAGCGTCCTCGATCGCATCACGGGTTGCCGGCTCCGCATTGTCCCATGCGTAGGTTCTGCAGATACCGATGCGGATCCGCGTGTCCTCGGAGAGCCATGAGACAGGCGCCGCATTCGTAAGGACACGCGCCGACAGCTCGATGTCTTCCACGGACCGCGCCATCAGGCCGACGGTGTCGAGGCTTTCGGCCGCCGGCTTCACGCCCTGCGGATTGATCAGACCGAATGTCGGCTTGTAGCCAACGATGCCGCAAAACGACGACGGACGCTGGACCGAGCCGCCGGTCTGGGTGCCGAAAGCAAGCGGCACCATGAAGTCGGCGACCGCGGCTCCGGAGCCGCTCGAAGAGCCGCCCGGTGTTCGCAGTGGGTCATGCGGGTTTGTCGTCGGCCCCGCCGTCACCCCGGCAAATTCGCAAGTCACTGTCTTGCCAAAGATAAGAGCCCCGGCAGCGCGCAGCATCGCGACACAGGACGCATCCGACATGGTGCGGTAACCGCGATAGATCGGCGAACCCATCTCCGTCGGCATATCGAACGTCTCGATCACATCCTTGACGCCGACCGGTACACCGTGGAGCGGTCCGCGATTGGGCGCACGATCCAACGCCTTCGCCTGACGTAGCACCGCGTCCGCATCGAGATATGACCACGCCCTAACGACAGACTCGCGCGCATCGATCCGGGCAAGACAGTCGCGCGCAATCTCCTCGCAACTGACCGCGCCCGAGCGCGTGCGGGATGCAACTTCGACCGCGGACAGCCGGTTGAGGTCTGTCATCTGATGTGCCTCAGCTGACGCTGGTGACCTTCCACTCGATGGTCTCGCCGCCGCGATAGATCAGGGCTCGCTCTTCCGGCCCCTTCACCACGATCTCTTCGGGCGCGGTCCAGGTCACGCGCTCGAGCGTAATGGTGCCGTCGTTCGGCGGCATCTTGTAATGCGCCGGACCGTGCAGCGATGCAAAACCCTCGAGCTTGTCGAGCGCGTTCTCCTCATCGAAGACCTTCGCGTAGGTCTCGATCGCGACCGGTGCATTGAACAGCCCGGCTGCACCGACCACCGCCAGCTTCTTGTGGATCGAATGCGGGGCGGAGTCGGTGCCGAGGAAAAAGCATGTCTCTCCCCCAGTCGCCGCCTTGCGCAGCGCCTGACGGTCGGCCTCGGTCTTGATCACCGGCATGCAATACATGTAGGGCCGGTTACCCCAACCGAGCCAGTCGGTGCGATTGAGCTCCAGATGATACGGCGTGATCGTGCCGCCGACCTGACCGGATTTCGACCGGACGAAATCGCAGCCGATCTTGCTCGACAGATGCTCGTGGATGAAGCGCAGGCCGGGAAACTCGCGGGTCCATGGCTCGAAGGTGCGCTCGATAAAGACCGCCTCGCGGTCGAACACATCGACCGCGGGATCGACGCTTTCGGCATGGATCAGAAGCGGAATACCGACCTTCTCCATCCGCTCGAGAACATGCCGGATTTTCCGGAAGTCGGTGACACCGGCCGCGGAATTCGTGGTGGCGTTTGCGGGATAAAGCTTCACGCCGGTGAACACCCCGTCCCTGAATCCCTGCTCGACATCGTCGGGATCCGTGTCATCGGTCAGGTAGCATGTCATCAGCGGCGTGAAGGTGCTGCCCTTCGGCAGCGCTTTCATGATGCGCTCGCGATAGGCGCGTGCATCCGCTGCCGTGGCGACCGGCGGCACCAGATTGGGCATCATGATCGCCCGCCCGAATTTTTCCGCGGTATGGGGAATGGCCGCCTGCAGCATGTCGCCATCGCGGACATGCAGGTGCCAATCGTCCGGCTTGCGGATCGTGATGCGGTCGACCATGAAACCCCTCGAAATGTGTGGTGGCGGGCCGGACACAGGCCTCACAATACACATTTAGAGGAATAATTCCAAAATTGGAACACGCTTACCGGCGCGGAACGGCGGGAATTTGGCCCGTTTAATCGGGTTTTGGAGATGCCTGGCGGCCGGGCCGAAGGAGCGGTTCCAATTTTGGAGCACGGTGCCGCGCACGAGGGCCGGCAAGCGGCCGCCGTCGGGCAGCCCCAACCGACGCACCGTCAAAAGCTGGACCTTGCGACGTCAGGCCGGAACCGCGGTGCGGTCCTTCGCCGATGAAGTTTCAAACGTCTCGATGGGATCGAACAGCAAATGATTGGTGTTCATCACCGACATCTGGACGATCTCGTCTTCCTTGATGCCGCGCTTCTGGAATTCACCGAAGAATTCCCTCATCGCGTCGCTGACGGTCGGCGAAAAAATCTGCCCGACATCGGAGGAGAGGATGACACCCTGCGGACCGACCGTCCGGATGACGTCGATATATTGTTCGTAGGTCAGGTGGTCCATCGCGAGATTGACAAAGCACAATTCGCTGACGGCTCCGTACTTCTCCCACATCTCCGCCATCGTCTCCGGATCGAGCTCGGTCGATTGAAACAGCGGGTGCGTCATGATGATACGGCGAATGCCTTTCTTGTGCGCCGTCTTGACCAGCGTCAGCGTCTCTTCACGATCGAAATGGCCGGTCGCGAGCACGAGATCGTATTCGGCGATCAGGCTCAGCGCGCGATCCAGCGCCGCCATCTTGTCGCTGTCGCCGGTGTCGAGCGTGTAGCCCGTCCCCTCCGCGAAGAAGCGGGTGTATTTCGGGAGCACGCCCCAATCGACTGAAATGTCCCGGCGATTGTAGAGACGAAGATGCGCTTCGCAGCACATGGTCGGCATCCACACAACGAACCGTTGCGGATCGGGATCGGAGGCCGTGACATCGCTCTTCCAGCCAGACAAAGCCGCGCGCACGCCATGGTCGTCGACGCCGCCGCAATTGTAGTTCAGCGCGACCGATCCGATCAGCGGTACCTTGTCGTCCGGGCGGCGGATCTGGCTGACCTGTCCGGTCGTCGGCTGAAAATGATTTTTCATCACTACGCCAAAGCCTTCGCGCCGTGCCTCTTCCGCGAGCGACGCGGCACTGTATTTGCGGCGCAGGAATTCGGGACCGATATGCACATGCATATCGATCATCCGCTTGTCCCCCACATGCGGCAGCGCTTTCATCGATGATGTTCCTTCTTGCGTTGACGTCGCGCGGTCAGTCCAGGATGACCTCGGCCTCGATTTCGACAGGTATCCCGAACGGCAATTCCGCGACGCCGATGGCCGAACGCGAATGCTGCCCGCGTTCGGGACCAAACACCGACAAGATAAGGTCGGAGAATCCGTTGATCACCGCCGGCATGGATTGAAATCCCGGAGCGGCGTTGACCATGCCGAATGCCCTCAGCCAGGTGACGTGATCGAGAGCACCGAGTTCCCGCCGGAGACTCGCCAGCATGCCGAGCGCAGTCAGCCTCGCGGCCTCATAGGCCTGCTCCTGCGACAAGTCCCGTCCAACCTTGCCGAACGGACCGGCGACCGAACCATCCGGCAAACTCGGACCATGACCTGAGATGGTGACGCGCTTGCCCACGACCCGGACCCAGGAGAACGGCAGCCGCACACCGTCAGGAACTTTCATCACCTCCGGAAGAACAAGACCCAGTTCGCTCAGCCTGCGCTCAACCGACATTTGCAGAAACCATCCCTACCGACAAATCGGAGCATCGCCCCGAACACCAACCGAACATGCCCGGCGGCCGGAAAAAAGCCGTGCCTCGGTCTCCAGCAACCGAGTTGACCGTGCCTGGAGAACCTTAGCCACATCGTTGCGCTCAGACCAGCGCCGCGGAAACTTCATCACTGCGTGACGCGCTTTCCAACAGAGAGTGCGGAACGCCCTGCGCTCACGTTTGTAAGTTGGCCGAACATGGCCCGCTACCTCCGGGCACCCAGCGGCGGGGTAATGTGACTGGATTGTGCCCGTCACACAAACGCAAAAATGGTCCAACGCCTGCAATGCCGGCTTCTGGCGAACATCGCAAAGAAGTCCATAATGGACATTTCGCGATACCGCCGTCGATCTGTCCCTATCTGACAGAAGAAATCTGAACGGAAGTATTCCGGCTTGCGTTCAGAAGCGTCGTCGCCTTTTTATCCAGCGGCTCGATGTCCTCAGCCGTGCGCTTGAGAAGGTCGCGGAGCCAATGCAGTGCCGGGTCGGTGGCGAGATGCGGCTGCCATTGCAGAACCTCGCGCAGCACTGGAAACTTGACCGGCGACGGCAGGATCTTCAACGGCAGGTATTGCGCACATTGAAAGGCGAGTCGCGAGTGCACGGTGGCAATCCGGTCGGTGCCGATCACGAACAATGGCACAAGGGTGAATGTAGGTGTGGTGACGGCAACGTTGCGTTTCAGGCCGATGCGTTGCAGATGTTGCTCATCGTGCGTATTCAGCCTGCCGTACGGAAATTGTGCGACGACATGCGGCATACTGAGATATTGTTCCATTGTGATGGTGCGCCCAACATGCTTGTTGCCGGACCAGACGACGCAGACATAATCGTCCTCGAAGATATGCTCGCGGTCGCAATTGGCCACCGATCCTTGCTCTGCAATCAGCAGGAGTTCGTGCTCGCCTCTTTTGAAATTCTCGAGGTTGTCTTCGGTCAGGCGATCGATCGCCACCTTCACGCTGGGCGCCTCGCGCGCGATGCTTTGAAGCACCCTCATCATCAAGACCTGCGCCGCATAATCGGACATGATGATGACGAAGGTCCGATCCGAGCGCGCGGCTTCGAACGTGGGCGAAGAGTTGATCAGGATCTCGGTGCGCGCGAGGAGGTCGCGCAATGGCTGAGCAAGGCTCTCGCCAAGCGGGGTGAGCACCATCTTTCGGCCCACTTGGACGATCAGATCGTCCTTGAAATGGGTCCGCAGCCGGGCCAGCGCCCCGCTCATCGCCGACTGGCTGAGGCATAATCGCTCCGCGGCGCGCGTGACGTGCCGATGCGTCAGCAGCGCGTCGAGTGCGACCAGCAGGTTCAGGTCGAGTTTGTGAAACCGCACGTCACGCATCCTCCCGGTATTTCATTTTCCGATGAGTCAAGGGAGTTTAATCGGCGGTGTCAATAAACAACCGGACGCGACGGACACGGACGTGTCGCGGTACCGCGGACACCCGGCGCCTGCGGACCTGGGACAATCGCCGGAGGCGATACCTCATATCGCAACAGCCAATTTCAAAAGATTCTGCGAAGTTGCGATGAAAGTGCCGATCGCGTGACCGCGAGATTTGGGTGAGTCGACAATGCGGCATTTTTCTCTTGGGACGCTGTCCGAGGCGGGCGGAGTGCCGTTTTCGGCTGTTATTGTCGGTGAGCAGGCGATCGGTCTGGATCAAATCGCGGCAGTCGCGGGCGCACAGGGGAAAGCGCTGCGATGGTCCGGCTCGCTCCTGACGCTGTTCGAGCACTGGCCGGAAAACTTCGCGCGACTGGAGCAGCTTGCCAAAGAGGGCGCATTCGACCCTTCTAGCACCGTATTCAGGCGGCGGCCGCTTGCGGCGCTGAAAGTCCATGCGCCGATCGAGGCGCCGCGGCAGATTCTGTGCCTCGGCGCCAATTACCGACGGCATGTGATCGAACTGATGGCGGCGCAGGTGTCGCCCGAGACCGCCAATCTCGACATCGAGGGACGGCGTGACTATGCCGCCAAGATGATGGACAGGCGAATCGAAAGTGGTTCGCCCTATGCTTTCATCAAACTGCAAAGCTGTGTGACCGGACCGTACGACCCGATTCTGCTGCCGCCCGACGTGACCGAGCCCGACTGGGAGCTGGAGCTGGCTTTTGTGATTGGAAAGCCGGCCCGCTACGTGAGCCGCGCCAACGCGATGTCGTACATCGCCGGCTACACGATTGCTAACGACGTCACTGCGCGCGAACGCATCTACCGGCCAGATATCAAGGCGATCGGGACCGACTGGCTTGCCGGGAAATGTCTGCCGACGTTCCTGCCGATGGGTCCCTTCATCGTGCCGGCGGCCTTCGTGTCCGATCCGATGCGCCTGCAGATCACTTTGAAGCTGAACAGCGACGTGATGCAGGACGAGAGCACTGCGGACATGATTTTCGACATTGCCCGGCAGGTGGAATACCTGTCCAGTCGTGTGCAGCTGATGCCGGGCGACGTGGTCTGCACCGGCTCGCCCGCGGGCAACGGTGCGCATTACGGGCGCTATTTGCGGGACGGCGACGTCATGGAAGGCACCATTGCCGAGATCGGAACGATCCGTAATCCGTGCGTGGCGCTGCACCACGGGTGAATTGGCGGGAATCCTTCACATGCCGAGATAGCTTCTTGCGACAATCGGATCGTCCCGTAGCGTCGCCGCCGCACCTTCGCCGACAATTCGTCCTCCGGCCAGAAGATAGGCGCGATCGGCCATCGCCAGCGCCTGATTGGCGTTCTGTTCTACCAGCACAATGCTCAGACGCGAGTCACGCGAAATACGCGCCAGGATCGCGAATACGTCATCGACCAGGTTCGGCGCCAGGCCGAGCGACGGCTCGTCGAGCAGCAAAAGGAGTGGGTTGGACATCAGTGCGCGTCCGATGGCGACCATCTGCTGTTCGCCGCCGCTCATGGTGCGAACCGCCTGTCCGCGCCGCTCGGCGAGACGAGGGAATAGTTCGAACACGTAGTCGAGCGTGGATTGCTCACGGCCGCGGGCGCGGCTGGCGTACGCGCCGAGCAGCAGGTTTTCCATTACCGTCATGTTGCCGATCAGCCGCCGGCCTTCCGGCACTAGCGCAATGCCGCGCTCCACGATGCGGTTCGGCGGTTCGGCGGAGATGTCAGTGCCTGCGAGAAGAATACGGCCACCGCTTCTGCGCGTCAGACCAGTGATGGTTTTGAGCAGGCTGGACTTGCCGGCGCCGTTCGCTCCAAGAATGGCAACGGTCTCGCCTTCCGAGACGCGCATCGAAACGTCGATCAGGGCCTGGTGCTTGCCGTAGGATAGGCTGATCTTTTCAACCTCGATCATGTCCGTGTCCCAGATAGGCATCCTTCACCGCGCGGTCCTGGAGCACCGTCTCGGTATCGCCGGCCGCGATCTGCCTTCCCGCATTCATCACCACCACCCGCCGGCAGAGCGCGCGCACCGCCGACATCACATGCTCGACCAGCACGATCCCGGCGCCGTCCGCCGCGAGCCGCCGGACAACCTCGATGCCTTCGTTCAGCTCGGTCGGATTAAGACCCGCCAGCCATTCGTCGAGGAGAAGAACACGCGGGCTGGTGGCCCAGGCGCGTGCCAGTTCGGCGCGCTTCTGGTCGATATAGGTGAGTTGCGCACCGGTCAGTGCCGCCTTGTCTGCGATGCCGAAATATTCGAGAAGCGCATCGGTCTTCCGACTGGCCTCCGGCATGCTGAGCCGCTCCGCACCGAACAGCGCGCCGGCGCGGATATTTTCGTAGACCGTCATGCTCGGAAGGATGCGCACCAGCTGAAAGGTACGGTTGATCCGCGCGCGGACCCGGCGGGCGTTGGACAGGCGCGTCACGTCCGTGCCTTGCAGACGGATGCTGCCGCCGTCGGCCATCAGGCTGCCGGCAATCAGGTTCAGTGTCGTCGTCTTGCCCGAGCCGTTCGGGCCGATCAGACCAAAAATCTCGCCGGGCTCCACGGCAAAGCTGATCCCGTTGACGGCTGCGAGACCGCCAAAGGTTTTGGTCAGACCATCCACATTCAGCAGGGCGGTCATTGGCCGGCGTCTCCAGTGGTGACGGCCGTGCCGCCCGGCGCCGTTCGCCATGCCTTGAACCGGTGCCAGAGCGGTTCGATGACGCCCGCTATCCCATGCGGCAGAAAATAGACGACGAACAGGAAGACCGCGCCGAGCAGGATGGCGTAAGCGCGCGGGAACGTTGTCGATAGAAATTCCGACAGAATGATCATAGGAATAACGCCGAGCACCGGCCCCCATAGACGATGCATGCCGCCGAGCAGCGCCATGATGACGACCTGGAACGAGACCATTGCGTTGAAGACGGTATTGGGCGCGATATAGGACCAGCGCGGCGCCATGATCGCCCCGACCAGCGTCATGAGCACCGCGGATATCACGAATGCGAAGATCTTGATGCCGGAGCGGTTGATGCCGCATTGGTCTGCGACGGTCTCGTCTTCCCCGATGACCTGCAACGCGGTCCCGACCTTCGATCGCTCGATCATGTAGCCGACCAGGAATACGATCGCGGTCAGCCCGAGCAGATGGAGATAGATCATCACGTTGCTGAAATCGATCAGCACATAGCGGCCGACCGTTTTGGTCTGGTTGATCTCCCACCAGATCGCCAATTCTCTGATCAGTTCGGTCAGGCCGAAGGTGAAGATCACGAAATGGATGCCCGACACCCGCAGCGTGGTGGCACCGACGATCAGTGCCAGCACCACCCCGACGGCGCCTGCGAGCGCGAACGAGCCGTAAAGCGGCATGCTCTCATACGAGACCGCTACGACATACGCGCCGACGCCGAAAAAGGCGGCTACAGCCAACGAAAAGTAGCGTGTCGGCCCGGAGAAGATACGCCAAGCAGTGGCAAGCGCAACGTAGCAAAGCGTGTTGATCAGGTAGGACAGCCAATAGTCCGACACGAAGATAGGGGCGAGGGCGAGCGCGGCAATCAGCGCCGACGCTCCGATCCAAGTTGCGATGTTGGAGCGCGCGGATGTCATCAGTTCGACCCGAACAGACCGCGCGGGCGGACCAGCAGAATGGCGAGGAACATGAGATAGGCCACGGCAAGCTTGAGTCCGGAATCGAGGAACCGCGCTGTCATCGCCTCGGTGACGCCGAGCAGGAGCGCCGCGGCCAGGGCGCCGAGCATGTTGCCGACGCCGCCCATGATCACGACGATCAGAGCCTTCACCGTGAACTCGACGCCGACGGTCGGATCGAAGGTCAGAAAGGTGCTGACCATCGTGCCCGCCACCGCCACTAGCGCGCCGCCGGTCGCGAAGGCGAGCGCCGAAATCCTGCGGACATCGACACCGACAATGCTTGCTGCAACCGGGTCTACCGCCAGCGCCCGCATCGCGTTACCGGTACGCGAGCGCGTCAACCAGAAATAGATCGCCGCCGCGAACACGCAGGAAATGATGCAGGCCAGCACCCGGTTGGCCGAGAGATTGACCCCGAAAATCGTGACAGGAACGGACAGATAGTCGTACGAGCGGATGTCGCCGGTAAAGGCGAGGATCATGCTGCCCTTGATCACGAACAGCAGGCCGAAGGTGGACAGGATGGTTTCGCCTTCGAAGTGATCGCGGCTCGCGGCCCGGCGGGCGAGCGGCTCCATCAGTATGCGATAGACCAGCCAATTGGCGGCGAATGTGACCGGTACCGAAAAAATCAGCCCAAGGATCGGATCGATCCGCCACAGCGTGAACATCCAGTAGGCGGCGAAGCATGCGGTGACGAGAAACTCGCCATAGGCGAGGTTCAGGACGCGAGCGATGCCGTATTGAAGATTGAAGCCGATGGCGATCAGCGCATACATACCGCCGAGCACGAGGCCGCCGAGGATGACGTCAAGAAGGATCATTCAGTATCGGTCCAGAACAGGAGCCGCCCCGATCGAGGATCGATCGGAGCGGCCGAGGTTGGTGCCGGGAGGAACCGTCACCAGGCCGGTTTAGGCAGGACGGCAGGCTTTGCACCGGGGAGATTGGCGGGCTGTACCATCACGAAATCGCCGCCCTGCCATTGCGACACGACGGGTTGCTCGCGCTGAACCTGATTGGTGAATTTCAGCTTGCCGGCAACAGTGTCGAACGTCCCGGTCCGCAGATGCTCGATCACCTTCTTGCGGTCGAGGCCGACCTGCTCGATCGCCTGTTCCAGCGTTTGGGCGCTGGCATAGGTGATCGGGCTGCCCCAGCGGTCGGGCTCGTTGTTGGTCAGCGCCTTGAAGCCGTCGAAATAAGCCTGCGCGCCCGTACCGCGGTTCCAGCCTCCGGCGCCAAGGATTCCCTGCGCCTTGTCGCCGAGCTTGGCCTTGAAGCCGGGGAAGGCGGTGCCGACGGCGGTGTAATAGACCTTCGGATTGTAACCCAGCGTCTGTGCCTGGGCCGCGATCATGAAAGTGTCGCCCGGATAGCTGAACGCCACGAAACTGTCGGCGCCGCTGTCCATGGCCTGCTTCATCTCGGCCGAGAGGTCGCGCGAGGCCATCGGGTAAGTCTTGTTCAGAACGACGTCGAAGCCTGCGTCCTTGAACGCCTTGCTACCGGCGGCGTTGAGGTCGGCGCCGAACTGGTCGGCGACGCTGAGCAGGACGACCTTGTTGTTGATCTTGCCCTCGGCTTTCAGCTTGGAGAGCATGTCGACGATGCCGGTCGCGTAGTCCGACGCGTTGGTGCTGAACAGGAACAGCGTGTCGAACCGTTTTGTCATCGCCTCGGCGTTGTTGATCACCGCGGTTGCGCCAAGTTGCGGATAGTTGTTTTTCTTGTAGACCGGCGCAACCGCGAGATTCATAGCGGTGCCCCAGGGCGGGAGCGCGAAGTCGACCTTGTCGTCCACCATCAGCTTCTCTGTCAGGCGTATCGCGTTCTCGGGATTGCTGGTGTCGTCGTATTCGATGACTTCGACCGGTATCCGCTTGTCGAAACCGGCGACCTTGAGGCCGCCCTTGGCATTCACGTCTTTCGCCCAAAGCCGGTAATTCGCGACCGGAAGCATCGAAGAAGGACCGGCAAACGGTCCGGTCAGCGAGACGGCATAGCCGATCTTGATTTTATCCGGCGCCTTCTGCTGCGCCACGGCCGGTGCTGAGGCGAGCGACAACAAGCCAACGGCCGCGACCGATCCCGCCGCGAGCCGCAACAGGCGATCCAGATCAGGTTTCATAGCAATCCCTCCCGTGTTGGTCATGATTTCGTTGCCTTCGCGCCTCTTGCGGGCACGTTCGTCAGTACGGTCTTCAGCGCACGCTGACCGCGGCCCAGGGGTTGACGACATTGGCGCTCGGCGAGGCCGGTGCCGCATTCGGCGGAAACGCCTCCATCATCGTCTGCGGAAAAGCGTGGTTTCTGTAGAAATCGTTCGATCCCATCGCCGGACTCCAGCGCACCGCTTCCCAGTCCGGCTGATAATTGCGCCACCCGCCGGAATTCAGTTCGATCCGCATGCCGCCGGGCTCGCGGAAATAGAGATAGGTCTGGAAGCCCATTCCGTGCCGGCCCGGGCCGTATTCGATCGGGATGTCGGCCTCCATCAGAATGTCGGCGGCCCGTTCTACGTCGAGCCGCTGGTCGAGATAATAGGCGAGGTGATGGATGCGTCCGGGAATTCCGGAATGATCGCCGAGGATCCCGAGATCGTGCGCCTGTTCGTTGGTGGTCATCATCGCGAACACCACAAGATCGGACTTATCGTCGAGTACCGTCCATTCCGTGAAGCGGTAGTCGAGGGTGTCACGGAAGAACGCAACATCCTTCATGATGTCGGCGGTCGGCACAGTGACGTGATCGATGTGGTTCACAGCGATGCCGCGTGGCTTGTAGCGCTGCGGGCGGTTTGGATAGGTCGCGGCCAACTCCTGCGGCGCCTTCCAGCGCTCGCATTCCCAGAAGATCTCATGCACGTGCCCGCCCGGGCTGCGGTAGCGATAGCCGCGCGGACGGCCGGGCTCGCCTTCGTGCCAGCCGAGGCCGCAGCCGGCCCTGTCGAGCCGTGCGATCGCCGACTCCAGCGCCTTCGGGCCCGCGGAGCGCCAGCCGATATGCTTGAGACCCGGCGCCGCACCTTCCGTCAGCACCAGGTCGTGGTTGAAGAAATTGCGCCAGCTCCGGAGATACACCGACTGACCCTTGCGGCCGGATTCGGTCATGCCCATCACGTCGACGAAGAACCGGAGCGATTGATCCGCCTTGGGCGTGGTGATTTCGACGTGGGAGAGCTGGGATATCAGGCTGAACATCGGGCACGACCTCGATCGATTGAACGCCACCAAATCGTAGGTTCGGGATTTGCATGCCACAAATCCATTGAGGCGATGCCTGTTATCGCCGCGCTTGATGTTCCCCTCCATTTTTGATTGCGGCGCTCGCAGATGCGGGCCCGCGCGCTTTGCTGCAGAGCAACAATCACGACAGGCGATAGCATCAATCGCTGCAAGCAATTTCTGCGCTGTGACGCAATCGATATCATCGACGTATGGCGCATGCCGCAGGGAGGCGAACGCGTGACTGAGCCAATCAAGAAAATTCTCATCGTCGGAGCAGGCATCGGAGGGCTGACAGCGGCCATCCAAATGAAGCGCGCCGGGTACGACGTCGACGTCGTGGAGATCAACAAGGAGTGGATGGCGTCCGGTGTAGGCATTCTGCTCAGCGGCGCAAGCCTGCGGGCGCTCGGCAGCGTCGGCGTGCTCGACGAGGTCGTCGATGCTGGCTTCGGCTTCGACGTCTGGCATTTTTGCGACTATGCCGGAAACAAGGTTGGCGCCGCGCCGCAACCGCGTATCGCAGGCCCGCAATATCCCGGCATGATTGGCGTGCTGCGCAAGGCCTTTTTCGAGGTGCTGACCAGGCATGCCAAGGAGCTCGGCGCTGGCGCGAAGATCGGGGAGACGGTCGCCGGCCTGAAGCAGGACGCTTCCGGCGTGGACGTCACGTTCACCGACGGTACGGAGAAGCGATACGACCTTGTGATCGGCGCCGACGGACTTCACTCGAAGGTTCGCGAGATGGTGTTTGGCGAATACAAGCCGCGGTATACTGGTCAGTCGGTCTGGCGCTTCACCACCGGGCGACCCGCCACCACCGATGCGGGCTACCTCTATTACGGGCCCCAGAACAAAGTCGGTTTTGCGCCCCTGTCGAAGGAATGGATGTATCTCTTGCTGGTGCACAATCTGCCGACCGTCCCGCGCATGCCGGATGACCGGCTGCACGAAATTCTGCGGGAGCAGATCGTGGGTTACGAAGGGATCGTTGTCGAGGTTGCGAACCGGCTGACCGAACCGAAATCGGTCCTGTTCCGGCCGTTGGAAGTGCTGTTCTTGGATCCGCCATGGTATCGCGGGCGCGTCGTGCTGATCGGCGACGCCGCACATACCGTGACGCCGCATCTGTCGTCGGGTGGCGGTATGGCGATCGAGGACGCGGTGGTGCTGGCCGAGATGCTGCAGCAGCCGGGCACCCTTGAAGAACGCCTGGATGCCTACATGAAGCGCCGGTATGCGCGCTGCCGGATGATCTATGAGAACGGCCTGCAACTCGGAGAATGGGAAATGAACCCGACTCCGGATGCCGATCCGGCCGGCCTGTCGGCGCGGAGCTACGCGGCATTGGCGCAGCCGATCTGATCGCTGCGCGCGGTTCCGGATGTCTATCGGCGGCGCTATGCGCATAGCGCGCCGTCGACCATGAGCGTGCTGCCGGTGGTGTAGCTGCTTTGATCGGAGGCGAGAAAAAGCACGGCGCGCGCGACCTCTTCGACGCGCCCGTGACGCCCGAGCGGAATGATCTGGTCGAACATCGCCCCAGCGTCGCGGCCGAGCATCTTGCTCATGCTGCGCTCGGCGGTGCGCATGAACTCGTTGTCGATCGGACCGGGATTGACGGTGTTGACCCGGATACCGCGCGGCGCCATTTCCTTGGCGAGGCAACGCATCAGCCCGACCAGGGCATGCTTCGCCGCGACATAGGAGCAGTTGCCGGCGACGCCCTTCACGCCCGTGATGCTCGACGTGATGACGACGCTGCCGCCGTCCTTCATCTTCGGCAACGTGTATTTGCACACCAGGAAACAGCCGCGGACATGGGTCGTGATAATCTGGTCGAAGATGTCTTCCGGATAGTCCACCGTCGGAATCAGCGGGCCGTCATTGCCGGCATTGCTGAACAGGACGTCGATTGCGCCCCATTTTGCGACCGTGACATCGACGAAGGCCTTCACCTGTTCTGTTTTCGCAACATCGGCCACCGAGGTGGCGATACGGTCCCGAGGAAGCCCGGCTGCGAGCCTTGCCAGACCATCCTCGGACTTGTCGACAAGCATGATCTTGCCACCTTCGGCGAGCATCAGCCGCGCTGTTTCGGCGCCGATGCTGCCAGCGGCGCCCGTGACGATGCAGACCTTGTCCTGTAGCTGCCCCATATTGTCTCTTCCGTCAGCTAACGGCGGCCACGTTTGCGCCTTGAATTGCGTGCCAGACGCGGGACGGCGTCATCGGCATGTCGATATGCGTGACGCCCCGATCGCGCAGCGCATCGATGACCGCGTTCACGATGGTTGGCGGCGCTCCGATCGTCCCAGATTCCCCGATCCCTTTGATTCCGAGCGGATTGGTCTTCGCAGGAATCTGTTCCAGCGCGGACTTGATGTCCGGCATATGCGCGGCGCGCGGCATGCCGTAATCCATGAAACTGCCACTGAGGAGTTGGCCGCTCTCTGGATCATAGGAGACGGATTCAAGCAGCGCCTGCCCGAGGCCCTGCGCAATGCCGCCCTGGATCTGTCCCTCGCAGATCATCGGATTGATGATCATGCCGAGATCGTCGACCGCCGCGAAGCGATCGACTATGACCTGTCCGGTTTCCGGATCGACCTCGACTTCGCAAACCTGACATCCATTCGGATAGTTCGGTGCGCCGCCCGGGGCACCGGAATAGGAGCCTTCGGCATCGAGACCGAGGCCGAATTTCAGCACGGGGCCGGCCGGCGCGAAAAAGGCTTTGGCGACGGCCGTGAGCGGGATCATCTTGTCGGTACCGGCGACCTCGAAGAAACCGCCCTTGAATTCGATGTCGTCGGCCGATGCCTCGAGCAGGATGCCCGCCATCGGCTTCGTCTTGGCGATGATCGCATCGGCTGCGAAGCGCAGCGCCACCCCGCCGACCATAGAACTTCGCGCCGCGAATGTGCCGCGACCGATTGCGACTTTTTCCGTGTCGCCCTGGATGTAACGGATCGTGGCCAGCGGGACGCCGAGCCATTCCGAGACAAGCTGTGCGAAGGCGGTGGCATGGCCCTGACCATGCGAATGCGTGCCGGCGATGATCGAGACCATGCCGCTCGGGTCGAACCGCAACTCCATCCGTTCGTTGAAGACGCCGCCAAGCTCGATGTAGGGCGTTACTGCGCGTCCGCGCAGTTTGCCGGCCGCTGCGCTGGCCTTGCGACGGCTTTCGTAGCCGTCCCAGTCCGCGAGCGCGAGGCACTGATCCATAAGCCTCTCGAACTCGCCGCTGTCGTAATTGTGGTGGGTCGGCGTGTGATAGGGCATTGCCTCCGGCTTGATCAGATTGCGCCGCCGCAATTCGACCCGGTCGATTCCGCTGACACGCGCCGCTTCGTCCAGCATGCGCTCGATAAAGTAGATCGCCTCCGGGCGCCCGGCTCCACGATAGACCGATGTCGGCGCGGTGTTCGTGAACACTGCGCTGGTGCTGAGGTCGATCGTCTGAATGTCGTAGACGCTCGGAATCAGCATGAGCGAGAAGAACAGGGGTGCAGTGATGGCCGCCCACCAATAGGCCCCGAGCGCCTGATAGGCACGTGCGCGCACGGCGAGGATCTTCCCATATTCATCCAGTGCGATCTCGCCGTAGATGACCTGGTCTCGCGCATGGGTGTCGGTGACCAGGCTTTCGCCGCGTGTCGCGGTCCATTTGACCGGTCGGCCGCAGCGGCGCGACGCCCACAGCACCAGAACGTCATCGGGATAGACGTTAGCCTTCATGCCGAAGCCACCGCCGACGTCGGGTGAAACGACGCGAATTTTGGTTTCGGGGACGTTAAACACGGCGGTCGCGAGCTTGGTCTTTACCCCGTGCGGGTCCTGGGACGTAGTGTAGAGCGTGTAGCTGTCGCTGGAACGGGCGTAGTCTCCGATCGCCGTCCGTGGCTCGATCGCGCTTGCGGTGACGCGGTTATTGTGCAGCCGCACCTTTGCGATGTGCTTCGCCTTGCCGAAGGCCGCATCGACGGCGCCCTTGTCCCCGAAAGCAATGGTCGTACCGATATTTCCGTTCGCGCAGTCCGCCCAAATCTGCGGGGCGGATGCGCCGATAGCCCGTTCGACGTCGACGACCGGTGGCAGCGGATCGTATTCGATCCGCACAAGCTCAGCCGCGTCGCGGGCCTGCGCTTCCGTCTCTGCGACAACGAAGGCGACGCGATCACCCACACAGCGGACGCGATCCGACAGCAGCACGGGGCGAAGCGTGGCGTAGCCCTTTGGTCCGCCCCAGGCCTCCGGCATGAAATGCGGTGGCAGGGCGCCGATCCTGTCAGCATCCGCATCCTTGCCGCTGAGCACGCACACGACTCCGGGCGCGGCCTCGGCCTCCGATAGATCGATGCCGACGATCCGCGCATGGGCGTGCGGCGAAAGGACTGAAACGCCGAAGCATTGTCTCGGCAGCGAAAGATCGCCGACGAATTCGCCGCAGCCGGTGAGGAAGCGCTCGTCCTCGACCCGTCGGACAGCCTGGCCGATGCCGAACTTGGTCATGCTGGGATATCCATGCGGATGGTCCCGCCGCAAGACATCGGAGCCGCGGTTGCTCTGATGCCCGGACTCGGGACGAGCGCAATCGATCCCGCTGCGCCAGCTCGCATGGTACCTCCCATTTGCCGCGTTTCGTTCCTGCCCTGCCGAGACTTGATTGACAGCGAGCGGGTCTGCGGAAATTATTGAGCGTGATCATTTTTGAGCGCGTTCAAACAAAAGTCAAGTAACCACGCATTGAAAAAGTCGGCGTTTCGCACCATCACAGGTCGCGTTCATTCTGAGCGCTACGGGTCCTATCTATGCTGACGAAAACTCGGTCGAAACATCCAATTGCGCAGAATGCGCCCGGCGGTCAGCGCGAGAAGAACAAGCGCGACAAGCTGCTGCGCATCAAGAACGCGGCGCGCGAACTTTTCATTTGGAAGGGCTATGACGACACGACCACGCGCGAAATTGCGATTCGCGCCGGCGTTGGAATGGGCACGGTCTTCACCTACGCCGACAACAAGCGCGATCTTTTATTCCTGATCGCAAATGAGGATCTTGCGGAGATAACCGCACGTGCGGCGTCGCATGTCTCGCCCCGCGCGCCTATGCTTTCTAACCTGATGGCGATCTTTCGGGATCACTATGAGTTTTTTCTCGAGCAACCCGACCTGTCTCGCCTCACGTTGCGCGAGATGATGTTTTATGAATCCGGGACGCAAGCCAACCGTTTCAAGGCGACGCGTGAACTCCTGATCTCTTTGGTGAACGAGACCGTACATCAGGGAAAGAGCCGAGGGGAGATTTCTTCCGGTGAAGATCATCGACTCTTAGGATGGGTGATCTTCTGCGTTTACCAGGTCGAATTGCGGCGCTGCCTCTCCGAAAGCAGGCCGGACCTTGATGGCGGCATGGCGAGCCTCGCGCGCGCGCTCAAAGTCGTTGTTGAAGGTCTTGCACCACGAACCGCCCCAAAGAACCAAGCTAACACTAAAGTAAGAAAGTTATAATGCGGGTCAAACGATCGTATCGTATTTTCCCATAATGGACGTTACGCGCAGGCGCAGAGTGATCTCACCCGCGACGATCACATCACGGATGTCGTCGGCATGCCCGGCCGTACGAAGCCGAACCAGAGATCCGCGAACGGGCCGTATCGCCAAATCCGATACGTTACAGCCAGGCCCGCAACCTTGTCCGGCTCGATCGAGCCGCGTTCGTCAGCACGCAGAGTGCGCGCGCCGACGCAGCCTCTGTTGAGGGCAAATTGCCGCGGGCCCATCTGCCAATTGGAGATTCAGCGGGACTAATTTTCCCCAAACATCCACGGTAAGGCGTTTTCGCAGCGCATCTCTGACGTCTTTGAAGCGCGACAGTATGTACATGTCATCCGATATTGAATTGTTCAACGACGAAGCTTCTCGCGGACCCATTCGATCTTTATCGCGAACTGCGCAACCAGGCGCCGGTAGTCAGGATGAGCCGTTACGTCTTCAGCAGGCTGCGCAGCGCCTCAATCTTGGCGGTGTCGAGCATTTTGTTTCTCGGCCAGCTCGGCAAGAAATTTTTCGGCAATGGTCTGTTGCAGCGTCGGCATGGTAGCGCGGCACGCCTCTACTCCTTTGCACTCCCTACCACCCAGTCCGATATTTGACAGTCTCCGCCCCGGTTCTCTCGCAAACGGGATTGTGCGCCGTATTGTCGGGAGACAACGGAAGAATTCGGGGCTGATTTTGCCGTCTCCGGGAATGCAGAGACGGTAGCGGGCACCAATATCGGCCGAATTCGCCACAGAAAACGCCATTATTTCGCGGAGACGCTCGTAAGGCGAAAATCACTAAAGTGACTGGCTGGGGCGGGAGGATTCGAACCTCCGAATGCCGGAATCAAAATCCGGTGCCTTACCACTTGGCGACGCCCCAACAGCGCAGGAAGGGGCCACCTCATACCGGCGCCCCCCGGCCCCTGCAATGCCAAAGTCTCGGTTCTGCAGCCGGGCCGGAACACAAGGGGGAGCGCCCCTGCGAGGCCTGTCGCGACGCCCCGCCTGGGGGACAAGGGCGTCGCGACCCGGACGACAGTGATATCGATTCGGTGAGGATCCAAAGCCGCCCGGCCGCAGGCCCTCCGGCGCTGTTGATCGCCCGCGGCCTCACTTCTTCCTTGCGAAAAACGCCGCGAACGCCGCCTGCGCCGCGGGCGATTGCAGCCGTTCGCGGAAGAAATCCGCCTCGAGGTCGATGCGTTCTGCAAGCTCCTGCGGTTCGCCGCGGATCATGCGGCGCGAAGCGAGCACCGCTTCCGGCGGCAGCGACCCGATTTTCCGCGCGGCGGCGAGCGCCTGCGTCTCGACCGCGGCGCTGTCCGCAACCACATTGATCAGCCCGACCGACAATGCCTGTTCGGAATCGAACGGCTCGCCCATCACCAGCATCGCGAAGGCGCGGCGCGGGCCCATGAGCTGCGGCGCGAGTAGTGTGGAGGCAGCTTCCGGAACGAGACCCAGGCCGACAAACGGCGTGCTGAACCGCGCCATGCGCGACGCCACGACGTAATCGCAATGAAGCAGCATCGTCGTGCCGACGCCGACCGCAAAACCGTCCACCGCGGCGACCAGAGGCCGCTCGCACCAGGCCAGCGCATGCAGAAAGCGCAGCACGGGCGCGCCGAGCCCCTCGCCGTCGTCCGCCGCCTTGCGGAATTCGTCGAGATCGTTGCCGGCGCAGAACGCGCCGGGCAGCCCCGCGATCATCACGCAACGGATGTCCGGATCGGTCTTGGTGCCGGCGAGCGCGGCCGCCATCGCATCATACATCGCGGCGGTCAACGCGTTCTTCTTGTCGGGGCGGTTCATCCGCACGACACGGATGCCGCCGTCGTCCTTGATTTCAACCAGATCGGTCATGGTCAAGCGGCCTCACCGGGAAGCGGAGACGATGTGACGGACTCGGCCGCTTCCGTCACGGTCGTCTCCAGCCCGCCGCATTGCACCGCGATGTTCTCGGCAAAGAAGCGCGCGGTGGCGATACGGTCGACGCTGTCGCCGTTCACAAGCCTGATCGCAGCCAGCGCTTCGTTGGCGAGCATCGCTCCGCCCGCGGCATTGCCGAAGAGGCGCAAATACGGCGTGGCGCCCGCAAGTGCAGCGCGCGTGTCGGATGACAGATGCGCAAGCAGCCAGTCGGTGGCGCGTTCGAGTGAATCGATCGCCTCGGTCAGCCGCAAGGCGGTTGCGCCGAAAGCAGGATCGTTCACCGCCTGCACGCGTGCCGCGATGTCACGCAATTCGACAATAAAGGCTTTCACCGTGGCGCCGCCATTCAGCGTGATCTTGCGGGTGACGAGATCGATCGCCTGGATGCCGTTGGTGCCCTCGTAGATCGCGGCGATGCGAGCGTCACGATAATGCTGGGCGGCGCCGGTCTCCTCGATGAAGCCCATGCCGCCATGCACCTGCACGCCGAGCGAGGCGACCTCGATGCCGATATCGGTGGAGAAGGCCTTCGCCACCGGCGTCAGCAGCGCGGCGCGCTCCTGTGCGGTTTTCGCGGCGGCGGCATCCTGGTCGAGATGCGAACGGTCGAGCGCAACGGCCGTGGCATAGCAGATCGCACGCGCAGCCTTTGTCAGCGCGCGCATGGTGAAGATCATGCGCCGCACGTCGGCATGCTCGATGATGGCGACGGAGGACGGACCGCCCAGCTGGTCGCTGCGGCCCTGCTTGCGGTCGCGGGCATAATGGAGCGCCTGCTGCATTGCGCGCTCGGCGATGGCGACGCCCTGCAGCCCGACGGCGAGCCGGGCCTCGTTCATCATCGTGAACATGCACGCCATGCCGGCATGTTCCTTGCCGATCAGGTAGCCCACCGCGCCGCCGTCATCGCCATAGACCATGGTGCAGGTGGGAGACGCGTGAATACCCATCTTATGTTCGACGGAATGGGCTCTCACGTCATTACGTTTGCCGAGCCTGCCATCTTCTTCGAGCATGAACTTCGGGACGAGGAAGAGGGAGATACCCTTGGTGCCGGGCGGCGCATCGGGCAGGCGGGCGAGCACGAAATGGATGATGTTGTCGGTCATCTCGTGTTCGCCATAGGTGATGAAAATCTTCTGCCCGAAGATGCGATAGGTGCCGTCACCGGCGCGTTCGGCGCGCGCTCTGAGCGCGCCGACATCCGATCCTGCCTGCGGCTCGGTGAGCTGCATGGTGCCCATCCACTCGCCGCTGATCAGCTTGGGGAGGTAGGCCTTTTTCAATCCGTCATTGCCGTGCAGCGCCAGCGCATCGATGCCCGCCATGGTCAGCACCGGACCGATGCCGAAGGCCATCGAGGCGGCGTTCCACATCTCGATACAGGCTGCATTGAGCGCGCGCGGCAGCCCCTGCCCGCCCCATTGCGCGGGCGAAGCCAGCCCGTTCCAGCCGGCCGCGGCCCAGTCGCGATAGGCTTCCGTCCAGCCCGGCGGCATGGTCACGCGACCATCCTTGAACGGCGTGCCGAACTTATCCCCCACCCGGTTGAGAGGCGCGATCACGTCCGAAGCAAAACGGCCCGCTTCGACCAGCACGGCGTCGACATCGTCCGCCGACAAGTCTCCATACAGGCCGGAAGCCAGAGCCTCCCCCATCCCCGCGCCGTGCTTCAGAGCAAAGACGATGTCGGCAACTGGCGCGCGATAAGACATGGTTCCCTTCCGGACGCGGGCTTTGCGGCGTATCCACGCCTGACGTGTTGCGCCTCAACCGGCGGTCCCGGTGCCTGCGAAGCGGCCGATCGGCAGTCCGGATTTTAGGCAGCCGGGCGGCCGATGCCAGTCCTATCGATACCGCAGGCGAGAGTTCCGCGCCCGCGTTCAACACCGCTTGACCGGCCAGCGGCGATAACCCGTAATGCCGCCATCAAAATGCCAGCCAATCCGACATGAGCCATAGTCCCGACCTGCAGCAGGTCGTCACCGAGATCGCCGACGAGATGCGCCGGCGGCCGGACCGCGGCGACGTCGCGACCTACATTCCGGAACTTGCGCGCGCCGATCCGGCGAAGTTCGGCATCGCCGTGATCGACGCCGAAGGCCGCGTTGCGACCGGCGGCGAGGCCGAAGAGCCGTTCTCGATCCAGAGCATCTCCAAGGTCTTCACCCTGACTCTCGCACTGGGGCGGATCGGCGACCGGCTGTGGCGGAAAGTCGGGCGTGAACCGTCCGGCAGCGCGTTCAACTCCATCGTCCAGCTCGAATATGAAAAAGGCGTCCCGCGCAATCCCTTCATCAATGCCGGCGCCATCGCTGTCACCGATGCGATCCTGTCCGGGCACAAGCCGCGCGAAGTGCTGGGCGACATTCTCCGTTTCCTGCAATTCCTGGCCGACGATTCATCGATCGCGATCGACGAGGCGGTGGCGGCCTCCGAGCAGCGCACCGGCTTCCGCAATGTCGCGCTGGCCAATTACATGAAGGCCTATGGCGTGATCGAGAATCCGGTCGATTACACGCTCGGCGTCTATTTCCATCACTGCGCAATCGCGATGTCGTGCCGTCAGCTGGCGATGGCGAGCCGTTTCCTGGCCTATCGCGGCATCAATCCCTCGACCGGCTATGCAGTGGTGCAGTCCGAACGGGCGCTGCGCATCAACGCGATCATGCTGACCTGCGGGCATTATGACGGATCGGGGGAATTCGCCTATCGGGTGGGGTTGCCGGGCAAGAGTGGCGTCGGCGGCGGCATTCTGGCGATTGCGCCCGGCAAGGCCTCCATCGCGGTGTGGTCGCCCGGTCTCGACGACACTGGCAATTCGCATCTCGGCCGCATCGCGCTGGAAAAGCTGACGCAGCGAATGGGCTGGTCGGTCTTCGGCGGATAGACAAAGAAAAAGCGCGCGTCCCGGCGACGCGCGCTCGCACATACCCGGCGATGTGCAATGCTAGTTCTTGGTGGTCCGCTCGTTGCGGATTGCTTCTTCGTGGTACCAGGAGCTGCCGCTCACGGTTTTAACCACGGCAGTCGATGCCCGCGCATCGAGTACGTCAGCCTGCATGCCAACGGCAAAGCGACCGCGCGCCGGGAAGGCGATAATTTCGGCTGATCCCCGACTGGCGGGGCCGCGATTCAAAGTAGGCATCGGTTCGGTCCTTGTTCGTTGCGCCGTCAACGCGATTCATTTTCTGGAATGAATATAACCGTGCTGCCCCTGATTTGCTCCTCATGCCTCACATAAAATCAGCGCATGCATACAATATGGGCGTTTCGCCACCTGCTGCTTTGATCGCCAATTGGGCGCTGCACATAAAGTGCTGTGCCGCAGCAATTGCTGCCGCGCCGGCCTCTGCCGCCGGGATTGGCACATAAAATGCTTGAATTGACGCATTGCCGGTAGCCGGGCGCGAGCCGGCACCCGATTAACCATCGGGTTCACCTTTTCCGCGTCGCCAAGATCAAGAGAGACCAATGCCAAAGTTCAAGCTCGAGTATATTTGGCTCGACGGTTACACGCCGGTTCCGAGTCTGCGCGGCAAGACCCAGATCAAGGAATTCGACGTATTTCCCTCGCTCGAACAGTTGCCGCTCTGGGGCTTCGACGGCTCGTCGACGATGCAGGCCGAGGGCCATTCGTCGGACTGCGTGCTCAAGCCGGTCGCCATCTACCCGGACGCCGCGCGCAAGAACGGTGCGCTGGTGATGTGCGAAGTGATGATGCCCGATGGCGTCACCCCGCATAGCTCCAACAAGCGCGCCACCATTCTCGACGATCCGGACGCGTGGTTCGGCTTCGAGCAGGAATATTTCTTCTACCAGGATGGCCGTCCGCTCGGCTTCCCGGAGGCTGGCTATCCGGCGCCGCAGGGCCCCTATTACACCGGCGTCGGCTACAAGAATGTCGGTTCGGTCGCCCGCGAGATCGTCGAAGAGCATCTCGAACTCTGCCTCGCCGCCGGCATCAACCACGAAGGCATCAATGCCGAAGTGGCAAAGGGCCAGTGGGAATTCCAGATTTTCGGCAAGGGCTCGAAAAAGGCCGCCGACGAAATGTGGATGGCCCGCTACCTGATGCTGCGTCTCACCGAGAAATACGGCATCGACATCGAATTCCACTGCAAGCCGCTGGGCGATACCGACTGGAATGGCTCGGGCATGCACTGCAACTTCTCGACCAAGTACATGCGCGAAGTCGGCGGCAAGGAATATTTCGAAGCGCTGATGAAGGCGTTCGAGAAGAACCTGCACGACCACATCAGCGTCTATGGCCCGGACAACGACAAGCGCCTGACCGGGAAGCACGAGACCGCGCCATGGAACAAGTTCTCCTACGGCGTGGCCGACCGCGGCGCCTCGATCCGCGTGCCGCATTCCTTCGTCAACAACGGCTACAAAGGCTATCTGGAAGATCGCCGTCCGAATTCGCAGGGCGATCCCTATCAGATCGCCTCGCAGGTGCTGAAGACGATCTCGGAAGTGCCGACCGGCGCGAAGGCCGCCGCGGCCTAGCCTTAGCGACACACGGGTGCATGTCTCATGCGGACATGCACCCGTTTCATTTCGCATTGGCCCTGATGTCAGCGGGGCCGATGTCCAGCGGGGGAGGTACTTGGTCGTCCCTCCCCCGTTTTTATTTGATCAACCCAGCGGCTTCAGCCCGCGCTCGATTTCAGCGCGCCGCTTCTCCAGAAACGGCGGCAGCGCCAGTTTCTCCCCGAGCGACTCCATCGGCTCATCGGCGGCAAAGCCCGGCCCGTCGGTCGCGATCTCGAACAGGATGCCGTTCGGCTCGCGGAAATACAGCGACTCGAAATAATAGCGATTGACCTTGCCGCTGTTGGGCACCCGCAATTTGACCAGGCGATCGGCCCAGGCGTCGTATTCGGCACGGTTGGGTGTGCGGAACGCGACATGATGTACGCCGCCCGCACCGGGCTGCGCCATCGGCAGCTTGGGCCGCACCGCGACATGCAGTTCGGCGGCCGCACCGCCCTCACCCATCTCGTAAACATGCACGATATCGGAATCCGAATCCGGCACCGGATAGTCGCGCACATGCCGCATGAACATCAGTTCGCGCAGCACGATATCGGTCGCGGTGCGATCCGGCACCGACATGGTGATCGGGCCAAGGCCCCGGATCTGATGCTCGGCCGGTACCGAACTCTCGTCCCAGGGATGCGCCTCGCCGGTCCCGCCGTCGTCGACCAGGCTCAGCCGCTGGCCTTCCGGATCCTCGAAGTCGAGAGTGAAGCGGCCGTCGCGCTCGCCGATCTCGCCGACCCTTGCGCCGGCTTCGGAGAGGTGGCGGTGCCACCATTTCAGCGTGTCGTGGCCGGCAACACGGAGCGCCGTCCGCGAGATCGTGTGATTGCCGCGCCGTTCCGGGCCGGTGTTGAAATCGAAGAAGGTGAGATCGCTGCCCGGCGAAGCGATGCCGTCACCATAGAACAGGTGATAGGCCGAGACATCGTCCTGGTTCACGGTCTTCTTGATCAGCCGCATGCCCATCACCTGTGTATAGAAGCGCAGGTTGCCCGGTGCGTCCGCGGAGACCGCGGTGAGATGGTGGATGCCGGTGAGTTGCATGAACGGCCTCGCGGGAGGATGAAAGCAGAATCGGAAAAACGAACCGGCTGGCAGATGAAACGGCCGGCCGGCATAGCGCTACATATGCGAGGGAACCGAAAAGGAAAGCCCGCGATCTCCCGGCGCGCGTTGACTCCCAGTGCGGCAGGCTGTCCCATCGGTTGCTCGCGGAGAACCGATCATGTCGCTCAAAGGAAAGACCCTGTTCATCACCGGCGCATCGCGCGGCATCGGGCTGGCCATAGCGGTGCGGGCGGCGCGCGATGGCGCCAATATCGCCGTCGCCGCCAAGACGGACCAGCCGCATCCGAAGCTGCCCGGCACAATCCACACCGCTGCGGCCGAGATCGTGAAGGCCGGGGGTCAGGCGCTCCCGCTTCATGTGGATGTACGCGACGAGGAGCAGGTAAAGGCCGCGCTCGCCCGCACCGCCGACACCTTCGGTGGCATCGATATCGTGGTGAATAATGCGAGTGCGGTGCAGGTCACGCCGGTCGAACAGACCGACATGAAGCGCTACGACCTGATGAACGGCGTCAATGCCCGCGGCACCTTCATGGTGTCGAAATTCGCAATTCCCTATCTGGAAAAGGCCGCGAACCCGCACATCCTGATGAATTCGCCGCCGCTCGACATGAAGCAGAAGTGGTTCGCGCCGCACACCGCCTATTCGATGGCCAAGTTCGGCATGAGCATGGTGGTGCTGGGGCTGTCCGGCGAGTTGCGGCCAAAGGGCATCGCGGTGAATGCGCTGTGGCCTCGCGCGACGATCGCGACCAGTGCGATCCAGAATTTGCTCGGCGGCGATATCGTGATGCGGATGTCGCGCAAGCCCGAGATCATGGCGGACGCGGCCTACGCGATCTTCAACAAGAAGGCCGCCGATTTCACGGGACATTTCCTGATCGACGATAGCTTCCTCTATAACGAGGGCGTGCGCGATTTCGAGCCGTACCGGGTCGACCCGACGATGCCGCTGGCCGAGGTATTCTTCACGCCGGACGAACCGCCGCCGCCACCCGGCGTTGTCATTGACGCACGCCGCGATATCCGTGACCTTGAGGCTTCTCGCGCAAAACCCTGAAAGTGCCACCCGTCGCATGACAACGCTGCTGATCAGCCATCCCGCCTGTCTCAATCACGTCACCCCGCCCGGCCATCCGGAGCGTCCGGACCGGCTGCGGGCGATCGACCGCGCGCTGGAGAACGAGAAATTCGCGCTGCTCGCACGCGAACAGGCACCGATGGCCGACCTCGAGGCCGTCGCGCTGGCGCATCCCATGGACTATGCCAGAGCGATCCGCGAGGCCGCACCGCGCGAAGGCATGGTCTCGCTCGACGGCGACACCTCGATGTCGCCCGGGTCGCTGGAAGCGGCCTTGCGCGCCGTCGGCGGTGTCGTGCTCGCGGTCGACGAGGTGATCGGCAAGCGCGCCGACAACGCCTTCGTTGCCACCCGTCCACCCGGTCATCACGCCGAGACCGTGCGGCCGATGGGCTTCTGCCTGTTCAACAACGTGGCGATCGCCGCCCGCCATGCGCAGAAGGCGCACGGGCTCGCCCGCGTCGCCATCATCGATTTCGACGTGCACCACGGCAACGGCACCCAGGAGATTTTCTGGAGCGATCCGACGGTGATGTATTGCTCGACCCACCAGATGCCGCTTTATCCCGGCACCGGCGCGAAATCCGAGCGCGGCGACCACGACAATATCGTCAACGCGCCGCTGCGAGCGGGCGACGGCGGCGAGCAGTTCCGCGCCGCGATGGACGACGTGATCCTGCCGCGGCTGGAAGCCTTCGGGCCGGACCTCGTCATCATCTCGTCGGGGTTCGACGCGCATATCCGCGACCCGCTGGCGAGCCTGAATTTCACCGAGGCCGACTTCGCCTGGGCCACCAAAAAGCTGATGGACCTGGCCGATCGCCGGGCCGGCGGCCGGGTGGTCTCGGCGCTGGAGGGCGGGTATGACCTGCAAGGGCTGGCCAATTCCGTGGATGCCCATGTCACCGCGCTGATGCGGGGATAGCCAACGGGCTAAACCTGACGGCCTTTGCCTTCGGCAAGCCAGCAGATGTGGCTATAATCGACCGGGAATCGTATCAGGACCGACATGTCAGACAGCAACCACGCCGACGTGATGACCATGCCCTTCGAGCGGGCGATCGACGAACTGGAATCGATCATCAAGCGGCTCGAGGAAGGGAAAGTGCCGCTCGCGGAATCGGTCGAGATCTACGAGCGCGGCGAGGCGCTGAAGCGCCGCTGCGAGGAATTGCTGAAGGCGGCCGAGGCCCGTGTGGACAAGATCACCACCGGCACAGACGGCAAGGCCAAGGGCACCACGCCGCTCGATGTGAAGTGACGCCCTTGGCCGTCATTGCCGGGCCTGACCCGGCAATCCATCAAGCAAAGAGGATAGATGCGCGGTCAAGCCCGCGCATGACATCGGAAACCTATTTCTTCCGATAAACAATCAGCGTCTTGAAATCGGCGACGCGCTCGACCGGCTTTTCTTTCTCCCAGACCGGCAGGATTTCCGACGTGCGTTGGGCACCCATCGAATTCTTGTAGAAGATCAGATAGCCGCCCGACCGCGTCTTGTCGGTGAACAGGTCGAGGACCTGGCGATCGGTCATGCCGCCATATTCGGGGCTCGCGGTGTTCGGGAAAAAGAACTCGCACAAATGCACCATGGTGACGATGTCGAAGTCGGGCAGCAGGCGCGGGTTGGTCAGATAGATGTCGCCGAAATACGCGACGTAGCTCTTCGCCACGGCGGAGTTGGTCGAGACCAGCTTGATATAGGCCTCGTATTCCTCGATCGAAGCGGTGATCGCGAGCACCGCGTTGTTTGAGCCGCTGCGGGCCTGCTCGACGCCGACGACATGATGCGTCCCGGTGCCGAAATGGAAGATGGTCTTGTTCTTCAGACCCTGATCCGCGACCCACTCGTTGAAGTGCACGTCGCAGGGACACACGTCCTCGTGCAGGTCCCACTTGTCAGTCCAATAATTCATGCCGATCGCGGAAGCTTGCTGGCTCATATCTACACCTCAGGCAGGACGATACTCTTGTGATGCGAAGGCGATGCGCCGAACCGGCAAAGCCGAAGACCCTGACAGGACCCTCACTTTGGCTAGCTCAAGCTGGCTGGGTTGCCAAGAGGCGCGCCCGGGAGACGGTATCGTCGCGGCTCAATTCGACGATTTTTTCGTGGTATTCGCGCAAAACCTCGCGCCGGTCGATGGTCAGCACCACCGCATTGGGCAGCTTCTCCAGCAGGGTGAGATAGAGCTCGCGCCCCGAAGCGTCGGCCAATGCCGCCACCGGCTCGTCGAACAGCAGTACGGTCGGTTTTCGGATCAGCGCCCGTGCAATCCCGACGCGCTGCTGTTCGCCGCCCGAGAGCAGCACGTTCCAATCCGCCTCCTCGTCCAGCCGCGGGACCAGATGCGACAGGCCCACCGTCTCCAGTGCCGCAACGATATCGGAATGGGGCACCGCGCCCTGCTCGCTGGGATAGGCCACCGCGGTGCGGAGTGTACCGAGCGGAAAATACGGCCGCTGCGGCATCACCAGCACCTCGCCGTCCTTCGGAAACTCGACCCGTCCGGAGCCGGACGGCCAAAGACCCGCCAAGGCCCGGAACAGCGTCGACTTCCCGGAGCCGGAAGGGCCCGCGATCATCAGCCGGTCGCCCGGCTTGAGATCCATGGCCGGAAAGCCGGAAATGTCCGAGCCGTCCGGCAGCCGGATCGACAGGCCCGACAATTCGAGGTCGCGGCCGCCTTCGCGCCCGACGACGATCACGCCTTCCGTCTGCGCGCGGCTCTCGTCGACCGCGATCATCGCGTCCTCGAAACCGGCGAGACGATCGACCATCGCCTTCCATTCCGCGATCTTCGGATAGGCCGAGATGCAGAAGGCGAATGCGCCTTCGACCCGGGTGAAAGCGAGCGCCGCCTGCATCAGCGAGCCCAGCGGGATCGCACCGGCGAGATAGGCTGGAGCCACCATAAGAATGGGCACCACCGTGGACGCCTGCGCGTAACCGCCGACAAAGCCAACCAGGCGGGTCTGGGTCACGACCAGCCGCGTCCAGTTCGCGACCAGGTTGGAGAAGCGGTGATGCAAATCGGCGCGCTCGACCGGCTCCCCCCGCATCAACGCGATCGGTTCGGAATGATCGGCCGCGCGCACGATCGCGAAGCGAAAATCGGACTCGAAGCGCTGCTGGTTGAAATTCAGCGGGATCAGCCGCCAGCCAATCAGATGGGCGAACAATGTGCCCAGACCGGCATAGAGCAACGCCGCCCAGATCAGCCAGCCCGGAATGGTGCCGCCGCTTAAGCCTGGCACCGGCGTGGTCGCAGACAATCCCCACAGGATAAAGGCGAAGGACACAAGCGCGACGGTGCTGCCAAGGAGTCCGGTCGCCAGTTCGAGCGTGCGCTGGATAAACAGATACACGTCGCTCGCGATGCGCAGGTGGATATTGTCGACCTGCGGTGCCACCACCCGCACGCGATAATGCCGGCCCTGCGCCATCCAGACCGAGACGTAATTCGCGGTCAGCCAGCGCCGCCACCGGATCTGCAAGGTCTGACCGAAGAAATATTGCGATGCCCCGGCCACCACCGCGGCCATCACGATGAACCCGAAGAAGATCAGTTCGCTGTAAAACGCATTCCAGTCGCGGTTCTCGAGCGCGTTGAAGAAGCGCGCATTCCAGTTGACCGCAGCGACCGCCACATAGACCAGTCCAAGCTCGGCACCGATGACGGCGAGCAAAAGCAGACGCGCCGTCCAACGCTCTTCGGAGCGGAAATACGGCATCGCCAGCCGCAGGAAGGTGCGCAGCGCGCGGACGATATTGTCCATCGGCGGTCCCCGTTTCCGCCGTCGCAACGGCAGGCTTGTCGTCCCGATGCGCAGAAAGGGTCAGCCGCCGGGCGGTGGCGACCGATTCGCGCATGAAGCCGGCCGATCCCGTTCATCACCCGAAAGAATGGAACCGGACCGATTTCCAACACTTTTGGCCCTTATCCGCGCCGTCACGCAAGCTTCACGTGCGTTCGCCAAAGGCTACCGCATGGGCCGGCGTCCGTTGCCGCCGCCCTGCCGAACGGCCATACCATGACAATGCAAAGTACCCTGACCGCCGGGGTTCCAGCCCCGGCCGCACCTGCGTCGCGATGGCGCGCCGAACTGACCGAAACGCTGCGGCTCGCATGGCCGATCGCGCTGACCCAGCTTGGCCAGATCGCGATGATGACCAGCGATCTGGCGCTCCTTGGCCGGCTCGGGGACCATGTGGTCGCGGCCGCGGCGCTTGGTCACACGGTGCTGTTCGCCGTCTTCGTGCTCGGAATGGGACTCGTCTCCGCGGTGGCGCCGCTTGCGGCGCAAGCATTTGGTGCGCGCGATCCCCGCATGGTGCGGCGCGCCTTGCGTGTCGGATTATGGGCCGCGACCCTGCTCGGCATCCCGCTCAGCCTGGTCCAGCTTTACGGCAAGGAGATCCTGCTGTTCCTCGGCCAGACCGAAGAGGCGGCGACGCTTGCCGCGCGCTACCTGTTCGGGCTCGCCTGGTGTCTCATTCCGTCCTGGTGGTTCATTGCGCTGCGCGGTTTCATGGGCGCGGTGAACCGGCCCGAGCCCGGCCTGTGGATCACGCTGGTCGCAATCCCGGCCAACGCCCTGCTCGCCTATGCACTGATCTATGGCGAGTTCGGCCTGCCGCGGCTCGACCTGCTCGGCGCCGGCATCGCGACCACCATCGTCAATCTCGGCATGTGCATCGCCGCGATCTGGGTCTGCTATTCGCTGCGGCCGTTCAAGAAGTATCAGGTGATGGGCCGCTTCTGGCGCCCTGACTGGCCGCTATTCCGCAAGCTGCTGGTGATCGGCTCGCCGATCTCCGGCACCTTCATGCTGGAGTACGGCGTGTTTGCCGCAGCCGGCATCATGATGGGCTGGATTTCCACCACGGCTCTGGCCGCGCATCAGATCGCGCTGCAGATCGCCTCGATCATGTTCATGGTGCCGTTCGGCATCTCGATGGCGGCGACCGTGCGCGTCGGGCATGCGGTCGGACGGCGCGACAGCGCTGGCACCCGCAGCGCGGGTTTCGTCGCGATCTCGCTCGGCGCCGGCTTTATGTTTGTGATGACGCTGCTGGTGATCGCGACCCGCGACATGCTGCCGGTCATGTTCCTCGGCACGATCACCAGGGAGAACGGCCAGACCGCGGCGCTGGCCGCGACTCTGATGGTCGTGGGCGCAAGCTTCTTCATCTGCGATGGCGTGCAGTCGATCGCGGCCGGTGCGCTGCGCGGGCTGAATGACACGCGGGTGCCGCTCCTGTTCTCCTTCATCTGCTTCTGGGTAATCGGGTTCTCGGCCTGCTACGGTCTCGGCTTCGTGCTGAATTGGGGCGCGCTCGGCGTGTGGATCGGGCTGTCGCTGTCGGTGATCGTCTATGCGCTGATGCTGGTGACGCGTTTTCACCTGCTGACGCGGCGCGGCTACATGCCGGACGTGCCGGGCGCGGTGCACTGACGGCGTCACGACCGTTTTGCTACGGACCTCGATTTGATCGCGTAGATGATGGCGATCGCCACGACACCTAATATGACGGCGTATGCGAAAGCGCCGTAACCGTAGGCCTCGGCCACGAGCCCAAACGCCAGCAGGCCGACGATTCCAAGGACAATGCCGGCAATCTTCGCCGGGCCCGACTTCCCATTATACGATTGGTAGGCCCAGAACGTCGCGAGCCCGAGTATCGGAAAGAAAAACACGAGATCGACACGAATGTTGCAGTCCTTGTCGCACAGGACGCCGGTCGCGATCAGATACTCGTAATAGGCGTAGAGCGCCCACAGGATACCCGACACGATCACGGCCAGGCGCGGTCGCTGCAACGCGGCGACGACATGAGCCGCGACCATCAGCCCCGCGGCGATCACGAATAAGGTCATCGTCCGTCTCCCGCTTGCTTCTTCGCTCATCATTTGGAAGCAACGTAGCGGCCGAACGGTAGCACGACAGGCGCATCTTCGGATGAACGACAGAAGCAGTCTTGCCCTCCCCGGCAAAAGCCGGGCATGACACCGCAATGGTCGACAGGTTGGTCATTTTGGACATCGGGCATCGCGGCGACGGCGTAGCGTCTTCGCCTGACGGGCCGATCTTCGTGCCCTATACGCTGCCCGGCGAAACCGTCGATGTGGGCGCGGTGCAGGGTCATCCCGACCGCCGCCACCTGCTGCGCGTGGTGTCCCCCTCGCCCGACCGCGTTGCGCCGTTCTGCCCGCATTTCGGAGTCTGCGGCGGCTGCGCGATCCAGCATTGGGCGGAGCCGCAATACCGCGACTGGAAACGCAATCTGGTGGTCGAGGCGCTGCGGCATGCGCAGATCGATGCGGCGGTCGACGACCTGATCGATGCGCATGGGGAAGGCCGGCGCCGCGTTGTCCTTCATGCACGGCAAGGCACCAGGGAGATCGTCGAGGTCGGCTTTTCGGCTTTGCGCGCTCATACGCTCGTGCCGATCGACCGCTGCCCGGTGCTGGCGCCAGGGATGGACGGTGCAATCGAGGCCGCATGGGCGATCGCGGAGGCGCTCGGCCCACTGAAGAAGCCGCTCGATATCCACGCGACCGCCACCCTCAATGGCCTCGATATCGACGTGCGCGGCTCCGGCCCGCTCGACCGGGCGCACGCGCTGAAACTGACGCGCATCGCTGCATCCGGGCGGATCGCACGGATTACTCGGCATGGCGAGATGGTGGCGCTGATCGCTCCGCCACTGGTGCAGATGGGACGAGCGCAGGTGGCGCTGCCGCCGGGACCATTTCTGCAGGCGACGGCGCAAGGCGAGGACACGCTCGCACGGCTGGTCACGGCAAGCGCGGGCAAAATCAAAACCGCGCTCGACCTGTTTTGCGGCATCGGACCGTTCACGCTGCGGCTTGCAGAGACCATGCGCGTCACCGCGATCGACAGCGATCAGCCGGCGATCGATGCGCTGTCCCGCGCGGCCCAGGCGACGCCAGGACTCAAGAAAGTCACCGTCCAAAAGCGCGACCTATTTCGGCTACCGATGCAGCCGATCGACCTCTCGCCTTTCGATGTCGTCGTGTTCGATCCGCCGCGGCAGGGCGCGGAGGCGCAGGCCCGCGAACTCACGAAGAGCAAGGTGAAGACGGTCATCGCGGTGTCGTGCAACGCCGCGACCTTCGCGCGCGATGCCGCGATCCTGATCGCAGGCGGTTACAGGCTCGTGCGCGTGACGCCGGTCGATCAGTTCAAATACACCGCGCATGTGGAAATGGTGGCGCACTTCGTGCGGTGACGCGAAGACCGGAGACTGCGACGTCCTGTCTCTGAACCTGCGGGAACCGGCAGTGGAGCGCGCCGTTGGGTTGTGCATGCGGCGCACGTGCCACGCGCCTGCTTGGCAAATCCATCACCGAAACGAAGCACGCGATGACCAACTGGACCAATGCCTATGCACGGCCGTGAAGCCAAGGGGCATCCGGCCTGGAAATGGCTCTATCTTCTGTTCGCTTCGGTTTTGGGACTGCTCGGCCTCGCGATGGCGGGACTTGGCGCTTACCTGCTCGTCTTGGGCGGGACGGCCTATTACATCGTCGCCGGTCTGCTTCTGCTCAGTGGCGGCCTGCTCGCCTGGCTCGGACGGCATCGCTCAGCGATGATTGCGTGCGGCGCTGCAATCCTGCTGACGCTTGCGTGGTCGCTGTTCGAAATTGCCGGCAAGGGCTGGCTCCCGGCCTGGGGCTTCGATTTCGCGGCGCGGATGGGCATCGTTTCAGGCCTCGTCATTGGCGCTGCCGCCGCCTTCGTGTTCTGGCAAACGCCACGCCACAGTTTTGCACGCATCGGCGTTTCATTCGGAATCGTTGCGGCATTTGCTGCCGCCGGCATCGTCATCGCGATAAATTGGGAGCGCGTCGAGGCACCGGAATCGCGCGCGGAGCAGCGTCAGCCGCCGGCGACGGAGTCGCAAGCGCGCGACGCGAGCGCTGAATGGACCGCCTATGGCGGCACCACCGCAGGACGCCGCTATTCGACACTGGCGCAGGTGCACACCGGTAATGTCGGCGAGTTGGAAGAGGCCTGGACGTTTCGCAGTGGCGACCTCACCCCCGCCGAAGGCCGCGTGTTCTATTCGTCGCAAAACACCCCGATCAAAGTCGGCGACTTCCTTTACACCTGCACCAGCAGCAGCCGTGTCTATGCGCTCGATCCCGCAACCGGCGAGGTGAAGTGGCACTACGATCCGCAGGTGCCACCACGCAGTATGGAGTCGCTGTTCAGCGCCGCTTGCCGTGCCGTTGCTTACTTTGACGACGGCGAACCGGCCGGGCAGCCCGACGCAATCAGCAAAACGCCGACGGTACCGGGCGTGATTGGGCAAGTGCCTCGTGGCGGCAGCAATTGCCATCGGCGTGTGTATGTCGCAACGCCCGACGGACGGCTGATCGCGCTCGACGCCGTCGCCGGCTTCGTCTGCATCGGCTTCGGCCGCAACGGGATCGTCGACCTCACCCAAGGCATGGGACTGCGCGAAGCCGGCTTTGCCTCCAACACATCCGGCGCCACCGTTGCCGGCGGCCTTCTGCTCGTCGGGCAGCAAGTCAGCGATAACCAGCGTCGCGATGCGCCGTCCGGCGTGGTGCGGGCCTACGACGCGCGCAGCGGCGAACTGCGCTGGGCCTGGGATGCGCTGCGGCCTGACGCGCAGGCGCCGCTTGCGCCGGGGGAAATCTATCCACGCGGAACGCCCAATGTCTGGAATGTGATTTCAGCCGACGAGTCGCTCGGGCTGGCTTTTCTCGGCACCGGCAATCCCGGCGCCGACCATTGGGGCGGCAACCGCACCGAGGAGGAAGACCGCTTCACCGCCGCCATCGTCGCGGTCGATCTCACCAACGGCAAGACGCGCTGGTCCTTCGCCACCGTGCAACACGACCTGTGGGATTACGACATCGGCGCGCAGCCGATGCTGGTCGATGTCACGATCGACGGCAAAAGCCGTCGCGCCGTCCTGCAGGGCACGAAAAGCGGCGACCTGTTCCTGCTGGATGCCGCGAGCGGCGAGGCTCTGCGTCCGGTCGAACAGCGCAAGGTTCCGCAGGGTGGCGCCCTCCCCGGCGAACGCCTGTCGCCAACCCAGCCGCAATCGGTGTTCTTTCCAAATCTCGGCGGCGTGCCGGGCCGCGAACCGGAGACCATCGACGGTCGGCACGTCTGGGGCGTGACGCCGATCGACGCCGCCCTGTGCCGCATCGGATTTCACGCGCGCCGCTATGAGGGCATGTTCACGCCTCCGACAGTTGAGACAAAGGGCATGGTACTGCTGCCCGGAACCGTCGGCGGCATGAACTGGGGCGGACTCGCCTTCGATCCGGTGCAGCGCATTGTCATCGCCAATTATTCGCGGCTGCCGAACGTGGTCGACATGTTCCCGCGCTCCGAGGTCAAAGACCGGCCTGTCGGCTCGGGCGGTGCGCGACCCGATCAGGCGATCGCGCCGCACTCCGGCACGCCGTTCGGCGTCGATCGTCCGATGTGGCTGTCTGTCCTGAACGTGCCCTGCCTTGCGCCGCCTTGGGGCTTCATCGCGGCAACCAACATCGACACCGGCGAACTGGCATGGTCCAGACCGCTCGGCACCGGCTTCGATTCCGGTCCGCTGGGCATTCCCGCACGGCTGAAGATCGAGATGGGTACGGCCAATCTCGGCGGGCCGCTGACCACGGCTGGCGGACTGACATTCATTGCCGCGGCGCAGGACAATTTCCTGCGCGCCTTCGAGACAGCGACCGGACGACTGGTCTGGCAGGCGCGACTGCCGGCCGGGGGCCAGGCCGGACCGATGACCTACGAACACAATGGCAGGCAATACATCGCCATCACGGCGACCGGACACGCCCGGTTTGAAACCACACAGGGCGATTCCCTGAAAGTATTCGCGCTCCCGGGATCGCCGCAGGATCAATCCGGAATTCCGCCCGAACATGGCGGGGACGCAGGCGGCAGCAAGTCGGAGAACGAGGGGCCGTAGCGACGCGACGCTCCAAGCGTGCGGAGGCTCAATTCCCCCAGCGCTCCTGCCAGATCCGCTCGCCGATCGTGCAGGGGACACGTGGATTGGCGGCCGACGCCTTCATGACGCGGGTCTGCGGCGTGAGCGTCGCGATCTCCAGCACGAGCTTGGTGCGGATCGCCTCCACGAACTTGTCGCGGTCCTTGACCGGCACCACGAACGCGCCCGGGCCGCCGATCACGCAATCCTCGTAGTATTCATCGAGCAATTCGATATCCATGGTCGAGTAGCTCGGACGCTTCAGCATCACCGGCAAGCCGTTGATGGTGATGCCCCTGGACAACACGTCGTCGCGGGCGATGGTGACGAGCGGCCCGTTGTTATTCGCACCGTCGCCGGAAATATCGATCACCCGGCGGATACCGCGATGGCCGCTGGTCTCGAAAAGGGACGCGCCAAACAGCAACGCGCCCGAAATCGAGGTCCGCGCGGCGCGCCGGATCGGCGCTGCCATGATCTCGCTTGCGACCGAGCCCGCGCTTTCCGGGCCGTCCACCACCCGCCACGGCACGACCACGCGCTGTTCGCCGGCGCCGGCCCATTCGAAATAGGTGACGGCAACCTTGCCATGGATGCCCTCACGCAGAGCGTTGAGAAATTCGGTGGACGTCAGCGCCCTGGCATATCCTTCGCGCTGCAGCGCCAGTTCGTCGGCATCCATGGAATAGGAAATGTCGACCGCCAGCACGAGTTCGACATCCACGGTGGCAGTTCGCTGACTGGCGCCGCCGCGCGTTGTCGGCGCGGCTTCGAGCGGCCGGGCGGTGGCGGCCACGAGGGCAAGGGCCAGCGAAATCGCGATGACGGCCGGTCGACGCAGCATCTTCATCTCCCCGCTTTACGGGGAAATGGTGCCATGGCCGCACGCAGCGGAAAAGCGGCGGATCAGCCGTCGACAGCTTCCGTGGACACAATCTCGATACCGAACCCGCCCAAGCCGACATAGGTGAGCTTTTTCGAGGTCACCAGCCGGATCGAGCCGATCCCGAGATCCCTCAGGATCTGGGCACCGAGCCCGATTTCGCGCCATTGGCGAATCCGGGCGGCCTCCGACTCGGTCTCTTCGCGCGGGATCGCCGTGACCGGGACGCCGGCGGTGCCGTCGCGCAGATACACGATCACGCCGCGGCCATCGTCCTTGAAGCGCTGCAACACCGCGTTGATGGTCTTGGCGCCGCCGAACACATCGCCGATCACGTCGGCGCGATGCAGGCGGGTGAGAATATTCCGTCCATCGCCGATATTGCCATAGACGAACGCCATGTGATGCGTGGCGTCGAAGGGCGTCACATAGGCATAGCCCTGCAAGGGTCCGATCGGCGACGCCACCGGGAATTCGCCGACCCGCTGGACCAGCTTCTCGCGCGCCTGGCGGTAGGCGATCAGGTCGGCAATCGACAGCCGCTTGAGCCCATGTTTTTCGGCGAATTCGGCAACCTGGCGCCCGCGCATCACGGTGCCGTCGTCATTCATCAGTTCGGACAGTACGCCGACTTCAGGCACGCCGGCGAGCTTGCACATATCGATACAGGCTTCGGTATGACCAGACCGCATCAGCACGCCGCCGTCGCGCGCGACCAGCGGGAAGACATGCCCCGGACGGACAAAGTCCGACGCGCCGCTATTGCCGTTGGCCAGCGCGCGAACGGTGTTGGTGCGCTCCTCGGCCGAAATCCCGGTGGTCAGCCCGTGCTTCACATCGACCGACACTGTGAACGCAGTCGACAACGGCGCGTCATTGCGTGACACCATCGGGTCGAGATGCAGACGCTTGGCGTCATCCGCCGACAGCGGCGCGCAGACGATGCCGGATGTATGCCGGATGATGAATCCCATCTTCTCCGGCGTGCAGAGCGAGGCGGCGACGAACAGGTCGCCCTCGTTCTCGCGGTCGTCGTCGTCGGTCACCACGACGATTTCGCCGCGGGCAAAGGCCGCGATGGCCTGATCGATGCGCTGATGGGTCTCGAGCATAATGATCCTGTTTATCGGGCCGGGCGCGGGAAAGGCCAGGACGGCCCCTCGCCCACCTGCCCGCGATGACGCAGATAGTGATCCGCCAGCACGCATGCCATCATCGCCTCCCCGACCGGCACCGCGCGGATGCCGACGCAGGGGTCGTGGCGGCCCTTGGTCAAGATATCGGTATCGCCGCCATAGCGGTCGACGGTCTGGCGGGGTGTTAGAATCGATGAGGTCGGCTTGACCGCGAAACGGGCGACGACCGGCTGTCCGGTGGAGATGCCGCCAAGGATGCCGCCGGCATGGTTCGACAGGAAGACCGGCTTGCCGTCGTTGCCGGTTCGCATCTCGTCGGCATTGGCCTCGCCGGAGAGATCGGCTGCGGCGAAGCCGTCGCCGATTTCGACCCCCTTCACGGCGTTGATGCTCATGAAGGCCGCAGCGAGATCGGCGTCGAGCTTGCCGTAAATCGGCGCGCCGAGACCCGCCGGCACGCCCTCGGCCACGATCTCGATCACCGCGCCCGCCGACGAACCGGACTTGCGTACGCCATCGAGATAGCCGGCCCACAATTCCGCGGTCCTGGCGTCGGGGCAGAAGAACGGATTGCGCGAGACCTCGTCCCAGTCCCAGCGCGTGCGGTCGATGGCATGCGGGCCGATCCGCACCAATGCGCCGCGCACGGTGACGCCCGGCACCACCTTGCGCGCGACTGCACCGGCGGCGACCCGCGACGCGGTCTCGCGCGCCGAGGCCCGTCCGCCGCCGCGATAGTCGTGGAAGCCGTATTTCGCGTCGTAGGTGTAGCCGGCATGGCCGGGGCGATACTTGTCCTTGATGTCGGAATAATCCTTCGAGCGCTGGTCGACATTCTCGATCAGAAGAGCGATCGGCGCGCCGGTCGTCATCTTGATGCCGGCAGTCTCGTCGGTGAATACGCCGGACAGGATACGAACCGTATCGGGCTCCTGACGCTGGGTGGTGAAGCGCGACTGGCCCGGTCGCCGCCGATCGAGGTCGGCCTGGATTTCGGCGCTGCTCAGCGGGATGCGCGGCGGACAGCCGTCGACCACGCAGCCGATCGCAGGCCCGTGGCTCTCGCCAAACGTGGTCACGCGAAACAAATGGCCGAAGGTGTTGAATGACATGATGGTTTGTTCGATGCCGCGGTTTGGTAGCCCGCGTGGTCCGACGGGTCAAATAAGCGCGGCAGGACATCCCGGCAGCAGCGACCTCCGGCCCGGCCGCCCGCGGTTTGCGCCGCACCGCACCATAAAGCGGCCGGCGCCATTAACGTGCATTCAGAGCGCTGAACGCGCATTAATGGCAAGCTGAATGCTCGTTAAGTTACTGATTTTTCTCATCTTTTTCTGTTTTTTTGTTTGCGCGGCGAAATGAAAACTGCGATGAATCGCCACGGTACGGGAGGGGGCGCATCAGGGGTCGAACCAGATCGCTCGCACCGGAAAGACCGCCAACAAGGACACACAAACATGCGCAAATTGATCGCCATCATCGCTGCGATCGGCTTCATCGGGTCGACGACCCTGTCGCCGGTGCTCGCGGCTCAGGCGACGCCGGGCGTTGCGAAGAGCGACGAGTTCTCGGCTGCCGCCAAGAAGAAGGGTAAGAAGTCGGCGAAGAAGGCCAAGAAGGCTGAGCTGATCGCCACCGACATCTCCGCTGCCGCGAAGAAGAAGGGCAAGAAGTCCGCCAAGAAGGCCAAGAAGGCCGAGCTGATCG